>NZ_CP073239.1:1396802-2095203 GCF_009670965.2 Riemerella anatipestifer | reverse complement strand
CAATGAGCATTATAGTGGGGTTTACTAATGCAAGCATTTTTATTTGTAGTGGACTAAAATTCTTCCGTAGTATTATTTCTACTTCAGGAGGTAAGGGTATTTCCATTGTGAAAATTGAAAATACCCCTATCATTCCCAAACATAATAGAATTAATCCTAATTTTATGTTCTGTTTTTTCATTTATTCAGCTTTTGAAAGTTTTTAGAAAATGGACTAATCAATACGCTGGTCTTTAATCTCATTTATAATTTCAGGATTTAATAGGGTAGATGTGTCCCCAAAATTACTAAAATCACCTTCGGCTATTTTCCTTAAAATTCTACGCATAATCTTTCCACTTCTCGTTTTAGGTAAGGCAGATACAAACTGAATTTTATCTAACTTAGCTATAGGACCTATGGTATCTGCTATCAGGTGATTGATTTCTCTTCTCAGATTTTCTTTATCTCTACTTTCTCCAGTATCTTTTAGTATCACAAAGCCGTATAAAGCATTTCCCTTAACTTCATGAGGGTATCCAACAATAGCTGACTCTGCTACGGCAGGGTGTATGTTAATACTATCTTCTATTGGTGCAGTACCTAAGTTATGTCCAGATACTATAATAACATCATCTACACGCCCTGTAATTCTGTAATAGCCTACCTCGTCTCTTAAAGCTCCATCTCCAGTAAAATATTTACCTGGGAAAGCTGAAAAATAGGTTTGTTTGTACCTCTCATGGTCGCCCCAAATGCTTCGTGCTATACCTGGCCAAGGAAATCTAATACACAAACTACCATCAACTTGGTTTGCAGTGATTTCGTTTCTTTTATCGTCCATGAGTACAGGTTGTATGCCTGGTAGAGGTAAGGTAGCATAAGTAGGCTTAGTAGGAGTAATAAAAGGAATAGGAGCAATCATAATTCCACCTGTTTCAGTTTGCCACCAAGTGTCTACAATAGGGCATTTCTTCTTACCTACATGGTCGTTGTACCAATGCCAAGCTTCATCGTTGATAGGCTCACCTACGGAACCAATTACTCTTAAGCTAGATAAATCGTGTTTTTCTACCCAGTCCGAAGATTCCTTTGCCAAAGAACGGATAGCGGTGGGAGCAGTATAAAATTGAGTAACTTTATGTTTTTCTATAACTTCCCAAAATCGGTCAGGTTGTGGATAGGTAGGTACACCTTCGAAAATGACAGTTGTAGCCCCATTAGCTAAAGGACCATATAAAATATAGGAATGTCCTGTAATCCAACCTATATCGGCGGTACACCAATAGATGTCGTTTTCTTTGTAGTTAAATACATTTTTAAAGGTATAAGCCGAGTAAACCATATAACCGGCACAGGTATGAAGCATACCCTTAGGCTTACCAGTAGAACCAGAAGTGTAAAGGATAAAAAGAGGATCTTCGGCATCCATAATTTGAGGAATATTGTCTACAGGAGCAGCGTTATACAGAGGTTCTAGCCAAAGGTCTCTTCCTTCTTTCATATTGATGGAGTTATGTGTCCTTTTAACCACAAGAATTTTTTCAACGGAAGGTGTTTGTTCTGTAGCTTCATCAACAATAGATTTAAGGTCTAAAACTTTATTACCTCTATAACTTCCATCAGAACAAATCATCATTTTGGCTTCACAATCGTTAACTCTAGAGGCTATAGCAGAAGCTGAAAACCCTGCAAAAATAACCGAATGTATGGCTCCTATCCTAGCACACGCTAACATAGCAACGGCTAATTCTGGAATCATAGGTAGATAAATACAGACTCTATCTCCTTTCTGTATGCCTTGGGCTCTCAGTACGTTGGCCATTTTGCCTACTCTCTCATACAAATCGTTGTAGGTGATGTATTGAGTAGCTTCCTCAGGATTGTTCGGCTCCCAAATAATGGCATTTTTATCGCCTCTTTCGGCAAGATGTCGGTCGATACAGTTTTTGGTAATGTTGAGTTTGGCATTTTTAAACCATTTTATTTTAGCCTCATGCATATCATATTCTACAACTTTACTCCATCTTTGATACCAAACAAAGTTTTCGTCGGCTATTTTGTCCCAAAACTTTTTAGGATTTTTTATAGACTTTTTGTACTGTTTAAAGTAATCTGGTAGATTTTCAATAACATAATTTTTCATATATTTTTACTTTATATAAGATTATCAAAAAATTACTTACTATTTTAATTTATGAGTTTACTAATATAGTAAAAAATATTAAATTATGTGAGTTTGGCAATTTTTAGTTTGTAGTCTTTTTAATTTTGAGCAAATAGAATCGCTTTTAGTATCTTTGTAGCACAGATATTTTAAGAGAGATGAATTGGGATAATTTAAAGATAAGCATTAAAACTTTTTACGGATTAGAAGAAGTCCTAACGGAAGAGGTAAAAAAGCTTGGTGGGAGAGAGGTTGAAACTAAAAATAGAGCGGTAAATTGCGTAGGCGATTTGGGTTTTCTCTATAAAATTAACTATGCCTTGCGTACAGGAGTTAAAGTTTTAGTACCTATCTTGGAGTTTAAGGCTTATAATGAGCAAAAGTTTTACGATAAATTATCTCGTTTTCCTTGGGACGAATTTATGAATTTGAGCCAAACCTTTGCCATAGATGCGACGGTGCATTCGGAGAGGTTTACCCATTCCCATTTTATGACTCTCAAGATGAAAGACGCCATAGTGGATTACTTTCAGCATAAATATCATAAACGCCCAGATGTAGCTCCGAAAAATCCTGACATTAAATTCCACTTGCATATTGATAGAGATATGGTGGCGATTTCTTTGGATTCTTCTGGCGACCCTCTCTTTAAAAGAGGCTACCGAAAGGAGCAAGGGGTAGCACCAATTAACGAAGTATTGGCATCTGGAATGCTACATTTGGCAGGTTGGGACGGCAAAGGTAATTTTTTAGACCCTATGTGTGGTAGTGGTACATTACTGATAGAAGCTGCTATGCTGGCAATGGATTTACCAGCTCAACTTTTTAGAAAAAAATTCGCATTCCAAAATTGGAGAAATTACGATGAAGCACTTTTTGTTAAAATAAAAGAGTTTAGAATCAATAGGATAAAAGAGTTTACAGGGAAAATCATAGGCTACGATATAGACCCAAAAGCTTTGGCTGTAGCAAGAACTAATATTGAAGCCGCAGAGCTGGAAGATGTGATTGAACTAAAGAAACAAAATTTCTTTGAGTCAGAAAAAGAGCATTTTCCGCTTTTAATGGTATTTAATCCACCTTATGACGAGCGAATTAGCATCAATGATGAAGCATTTTACAAAAAAATAGGAGATACCTTTAAACAAAATTATCCTAATACTTTGGCGTGGCTTATCAGTTCAGATTTAGAAGCGGTTAAAAAGTTGGGGTTAAGACCTAGCCGAAAAATAAAATTGTATAACGGTAAATTGGAAACCAGATTCCTGCAATACGAAATGTATGAAGGAAGTAAAAAAGCCAAAAATCGAAACTAAATATCCTTTATTTCTATGCCTAGTATTTCTATCATTATTGCTATCTATAATAGGAAAGACGAACTTTTTGAATTGTTAAATTCCTTATCTCGTCAGACGGATAAAGCGTTTGAAGTGATTGTAGTAGATGATGGTTCGGCTGTAGATTTACGACCTACAATAGCATTATTTGAGGAAATGCTGAACATTCAGTTTTTTAGGAAAGAAAACTCTGGTCCTGGTTTAACGCGAAACTACGGTGCAAGGCGTGCCACAGGCGATTGGCTGGTATTTGTAGATAGTGATGTGATTGTGGAAAGTAACTATATAGAAGAAATAAAAAATAACATTTCCAAAACGCCTTGTGATGCCTTTGGTGGAGCGGATAAAGCCCATAGAGGATTTAACCTTATGCAGAAAGCCATTTCTTACTCTATGACTTCCGTTTTTACAACAGGAGGGATTAGAGGTAGCAAAAAAGCGGTATCAAGATTTCAGCCGAGAAGTTTTAATATGGGGGTTAAAAAATCGGCTTTTGAGCAGGTAGGAGGTTTTTCAGAAATGCGTATAGGAGAAGACCCAGACTTGTCTATGTCGTTATGGGAGGCAGGCTATAAAACGGCTTTTTTTGATAGCATTGGAGTGTATCATAAACGCAGAACCGATTTAGGTAAATTCTCAAAACAAGTTTATCAGTTTGGGATTGCTCGCCCCATTCTCAACCAAAGACACCCTAAATATGTAAAGCCTACTTTTTGGTTTCCTAGTTTGTTTTTGATAGGGTATATCATAGGATTTTTACATTATGTTATTTGGCATAATGGCTTATTACTTGGGCTTTACGGTTTATATACCTTTATAGTTTGGATGCACGCACTTATAAAGACTAAAAACATCAGTATCGCTACAATGGCAGTTATGGCAACCTATGTGCAAATGTTTTCGTATGGTTATGGCTTTCTTAAATCTTGGGTAAAGCTGAATGTTCTAAAACAAGACCCTAAAGAAGCATTCCCAAGTCATTTTCATAGATTTTAATCTTCGTCTTCGTATTGTTCAAGGTAGTAGGAAAAGCTAAATCCATCTATCTCCTCATCAGCCTCTTCAAGAGTGGTTAGGAGGTCTTCAAAATCCTCTAGTTGTTCTACGGTCATATTTACAAATTCTAGGTGTAGAGGGAGTTCTATATCTCCACTGATGGAATCGTAGAGGGCGTCTAGATTATTCCCGAAATAATCAGGAAGAGGTAATTTTTCTTTTAATTGAGAGTAGAAATCTTCCTCATCGCCAATATTAAAAAAATCTATATATACAGTTTGCATAATCAATTCTAAGTTGAAAAAAATAATACGACAAAGTTACTAAAAATTATGCTTAAAAATAGGTTAGACAAAGCCTTTAGTTTAACAATTTATTCGGAGTAATACTCGGAAACTCATCTATTTTTATTACTTTTACGGAATAAATTATAAATTTTAATCAATGAAAAATATTGCATCAGTATTGCTTTACGGTTCGGCAGGACTATCGGCAGTCGCTTGTACAACTATGGAAAAAACGAAAACATCAGCGGATATTCCTGTACCTGCAGGTAATCCTTTTTTAGAAAAATCTAAACTACAATATCAAGCTCCAGAATTTGATAAGATTAAAGATGAGCATTTTAAACCTGCTTTTGATTATGGTCTAAAAGTACAGGCGCTAGAAGTACAGAAAATCAGTGAGAATACAGAAGCTCCAACTTTTGAAAATACCGTATTAGCATTAGAAAACAGCGGTGAAGTACTCAAGAGAGCACAATCTCTCTTTTATAACTTAACGGGGTCTAATACTAACGATAAACTACAAGCCTTGCAGCAGGAGTACGCTCCAATTTTTTCGGCGCATTCGGATAAGATTTACCTTAACTCTAAACTTTATGAGCGTATCAAAAAAGTGTACGAAAATAGGGGAGGGCTTAATAGCGAAAGCCAAAAGTTAGTAGAGTATTACAAACAAAACTTTGATATTGCAGGAGCTGGACTTTCTGACGCTAAAAAAGAAGAGCTTAAAAAAATTAACGGAGAATTAGCCTCTCTTTCAACACAATTTTCTAATAAGCTATTAGATGCAAGAAAGAATGGAGCGCTAATTATAGACAGTGTTAAAGAACTAGATGGACTTTCATCTGATGAGATAGCTGCCGCAGCACAAGCAGCTAAGGAAGCAGGGCACGAAGGGAAGTATCTTTTATCATTATTAAATACCACCCAACAACCGCTATTGCAGAATTTAAAAAACAGAGCAACGAGAGAAAAACTATTCAAGGCTTCTTGGTACAGAGCGGAAAAAGGTAATGCTGATGACACTCGTTCTATTATAGAAAAATTGGCAAGATTAAGGCTGAAAAAAGCTCAAGTTTTGGGTAAAAAATCTTTTGCAGAGTGGAAACTTCAAGACCAAATGGCTCAAAATCCAGAAGAGGCACTGAACCTTTTGGCTCAATTAGCAAAACCAGCAGTAGAAACCGCAAAAAGAGAAGCGAGTGAAATCCAAAAAATCATTGATGAACAAAAAGGCGGGTTTGAATTAGCACCTTGGGATTGGAATTTCTATGCAGAGCAAGTGAGAAAGGCCAAATATGATTTAGATGAAAACGAAATCAAACCTTATTTTGAGGTAACCACTGTCTTGGAAAAAGGGGTTTTCTATGCGGCTGAAAAATTCTACGGAATTACGTTCAAGGAAAGAAAAGATTTACCTGTTTACCACCCAGATGTAGTGGCTTACGAAGTATTTGATAGAGATGGCAAATCTATGGCGCTTTATTATTTAGACTTCTACACTCGTAACAACAAGAATGGGGGAGCTTGGATGAGTAATTTTGTGGAGCAATCTAAAACTTTAGGGCAAAAGCCAGTGATTGTAAATGTATTTAATTACCAAAAACCAGCTCCAGGTAAGCCTTCGCTGATTAGCTATGATGATGTAACTACGATGTTCCACGAGTTTGGACACACTTTGCACGGTTTGTTTGCAGACCAAGATTATGTGAGCCTTTCGGGGACTAATGTGCCTAGAGATTTCGTAGAGTTTCCTTCTCAAATCAATGAGTTTTTTGCCTTAGAGCCAGAAATACTTAAAAACTATGCACTGCACTATCAAACGAAACAGCCAATGCCACAGTCTTTAATTGATAAGATTAAAAAGGCGTCTGCTTTTAATCAAGGTTACTCTACAACGGAGTTGGTAGCAGCAGCAACGTTGGATATGGCGTGGCATTCGGTAACTAGTGAGGAGCAGTTTAAGCCTGCTTTGGATTTTGAAAAAGAAGCCCTTAATAAATATGGTCTATTGGTAGAGCAAGTTCCACCTAGATACCATTCGCCTTATTTTGCTCATATTTGGGGTGGTGGTTATTCGGCTGGGTACTATGCCTATATGTGGAGTGATATGCTAAATTCTGATGCTTGGGATTGGATTAAAAATAATGGAGGAATGACTCGTGCTAATGGCGACCGTTTCAGAAAATATATTCTTTCCGTAGGAAATACCAAAGACCTTAATAAGGCTTACAAAGAGTTTACAGGTAGAACTCCTGACCTAAAACCTTTGTTAAAAGATAAAGGGTTTATTAAATAGATAGAATACTACAATCATTATAAAAAGGGTGGTCTTATTTTCAAGACCACCCTTTTTTATAGGGGAATTATTTAAAAATTACATGGGTAAAGAAATTAGCGTTTCACCACAATCCCCATAGCTTCCAGATGTTGCTCTTTGCTAAGGACGGCTTTGGCATAGGCGATGAGGTCGGCGTAGTGAGGGTAGAGCTCGTCAAAGGCTTGGTCGCGGGTTTCGGTGGCTTTTTGAGCTTCGGCGGTTTCCTTTTTCTGGCTTTCCTTTAGGGCAGCGGCCTCACTTAACAGGGTTTTTACCACTTCCAAATCCGCTTCCTTGAGGTTGATGGTCTTTACCTTTGCCAAGAACTCGGGCGTTTGCAATAGTTGGGCGTAAAAATTGGATACCTGCTGATACCACGCACTGTACGCCGTTTTGCGTGTGCCGCTAAGCTCCAATGCGGCGGTGGCTTTCACCTCTTTTTTGAACAACACGCGGCACAGTGCCAGATGCGTTTTGTATTGCTCGTCGATGGCTTTGCGTTTTTCTTCCAATTTACGGGTTTCTTCGTGCTGCTCGGCGTATTCCTTTTTTTGTTTTTGATGCAGGGCTTCCAAGGCGGATACTTGGCTCAAAAGCTCGTCCAACTTGGTTTCCGTATAGCCCAAAACCGACAGCTGCGGATTGATTTCAGGCAACTTAGCGTTTGAGAAAGCGAGTTTCATTCGGGAAATCCATTCTTCAAGGCTTACGCGTTGTCTTTTTTTGCTTTTTTCTTGTTCATTGTTCGATGCGATTAAATTTTTTTCCATAATAATAATTTTTGAGCGTGAAATTTTGATTAAATACTACTCAAATTTAATTTTTTTCTTTTGATAAACAAAATTTTACTATTATCTTTTTTGCAAATAGGGGATATTATTCATTTATTATTGATAAAATAGGATTTGTAATAGCTCATTATCCATTTGTAACAGTTAAAATAGAATTTGTAACAGCCCGTTATTCATTTGTAACAGTTAAGGTATGATTTGTAACAGCTCATTATCCATTTGTTACAGTTAAGGTATGATTTGTAACAGCTCATTATCCATTTGTTACAGTTAAAATACGATTTGTAACAGCCCGTTATCCATTTGTTATTGGTAAAATACCATTTCTATTTGAAATATATTGAAAAATATGAGTGCTATGTAGTCTGTATTTATGAAATTTATATATTTGTTCCATAAATCAAACGAATTTGGATATGAAAAACAAGATTCTACGAGGCGGTTTAATTTTCTTTGGAATAGTGGGCGTGTTAGCCTGAATTGAATTTAAGATTTATTTCGGTTTAGCCTTTCGTCAATATTTAATCATTCCCCCTAATTTTAACAAAAAATGAAAACAGATGCAGAATACATAAAGGAGAATTTCATAGAATTAGCAGAGTTGTCTGATAAAACAGGATTTTCTGAAATTGAAATTTTAGAGCTAATCAATAAGAAGATTATCCCGAATTACTCTTATTCTATTGAAAAACAAGAAATAATAACTTCGCCTTTATCTGATAGATTAGTCAATACAAAATCCGAAAAATATTTTTCAAAAAGCCATATTAAAAAGTTGAATGACTACAAGAGTATCAAAAAGACCCCAGAAGAAATAAAAGAAACATTCAGACAAAATTTCGTTGAAAATTTAATGCAACACAACGAAAATAGGTTGGCGTATGACGATTTATTCAAAAACGGAGAGGAAGAAATGGAGCGTGCGCTAAATGAAATCTTTGAGATAGAATGGAAGCACTACTGCAATGGCGTTTATGGAATATGTACTATAAATGCTTCTGAAAAAGAGATTGTAGAAAAAGAAATCATCATTAAAAAACTGATAGAATTCAAGCGGAAATACGGAAATCATCTTTTAAACGAAACCCAGAAAGCAGAATTTCTGAAACTTAACGAAGAATTTAATCAAGTAACCTCTTTGTTTGCTCCATATCAAAGAAAGACAAGCAGTAGAGGAAAATATATTGATGAATTACTAAGAGAAAATAACCTAAACGACTTCATAAAAAACTATGATTAACAAGTAGTACTAATTTTGCCTTGCATTCCTAAGTGATAATGCTCCTCTTTTTTAAATTTATGATTATGAAAACGAATATTTTTGGTCGTTGTTGCGGTTTAGGCAATTTTACATTTGTGCCTACCTTAGGTATAACCCCAATGAGATATCAAACATTATTTGTGATGGTATTGGGGCTGTTGTCAAATGAGATTGTGGCGCAAACAAGAGAAATTATAAACCCAAAGGGACGATGGTTTTTTGGGGCAGAGGTGGGGCTGAATTCAAAAATGTCGGTTCCTCCGAGTAAAATGTCGTTTATGCAAGGGGGCTTTTTAGCAGAATATTTTTTTGCGAAAAACTGGTCCGTTAGCGGAAGGCTAAAGTATTTTGAAACAGGGGTAATAAATCCAATGAGTGATGGTTCAAAAGGTTTTTTTGAAGGAGCCGTTATTTCGGTTCCTTTGAATCTCGTTTGGAGATACCGAATCGTAGAAAATTTTAGTGGAAACTTAAATTTAGGGTTAGCCATAAATCAGGAAGTGAAGAGCAACTACCACTATCAGCCCAATGAGGCAACGGATTATGATAAACTTTATGCTTCTTTTAATGCAGGAATAGGTTGCAGCTATTTTATTTCAAAATATATGGCTTTATACATGAATTATGAGGCTATTGTTTTGGGGAATGACAGAGATGAAGCGGATCTCTTTGAAATTCTCCCTAATTCGCCTAACAATAGTCTACTCAGTATTGGGATAAAATATAGCTTTAAGAAATAAATGGAAGAATTAAGAATCCCTCAACCAAAGAGGTAGAGGGATTAGTTGTAGAATGGTGGTCTATAAATTAAACTCTTGCCCTAAGTTAGGTAAAACGAGCTCCACATTTTTCTCTTTAAAATAGTTTTGGGCTTGAGTGTGGTCTATACTAATCGGAGGGAAGGTATCAAAGTGGCAGCCAATAACCTTAGGGGTTTTAATAAGTTCCGAAGCAGCAAAACTTGCTTTTCTAGCACACATAGTATAATGCCCACCGATAGGCAAAATAGCCAAATCTATTGTTCCGTATAGAGGTGTTAGGAGTCCCATATCCGAAACCACACCTGTGTCTCCCGCGAGATAAATATTTTTATCATCAAATCTAAATACATATCCACAAGGCTCGCCACCGTAGCTTCCGTCAGGGAAGGAGCTGGTATGAGAAGCGGTTACCATTGTGATTTTTAAATCTTCTATCTTGGCAGAACCACCTAAGTTAATATCAATATTATGTTGATGATTAAAATAAGCACAAATTTCGGGCTGACCGATAATAGTAGCGTTAGGGAAAGTGTCTAGTACTTCTTGTACATCAGCAATATGGTCGCCGTGAGCGTGAGTGATGAGTAGATAGTCTATTTTTTCTTTCGTAATATCAAACCCCGATTTTTCTTTTTGATAATTATAGAAAGGGTCCGAAAGAATATTGATGCCCTTATAAGAAAATAGAAAACAGTTTTGTCCTAGAAATTTTATTTTCATTGTAGTATTATTTTTATTAAATTCATTTCTGCTTAAAAATAGTTAAGTCCTACTGCTAAAAGTATAGACATTACCAAAGTAATGATGCCTACTTGTTTTAAAAATGGGTCTAATTCTTTGGGTTCGTTTACTTGCATAATTCTTCGCCTAAGTGCCATCATAGGAAATAGCAAAATCATCACGATAAAAGCATAGTAATTCCCTCGTTCGTGTAGTTGATTTAACATTAAAAAAGCAAGTACTAAAATGAGAGGCAGTTGCATCAGTATCATTTGATAGACCATGGCTTTTCTAAATCCTAGTTTTAGTGCTAGGGTATGTTTACCAGAGGTTTTATCACTTTCTATATCTCTCATATTATTTAAGTTGAGTACGCTTACACTCATCATTCCGACAGCAGTAGCAGGAAGAAAAATATCCCAATCCAAAGACTTAGTAAACAGAAAATAGCTACCAACCACAGAGACTAATCCAAAAAATATAAATACCATTATATCGCCTAGCCCCATATATCCGTAAGGTTTTTTGCCCACCGTATAGCCAATAGCCGCAAGGATACACAATACACCTAACCCGATAAAGAACCAAAATTCTTTAATGTACTTAGGAAAAAATGCAATATATAGCAGGACTACACTTGCTAAAAAAGCAAGAACAGCCGTAATGAGTACCGCCATTTTCATCTGCTGGGCTGATATTTTTCCAGAGGCTACCGCCCTAGCTTCTGCTTGGGTGGAACGATTAGTATCTGTACCTTTTACGCCATCGCCGTAATCATTAGCAAAGTTGGATAAGATTTGGTAGAGTAGGGTTACTAAAAGAGCAAGGATTAAAATCCAAATATCCCAAGTACCTCCTGTTTCTTTAAGTTTCCATTTAGCTACAAAAGCTCCCGTAATAATTCCGCTTAATGATAACGGAAGTGTACGCAGTCTTGCGGCTTGTATCCAATGCTTCATTTTATTTTTTATTGAAAAGTAATGTTTTTTTATATTAAGAAATCCATTGATTTTCACCGAAGTCAGGTTTTCTTTTTTCTAAAAAGGCATTTCGTCCTTCTTTGGCTTCATCGGTCATATAGGCGAGCCTTGTTGCTTCTCCAGCAAATACTTGTTGACCTACCATACCATCGTCTGTAAGATTCATCGCAAACTTTAGCATACGGATAGATGTAGGCGATTTTGCTAATATCTCTTGAGCCCATTCGTAAGCGGTATCTTCTAACTCTTCGTGAGGTACTACTTTGTTTACCATTCCCATTTCAAAGGCTTCTTGTGCGGAGTAATTTCTACCTAAAAAGAAAATTTCTCTTGCTTTTTTCTGTCCTACCATTTTAGCTAAGTAGGCAGAACCATAGCCACCATCAAAACTGGTAACATCAGCATCTGTTTGTTTGAAAATAGCGTGTTCTTTACTGGCTAAAGTTAAATCACAAACCACATGTAGTGAGTGTCCTCCACCAACTGCCCAACCTGGAACTACAGCAATTACTACTTTGGGCATAAATCTAATAAGCCTTTGTACTTCAAGGATATTAAGTCTGTGTCTACCATCTTCGCCTACATAACCTTGATGACCTCTTGCTTTTTGGTCGCCACCGCTACAGAATGCCCAGCCACCATCTTTAGGGCTAGGACCTTCGCCTGATAATAATACCACACCAATAGATGGGTCTTCGTAAGCGTCATAAAAAGCATCGTAAAGCTCTGATGTTGTTTTGGGACGAAAGGCGTTACGCACTTCGGGTCTATTAAAGGCAATTCTAGCAACGCCGTTGCATTTTTTGTAAGTAATGTCTTCGTATTCTTTAGCTGTTTTCCAGTTTATCATTTTCTAAAATTTTCGTAAAGATAATTATTTTAATATTAAATTTTTAAATCCCTAAGTAGGAAAATACTTTAACTAAAAATAGACTGCCTAAAAGACAGTCTATTAAGTATAGTTTTAATGGAGTTTATTTATACATTAACCCCAAATAAATAACCTACTAATGCCGATAATCCCATAGCTAAAGTTCCCCAAAGTGTAATTCTTAATACGGCTCTTACTACATTAGCACCACCTGTTTTTGCAGAAATAGTTCCTAATATAACAAGGAAAATAATGGTAAATCCGTAAAGGAAGTATTCCATACTTTTTACAGGAGTAAATAAGGTTACTAGAAGAGGTAATACACCTCCTACAGTAAATGCAGCTCCTGAAGCTAATGCTGCCTGTGTAGGGTTAGCTTGGCTAATCTCATTGATACCCAACTCATCTCTTATATGTGCTGCCAAAGCATCAGCTTCTGTTAATTCTTTGGCAACTTGTAAAGCAGTATCTTTTTTCAGACCTCTTTTTTCGTAAATCTGAGCTAAAATTTGAAGTTCCAATTCAGGGTTTTCTTCTAATTCCTTAATTTCTCTAGCGATATCAGCCTTTTCGGTATCAGTTTGAGAACTTACAGAAACATATTCTCCCGCTGCCATAGAAAGAGCTCCCGCTACTAGACCTGCCACAGTGGCAAGAACGATAGGTTCTCTCGTAGTACTTGCAGCTGCAACCCCTATTGCCAAACTGGAAATAGAGATTATACCATCATTAGCACCCAATACGGCTGCTCTTAGCCAGTTACTTCTGTGTATGTAATGGCTGTCTAAATAGTTTTCAATAGTTGTCATATTTTTGTTTGTGTTATTCTTGTTCATTTAATTTATATTTTTTTAGTTCATTTCCTTTATAGCAGTAAAATTCGTAGCTTGGTTTTTTGTTAAATTTAAAAACTTTTTCCAAATCTATATAATCGTAAGATTTTGATAATTTTTGATATTCTTTAAATAAGTTAGGAGGAAGTTCATCAGGTGATATAGGGCGTTCTATTTCTAAGTCTCCATCTATAGCGTACTCTAGTGTAAAAGCACTTTCTCGCCATTTGAAATGAATTTCACTTTTATTGTCATAATTATTTTTAGAGAGTTTAATGTTATCTTGAGCAATGATTTTTTGAGAGGTAGTAAAAAGTAAAACAAAACCAGATAAAACCATAGCTCCATAACCTATTTTCTTAAAAATAAATTCGCTTAGATAAGGAAGTACAAATTTAACAGTGTAGGAAGAGATAATAGCCGAAATAGCGATTACCACACCCAACCAAATTGCCGTACTAGAATATAACCCTAATAGAATATAGATGATGATTTTAATAAGATGTAAAAAAATTTCATTTGCTGCTCTAGTTGCTACAATTTCCTCTTTACTTAATCCGTATTTCAGATAAAAACGATTAAATAACAGCCCTATAGCTCCTGTAATACCAGATACAAAACCTGCTAAAAAACCTATAATGCCTAGTATGTATTTAGGGTAAGGTTTTTCGTCTTGTTTTTGCTGTTTTCCTGATTTGAATAGCTGGGGTAGGTTTGCTATAAGAAACAAAGCTACCACCAATTGTAAATAGACAGGATTGATATACTTTATGAAAAATGCTCCCAAAAATACAGCAGGAATAGAAAAGGGCACAAACCAAAAAAATATTTTCCAACAAATATGTTTTTTGAATACCACAATCCTAGAAGCAGAGCTGGTAAAAGTTCCTATCGTTAATGAAAAAGGAACTACAGATGAAGGTAATAGCAAATTGAGTATCGGGATAAGTATAAGGCTAGCTCCACCACCACAAATCGCACTAACCCAAAATGCTAATATAGTTCCTATAAACAGTAATGAAATTTTTAGTAACATTTATTTTCCTACTATTCTTTTTTATTCTTCTACATTTTTAAGTCCCATAAGGAGGTTATAAGCTCCTTTAGTAACAAATTTTTTATTCATAAGTTTGGTTAAATCTCCTGAAATTTCGGTATAACCATTTTCTGAATTTCCTATAGTAACAGGTACCATTCTAAATGTCTTTGGCTTTATTTCTTCAAAGATATACTGCTTACCTTCCCAAGTAAGCACGGCATCATCTGGCACAGATAAACTGTTTTGAGCATTAGCTTCTACATCAGCATTCATGAAAGAACCTGGAACCAAATCTGGCTGTCCACCAACAAAATGGCAATGTACAGGAACGCTTCTATCCGAATCAAAATTTTTACCAATTAAAATAATAGAGGCAGTGTATTTTTTATCTGGGTTTTGATTGGCGTATGCATACACTTTCTGACCTATTTTAAGGTGCGATAAATCCTTCTCAAAAGCCTTTAATATCAGGTGAGTATCCTGAGTGTTTACTATTTCAAATAGCTTATCTATAGGGGAAACATATTGTCCTATATTTACATTTACCCTTGTGATATATCCTGATATTGGGGCTCTTAATGCTACACTTCTTTGGATAGATTGAGGTGTGATTTTATCAGGATTTACCCCTAAAATTCTAAGTCTTTCTGCTAAAGCGTTGATAGAAATATTTTGATTTTTAGCTTCTGTGTGAGCCATTTGCATTGCTTTATCGCTACTTGCTTGGCTTTGGTTAAGGTCTTTTTGACGCTGATAGTCTTTCTCTGCATATCCAAAATTAGACTTTGCTAATAAATAATCCTGCTGAAGCTGAACTAAATTAGGGTCTTCTAATATCGCCAAAACATCACCTTTATTTACAAAATTCCCAGGCATAAACTTCGCAGACTTTACATAACCTCCACTAGGTGAAGATACGCTAGCCATACCTTGTGGCGGAACATCTATATTACCATTAAGGGTAATTTTAGAAGAAATTTCCTGTTCTGATAATAAAGTGGTTTGTATTCCAACGCTTTTCATCTGTGCATCGGTAAGGGTAATTTCGTTCTGATTGGCAGAAACTTCAAATGCAGGTTCTTCCGTAGTGTTTTCTTTTTTAGAGCAAGATAAAACGATGCTCCCTATGCTAAGTATTATTATAATTTTTTTCATGAGATTTAATATTGAGAGTTATCTAATAAGGCATTGATTTCTATAGCTCTATCATTAATTTCCTTTAACTTATCTATATACATATTTTGTATATCTAATGCTTGGTTCATTAACAAGCTCCACTCTAGGTAGTTAATCTGCCCTTCATATAATTGGCGATTAGCTGTTTTAATAATGGTTTCAGAGTTTTCTAAACCTTTGGATTGGTAGTAGTTAATTTCGTCTTTTAACTTATTGTAAGCATTACTTAGTTCTACATACTGTCTTTTTAGATTGTTAAGACCTAGTTTCCATTGGTTTTCTGCTATTTCCTGATTGATTTTTTGTCCAGAAATAATAGATTTTTGAGCCGAATTAAAAATAGGAATAGACACCCCAACTACCACCGAGTGGAAGCGAGTGGAGTGGTCATAAAGCAAGTTATCAGCACCCATACCATACATAGTCATAGTATTGTAACCAATATTGAAAGAGGGAAGGAGTTTAGACTTCTCCGTAGCAAGTCTAGCCATTTCCACATTTTTTTGTTGGTTCATAATTTCCAAAACTCTATTGTTTTGTAATTGGGGTTCTTCTGATAAGTTGGCAATACTCATCATAGACAGAGCTTGAGAATCATTAGTATATACTTGCCCATCATTGATTAGAAAACTTAGCTGTTTTTGAGCTATTTCTCTATCTCTTTTTATGTTGTTTACTTGTATTTCCGCTTGTGCCTTAAAGTTTTCCGCTGTGGTTTTTTCTAAAATATTAGATTCTCCTTTCTGTAATCTTAGATTAGCTCTGCTAAAATACTGCTGATAAATCTGCTCTATCTTTTTTAGTAGAGCTTCTTTTTCATCTAAATAGCACAACTGGTTATAGATTAGGCTTATTTCTCTTTTTAACTGCCACTTTTCTAATGAAGAAAGCATTACGCTAGTTTTCCATTCTTCTAGTAGAAGTTGTTTTTGTTTCTGATAAACACTAGGAAGTCTAAATCCTTGAGAGACGGAAAATCTATTATCCTTATACGATGAGTTGATTTGTCCATATTCTCCTGATACATTCAAAGGGTCTATCGTTAAAAAAGACTTCTTTATCTTTTCTTGATATTTGGATCTTAACTCTGCATTTTTGAGAGTCAAGTTGTGCTCTAAAGCTTTTTGGTAAGCTTCGTCTAAGCTAATCTTAACTTGTGCATTGGCAATACCACCAAAAAACACAGAAGATAACAACACGAATTTTATATTTAGTTTCATTGTTTTCTGTTTATTAAAAAATTAATACAGTTGGGTTAGGCTTTGGCCTTTTTAATTTTTAATCCTTTTTTACTTTCAAACCAAATGTAAAGAATTGGTAGAAGATAAAGCGTTAAAAATGTAGCTAATAAAAGCCCACCAATAACTACTGTTGCTAACGGACGTTGTACTTCGGCACCTTCTCCTGTACTTGTTGCCATAGGTAAGAATCCTAACGAAGCCACGAAAGCAGTCATTAGTACAGGGCGAAGTCTGTTTTTACCACCAGCTCTCACGGCATCTTTTAAAGAGGTTTGTAGAGCTTTTTGTCTGTTAAATTCGGCGATGAGTACAATACCATTCAGTACCGCTACACCAAATAAAGCAATAAACCCTACACCAGCTGAGATACTGAAATTCATTCCTCTAAGCCAAAGAGCCAAAATTCCCCCAATAGCAGATAACGGAATTGCCGTGAAAATAAGCATACCATATTTGATAGAACGAAACGCAAAATAAAGCATTAAGAAAATCATAAGTAAACTTGCAGGAACAGCTATTGATAGCCTTGCTTTAGCTTGTTGAAGATTTTCAAAAGTACCTCCATATTTAATGAAGTAGCCTGGTGGCAATTTTAGTTTTTGTTCTACTTGAGTTTGCAAGTCTGCTACCGTAGTTTGTATGTCTCGGTTTCTAACATTAAAGCCTACAATAATTCTTCGTTGAGCGTTCTCTCTTTGAATTTGGTTAACACTTTCCTTTAATTCTACATCAGCAATGGAGCTTAATGGGATTTCAGTACCTGTAGGAGTGCTTATCAGTAGGTTTCTAACATCATCTATATTCTTTCTTTGCTCTCCACTAAGTCTTACCACAAGGTCAAATCTCTTTTCACCTTCATAAACGGAGCCTGTGGACTGTCCAGCAAATGCGGTATTTACAATACGGTTGATTTCGCTGATATTCACGCCATACTGTGCTATCTTAGCTCTATTGTATGAAATCACAATCTGTGGAATACCAGAAATAGGCTCTACATAGATATTTTGAGCTCCTCTAATACTTTTAGATATTTCTCCTAATTTTTCAGAATAAACCTTTAAAGTATCTAAATTTTCACCAAATATTTTACAAACCACATCTTGTCTAGCTCCCGTCATAAGCTCGTTAAAACGCATATTAACAGGATATTGGAAAGAATAGGTTACACCTAACATATTCTTTTTAAGCTCGGCAGACATTTTTTCTGATAATTCTTCATAGGTTTTAGCAGAAGTCCATTCTTCACGAGGTTTTAGAATTACCATCATATCACTCGCATCAATAGGCATTGGGTCGGTAGGGATTTCGCTACTACCTGTTTTACCTACAATTTTCTCTATCTCAGGGAATTTTTTTAATAAAATTTGAGATGACTTTTGTACAGCATCCGTAGATGTTTTAAGATTACTCCCTGTAAGCACTCTAGTATCTACCGCAAAATCTCCTTCTGGAAGACTTGGGATAAACTCTCCACCCAAACGCGTAAGAATAAATACCGAGAATACAAACAATGCCAAAATAGCAATAACGACTACTTTTGATCGATTGAGTATTTTGGCTAAAGTTTTCTCGTAGAAAGCTTCTACTTTCTCCATCATCTTGTCTGAGAAATTCTTTTTAAAGTTTATTTTTTTACTTAATACCAAACTACTCATCATAGGTACATAAGTTAAGGATAGAATAAACGCCCCTAAAAGTGCAAACGCTACCGTCTGTGCCATAGGTTTAAACATTTTACCTTCAATCCCTTGTAGTGTAAGTATTGGTAAATAAACTATTAAGATGATGATTTGTCCGAAAACAGCGGAATTCATCATTTTTCCAGCAGAAGATTCTACTTCATCATTCATCTCTTGTTGAGAAAGTTCAGACTTATCAGATTTCTTTAGCTCGTGGAGTTTATGCAATACAGCCTCCACAATAATTACCGCTCCATCTACAATTAAACCAAAATCCAATGCCCCCAAACTCATTAAGTTACCACTTACGCCAAAAATATTCATCATTATAATAGCGAATAACATAGAAAGAGGTATAACTGAAGCTACCAAAAATCCTGCACGGAAATTTCCTAAGAATAAAACCAATACAAAGATTACAATTAAAGCTCCTTCCATAAGGTTCTTTTGTACCGTTCCTATGGCGTTGTTTACCATTTTTGTACGGTCTAAGAAAGGCTCTATCTTTACACCTTCTGGTAGTGTTTTTTGGATTTCATCAATGCGTTCTTTTACATTTTTGATAACTTGGTTAGAGTTAGCTCCCTTCATCATCATTACCACTGCACCAGCTACTTCGCCTTTACCATTGTAGGTCATAGCACCATATCTAGTGGCACTTCCATAATCTACCTTGCCTATATTTTTTACTAAGATAGGGGTTCCATCAGGGAGTGTTTTTACTACGGTATTTTCTATATCTTCAATTTTACCTACCAAACCTTCTGTGCGGATAAATAATACTGTAGGACCTTTTTCTATGTAAGCTCCACCTGTATTTTGGTTGTTACTTTGTAAAGCGTTAAAAACCTCTTGCATTGTAACGCCCATCGCCTTTAGCTGAGAAGGATTAACGGCTATTTCATATTGTTTAAGATAACCACCGAAACTCGCAACATCGGCTACACCTTCTATTCCAAGGAGTTGTCTTCTTACCACCCAATCTTGTATGGTACGAAGCTTCATTGCATCATAACGGTGCTCGTAGCCTTTTTTAGGGCGAACCACATATTGGTAAATTTCACCTAACCCAGTGGTAATGGGTGCCATTGTAGGAACGCCTAATTCGGCTGGAATATCTTTGGATACCTGTTGTAACCTTTCTGATACTTGTTGACGAGCTAAGTGTATATCTACATCATCTTTAAAAACAATGGTAATTACAGATAAACCAAAGCGAGAAAAACTTCGGATTTGTTTAATTCCTTGTATGTTATTATTGGCCTGTTCTAATGGGAAAGTGATGAATCTTTCCACGTCAGGAGCTCCTAAGCTAGGAGATACAGTGATGATTTGAACCTGATTATCAGTAATATCAGGTACAGCATCTATGGGGAGTTTTCTAACCTCAAAAATACCGTAGATAATAAGTGCTAAAGTAAATAGACCAATTATTAGTTTATTTTTGATAGAAAACGCTATAATTTTATTTAGCATATTCTTTTAAGAGTTATTAATTTATAAATAAAGTAATTGGTTAAAAGCAATTTAACCAAACGAACACCTTTAATAAAGAAAAAATAAAGGGTTTAAGTATAAAACTAAATAGACCTAGGAGGGCGAAATACAGAAACACTACTTCCCATAGTAAAACCTTCGGAGTAGCCAAAATTTTGTGATTTTTCTTTGTGTATTTTTGACGATTTTATATTAAAATCAAAACTGGCAGGGGGTATGGCTAATAGCATAACCGCAATAGTTTGATTTTGAGATTTAAACGGAAGTTTCATATCCTCGTTATAATCGTCATCGTGTACATCTCCACTGAGGTAGTGGAGTGTAATAAATTGTCCAAAAGACATTTCTGGATTACTGCTTCTATGTTCTATAAAATGTTCTATCAATACAGGCAATTTCAAAACCTCTCTCACCTCTGAAAACGAAATGAGATAGCATGTGATAAAACCGTATATAATAAACTTTCTGAACATATCTTGCGACAAAGGTAAGCATTAAAACAATAGATTTTCTATTGGGTATAAATTTAGAATGAGTTTAATTTAATGTAGCTGAGATTTAATATTTATCAAAAATTATTACTTTTGTAGAAATAATGTAAATAATATTTAACCTTATGAAAAAAATATTTGTGATAGCCTTAGTTTTAGGTTTAACTTCAGTAGCGTGTTCTAAAAAGGAAAATGTAAATGCAGAGAGTAATATTATGCTTCCAGAGCCTGAGGTTGCTGTAGCTGTTGATACTACTAAGACTACAGTAAGTACACCTGCTGCTGGAACAACAACTCCTGCAACTGATTCTACAGCTACAAAATAAACCGTATGAAGTATACTTATTTCGGAATATTAACTTTGGTTCTATTTTCTTGTACTCAGAAAGAAACCTCTCAAGTAGAGACAGTGGAGGAGAAGCCACGAGTGGTATCAGAAAGTGCTGTAGAGCCTAACCTAGAGCATCAAGGATATCAGTTAATAAAGGGGTCAGACTGTTTGAGTTGTCATAGTATTGATAAGAAAATGGCAGGTCCTTCTTTTAAAGAGATTGCAGATAGATATACTCAAGAAGATTTAGGAACACTATCGAAAAATATTATTGAGGGCGGTAGTGGTAATTGGGGCGAAATACCGATGCAACCACATCCTCAACTATCTAAAGAAGAGTCGGATAAAATGGTAGAATTCATCATGAGTCTTAAAAAATAGATAGTACTTTAATTATAAATAAGAAGACCCTACTGTAAAAGAGGTCTTCTTTTATTTTTTAATTTAGTTTATAAAAAGAATTCATGGATAAAAAATATAATAAACAGCTAAAGTTTAGAGATTTAGGTTTGATGGATTATCCTGATGCGTTTGAGTATCAAGAAAATCTCATGAAAGAAATTATAGAACTAAAACTCAAAAATAGAGATAGGGTAGATGGGGTACAGGAATTAACGCCAAATTATTTTTTATTTGTGGAACACCCTCATGTATACACTTTAGGAAAAAGTGGTAATGAAAACAATATGTTGGCAAATACAGATAAGTTAAAAGAAATTAACGCCACATTTATAAAAACTAATAGAGGTGGAGATATCACTTATCATGGCTTTGGACAGATTGTAGGTTATCCTATTTTAGATTTGGATAATTTTAAAACAGACATACACGCTTATATGCGTAGTTTAGAGGAAGTTATCATAAGAGTAATTGCAGAATATGGCTTGAAAGGAGAGCGTTCCGAAGGAGAAACAGGGGTTTGGCTAGATGTAGGTAAACCTTATGCTAGAAAGATATGTGCCATGGGGGTTAAAACTTCTAAATGGGTTACTATGCATGGTTTTGCACTAAATGTAAATACAGATTTAAGGTATTTTGAATATATTATTCCGTGTGGGATAAAAGATAAATCCGTAACCTCTATGGAGCGAGAGCTAGAACGAAAATTTACTGATAAAGAAATAGTAGATTTAAAGGAAAAAATAAAAAAACACTTTACACAAATATTTGGTTCAGAATTTATATAGAAACTAAAGGTAAAAGTGTTATATTGGTTAGATTATGCAGAATTTAGCGTTTATCATCAATCCTTTTTCAGCAAAGGGGAAATATCAATCTTTTCTAGAAAAAATGGAAAAGGAGTTTCCTCAGGCATTGTACTATATTTCAGATTCGGTAAAAGGGACGGAGGCTTTTATAGAAAATAATTTCTCAAAAGTTGATATGTTTGTTGCCGTAGGGGGCGATGGAACTATTTCTAGTATTGCTAAAAAACTGATAGGTACAGATAAAATTTTAGGAATTTATCCAGCGGGGTCGGGTAATGGTTTTGCTTACGAAATGGGTTTTACTAAAGATATAACTTCTTTAATCAATAAAATAAAAAATCCTAAAAGTAGAGAGGTTGATACTTTTACAGTGAATGGTCAGCTTTCCATCAATGTTTCAGGTATTGGTTTTGATGGTGCCGTTACCAAAGCATTTGAAAATACAAATAGAGGATTTGCCAATTATATTAAAACGAGTATTAAAACTTTTTTTAAATATCGTCCCATTCAGATTAACTTTAAAGAAGAAGAACTAAAAAAATATAATGGCAAATATTTGATGTTCAATATTGCAAATACTAGGCAGTTTGGAAATCACGCTTACATAGCTCCGAAGGCATTGGCTAACGATGGACTTTTGGATTTAGTTTTGGTTAAAAAATTTCCACTTTGGTATGCTTCAATATTTGCAACGAGAATGTTTAAAAAACAACTGAAAAATGACCAATTTGTAACCTTTTTGAAAAAAGAGAGTTTCTCTTTTGAGGCGAGTGCTAAAGATTGGCATCTAGATGGTGAGTATCACGAAATATCTTCACCCATATCGGTAAAGGTTTCAACTGAAAAACTAAAAATTTTATACTAAAATTAACCTTTTATACTATATATTATGATAAAAACGAAACTAACAGCTTTAGCAATGGTATCTTGTGCAACTTTTGCGTTTGCTCAAGATGGCTTAGTGAATAGCTTGAAAAACAATCAATCCGAAAATCCTGATTTTAAATTTACGGTAATTAAAGAGAACGGTGTTACGGCTGTAAAAGACCAAGGTTCTTCAGGAACTTGTTGGAGCTACTCAGGAAACTCTTTCTTAGAATCTGAAATGATAAGAATGGGGAAAGCTCCTGTAGATTTAGCAGAAATATTTACTGCTAGAAATTCTTATCACGATAAAGCCAAACTTTATGTACTTAATGGTGGAGCTATTTCTTGGGGAGATGGTGGCGAATTACACGATGTTATCAATATGTATCGCAAATATGGTGCAGTTCCACAAGAAGTATATTCAGGTTTAAAGGAAGGGCAAACGAGAAATAATTTCTCTGAAATGCAAGCAATTATAAAATCAATGCTAGATGCTTATGTTAAAAATCCATCAGGGAAATTATCGTCTAACTGGTTGTCTAATATAGATGCTATTTTGGATAGTTATTTAGGTAAGTATCCAACTCAGTTTACTTATAAAGGTAAACAATACACGCCTCAAACCTTTGCTAAAGAGGTAGTTGGGATTGTTCCTGAAGATTATGTAGGTATATCATCATATAAAGATTATGCTTATTATGAGAGATTTGTAGTGCCTATTCCAGACAACTGGAGCCACGAAACTATGTGGAATGTCCCAATGGAAGACCTTACGACTATTATAGATTATGCTATAAAAAACGGCCATACAGTAGGCTGGGCAACAGATGTATCTGAACCTTATTTCTCGTACAAAAATGGAGTGGCTTATGTACCAAATTTAGATTTGGATAATCTTAACGCAGCTACTAAAAAAGATTTATTTAAAGGTCCAAAACCTGATAAAAAAATTACGGAAGAAATGCGTCAGGAAGCTCTTAACAATCTTACTACAACAGACGACCACGGTATGCACATTGTAGGTATTGCTAAGGACCAAACAGGTAAAGAGTATTATATGGTGAAAAACTCTTGGGGAACAACCAACGATTATGAAGGTTATCTTTATGTAACTAAGCCGTATGTGTTGTATAAAACAACAGGTATTTTACTTCACAAAGATGGTATTCCTAAGAATATAACTAAGAAGTTTAAAATAAACACTAATATAGGTTTATAAAATACTCGAAGAGACCGATATTATTCGGTCTCTTTTTAGTTTAGAGTTTTCCTATAATTTATATTATGTTAAATAGATATTTGCTGTATGTCAAATTTAAATAAAATGACATATATACATATAGAAAGTTCTTTTATAACATTAAACTTCATTTTTTATACACTTATTTCTTTTGTTTTGGCGTCAAAATAATGGCAAACTAAAAAACCGCCTCAATTTTGAGACGGTTTAAAGATATTTTAGAAAAGTATTTAATCTAATTATTTAGATTATTTACCTTCTTCCATTTTCTTTTTAAGTTCTGCAAGAGCATCAATATCTCCTAAAGTTGTTTTTTCTTCAGATGCAGAGCTTTTAGCAGCAGCTTCTTTTACATTTTTCTTTTCTTCTTCACGGAAAAGACCTGTGTGAGACACTACCACTCTCTTGAATTCTTTATTGAATTCAATTACTTTGAACTCAGCTTCATCTCCTTTCTTGATTTTAGAACCATCTTCTTTTTCAAGTAATCTAGCAGGACAGAAAGCTTCTACTTCTACATCTTCAAATTTAACTTGCGCTCCTTTATCAAAAACATCAGATGCTACTCCTGTGTGTACAGTACCTTCAGCATATTTAGTTTCGAATTTATCCCAAGGGTTTTCTGTAAGTTGCTTATGACCTAAAGAAAGTCTTCTAGCATCTACGTCTAGTTCTAGAACTACAACATCTAACTTATCTCCTACGCTGCAGAATTCAGATGGATGTTTGATTTTCTTAGTCCAAGAAAGGTCAGAAATATAGATAAGTCCATCAATTCCTTCTTCTAATTCTAAGAATACACCAAAGTTAGTAAAGTTTCTTACAGTACCAGAGTGCTTAGAGCCTAATGGATATTTATCTTGGATATTAGCCCATGGATCTTCAGAAAGTTGCTTCATACCTAAAGATATTTTTCTTTCTTCTTTATCCAAAGTAAGTACTTGAGCCTCTACCTCGTCTCCTACTTTTACGAAATCTCCAGCACTTCTAAGGTGTGTGCTCCAAGACATTTCAGAAACGTGGATAAGACCTTCTACACCTGGAGCTACTTCTACGAAAGCACCATAGTCAGCCAATACCACTACTTTACCTTTTACTTTATCTCCTACTTTTAGGTTTTCATCAAGAGCGTCCCAAGGATGAGCTTCTAACTGCTTCATACCTAGTTGGATTCTTGTTTTATCCTCATCAAAGTCAAGGATAACCACTTTCACAGTTTGTCCATCTTCTAAGATTTCTGTTGGGTGGTTTACTCTAGACCAAGAAAGGTCTGTAATGTGTACTAGACCATCAACGCCTCCTAGGTCGATAAACACACCGTAAGAAGTGATGTTTTTAACTGTTCCTTCAAGAACTTGACCTTTTTCAAGCTGAGCGATGATTTCTTTTTTCTGATCTTCAATATCAGCCTCGATAAGAGCTTTGTGAGATACCACCACATTTTTGAATTCAGGGTTAATTTTAACCACTTTGAACTCCATAGTTTTACCTACATATTGGTCGTAATCTTTAATAGGCTTAACATCTATCTGAGAACCAGGTAAGAATGCTTCGATACCAAATACATCTACAATCATACCACCTTTTGTTCTAGACTTAACGAAACCGTTTACTACCTCACCACTTTCGTGATATTGGTTTACTTTATCCCAAGCCTTAAGCGTTCTTGCTTTTTTATGAGAAAGTTGTAATTGTCCTGTTTTGTCCTCTCTTCTGTCTACCATTACTTCTACCTCATCACCTACTTTTAAGTTAGGGTTGTAACGGAATTCGTTAAGAGAAATAACACCTTCTGATTTGAAATCAATGTCAACGATAGCTTCTTTGTCTGTAAGTCTTACTACTTTACCTACGATAACATCATCTTCTGCTAAATCGCTTAAAGAACCTTTGTAGATTTCTTCAAGTTCTTTTTTCTCGTTTCTGTCCTCAGCATTAAGACCAGATTCAAAAGAATCCCAATCGAAATTTTCAGGTGCTACATTTTGGTTCATAAGAACCTCTTCTTGTTGTTTTGTCTGTTCTGACATAATAAAATAATTTGTATCCAAAACTACCATTCTTTGAGCTAAAACGGATAAATGGGCTTTGAAGTTGGTTAAATATTACAGTTTTTTACTTTTCGCTCAAAAAAGTCCGTAAAAAGTGGTGCAAATATATGTAAAATTTATTATCTGACAATATGATTTTTAGACTTTTAAATCAAAATTATTATCAGGTATAATATTTAGAGTAAGTTTTATAAATTTTACTTTCCAATACAAAACTTACCAAAGATATTACCTAGCACTTCGTCATTGGTAAACTCCCCTGAAATTTCACCTAGATGCTCCATAGCAGCACGAAGTTCGTAGGCTAAAAGTTCGGTGGAAATTCTATTTGTGATGGCGTCTTCCACTTTTTGTACTGAAAGAAGCGATTTTTGTAACGCTTCTTGATGACGCTGATTGGTAATAATGGTGCTTTCAGAAGTTTTTAACTCTTCTATATAAGCTACCAGTTCATTTTTTAAAATTTCTATATTCTTTCCTTCCTTAGCCGAAATACCCAAAATGGTTTGGGTAAAATCAGGAACGAGAGCCTCTTTTAACTGTTTCCAAAAATCATTAATTTCTGCCTCGTTACTGGAATCTATTTTGTTTTGGAGTAAAACAACCTTAAGGTCAGGACGCTCCAAAGAGGTAATAAAGTTTATAATTTCGTCAGGAGAACTGTCTTTTATATCAAATAAATACAATAGAATATCTGCTGTATTTATTTTTTCTTTAGCCTTTTCTACACCTATGCTCTCTACTCTATCGGCGGTATCTCTAATTCCTGCAGTATCTATAAATCTAAAAGCGTGTCCACCAATATGCAGTACTTCTTCTATGGTGTCTCTAGTAGTTCCTGCAATATCAGAAACGATGGCTCTTTCCTCTTTTAGTAAAGAGTTTAGCAAAGTAGATTTCCCTGCGTTAGGCTTACCAATGATAGCTACTTGAACTCCATTTTTAACGGCATTTCCGTATTGGAAACTTTCTAATAAGCCACCAAGTTTAGACTTTAGTTTTTGTAATAATTGAGTCAATTCAGTTCGGTCAGCAAATTCTACATCTTCTTCAGCAAAATCAAGCTCAAGTTCTATAAGAGAAGTGAAATTAAGTAAATCGTTCCGTAAAATAGAAATTTCATTAGATATACCACCTTTTAGTTGGTTAAGAGCTACTTTTCTTGCTGCTTCACTTTCAGAAGCTATAAGGTCTGCTATAGATTCCGCCTGAGAAAGGTCTATTCTACCATTCATAAAGGCTCTCATACTAAACTCTCCAGCCTTAGCCATTCTGCAACCGTTTGCTATCAATAAATCTAAAATTCTTTTACCAATGAAAGGCGACCCATGAAACGAAATCTCTACGGAATCTTCTGTAGTAAAGCTTTTTGGGGCTTTAAAAATACTTATCATGACTTCATCTATCACTTCCTCGCCTTGGACGATAAATCCGTAATGGAGAGTGTGAGAGTCAACTTTAGTTAAATCTTTCCCTTTGAAAATAGTATTTGTAATGTTAATAGAGTTATCTCCCGAAACTCTAATAATGCCTATGGCTCCTACTCCATTGGCAGTAGCTAATGCACAAATGGTATCTTGCTGATTCATTCCGCAAATATAAGACTTAGAAAAATAATTTGGTTTTCTAAAGAAAGTTATCTTTAGATTAAAGTTTCCCTTTTTCTGCAATATTCTTTCTAACTCTGCTTAAACTTTCTGGGGTAATCCCTAAATAGGAAGCCACCATCCATTGTGGTACTCGTTGCAAAATATCGGGATACATTTTTATGAAATCTAAGTATCTTTCTTCGGCTGTTGCACCCAATAAGGAATTAACTCTGTTTTGTAAATTTCTGATGTGTTTTTGTAACAACATCTCTTGTGATGCTGCTGTTTGTGGAAACTTTTCTATTATTTGAGCAAAAAATGAAGGTTTTAGTAATAAGACTTGACTATCTTCCACTGCTTCTATATAGAATTTAGATTTTTCATCAAAGAATAAACTATTTCTGTCTGAAAGCAACCATTTTTCTGGAGCAAACTGAATAATATGTTCTTTACCTTGGGTGTCTATAGAATACATTCTTAAAAGTCCGTTTTCTACAAAAACAGCCCATTTAGCCACCTCGCCTTCTCTTAATAAAAAGGTGTTTTTTTTAATATTTTTTATTTCGTATTCATCCTTACAAAAATCAAGGCAAGTATCTGGTAAGTCTAAAATTTCTGATAAATGGTTTTCAAAGTTTATCATATTTAATATTTACAATAACGGGTAGTTAAATAATTTTAAACTTTAAAACTATTCAACTGCTTTTTTGTTTCATTGTGATTTTTATGGCTTTAAAATTTTACCTCCATCTTCCAAACCATTTTGAAATGCCGTTTTGCTTCCATTCCAATCGCAAACAGTTTCAACTATTAACATAGTTAAAATTCCCGCTATGAAAAACATAATTTCTCTTTTAGTAATTTTCATTTTATTTATAATTTAAATTTATTTCAAAATTCACAGCTGTTTTGCAGTATAACTTAGTTTAAAGAAGCCTTATACAGAATTTAATTATTCACACAGCCCTTTAAAGCATCTGCACCAAAATAAAATATAGCCAACCAAACTAAGCCTTTTACAGTAAAGAAGATTAGTCCTCCCCAACCCACTCGTTTAAGCCATTTTTTTAATTTAGAATCAGAAGTGTTGTTCATTGTAATGATATTTTTAGCAAAAATAATTATTTATTTTGATTTTATTTCGCTTTACATTTAAGCCATAAATATGATGAAATGTTTAATCAAAATCCGTAATTTTGTTGCTAATAAAAATATACTATGAGCAAATTATCTAAACGCGTTGAGAGACTGAGCTATTCCCAAACCTTTGTAATGTCTAATAAAGCCCGTGCTATGAAAGCGGAAGGTATAGATGTTATTAGTATGACTTTGGGTGAACCCGATTTTGATGTTCCTGAAAAAATAAAATTAGCTGCTAAAAAAGCTATTGATGATAATTATAGTCATTACTCTCCTATAACAGGATTTCTTGAACTTAGACAAGCTATTTGTAATAAGTTAAAAAGAGATAATAATTTGGAGTACTCTCCAAGTCAAATTTGTGTTTCTACGGGAGCTAAACAGTCCATTTCTAATGTATTAGCAGCGCTTATAGACGACGAAGATGAAGTCATTTTGCCTTCGCCATATTGGGTAAGCTACGACGAAATGGTAAGAATGATGGGCGGAAATTCTGTTTTTATAGAGACTTCTATAGAAACTGATTTTAAGGTGACTCCTAAACAAATAGAAGCTGCCATTACTCCAAAGACTAAAGCGATTTTATTTAGTTCGCCTTGTAATCCTTCTGGAAGTTTTTATACCTATGAAGAATTGGAAGCTATCGCTAATACTTTAGCCAAATATCCAGAGATTGTGATAATTTCCGACGAAATTTATGAGTTTTTAAATTACGAAGGTAAACATACTTCTATAGCCCAGTTTCCACAAGTGTTCAATCAGACGGTAGTCATCAATGGTGTTTCTAAGGCTTATGCTATGACGGGCTGGAGAATAGGCTACTCTGCTGCTCCACAGTGGTTGGCATCTGCTTGCGATAAAATACAAGGGCAAGTAACTTCTGGGGCTAATACCATTGCACAAATTGCTTCTATTACGGCATTAGAAATGCAGCCATTAGAACTACAACCTATGATAGATAAGTTTAAAGAAAGAAGAAACCTAGCTCATCAACTTATATCCGAAATACCAGGTTTTAAATGTAATCTGCCTAAAGGGGCATTCTATCTTTTCCCTGATGTTTCTTATTATTTTGGAAAAACTTTAGGAGATACCACCATCAATAACTCTGATGATTTTGCGATGTTCCTTTTAGAGAAAGCTCATGTGGCTACTGTTGGAGGTGTATCATTTGGAGATACCAATTGTATTCGTTTATCTTACGCCACTTCCGATGAACAGATAATTGAAGCGATGAAGCGTATCAAAGAAACTTTAGCTAAATATAATATTTAACTCATAGATTCTTTTTAATTGATAGATATTAACTATCAACAATAATGTAATTCATTAACTAAATCTTTTTATCTTTGTAAAAGAAAATTATTAAAATAACTCAAAAAATATAAAAATATGTCATTAGTAGGAAGACCTTTCCCAAACATTACAGTAGATGCAATATCTGAAATGGGAGATAATTTAAGAATTAACGTTCTAGAAGAAGCAACAAAAAACCAACAAAAAGTATTATTATTTTGGTATCCAAAAGATTTTACTTTTGTTTGTCCAACAGAATTACACGCTTTTCAAGAGGCTCTAGGTGAGTTTGAAAAGAGAAATACTAAGGTAATTGGTGCTTCTTGTGATACTAACGAAGTACACTTTGCTTGGTTAAACACACCTAAAGATAATGGTGGTATTGAGGGCGTTACTTACCCAATCTTAGCAGATACTCACAGACAACTAGCTAATGCTTTAGGAATTGTAGAGCAAGATTTTGATTATGATGAAGAAGGAAATGAAATTCTTTCAGGTTCAAATGTAACTTACAGAGCTACTTATCTGATAGATGAAACAGGAAAAATTTTCCACGAAGCAGTAAACGATATGCCTCTAGGTAGAAATGTAAAAGAGTTTTTAAGACTTATAGATGCCTATACTCATGTACAGAAGCACGGTGAAGTTTGCCCTGCTAACTGGGAAGAAGGTAAAGAGGCTATGCATGCTGATAGAAAATCAACCGCAGAATATTTAGCAAAACACTAAAAATAGTAATTTAATAAAAAGAGGTTTGATTTTTCTCAGACCTCTTTTTTAATACTTTTAACTTAAAAATATAATACAATGTATCAAGAATTAACAGAAGACCAACTTCAACAAATAGTAAACGAGAATGAAAAAGTAATGGTGCAATACGGTGCTTCATGGTGTGGTAATTGCCGTATAATGAAACCTAAATTTAAAAAATTAGCTTCGGAAAACGAAGATATACCATTTTACTATGTAGATGCTGAAAAACTGCCTGAGAGCCGTAAGCTTGCTAAAGTGGATAACCTACCTACTTTTGCTGCTTTTAAAAATGGAGCATTGGTAAACCAAGTGCAAACCAACCAAGCAGAAAGCCTTAATAATTTGTTCAACGAAATTAAATAAGCTATGAAATTACCAATTATAAGACAATTCTATCAAAATAATACAGCTGAAAATTTAGCAGCAACGCTAGAGGTTTTAGAATCTTATACCGAGTTTAGAGGCGTATCCGAGGAAGAAATGAACTTAATCGGTGAAATGATAACCAATATCTGTGGAGCTATGGAAGTACATCATAGTGTACAAGAAGGTATGACTGAAAAAGACGCCCTCAATAGCTTTGCCCAAAAAGTAATGGGATCAATAGATAGATAAAAAGATTTGGTTCTAAAGAATATATAAAAAAAGACTATCTTTAAGTATTTAAGATAGTCTTTTTTTTGTACTCGTAAATAATTGGCTTTATCTATAACCAAAACTTTTCAAATCTCTTTCGTTTTTACGCCAATCTTTTCTAACTTTTACAAAAAGATTAAGATGGATTTTCTTATCAAAAAACTTTTCCAAATCAAGTCTCGCTTGTGTACCTACCTTTTTTATAGCTTCGCCTTTGTGTCCTATTAAAATACCTTTTTGGCTATCTCTTTCCACATAGATGATAGAGTCTATAAAAATAATGCCTTCTTTTTCTTTAAACATTTCTGTAACCACCTCTACTGAGTACGGAATTTCTTTTTCATAATTAAGCAAGATTTTTTCTCTGATGGCTTCATTTACAAAAAAGCGTTCAGATTTATCCGTAAATTGTTCCTTATCGTAATATGGCGGATTTTCAGGAAGTAAAGATTTTAGTTTCGGTAAAATAACATCTGTATTAAATCCTTCTAGTGCAGATATAGGCAATATTTCCGCCTTAGGGATTTGATCATGCCAAAAATGCATTGATTTTTCTAATTCCTCTTGATTGGTTTGGTCTATCTTATTGATAAGGATAAGTACAGGAACAGGAATTTTATTTAATTTTTCTATAAGAAATTCAGAAGGAGCATCTTTATCAGTCACATCTACTATAAAAAGAAAGACATCTGCATCTTGTAGAGAATCTTTTACAAAATCCATCATCTTTTCCTGAAGTCCATATTTTGGGTCTAACACTCCTGGGGTGTCAGAAAAAACGATTTGCAAATCAGGCTCATTATAAATCCCGAATATTCTATGTCTTGTAGTTTGTGCTTTTTTAGTTACTATGGCTAGTTTTTCACCCATCAATTGATTAAGAAGAGTTGATTTACCAGCATTTGGTTTTCCTACGATATTTACGAATCCAGCTTTGTGCATTATATTATTTTATATTCTACAAAGTTATGAAATGGTCTATAAATAAAAAAATCCCTCTAATGATTAAGAGGGATTTTGGTTTAGTTCTTCTAGTAAAGCCTAAATTATTTAGCAATATAAGGCTTATCTTTAATTCTAGCTTTTTTACCTCTAAGGTCACGGAAGTAGTAGATTCTAGCTCTTCTTACGCTACCTCTTCTGTCTACTGTGATTTTTTGTAGAGCAGGCATATTGATAGGGAATACTCTTTCTACACCCACATCGCCACTCATTTTTCTGATAGTGAAAGTCTTAGTAGCTCCAGTTCCTCTTAGTTGGATAACCACTCCTTTAAAGAACTGAGTTCTTGTTTTTTGACCTTCTTTAATTTCGTAGTAAACAGTGATGGTATCACCAGCTTTGAATTCAGGGAATTCTTTTTTTGTAATGTACTTGTCTTGTACGTACTTAATTAAATCCATTTTTTAATAAATAAAATAAGTTTATGCCAAACAACATACACGGCTCTCGTCAGAGGTTGATTAACAGTCGGCAAAATTAAAATATTTTTTTTAATCAGCCTAATTTTTATGAGAAAATTTACATGTCAGATTCAATAGAGAAAATTTTGCCTCTGTATGCAAAGAACAATGACAAAATAAAGGTTTAATAGCTTTTCAATTGCCTTAGGTTTTAGTAAATTTGGGCTTAGTTAAATTATTAAAAATAGGTACTATGAGTTTTCCATCAGATTTAGAAATTGCACAAGGTGCAAAAATATTACCGATAAAAGAAATTGCAGCAAAGGTTAACATTCCAGAAGATGACTTAGAATTATATGGAAAATATAAAGCTAAGCTTCCGTTGTCGCTAATTGACGAAAGTAAAATAGGAACATCTAAACTTATTCTTGTTACAGCAATTACACCTACACCAGCAGGGGAAGGTAAAACTACCGTAAGTATAGGGCTTACCGAAGGACTTAATAAAATTGGAAAAAAAGCCATCGCTGTATTAAGAGAGCCGTCTTTAGGTCCTGTTTTTGGAATTAAAGGTGGAGCTGCGGGTGGTGGTTATTCCCAAGTGATTCCAATGGAGGACATTAACCTACATTTTACGGGTGATTTTTCTGCCATAGAAAAGGCGAATAATCTATTGGCAGCAGCTATTGATAATAATATTCAAAATGCATCTCGTTCGCTTAACATAGACCCTAGAACGGTGGTTTGGAAAAGAGTAATGGATATGAATGATAGGGCTTTAAGACAAATAGTAATTGGACTTGGAGGCTCTGCAAATGGTATTCCTAGAGAAGACGGTTTCAATATCACACCTGCCTCTGAAGTTATGGCTATTCTTTGTTTAGCTGAAAATTTTTCGGATCTCAAAAAGCGTTTAGGAAACATCTATGTAGGGAGTACTTACGATAAAAAGCCAATCTATGCTAGAGATTTAAATGTTGTAGGGGCAATGGCTATCCTTCTAAAAGACGCTATAAAACCTAATCTTGTACAAACTCTAGAAGGCAATCCTGCTATTTTACATGGCGGACCGTTTGCAAGTATAGCACAAGGTACTAATTCTGTTTTGGCAACTAAAATGGGACTATCTTTAGCTGATTACACCGTAACTGAAGCAGGATTTGGTGCAGATTTGGGAGCGGAAAAGTTTCTTAATATTAAATGTGTTTCTGCAGGGCTAAAACCAGATGCGGTGGTTGTAGTGGCTACAGTAAGGGCTTTGAGGCATCACGGAGGAGCTAAAAAGGAGGAGTATGGTACACCTAATCTAGATTTTGTAAAAAAAGGGATAGGTAATTTAGAAAAACATCTAGAAAATGTAATGAAATTTGGATTGAAGCCTGTGGTAGCTATCAATCATTTTGATACAGATAGTGAGGAGGAAATAGATTTCATTAAAGAAAAATGTAAAGAGAAAGGCATAGAAGCCGTGGTTTCCTATGGATTTACACAAGGTGGAGAAGGTACGAAAGAATTAGCTAAAGTAGTTGCTGGATTAGCGGAAAGTAATAGTAGTCATTTCAAGCCACTTTATGCTTACACAGAAACTATACCGGAAAAAATAGAAAAAATAGCTAAAGAAATCTACGGTGCATCATCTGTTGCCTATACTTCCAAAGCTAAAACTCAATTGAAAAAGATAGAATCTTTAGGACTTTCAGGACTTCCTGTTTGTATGGTAAAAACACCGAAATCTCTTAGTGATACCGATTCTAAAATTGGCAGACCCGAAAATTTTGAAGTTACAGTAAGAGAGTTTGAATTTGCCGCTGGTGCAGGATTTGTAATTCCGTTGCTTGGGACTACTATGCGTATGCCAGGGTTGCCTAGTATCCCAGCTGCCGAAGGAATGGATATAGATGATAATGGCGTAATTACAGGGCTTAGCTAATAATTAAGAAATGAAAAAGATAGGCTACATCACACTATTGAGTATTGTTTTTATTGTAGATTTACTAGGAATCTATTTTGATAAAATAGGGGTAAGAATATATAGTAAGCCATTACTAATTCCCATAATAGCTTTAATTTATTATCAACTTAATAAAACCGAATCGCTGAGTAATAATAAACTTTTTTTAACAGGGTTGTTTTTTAGTTTTTTAGGAGATGTTTTTTTACTAAAAGACTCTGGTTTTTTGTATGGGTTAGCTAGTTTTTTATTAGCTCATATTTTTTACATTATCTGTTTTTACAGAATAAAGCCGCCTCGATTTTCTTTAGTAAAATTGTTACCGATAGCTATTTATTTAGTTGCTTTTATTAGCATGTCTTGGAGTCATTTAGGTGATATGAAAATCCCTGTAATTGTGTATGCTTCTGCTATATCGGTAATGCTTTATTTTTCGTTAGGCGTAAAAAATAAATACATTAAATTTGGAGCTTTATTTTTTGTAATATCAGATACGATTCTTGCTCATTCTATTTTCTTTGAATATAATGTATACAAAGGTCTTGCGGTAATGATAACTTATATTATAGCTCAAGTATGTTTAGCTTATGGTATTTATAAAATTGCAAAATATCAAGGAGAAATTCAACCTAAATAATTTTAAATATGGTACTTAAAAATTTAAATTATCCGTTAGACTTTAAGTTTAAACTAACTACCCTTGCTAGTGATTTTAATATCACGGATAAAAATGGCAATTATGTAGCCTATGTAAGACAGAAAATGTTTAAACTAAAAGAAGATGTAGTGGTTTATAATAATGAGAAAAAAGAGCAAGAATTATTTCGTATAAAGGCAGATAGATGGCTGGACTTTAATGCGTCTTATTCTATGTTAGATGTCGTTAATAATAAACTTTATGGAAGATTGGCTAGAAAAGGTATGCGTTCTATATGGAAGGCTCATTATGACATAATAGACGAAAATAACCAATTAAAGTATAGTATTTCGGAGGATAATGCTTTCGTTAAGATTTTGGATAGTTTTGTAGGTGAAATCCCTATTTTAGGTTTTTTTACGGGTTATTTGTTTAATCCTAGCTATTCTGTTAAAGATGCTTCGGGTAAAACTTATTTTCAGTTGAAAAAAATGCCTTCTTTTTTTGGTAGAAAATTTCAACTTAACCGAATGTTAGACATAGACGATGAAGAGGAAACTTTGGTTGTTTTGTCTTTCCTCATGATGGTTCTATTAGAAAGACTTAGAGGGTAGGATAAATAACCGTTTCAAATTGCACTGAAACGGTTGTTTATTTAAAAATATTTTTGTTTTAATGCCTCTATAGTTTTAGAGCTATTGCCTATATAGATATCTTCTTTCCCTATAAGAAATACAGGTCGTTTTAAGAAGCTATAATGCTGTAATAAAAGTGTTTTGAAATCTTCTTCTTTCAACTTTTTTACATCTATATTATTTGCTTTAATTTGAGTAGAACGCTTACTAAAAAGCTCTTCATAAGACTTTGTAATAGCATACATCTGGGAAAGTTCTTCTTCATTTATAGGCTCACTTTTGATTTCTCTTAGATTCCAATCTGATAAATCTAAATCTTGCATAATTCTTTTGCAAGTGCTACAGGTTTTTAGATAAAAAACAGTCTTAGTCATTTTTATAGAAGTTTAATTTTATCGTCTAATATTTCTATTATTTTATCTTTATAAAGACCTCCAATGGCTTTTTTAAAGTTCTTTTTGCTCATCTGGAGTTCAGTCTTTATTTCTTCTGGAGAAGATTGGTCAGATAGATAGAGTAATCCATAATTTTCATCTAGTTTATCTAATATTTTTTGTTTGAATTCATCTATATTAGTATAACCTTCAGGTTGCAGACTTACATCTATTTTACCATCTTCTCTAATGTTTTTAATATAGCCCTCTATTTCATTTAATGGATAAAGTTTTTGGTAAACATCGGAGCTATAAACCAAACCAATATACTTTTGGTTAATAATAACATTCCACCCTAATTCTGTTTCATTCATGAGAATAAGGTTTACCTTATCCCCTTTCTTTAATGATAAATTTTGATATTGAGGATTTCTTTTAAATTTGGTGGTTCCTGTAAGTAACCCTGTTTCTTCATCTACATAAACATGGATAAGATAGCGTTTTCCCTCCAGCATTTTACCCTTTTGTTGTTTATAAGGAACAAATAAATCTTTGATAATCCCTAAGTCCATAAAAGCACCGCTAGGTAACACTTGCACACAGTTGAGAACGGCGAATTCATTAACTTGGCAAAGAGGTATTTCCGTAGTTGCTTTGAGGATTCCTTCATCTTGATAAACGAATACCTCTAAGCTTTCCCCTACCTCCATATTGGATAAAGTGAAAATATTAGGGAGTAGGCACTGTTCATCGCTAGTTGATGTTAGTAACCAACCATTATCTGTTTTTTCTTTTATTTCGAGTGTTTGAGTAATTCCGATTTGCATTTCAAAAATATTATATTTTGCAAAGTTAGGGCTTTCTATTTAGAAAATTCTTTGTTTTTACTTAATTCTATTTTTGATTATTTATAGAAAAAATAAAAGGCACTTTTTACAAAGTGCCTAAAAGCATAATTTGTAGCCCTATGAGGACTACAACCATATACTGATAATCAATATTTTAACTTATTTTTTGAAAATTTGTTACCACCGTTGTTACCACCGAAGTGCGTTTTACTCATTTTTACCCTCATTTTGATTAGATGAAAAAGGGGCGTTTTTGCCCCTGTTTTTTTACTCGTTACCGTAGTTAATATTTAACCGATATTCATAGACAAACCCAACGCTCTCAATAAGGCTAAAAAATTAGATAACTGCAAATCTGTTTTACCCTGTTCAATTTTTGCGATATACGCCCTGTTTTTGCCTACCTTTTTTGCTAGTTCTTCCTGCGTTAGGTCTCTTTCTTTTCTAGCTTCTCTTATCAATTCCCCATAATAGTAAGCTAGTGCCTTTGCTTGGAACTCTTCTCTTTGTGGTGTTCCTACTTTTCCGTGAGTAGTATCTATATACTCGTTCATTGTAGGTAGTTCTTTTTCTACTTTATCCCAATTTATTTTTATTGCCCCCATTGTTCTAATATTTTTATTGCTACCTTAATATGTTTATTATAGTCCTTTGTGTCTTTCTTTTTGAATGCGTTTATAAATATCAACTTTTTGCATTGGTTTATATCCTTGTTATCCATTGTAAAGGTTAATATCCTATACTCATTATCTGTTTTTATCCTTATCTCATATAAGTCGGTATTTACTAATCTTTTCGCTATTTTGGTGTTTATTATCGTTTGCGTTGCTATTATTTCTGATATATAAACAATCTTCTCTCTTAACCTTTGGTCTGCTGTTTCAAAGAAAAGATTAAATTCATCAGTCCTATATATTTTCCTCATCTTGTTGTTATGATATTGCAAATGTAATGAATTTGTTACATATATACAAAAGTGTAAAGTAATTTTATAACCTCATCTAATCCCTTTTTATAGTGTCAGAATGTAATAAATGTTACCCTTTTTTATGGACTCCAAAAATTCCCCCTGGAGGATATTAAAAACATTAAATATTTGATGAGGTTATTTTTAGTGAAGTTTACTGAATATTTACTGAACATTTCGTTTTAGACCATTTTAGGCAATATTTAGTAAACCTTTTTCCTTTCTCTTTTACCGAAGTTTACCGAATATTTACCGAACATTACCGCTTTTCTAACTTACCCCATTTTACCCCATATTTACCCCAACTGTTTTATATACTCTAGTGCCTTATCTCGGTAGAATAAAGGGCGTTTCTTTGGATTTAAAGCCTCATAACCTCCAACGATAACCTCATCAGGAATTTGCCTATCTTTTAGTATACTATGTAACTTCTTTGTGTTTACTTGTAAGGCACTAGCGAAGCATTCAAAGTTTATAAAGGGGTTTCTACTCTTACGAGTGATACACACCGTCTCCATTAGTTTAAATAAAGGTTTATTATCTGCACTCATATATCCTAGTCCCTTTGTGTCTTCCATATTACAAATATAAACAACTGTATCAAGAACCGTGTCAGAAACTGTATCAAATAGATGTTATTTTAGACAGTGCCCATAATACGGACGCAAACGGTAAGTTTAAGCGGATTAAAAGTAAACCATTAGTTTACTTTTCTGTATTTTGAGTATTTAGATAGGTTGAAATCTTCTTAGTATATTGAGCGTAACCGAAAAATACCACTCGCATAAATCGCATACCAAACAATGCTAAAAATGCCGATAGTGTAAGTGATAGTGTAAATGTAAATAATTCGTAATATGGAGAGGATTAAACTAAAAGTAAATTAAACCGTGCCCATTGGGTTCATATTTTACCCTTATCTTTAAAAATGATTTTAAGGTATCAGAAATCAATTATATTTTACTAAGTAATATCCTAACATTAGAAATGTTTTTAAATTGATTTTTGAGGTGTTTTTGGTTAAAATAACCGCATTTGCCATTCAGGGTAATGCCTAGCCTCAAACTTTGCCCTGTTGTGTTTCTTGTTAAACTTAGCGTTTCGGATATTGTGAGCGATGAAATAAATCTTGTCTTCCAAATTTACACCCCTCTTATTTCTCGGCAGATATTTTTTCTCTAAATCGTTGAATATTTCACGCTCATTTTTCCAATAATATTTTAGCCCCGTGAAACATAAAAATTTGCTCCCTTTTTTCTGCATTGAAATATCCAATTTCGTAACCTCGCAAACCCTCTCTTTTTTTTCGTGTTCAGTCGCCCCATTTTTACCCTCTTTTTTTATTCCGTTTTTAGCCGTTTTTTCAAGAGGGGTAAAAGGCGACCGAATGACACTATATACTAGTTGGCATTTGGTCGCTTTTTGGGGTTTCAAAATATAGGTCATTTGGTCGCTACTTTTACTGCTTAAATATAGGTCATTTGGTCGCCACTTTTGATTTAAAATATCGGTCATTTGGTCGCTACTTTTTGCCAAAAGTTCGTCCCATTTTTCAGCTATTAAATTGGATATTTTAGCCTTGATATTTTGGCTATGTTTCACAACGATTTTATTATAATCCTGCTTATGTTTATGTTTTTTACGCTTGTCATCTATATTACTCCAAAAATTAGGGTTACAGTAGTCTTTTATGGCTTCTTTCTCCCTCTTGTTCATCTTATCGGTACGCATTGTAAAATCGTAAAAATAGACCTCGTTAAAACACTCTAGTAGCCTGTATTTTAATTGCTCCACTTTTTCAGTATCCAATAAGTCCGTAAGGTAAGTTATACCTATATCGTTGAGTTTTTCCATTTTCCTGTACTTCATTTCAAAACGAAAAGTATTCGGCTGTATGTTCTTAACTATGGTTACCTCTATATCGTCATCATTATACTGCCTGTACTTGTCGTATATCTTTACGAAATACTGCGTTTTTTCCACCTCTCTAAAATTACCTGCCGTTATGCTCTTGGTAAACTCTTTATCTTGGTAAAATAGTAGGTTATTGAGTACCTTTTGAGGGTCAAAAGGGAGCGTAACATTTACCCCAAATTCTAAGTTAGTCAGCTTTAGGTGTTGAGGTGTTAGACCTAGTACCCTTTCTATCTCGTAAAGGGTTACGGATAAATCCTGACTATTAAAATCGTTACCGTTAAAATCTGCCTTATTAAAAAACTTATGCAAGCTGCCCTCTATATATACACTCCTAGAGGGGTATTGTATTATCTTCATTTGGTTGTATAACCCTACCATTTTACCACTCGTTTCGCCTGTTGTGGTGTTTACCTCTGTGATAAAATCCATTAACTCGGTTCTAAGTTGATAAGGGGCTTCGTACTTCGCACGGATATAATCTATCATATTACATTTTATTAAGTGATGATTAGCGACAATTAGCGTCTTATTTGGTTTATCTGATGAGGTTATACCGCAAACCTCATCAGTAAATCTATTTTAGTTTTATAGTATTCTATTTTGCCTCTGATGAGGTCTTTTGTCGTTTCGGTCTTATTAGCTAAGGTTATAAAGTCCGTTTCCAAATCCTCTCGCTTGGTGCGGTACTCTATGTATAACTGTTTTTGTATTTCTTTAGCCTCGTCTAAACTGCATACCTTAAATATGGTTTGCTGTCTGCCGTTGCATTCTTTCGTGCCTATCTTTCGGATTAGCCCCACTTTTTGCAGGTCGCTAATACGGTTGGTTACTAGATTGGTGTTTATATTGTAGGCGTTTGCGAGTTCCGTATAGGTACACTCTCCTAATTGCTCTATCTGTTTTAATACCGTTGTCATTCTCTCAGGTAGTTCTTTTATTATGGCTTTGTAGCCCTCCTTTTGTGCGTTCATAATTTTATTATTTTGGTTATCCCTTGGTTATGGTTAGGTTATTCGTTGGTTTGCCTTTGGTTTGTCGGCGGTTCGTCAGCGGTTTGCTGACAACCTGCACTCCTATATTTTATTGCGTTTTTAGTGGTTTGTTTTAGGCGGTATCTTGGTTTAATTTCTCAAATACTCGGTTGTTGAGTGTCTTAATCTCATCTAAAAACTCGTCATAGGTTATATCCCCTTTCATTGCCCTTTCGTAAATATCAGGGTAATCATCGTTAAGGTCATTTCTTACACCAAAAATGAAACAGTCTATATCCCAATCAGGTACAAAAGATACAGTTTGCGATACATACCAAAATACATTACTTATCCTGTACAACTCCTTTGTGGTATTGAAATAGGTTTGTTTGTGTTCTTCTGTAATTTCTTTGTTTTCTATGATACACCTCAGCAAAGTGTAAAATATATCTGCATTTACTTTGGGCATACCCAACCCCTCTAAGAATAGGTTTAGGTTATGGGTGTTATCCATTGTCTCTAACAAGTACAAAGACAACTCAAAGCTGTTGAAATAGTCTGTATTTGTTCCAAAATCCTCATCATATACTAAGGTTGGTCTTTTGTTTTCTGCTTCTTTCAATTCGTTTTCATAAATATTGCTGATGCTGTTTATTATTCTCATTTTATTTGTTTTTTAGTTAGTTACTGTTATTTGATTAAGTTTTTCACGCTCTAGTACCTCGTAAGGTTTACCCTCTACCATTATAATATCTGACCCCTCTTGTAAATTATCAATGGGCTTTAGTTTTACCCTATACTTATTACCGTTGGCGTAAAGTATGGTCTCTTTGAGTGGATAGTATATTTCTGATATTAAACCTGTAATCTGAATAGGGAATATCTTATGTAACTTTTCGCCAAAGTCTAAGGGCGGTAGTTCTTCGGATAGTTTCCAATTCTGCAATGCTACCCTATAACTTTTTACTTTCTCGTCCGTGTAAGGGCTTAATAATTCTATAAGCCTGTTTACTGCGTTAGTTGTGTTCATTGTTATTTTAATTTTTGATAACGTCTTTTGCTCGGTCTGATATAGCTTGTATCCGTTGAGGTTCTAGGGGTAATAAACACCCCATAATCTCATTTATAGAGTTCGTCATCTCCTTTACTTGTGGATTATTAGAGGCTACCTCGTGCAGTCCTGAACGCACTCGCCAAAGGTTAGCTAGTAGGTTATTATAAGCCTCTTCGCTGTTGAGTAACTGCTCTAGGTGTTTTACCATATAAGGCTCTAAATAGGTTCTTTTGGGGCTTACCTGCCCATTGTTGTGCTGATTTGTCATAGCGTTATTTTATATATCTTTTATTTACTTTTAATGTATATTTTATAATTGCAAATTTACATCTTAGTATGATTATATGCAAATTAAATGTAAAATATATACCTTGTTATTTACATTTGGTGTATATTTGCAGTATAATTAAAGTAACCAATGTTAAGGCTTAAAGAAATTTTAAAAGACAAAGGCGTTACAGGTAAAGAATTAGCTAACAAAATAGGATTAACCGAAACTAGTATATCAAGGATTGTAAAAAATGAACAATTCCCAAATGCTAAGACTTTAAAGGATATTTCTAACGCCTTAAATATTCCTGTTAGAGACTTATTCGCTCATTCTGATAACGAAACACCTTTATATATCCAAAACGAGCAAGGGGATTATGTAGAGGTAGGTAGTCTTAAAATAGACGCTCTTAAACCTAAAAAAATATCTGAATAATATCTCTAGGGTAAGTATTAACATAGCCAAAACGAGGGTCAAATATTTGCCCTATGATAATATCATTATCACGGCAGTATTTCGCTACCTTACGCCCTATGATAGAGGCTCTTTTATTATCAATTCGTTTTTTCTCTAGTGTGGCGTAACCTGCTATTGTGATAAAACTTTCCTCGCTTGTGGTTATCCTCGCCTTGATATGATTAACTTCTTTTTGTAGCGTTTCTAGTTGCTGTGATTGTTGCAGTAATAATTGAGCGGATTGTGCCACTATCTCCACCTGCGAAAGTGGTTTTTTCAGGCGTTTTTCACACTCTATAAAATACTGCCTCGCTTGTTCGCCTTTTTCGGTTCTCGCCATCATTGCTAAACGCTTAGCAAAGTCTATGGTAAGGGCAAAATCTTTAGTTTCGTTACCGTTCAACATAATGTTGAAGGTTTGATAATCAATATTTTCTATTGCAAACTCATTATTTTCTATATTTTTAGCATACCAGCGAGACCAAACGGCTTTATTGTACCCTAAAAACTCATACAACTCTCTAGCTGACACGACTTGTTTGCCATTCTGTTCTGTAATTTTGATTAACTCGTTCATTTTTATATTTTAGTGTTTATGATTTATAACTTTTTTACCTATATTTGCCCTATGTAAATGCCGTTTATTGGTGTTACAATTCAACAATTAAAGGGGGCTTTTGGGCTTCCTTTTTTTATTAGTATTTGATTTTACCTTTATCTACTAATGCCTCTACTTCTTTGCGTTTGTAATACACCCTATTACCTATACCGTACGCCGTTAGCTTACCGCCCTTTGCCCAACGGTTAAGAGTGGAGTAATCTATATGCAGTAATTCGCATACCTCTTTCCGTGTGAGGTAGGTTGTGGGTTCTTTGGGTTGAAATTGTTTTGATAGTCTTTGTTCCAATTCAGGAACAATAGCGTTAGAAATCGCTTTGATTAGTTCGTTAGGGTTTGTCCCTATAAATTGTATTGCCTCCATAATTTTTTGGTTTAGAATTATGGGACAAAAGTATATCGGTGGTTTATGCGGTGGTTATCCTAAGTTGTATCCAGTTTATCCTAAAAATAAAATAACCACCTAATATTTAAGTGGTTACAATGGTTGTTTTTTTTACCTCATCAGTCTATTAGTTTTTTAAGATGAGGTATTTTAATAAGGGTTGCCTTATCTGGACTTAATTGGTTTTGTTCAGATAGGGCTTTTTTTAGATATTCTTTTGAGGGTTGCTCTCCGTTTGCGTTATAAGTAAAATTAAAGTGGTTTAATAACATTTCTGCCGTTGCACTTGCATTGGTTTTACCACTCTTTCGTTTAGGTTCAATGTAGCCCTTTTCTATCAATTCAGTAAATATGTACCCTAGTAGCTGTATAGACCCGTTTATAGTTATTTTTTCGCACTCTGTCGCCTCGTCAGCCTTTGGCTTATACTCCTTGTTGTCTGCGGTTGGCGTTACCTCATCTGTTGTTTGTACTCCGTTTATTTCTTTTTTACGGTCGCTTATGAATTTATATATTTTAGGGATTGATAACTTGAAATTATTATATCTAATATTGTCTATTTTTAATTTTAAAATAGCATCATCTATAGTTTTAAAATCCTTATATATAAACCGATATATTTCTTTTAACGCCCACCTTTCTATGTAAAAACTGTCTTCTCCTCCATATTCGCTAACCTCTTCCTCTTTATCTAAAAGATAGGTTTTTATAATTTCATTAGGATTATCACAGCCACTGTTAACAATACGATATTTAATCAGTCTCCCTCTTATAATATCTACTATATCATCAATATATAACGATTTATAAATATTTCCATCTCCGTCCTCTGAATAACTTGTATCTCTCCAATATAATTTAGGTAGATATTCAGGTTTTACTTTTATGATAAAGTTTTTCTCTTTAAAATATGGTTCGTCTGCGTTTTCTCCAAATACACCAATTTCTGCATAATCAAAATATGTATTATATACATAGTCTAAATAATCCTTTTCGCTACCGTCAGGGTATATACTTAGCCACTTCTCTAAATCAGTTTCGTAATTATCCTTAAACTCTTTAAAAGAGGTGTAAAAGGGTATTTCCATAGTGTTCAAGTTTACAATTCAACAATTTTTTTTATATGGTAAAAAAGGGCGGTTATTTACCGTTATCTTATTTTCGTTTATACAAAACAGCGTTTTTACATAAAGGTTAGGAGGTTCGTTTATGCAAAACAGCGTTTTTGTATAAAGGTGGACTACTGTATAAATAAATTTAGTAGTGGCTCATTGATATAGTAGCTGTACTTACCTACCTGTATTTTATTTAGATACTTATGTTCTGATAGTAGTTCTAAATACTTTCTTGCGGTTTGGTATGATACCCCTAAATCTTTCTCCAAAAACTCTATTTTAGTGTAAGGATTTTTAAATAGGTTATTCAGCAAGTCCTGACTATACAGCTTCGGTAAATCGTTACGAAGTTTATATTTAGTCTCCTGCATTAGTGTTTTTATATTTTGAACTAAATCAATGGTCTGTATTGCTGTAACCTCAACGCCTTTGATGAGGTATAAAATAAGACTTTCCCAATCGTTCTCACTTCTTACCCCTTGCAATACTTGATAATATTTCTGTTTGTTCTGCGTGATATAACGGCTCAAATACAATACAGGTAAATCTAAAAGTCCCTGCAATACCAAGTATAGAATATTTATAATCCTGCCTGTTCTACCGTTACCGTCATAAAATGGGTGTATGCTCTCAAACTGATAGTGTATAATCGCCATTTTAGTCAAAGGGTCTAAGTCTGAGAAACTATTGTCATTGATGAACCTTTCTAGGTTTGCCATTAGGTCTAAAATAGCCTTAGTCTCTTGCGGTGGGGTATAAACTACCTCGCCCAGAGAATTAACTAATTTAGTTCCTGCTTGTGTCCTAAATCCTGCATTATTTCGCTCTAATTCTTGCTGTATAGCTATGATATGTTTGTTTAATAATAAACCCTCTTTACGCACTATTTCAAAGCCTAACTTTAAACTTTGGGCATAGTTATATACTTCTTTTGTTGCAGGGTTTTTAGTTTCTATTAAAATGTTTTCTTTATATAGTTCGTCGTGGGTGGTTACTATATTTTCTATCTCGCTACTATCTTTAGCCTCTTGCAACGCCAGGGTATTGATTAAAATATGCTCGTTGGGTATCGTCTTTACCGTCCCTTTGAGTTCAGCTAGGTATCTATGAGACTTTGTCAGTTGTTTTAATACTGCGGTGGTCTCTATTTCTGCGGTAGGCGGTAGATGAGGTAAATTAAAATCCATTGTCTTAAAGTATTAGTTTAGTTGTTCAGGGGTAATATTCATATTTTTAAAGGCTTCGTAAACCTTTTTTGCCTTTTGTAGCTGTTTGGTGTCTATATCTATTTTGTTGTAATGCTCTAAGAGGGTTTTGTCGTGGTGGTTAGTCATCATCTGCATAGTTTCGGTATCCATAAACTGCCCAAATAGAGTAACTGAGGTTTGTCTCCCTATATGCGAGGTTACTAATTCATAAAAAGGATATTCGCCCTCTATTCTTCTGTTTCCGTTCTCGGTGGCTTCTATCTTTGCACTTTGTACCACCTCATCAAATCCTGCGATTTTGCAGAGTTTTTTTAATTGACGGTTATAATATGGTTCGCTTATCACTTTAGGGAATTTACCGCCTCTTTTGCTCATTATATCCACTACTTTAGGGAGTAATGCCGTGTACTTTATACCCTTATCTTTTGTGTTGCGGTTTTTCTTCTCTATAACCTTTATAAACTTGCGACCGTTGGGGTCTTCTACTATATTAGCAGTATCTAAGCTGAAAAGTTCTGAAACCCTTAACGCTGTATAACACGAAATCAAAAGCCAATCTCTAACCTCATCTAAACTGCCTGTAAGGTCTAGCGTTTCTAGGATAGCTAGTTTATCAAAGTTGAGGTAAAGCCCCTTAGTTACATTATCAGGGTTGCGGTCTATCTTCCACGCTAAAACATCTTTGCTAATGTTATGCTCTGTTTCCGCAAACTTGCACAACATTTTTATATCTTTCAAATACTTAGTTTGGGTTTGTGCCGTGTACCCTTGCTCATTAAACCATTTTACTAGTTTGTTACGGAAGATATTATTTATATCCGTTACGATGAGGTTCTTATTAAACTTCATCAGGGTACTTTTTAGCCCTCTGTATTTTTTAATGGTGTTTGCTGATATTGGTTTTTTACCCTGCGTTTTATCCTCTACGCTTCTAAATTGTATGTAGTAGTCTATAAGTGCGTCTAGTTTATCAGGGATAGTGTATTTCTTCTTTGTCTCCAGCTTGTGAGCAAAGTAGTGTTTTAAAATAAAGTCCTTTAGATGCTCTTTAAGTTGTGGAGCAGTTAGGTTGAGGTTATTATCTATCTGATTAGCTATATCTAGCTTAAAGGTCTCTATACGCTTGTTGAAATCTAAAATTTCTGCGTTTTGTTTTTTGGTCTCTACGGTTTTTGCTCCTTTAACAATTTGGGAGGCGTCCCATTGCTTGGTTGTATCGTCCCAATTTTCAGAATGGATAACAAAGGGGGTATTTATATGTAAATCAAAATCCCTGTTAGGTCTGTACCTTAGATAAACTTTTTTAGGCTCTTTAGTGCCTCTTAGGTAAAAAATGATATTTGCCATTATAGGGATATTACAATTCAACGAGGCAAATATATAGGTTGGTGGTAACAATTCCAAATTTGTTACCACCGTTGTTACCACCGAAGTGCATTTTACTAAAATCTATTGCAATCTGTTGCAATGAGGTTAATTTTTGAAACATACCATAAACAGAGGGTTTGTAAACAAAAAGGCACTAAAAAAGGCACTTCGTGAAAAGTGCCTAAAAGCGTAGTTTGTAGCCCTATGAGGAATCGAACCTCAACCTAAAGAACCGGAATCTTTAATTCTATCCATTAAACTATAGGGCCCCTTATTTTATTTTTATTTAAAACTTAATTTTAAGTCCACCCATAATTTGCGTACCTAAAACTTTGTAACCATAATAATTTTGGTAATTAGCCCCTAAAAGATTATTACCGAATGCAAAAATACTGAAATTCTTGTTAATCTGATATTCCGCTGAAATATTAAGGTCTGCATAACCACCTACTTTTGGGTTATCAATCTCTTCTTCTGCATATATAGGAGTAGAAATCAGGATACTTGAAGGGTTAATAGAAAAACGATTAGCCGTTCTATCACTTACAAAAAAGCCTCTAAACCCTAACAATAATTTATCTTTAAGTGTTTGATATTTTGCTCCTATTGATGCTTGTAACAATGGTCTATAATAAACATTGGTATTGTTTTCTAAATTATATTTTTGGAACTGAATATTTCCATCTAAAACTAGAGAGGCTAGAGGTTTATACTCTACTTCACCTTTAATTTGACTAAGAGTACCGTTGTGATAAGTAGTAGAAAAAGTATTAGCATAATCATATCCTAGCCTTGAGTTGTCGTCCATTAGATTAGAAAACAAAGAGTTACCTCTAAAGAACATCATATTGTCCAATTTACCGTAACTAGCTTTAACATCGTACTTAATTTGTTCAGAAATTATTCCTTTAACACCAAAATAAAACTGATATTTAGTATGTGTAGGTTTTAATTCTAAATCAGATACCAAAAACGGATTCTGTTCCAATAATTCCGAATAAGTATTGAATTGAAGCCCACTCTCTACCCCACCATATAAATTAACTTCTGGAGTTGTCGCTACGAATAGTTCCGCTTGAGGGAACCAATAAAAACGATTAGATTTTTGTTGAGTTTCATTCAGTTTTGTTAAACTAGAACTTAACAAATTAAATCCAGAACCAATTTTTAAGTAAGATTGCCCTTTTTTAAAAGTGATTTTGGGCGATAATCCACCACCAAAATAACGAGAATTATGTTGATTTAAAATATTAAACTGAGTGTTTACCATATCCATTTTTACACCCAAATCCAAATTAACATCTAAATCTTGACCTAATTTTAAATGATGTTTAGACAGATTTACAAGAGCGTCTATTTGGCTTTCATTAGCTTTAAATCTATCTCTAATAGCCGAAGTTTTTACAGTAATATCATTAAGAACTTCGTTAGAGTAAAAATCATAATTACCACTTATCTGAAAACGACTGTATTTTTGTCCTAAATCAGTATCAGCACTAGGCACCAAGGCATAGATGCCATAATAATTATAATCATTAAGACCTACGGAAGTGGTAAGATTAGCCTTGCCTTTTTCTCCAAAATGATTAAGAAATCCTGAAATTTCCGCTTGTTTCTGTGAGGAATTCCAAGTGTATTGCTTCTTTAAACCTTCATTAGATAGATAATGCACATTTGCACCTACCTCTAAATTATCTTGCATTTTACCAGAAACATTAGCATCGGCTAAAAATTGATTGTAATTACCATAACCTATTCTAAAGTAGTTTCTTAGATAATTTCTATTGAATTCTGGCGAAATATCTTCACCTTGTATTGCCGAAGTTTTGAAATCCGACAATACAGGTACATTCACCACTTCGTAATTTATAGGCTCTTGCTGTTTTTCTTCAGGTGGATAATTTTTTTCTATAGCTACAGAAGTTTTCTTTTTTTCTATACGCTTAACTTCAGGCTCTCTTTTGCGGTCTAGGATAAGCTTTTCCTCTTTAATCTGAGCCAACGAAATACCTCCCCAACCTAACAATATTAGTGCTATTATTTTATGTTTGTTCATTTTCAATTCTAGTTTTTTAATCGCTAAAAATTATTTAATCATTTTTTTAACTTCCTTAGCTTCTGCCACTACATCAGGGAAGTCTTGATAGTTAGCTATCACTTGGTCACAGGTATAACTCGCTTGATATTTGTCCTTTAACGCCAAATAGTTTCTAGCCATCAATACCAAAGATTTAGCTCCCCAATATTCCTCCGAAGCATAATTATTAGCGAGTTTAAAGATACTTTCATTACTATTTTTAAAGGCTTTAGTTTTATTTTGATAATAAGCCTTAGCATAAAGGGCTTCCGCCGCTACGCTAGGGTTAGATGATTTTTCTAAATCTGTATAAGATTTTTGAGCCTCTTTGTCTTTTCCTTGGTTCATAAGACTTCTAGCTTTAATGACTTTAGCTTGTTCTAACACTGCAGGCGAGTTTTTGGTATTACTTAAAATTAAACCTGCATAAGTTTCTGCTTTAGCGAAGTCTTTTTTATCAGCATAATATTTCATCAACTCTTGTTGAGCAAAAGATTTTATTTTTGGGTTATTAGAATCTACTAACTTGGCTAAATGTCCTGCAGCTTCTTCTCCTTTATTTTTAGATAAAAGAATTTGAGCAGAACGAAGTCTTGCTTCCTCCTGATAATCATTAGGGTAAGCCGTTACAAAATTGAATGATTTAAGTGCTTTGGCATCATCTCCATTTTGATAATAAGATTCTCCCAGTTCGTATTGAGCTTGGAAGGCTGTATTGCTAGAAACATTTTGTGCTAAATATTTCTCATAGTAAGGGATTGCTTTTTCGTACTGCTTTTTGGCGTAAAGCTGTCTTGCGGCAGATAGGTTAATTTCGTCTATTTCAGATTTGTCTAGACTAACTCCTAAATTCTTAGCAAAATCTTGATAACCTGCCGTATCTCCTATTTTTAAATAAAGAGGACGAGCCACCACTAACACCTTATCTGCATAAACGGTATTTTGGTATTTTTTAGCTAACGCTTTTATTCCAGAAAACGCTTTGGCTTCTTGGTTTTGTTCGATATCATTTTGTACCATATAAATTTCTGCATTGGCTACCAAATGAGTATCTGTACTGGTTTTAACCACTTTATCAAAGTATTCGCTAGAAAGAGCAAACTCATCATTAGCGGCATAAGCAGTGCCTATTTCGTACAAAGCATCATCTTTATACTCCGAGTTAGGATACTGAGCAGCTAGCTTTTTCATTTCTGAAATTTTAGCTTCAGTATCACCTTTAAAACCTAACGCCATTGCCTTTTGGAACAGAGTGTATTCATCGGTTGTTTCGGCATTGTTATAAATAGCGATAGCATCGTTTAGTTCGTTATCAGCATAGTGTGTGTCGGCTAGTCTTAGTTCCACATCAGCTTTGAACTCTGCTTTAGGATTTTTAAGGTAAAGTTTAAAACACTCCTTAGCTTTACCGAAATCTTTATTCTTAAAGTAAGCATATCCTAAATCATAATTGATTTGCGAGCGTTCATCAAAGCTACCTTCTGTCTTTTGTAGTTTTTCAAAATAACTAATAGCCGAAGGGTAATCTTCCAACTGATAATAAGTCTGTGCCAACCAATATTGAGCCTTTAGATAAAACTCTTGATTATGGTTAAACTTCAAACTCTTTTTAAAATATAGTTCGGCTTCTTTGTAATTTCCTTTATTAAATTCTTCCGTCCCTAATAGATAGGCTACCTCTTGCTCTATTTTATCTGTTTCAGTAGTTTTGGCATTGAGCTGATTTAAAGCATTTAAAGTCTCTTTATAATTACCCGAATAAAGATAAGATTTCACCAATAAAGTCTGCATCTCTGGAGAACTATCTTTATAGCCGTGGATATAAGATTGTATTACCGAAGACGAAGATTCATAAGGATTTCCTATATCGTAACTTAATTTAGCATATTGTAGATGAGCCAACTTTTTAACTTTAGCATCATAGGACATCTGATAAGCAGAACGGAAGGCAGACAGAGCTTCCTGCTTTTTATTGGTTTCTAAATAAGCATTTCCCAATTGATAATAAGCATTTTGAGATAAAGCAGACTGACTATTAACTAACTGATTATAATAGGATACCGCTTCATCATACAAACCCATTTGTGCTGCTACAAACCCCATTTCGTATAAATCGGACTCGCTAGGAGCTTCTTTAGAATCCAAAAATATTTTTAGGTGAGGGTATGCGGCTCTGTATTCTCCTTTCATAAAATAGCTTTCTCCTATTATTTTATGAACTTCAGATTTGTAAGAACTACTTAAATTTTCTTTTAAAAGCGTTTCTCCTTCAGCTATTGCTAAATCATAGTTTTTATCATTGAAATACATCTGAACAAAATAAGGCTTTACTATTTTGCTGTATTTTTCCTTGTCTTTAATCTCGTTAAAGTATTCAAAAGCCTTTCCTATTTGCCCTTCTGTGTAGTACAGATGCCCCAGCATATAGGCTATATCTCCTTTTTCTGAATCTTCAGAAGAAGTGTAAGCGTTCTCCAAATCCTTAATAGCGGCTTTTGAATCGCCAGACATAAACTTAGCATACCCCAGCTTTAAAGAATGTTGGGTCTGTTCCGAAGATGATAAATGATTAACATTTAATTTATTAAGTATTTCTAATGCTTTTGGAAAGTCTTTTTTTATTAAATAGAAATCGGCTAAAGGAGCTTGTCCCTCTGCAAAATGTTCTGTATTAGGGTGGTTTGCAATAAAGGTATCTAACCCTTTTTCCGCATAAGGATTTTGTAAAATAACATCAATCAAATGAGTGTAAAACCCAGCTATTTCTTTTTGAGATTGAGTTAAAGACTGATGATAAAGATATTGCTGAGTGTATTGATATTGAGAAGCCGCAAAAACTTTAGTTGTGTAGAGCTGGCTCGCTAAATCCGAAGAAAAAGCATTTTTTTGACTAAAAATAGCCGACTGTTGTCCTTCCGAAAGTCCGAAAAAAAGCACAGCCGTAGCTATCCATATTTTATTTTTATTCATCTTGATTTTAAAATGAGATTTTTAGTATTTATTTAAAGGAACGAAAATAAGCAAAACTTATTATTTAAACAACTTGCGAAGTCTAAGAGAACCATATGCTTCAGTAGAATTATGTGTAAATATGATATTAAACATATCTTATCATAAAAGTTTTAATTTGTAATTTTGTAGGAAAATACAACATATTATGTCAAAAAAAGTACTTTTAGCAATATTAGACGGTTGGGGGTTAGGTACAGATGATAAAGTTTCTGCAATTGCCCAAGCACACACACCATTTATGGATAGCTGTTACAGTAAATTTCCTAATACCACATTAGAAGCTAGTGGCTTAGCCGTAGGGTTACCAGACGGACAAATGGGAAATTCTGAGGTAGGACACATGAATTTAGGAGCAGGAAGAGTGGTTTATCAGAATTTGGTAAAACTCAATATGGCGGTGGAAAATAAAACCTTAGGTCAAGAAAAGGCTATTTTAGAAGCCTTTAGTTATGCCAAAGAAAATGGTAAAAAAGTTCATTTTATTGGTTTAGTATCCAATGGTGGAGTTCACTCTCACATCAACCATTTAAAAGGATTATTGTCTGCAGCAAGTGATTTTGGATTAAAAGATAATGTTTTTGTACACGCCTTTACAGACGGTAGGGACTGCGACCCTCACTCAGGAAAAGGTTTCATAAAAGAGCTTACAGAGCATATGCAAAGTACCACAGGAAAGCTTGCTAGTGTTGTGGGGCGATACTACGCAATGGATAGAGACCGCAGATGGGAAAGGGTGAAATTGGCTTATGATGTGATGGTAAACGCTGTAGGAGAACCTAGCAGAAATGTAGTAGAGAGCATAGAAAAATCTTATCAAGAAGGCATTTCTGATGAATTTTTGAAACCTATTCTTTGTGTAGATGAACTCGGAAATCCGATTTCAAAGATAGAAAATGATGATGTGGTATTCTGTTTTAATTTTAGAACCGATAGAGGTAGAGAAATTACTGAAGTTCTTTCTCAGAAAGCATTTCCTGATTTTGGTATGACACCACTAAAACTCCATTACATCACACTTACCAATTATGATAAAGATTTTAAAGAGGTAAAGGTAGTCTTTGATGAAGAAGTTTTAAATGATACTTTAGGAGAGGTATTAGAACGAAACAGGAAATCACAGATAAGAGTCGCGGAAACAGAGAAATATCCTCATGTAACTTTCTTTTTTTCAGGCGGTAGAGAGAAAGAATTTAATGCTGAAAAAAGAATCTTATGCCCAAGTCCTAAAGAGGTGGCTACCTACGACCTTAAACCAGAAATGTCTGCTTATGATATTACCAACAAAATTGTACCTGAACTAGAGAATAAAACGGCAGATTTCGTTTGTCTTAACTTTGCTAATACTGATATGGTAGGGCATACTGGCGTTTTTGAAGCAGCTGTAAAAGCAGCCGAAACCGTAGATAAATGTATAGAAAGAGTAGCTACTACGGCTTACGAAAATGGTTATACCGTATTTATACTAGCTGACCACGGAAACTCTGATGTTATGATAAATCCTGACGGTAGTCCTAATACACAACACTCTACGAATTTAGTTCCTCTTATTGTTATGGATAAAGACAAAGTATGGAATTTAACTCCAGGTAAATTGGGAGATATTGCACCAAGTATCTTAAAAGTAATGAATATAGAAAAACCTGAAGCAATGACAGGTAATGTTATTCTTTCTTAAAAGAATACTTTAATTATAAAAAAGCTTCGCCTCGAATTTTATTCGAGGCGAAGCTTTTATTTAGGGTAAATAACTCATTAAACAAAAGGTATTTTAACCACTTTTGCAGGTACATTTTTATTTCTAATCTGAATAAAAATCTCACTACCTAATTTAAAATGAGGTTGGTCAACATAAGCCAATCCTAAACCGATTTTTTTCATAGGACTCATTGTTCCCGATGTTACCTTACCAATTATATTCCCTTCTGAATCTACAACAGGATAGTCGTGTCTTGGAATGGCTTTTTCTTGCATTTCAAAACCTACTAATTTTCTCGTAATCCCCTGTTCTTTTTGTTGAGCCAGAAAATCTCTATCTACAAATTCTGTATCTAGCTTGGTAATCCAGCCTAGCCCTGCTTCTAACGGAGAAGTAGTATCATCTATATCGTTTCCATATAGACAGAATCCTTTTTCTAAACGAAGGGTATCTCTAGCCGCCAACCCACAAGGAATAAGTCCAAACTCTTCTCCTGCCTTAGTCAGAGCGTCCCAAATTTGCTCAGCGTACTCATTTTTGAAATAAATTTCAAAGCCGCCACTTCCGGTATAGCCTGTATTAGAAATAATAACATCAGCCACACCATCTACACTTCCTACGGTAAAATGATAGTAAGGAATATCCGCAAGTTGAGTATTTGTTAGTTTTTGTAAAGTATCTAATGCTTTAGGACCTTGTATTGCAATAAGAGAAATTTCATCTGAAGCATTAGTCATTTTAGCTCCAAATTTCTCGTTGTATTTAGAGATATGTTGCCAATCTTTATCTATGTTAGACGCATTTACTACTACAAAATACTTTTGGTTTTCCATTTTGTAAACAATTAAGTCGTCTACAATTCCACCTTTTCCGTTAGGAAGACAAGAGTATTGTGCCTTGCCATTCTCTAAAACCTCTACATTATTAGAGGTAACATATTGTAGAAGTTCTTTAGCACCAGCACCTTCTATGAAGAATTGCCCCATATGAGAAACATCAAAAATTCCTACTTTTTCTCTTACGGCAAAGTGTTCTTCTGTTACTCCAGAATATTGCACAGGCATTTCAAACCCAGCGAAAGGAACCATTTTTGCGCCTAGCGAAACATGTTTGTTAAATAAAGCTGTTTTGTTCATTATTACTTTTATTATTAAATTATTTCAACATTTTTTGTTTATACTCTTTGAGAATGATTTTAAACCATTCTGTAAATTGTTTTGGATTATTCTCTAACTCTTTGTCTAAAGTTTCCATAGAGATATATCTTACCTCCGAAACTTCTTCAGGATTAAGATTAAAATCACCTTCGTAAATCCCTGTAAACACATAGTCTAGCTCGTGTTCCCAAAGATTATCACCAACCTCGGCTTTATAAATGAAACTGAATTTTTCGGAAATATCAGCATCAATACCCAACTCTTCAATGAGCCTTCTCTGAGCTCCAGCCTTGTAACTTTCTCCTAATCTTGGGTGAGAACAAACCGCGTTAGTCCAAAGTTTAGGTGAATGATACTTAACCCCCGCCCTCCTCTGGAGCAGCATTTCTCCTTTGGTATTGAATAAGAAAACCGAAAAAGCACGATGCAAAAAGCCACCTCTATGCGCTTGGAGTTTTTCCATCACACCTAAAACCTCATCTTTAGGATTTACTAAAACTACTTGTTCATGCATATAGTCGCAAATTTAAGATATTATTTTTATATCTTTCCTCACAGGAAACAATAATTCTCTCCTATTTTATTATATTATCTGTTACAAATTTGAATGAGATAATTGGTTTTGGTTATTCTTTTTTCCAGTTTTTAACAATTCCTAATAAATCTGTCACATAAGATTTGTCAGTAAATCCTCTGCCTCTTGCCGCTGGATGCCAAGCATGTATATATAATTTTTTGCCTGTATCATAAAAATGAGTTCTATAGTCTGTAATTTGTTTTTCTGCTTGTACTAAACCTTCAAAATCCTCCTTATAAAAGTAGTTCATTGTATTTCCAAATATCACAATATCTGCGTCATATAAATCTATTTGTTGTTTTAAAATACTTCTATAGTCATAGTATGCTTGTTGTATTTCGCTACTAGTAGATGTACCATGCCCTGGTATTTTTTTTATATTTATCAAAGCTATTTCTTCTAGTGGTTCAAAAGCCTTTTCATTACCTGCATCTGGTATATCTCCCCATTCACAAGCTCTCAATATTCCATAGCTAGCATAAATGATTCTCCTTAGTGTAGGGATACTTTTACCACAAAGATATAACCAATCTTTATCTTTAAATTTTTTTATATAACTCCACGAGTCCATTTCGGAGTTAGCTTCTTTTAAAATCCACAGTAATCTATATTTTGCGCTAATATATTTTTTGGGATTTATAATACCATCTATTACATAATTACTATTTCTATCCTGTCCTATTTTTTTTATCTGTTCCGTTATTTCAGAACACGATTTTTCTAATAGCTGTAAATTATTCATAATTTAGGTATTTTTTCAGATAAACTACATATGTATGATAAATAATAAATTTACTTATGATACTTCAGTTCCATTTCAGGAGTTATTTTAAGAAGTGTTTCATAAATGAGTTTAATTACATTTTGCACATCAGTTTTATCCACCATCTCTACCGTAGTATGCATATATCTTAACGGAAGCGAAATAAGTGCAGACGGTACACCACCATTAGAATGAGCAAAAGCATCAGTATCTGTCCCTGTAACACGGCTAGAAGCTGCTCTTTGGAAAGGAATTTTTTTAGCTTTAGCGGTATCTGTAATTAGAGTTCTAATGTTATGATGTACACTAGGAGCGAAGAAAACCACTGGTCCATCGCCACATTTTTGCTCTCCTTCTTTTTTCTTATCAATAAAAGGCGTCGTAGTATCGTGGGTAACATCGGTTACGATAGCGATATTAGGTTTAATGGTATTGGCTATCATTTCGGCACCGTAAAGCCCAACTTCCTCCTGTACAGAATTGGTAATATACAATCCAAATGGCAGTTTATTTTTATTTTCTTTTAGTAGTCTAGCTACTTCGGCTATCATAAAACCGCCTATTCTATTATCCAAAGCACGACAGACAAAATAGCGGTCGTTAAGTTCAAAAAAGGTATCAGGGTAAGTAATCATACAACCAACATAGATGCCCATTTTTTCTACCTCCTCTTTAGACTTAGCTCCACAATCTATAAAGATATTTTCTATTTTAGGTACAGGCTCTTCCTGTTTAGCTCTAGTATGTATTGCGGGCCACCCAAAAACACCTTTTACAATGCCTTTTTCTCCGTGTATATTCACTACTTTAGATGGAGCAATACTTTGGTCTGAACCACCATTTCTAATTACATAGATAAGTCCATCTTCAGTAATATAATTAACATACCAAGAAATTTCATCAGCGTGAGCTTCTATAACTACTTTAAACGATGCATCAGGATTGATGATTCCGTAAGCTGTCCCATAATGGTCTGTTCTTACTTCATCTACATAGGGCTTGATGTAATCCATCCATAGTTTCTGTCCAGCGTGTTCATATCCAGTAGGAGAAGCTGTATTAAGGTATTGTTCTAAAAATTTTAAAGATTTCTTTTCAAATTTCATAAAAAGGAATAATTTTTGATATTAAACAGTTTTTATTTTGAGAAGGTAAAAGTAATGAATTTTAAAATAAATCTACTGATTATTTTTTTGTGTATCGGTTTTATGTCTAAAGCACAAAAGGATACCCTTGTTGTAAAGGCGCTATCACAATATCCAAAGGAATTACTCAAGAAAGATGACTACGGAAATTACTATTATTACGATGCGAAACAACAAGCTAAAATCTACGAAATTGAGGGCGAAACAGTAATCGTTTTAGATGAAGTAGTTATTCCAAACAAGCCTAGATTTAATAATCAGTTAGATAAAAATTATTATTTCTTTTTAAGTAAAAAATTGAACCGAGTTTACCCTTTATTTATCACTGCTTTAGAACAATATAACGAAATAAATAACTACACCTCTCGTCTTGATGATAAATCTGAAAAAAGAAAATACATAAAAGCTAAACAAGAAGAACTTGCACAAGCCTACGAAAAAAAACTAAGAGATTTAACCACCTCCGAAGGTCGTATTTTTGCCAAACTAATGTACAGAGCCACAGGCAAGAGCGTGTACGATATTATAAAAGAATTAAGAGGAGGCTGGAGTGCTTTCTGGTGGAATGTAAAGGGGAATATTGCTGATGTAGATATAAAAGAACCTTACGACCCATACAGAAATAGACACGATGAATTTGTAGAGTCTCTACTACAATCTTATTGGAATCTAGGTTATTTTGCACCTTATGAAGGGCATAAAAATTTTAAAGTAAGAAAGGAGTAATATTCCTTTCTTACTTTAAACGTGATTTATAGCATTATTACGCCTTCTATCTTATGAACTTCTTTATAAAGGTTAATCACCTGATTTGCATCTAGAACAAACGCTTGGATACTGGCAGAGATATATTTACCGTTCTTGCTTTCCTTGGTAGATATGGAGTTTTGAGTATTATCAAAAATCTGATAAATTTCTGTAAGTTTAGCCTTATCATTAGGGAAAATAAATTTAAAAAGATAATCCGAAGGAAAATCGTGGGCTTCATTTAGTTTCTCTCTAAACGAATGATAAGGGTCTTTAGTTGCGTCGTCTTCAAATGTTTCTACCATACTTTTATTATTTTGCCAAGCAAAGATACAAAATAAGTTTTAGGATTATTACCGTACTACATCGTCATACCAATATCAATCCCTTTAATTTTTCGGTAAAGGTCGGTGGCGTAGTTATCCGTCATACCGCTTACAAAATCTAGTACGCCCAATACTTTTTGATACACACTTCCCTCCTCTACCCTAAACTGATTAGGAATTAGCTGAAGAGCCTTTTTATCATAACCTTTTCGCTCCGAAGGGGCTAGAACCGCCGAAGGAATAAAGTGATTTAGCAACTCATACATTACATTATAACCCGCGTTTTCAATCTCTACTACCGCCTTATGATTATATATTTTTTCAACGGAAAATTTCTCTATCTTTTGGAGGGCATCATTTTCTTTTTGGTAAATGCCAAGCAACGAACTAGCAAAATTCCCTTCTAATAAATCTACCGCATTATCTTTAAATATTTCAATAGACTTGTTAATTAAAGAGTTGATGACTTTAGCTCTTAAATAAGAAATTTGCTCGTTACTATCCGTAATTACACTTAGTTTTTGGTCTATCTTTTTAGTGTCAATCTCTATGGATTTTATTAAATCATAAAACAAATTTTTACAATCCGAAGTATTTACAATCCCCAATCTATGGGCATCTTCCATATCTATGATATTGTAGCAAATATCATCTGCCGCTTCTACCAACCACACAAAAGGGTGTCTTTTGTAGCCTAACGGATTTTGAGTTTCCTGTATCATCGCTGTATTTTCGGCAATGTGCTTAAAAGTTTCTTTTTCGCTTTGGAAGAATCCAAACTTCTTTCGGTGCAGAACACTTTTATCTTTAGCTATCGCCTCACAAGGATACTTTGCGATACTCGCTAAAGTAGTATGGGTAAGTTGAATGCCTCCTTTTTCCTTTCCTACTTGCTTATTGGTAAGCACTCTTATCGCATTGGCATTTCCTTCAAAATTGATAAAATCTGCCCATTCATTCGGTGCGAATTTAGGTTTGAGTTCACTTTCATTTCTAGCGAAATAACTTGCGATGGCATCTTCTCCCGAATGTCCAAAAGCAGGGTTACCTATATCGTGGCAAAGACAAGCCGCTGCGATAACCTCTCCTAGCTGATAAGTATAGAAGTGTTTTGCTGTTTCGGATAAATCGTTCTTATAAGTTTCCACCAAGAAAGCTCCCGCTAGACTTCCTAAACTCCGCCCAACAGAAGAAACCTCCAACGAATGCGTAAGCCTATTATGCACGAAAACACTCCCTGGCAATGGGAACACTTGCGTTTTATTTTGCAACCTTCTGAAAGCCGAAGAGAATATAATTCTATCATAATCCCTTTGGAAATCGTTTCGAGAAACTTTGGTATTAGGGTCGTTACCTGTTCTTTGATTGGTGAAAAGTTGGTTTAAATCCATATTAAGACACGCAAATAATTTAGGAAGCAAAAATAAGTAAATAATAATATACTCTTACTTACAAAAAAAGTTGTATATTTGCTTTTCTCAATAAGAGAAAAACAAGTCCTTGGTATTCTCAAAAATAGACTTTAATATGAAAACAAAAATAGTAGGCACAGTTATTTTGATTTTTATAGAATTCATTAGTTGCCATCACAATAAGAGTAAAAATAATTGGAAGTCTTTTTTTAAAGATAATAATGTAAACGGGACATTTGTACTAAAAAAGTTAAATTCAAATGAAACTCTAATTTACAATCAAGAGAGAAGTGATAAAAAATATACACCTGCTTCCACCTTTAAAATTCTAAACTCTATGATTGCATTACAGGTATTGTCTGTTACAGATGTAAATGACACAATTCAATGGGACGGAATAGACCGAGGATATGAATCTTGGAATAAAGATCAAACCATGAAATCCGCATTGCCTATTTCATGTGTATGGTTTTACCAAGAATTGGCTCGTAGAACGGGACAAAAAGAAATGCAAAAATGGCTTACAAAATCAAACTATGGGAATAAGAAAATTGGGAGTAAAATTGACAAATTTTGGCTTGATGGTACTCTTGCTATTTCGGCAAATGAACAAATTGTTTTTCTTGAAAAACTCATAAATAATAAATTACCATTTGATAAAAACATTCAAGAGAGCGTAAAAAAAATAATGATTACAGACTCTACAGAACATTATATCATTCATTCAAAAACAGGCTGGGGAAACAATATAGGCTGGAATATAGGTTATATAGAAACAAAAAATAATATTTGGATTTTTGCATTGAATATGGATATGAATGACATAAAAATGGCAGATATAAGAAAAAAAATAACTTATAGCATTTTAAAAGATCAAAAAATAATTCAATAGAATAACCAACAGATACTCAATCTAGATATAGAATACACTAATTGCTATAACTTTCCAAAAAAATTATTACCTTTAACCCGCAAACCATCAAAACCACTTAGGGCAACTCAAAAATAGGTGTGGGCAATACGAAAATAAGCAAGGGCAGAACAAGAAAGGCTCGGGGCAATAGACCAACGGCGTGGGGCGACCCAAAAAGTTGGTGGGCGATACAAGAATGACGCGGGGCGATAGAAGAATGATAATGGGCGACCTAAATTGTTGGTGAAAAATACGAAAACGGCTCGGGGCGATAGAAGAATGAGTGGTTTTTGAGCGAAAAATTAAAAATAATTTAATAAACTAAATATTAATCACTAAATCTTACTACTATGAACAGAGCAAAAAGAATTTCCGAACTCCAGTACCTCGAAAACTACCGCGTATTATTCGCCAATTTAGACGAGGTACAAGATTTAAAAACCGAACTGGCAGACTATGGCTACGATGATACCAAAATCGCCGAAGGCAAAGCCCTATTCGACCAAACCCAGCAACTCTACAACCAAAACCAACAAGAAACCGCCGAAGAAAAAGAAGCCTATGCCCGGTTTTCAGACGCCTTTGATGTTCTAAAGAAAACCTACAGCAAGCACCGCAAAATAGCCAAAGTCGCCCTAATGAAAAAAAACGAACTTTGGAAAACCCTCGCCCTCGATGGCAGTTTGTCCGCCGCTTATCTCAAAGCAATGCAAGAAATCAAAACCTTTTACGAACAAGCCCAAAGCCACAGCGAAGCCCAACCACTGTTAGAAAAATTCAAAATCAATAAAGCGGTGGTCGATGCTCAAATCGCACAAATCCAACAAGTAGAAACCCTCCGTGCGGCTTACGAAAAAGAAAAAGGCGAAAGCCAAGATGCCACCCAACAGAAAAACAAAGCCTTTGCCACCCTTTCTGATTGGGTTCGGGAGTTTTACGCCGTAGCCCAAATCGCCTTAGACGACCGTCCACAACTGCTGGAAAGCATCGGCAAGTTCGTCAGAAGTTAAAATTGAAGAAGTCTAAAAAAAATCCTGAACTGTTTGGTTCAGGATTTTTTATCTTTTTTAAGCAAAATACTTTTAATCTCTTCTAGACATTAAAATTCTTAATACATACCAGAACAGAAGCATTACAGAGGCAAACAGTTGTAGAGAAGCTCCTACATACTGCTCTTTGGTATAAGTAAATTGTAGTTTTTGTGTTTCGTATAAGATACTTGCTGATGCCAAAAGTACCATACCTACAGAGAACCAAAGCCCAAGGTTAAACCCGAAAAGAGCTCCAGCTACAATAAGTCCTAAAGCTACAAAACCACCCACTACAATGATATTTCTTAGGAACGAAAAATCTCTTTTGCTGGTAAACGCTACTCCTGTAAGTCCACCAAACAAAGCTAAAGTAATAATAGCCGCTTGCGGTATTAGAGTTGGGTCGCTATAAAACATTGCAATGTAAATCATCGGTAAGAAAATAACTGCCTCTAGCAATACATAGACCCCTAAGCCCATATACTACGTACCCTTATCTTGCGAAAGCGTCCATTTGTTCGCCAAAATAGAAGCTAACCAAAAGCCTCCTAATATCAAAAGCCAAATATACTTCTGAGAAATCATAGAAATGATGGTTTCTTCAGGGACTACACTAATAAGAAGACTCTCTACCACCACAAAAGCCAATACCGCTAATGCTAAGTGAGTATAAGTTTTCTTGTAGAATGTTGCTTTTTCAACATCTGTAGCCTGTGCCACTAGTAAATCATTAGAATATTCCATAAGATTGTTTTTTAATTTTGACAAATATAACAAATTTAATTCATTCCCATTAGTCTATGGCACTTAGAAAAGCCATAGTATCTATATCATCTGCATAAGTATTCAAACTAGGAGTTTGAGCCTCACCAAAGCCTACTTCTCCTCTATTCAAACAGAGATGACTTACAATGCACTGTATATTTTCGTGGTTTTCATTTAGGAAAGCCTCAACCTCTGCAAGATTATCATAACGGCTAAAGTTAATTACCGAAAGCGGACTGAAAAGTTGAGTATCTTCTTTAAGCATCACAAAATTATTATCCCAAAAATTTTCTTGATTTAGGAGATAAACCGCTCGGTTATAGTCGTAATTGTTGGCGTATTTGTGATGATTGATAATATCCTGAAACCCTACAAAGTTTTCAAACAAACGCTCTAATTTAAAATCTTGAGGAATGAAAAGCCTTGTAACATTGCGACAACCTAGACCAAAATATCTAAAAATATCTTCGGCTAAAAGTTGTAATTCTTTATCTGTTTCTTTCCCCGAAAGAACCGCCACCGAAGTTCTATTTTTACGAATAATATTTGGTTTGCTTTTAAAGTAATATTCTAGATACCTCGCTGTGTTATTACTTCCTGTGGCAATTACAGCGTCGTAATTCTCTAGTTTTTCTACCAACTGATATTCTATACCTTCAGAAAGTGAAGCCCATTTTTCCAAAAGAAAAGGTAAAATTTGTTTATCCTTAGAAGACATTTTAATAACAGGGGTATGCCCACTAAGTACAACTGTGATAACATCGTGAAATCCAACTAAAGGAATATTTCCTGCTAAAATCAACCCTACTTTTTTACCGCCTTTGGTTCCGGGATAGCTATTTACCCAATTATTAAGGTTTTCTTCGGTTAATAAATCTGCCCATTGCTTTAATGCAAACCGTAAACTGTCTTGAGTAAACCAAGGATTTTCTATTTCTGCACGGCTTAGTTTCGCTGAAAACAGAGCTTCTTCTTGTGAATAACACTCTTCTGTTTTTTCTAAAAATTGATTTATGAAAAGTCCTAGTTGAGCTAAACCTGAAATTTTAATACTGATATTCATTTGGTATTTTGTATAAAAATATGATAACTTTGTGCAAATTTAAAAATTTATTAAGAATGGCAATCATAATCACTGACGAATGCATTAACTGTGGGGCTTGTGAGCCAGAATGTCCTAATAATGCAATATATGAAGGAGCTGTAGATTGGCGTGCTTCTGACGGAACAGAACTAAAAGGAATGGTAACATTGCCTTCTGGGCTTACGATAGATGCAGATGCTCCACAAGAGCCAGTAAATGATGATGTCTATTTTATAGTTTCGGACAAATGTACAGAATGTAAAGGCTTCCACGAAGAACCACAATGTGCTGCTGTATGTCCTGTAGATTGTTGTATCCCAGATGAAGATAATGTAGAAACAGAAGAACAATTATTATCTAAGAAAGCATTTCTACACGGTGAATAGACACCCCAATATCGCTCGCTATTAACTCTAAATAGCGGGCGTTTTAGTTTTAAATAGAAATAATCTAATAGAAAATAAAAATGAATAAAAAACATAATTTTAGTGCTGGTCCGTGCATACTCCCGCAAGAGGTTTTTCAAAAATCAGCGGAAGCCGTGCTTGATTTTAACGGATTAGGCTTATCTTTATTAGAAATCTCTCACCGTTCCAAAGATTTTGTAGCGGTGATGGATGAAGCTAGAGCTATTGTAAAAAGACTAATGAATCTTAATGATGATTATGAAGTCTTATTTTTACAAGGAGGTGCTAGTTTGCAGTTTGTTATGGTTCCTTTTAATTTGCTTACCACTACTGGTAAAGCCGCTTACCTAGATACGGGGACCTGGGCTGCAGGGGCAATAAAAGAAGCACAAAAATTAGGAAATATAGAAATTGTAGCCTCATCAAAAGCCGACCAATACAGCTATATTCCTAAAAACTATACTGTGGGAAAAGATTTTGATTATTTCCATTGTACTTCTAATAATACCATTTATGGTACTCAAATGAAAGAGTTTCCTCAAGTGGAAGTTCCAATGGTGTGTGATATGAGTTCGGATATTTTCTCTAGACAACTAGACTTTTCTAAGTTTGATTTAATCTATGCTGGAGCACAAAAAAATATGGGACCAGCGGGGACAGTATTAGTGGTTGTAAAGAAAGATGTTTTAGGAAGAACACAAAGAGATATTCCTTCTTATTTGGATTATTCTCTGCACATCAAAAAGGAGTCTATGTTCAATACACCTCCTGTTTTTGCCGTTTATGCCTCATTGCTTACGCTACAACATTTAGAACAAAACGGAGGAATTGCAGCTGCCGAAACTAAAAATAAAGCTAAAGCCGAACTTATCTATAACGAAATAGATAGAAACCCTCTGTTTGAAGGTTTTGCTTCTACAGAAGACCGTTCTATGATGAATGTAAGCTTTAAATTGACTGATGAGTCTAAAAAAGAAAAGTTTGATGCTCTATGGAAAGAAGCAGGCATCAATGGACTTAATGGACATAGAAGCATTGGTGGTTATAGAGCCAGCCTTTACAATGCACTTCCGCTAGAAAGTGTACAAGTGTTGGTAGATGTTATGAAATCTTTAGACTAATAGTAAATGAGTAATATGAAAGTATTAGCTAACGATGGTATGTCCAATGCAGGGATTGCCATGTTAAAAAATGCAGGGATAGAGTTTGTTGAGCATCGTGTGGCTCAAGAACAATTAGCCAACTTTATAAATGAAAATAATATAGATGTACTTCTTGTAAGAAGTGCCACCAAAGTAAGAAAAGACTTAATAGATGCCTGCCCTAACCTCAAAATAATAGGTAGAGGTGGTGTAGGAATGGATAATATAGATGTAGATTATGCTTTATCCAAAGGTATTAAAGTCATCAATACCCCTTTAGCTTCGTCTAAATCTGTGGCAGAGATGGTATTTGCTCATTTCTTCTCTTTGGCGAGATTTTTACACGAATCTAACCGAATGATGCCTCTAGAAGGAGATACCAAGTTTAAAGATTTGAAAAAAGCCTACACTAAAGCGGTGGAGCTTTCAGGAAAAACGTTAGGAATTATCGGTTTAGGAAGTATTGGTAAAGAAGTGGCTAAAATAGGCATTGCCCTAGGAATGAATATCGTAGCCTACACTAGAAAAGCTAGAAAAGAAACTATTTCTCTCAACTTTTTTGATGGGAGGAATCTTGATTTTGAAATAGAAACTACAAACGATTTGTCTAAGTTACTGTCCTCGTCTGACTTCATTACAATAAACACACCTAAAACAGAAGGATATATACTAGATTCTGCTGAGTATGAACGTATGAAAGACGGTGTATTTATTGTAAATACGGCTAGAGGTGGCGTCCTTAATGAGGAAGCATTACTAGAATTTATTGAAAACGGTAAAATAGCAGGTGCTGCTCTAGATGTTTTTGAGAACGAACCAGAGCCTTCTTTATCTTTACTTATGAATCCTAGCCTTTCATTAAGTCCTCATTTAGGAGGCAACACTCTTGAAGCTCAAGAAAGAATAGGAACAGAACTTGCCCAACAAATTATAAACTTTAATTCGTAAAATGCCTACATTCAAACCATTTAAAGGAGTAAGACCAAGAAGTGAGTACATCAACATATTCCCCACTCGCCCGTTGGATAACTATACTGACGATGTAATAGCCGAAAAATCTAATGTAGAGGGAAGTTACATCAATATGGTAAAGCCCTATATATGCAGTAAATCCAAAGATGTGAACAGGAATTTGAGAAAGGTAAGAAATAACTACGAAGAAATAGCAAAGAATAATCTTATGCAAGATGCTGCTTCTTACTACTTATATGAGCAAATAATGCCTAATAAAACTGTTTTCAGAGGTTTGTTGGGATTGGTTTCTGTGGAGGATTTTTGGAATGGTAAAATAAAAAAGCACGAGGCTACCATTACACATAAAAAAGAAAGGTTAGCCGAATATCTTGGTAAAGTAGAACTACAAGCAGAACCTGTGCTCCTTACTTATCCAGCGAATTCAAAGGTAGAAATGTTGATGAACCTTGAGGAGAAAAACATTCCTATTATAAACTTCAAAGATGACCAAAATATTTGTCATAAAGTTTGGAAAATAGATAATCGTCTAAAACTCCAACAGTTTAAAGAAGTTATAGATCAAATAGATTCTTTCTACATAGCCGACGGACACCATAGAATTGGCTCTGCTGCATTGAATGCAAAATTACAAAGAGAAAAAAACAAAAAGAGCTTGGGTACAGAAGGGTATAATTTCGTTTATAGTTTCATTGTATCTAATCAATCTATAAAAATACACGATTACAATAGATTGGTAAAAGACCTTAATGGATTTTCTAAGGAGGATTTTTTAGAACGATTGGAGCAAGATTTCCTTATCTATGAAAAGGGAGAAGTACCGTATTTTCCTTCTAAAAAATTCCATATCAGTATGTATTTAGATGGAAAGTTTTATAGTTTACATATCAAGCACGAACTTCGTCCTACCGAAGAAGGCTTAGATAGTATGGATCATTATCTTTTAGAAAAGTTTATTCTAAAGCCAATTTTAGGTATAGAAAACTCTAAAACTTCTGATAGAGTTAAGTTTCTAAAGGGAACTTCTGATATTAACGGGATATTAAAGTTAAAAGATAAAGTTGATTCAAACGAGTATCAAATTGCTTTTGGAGTTTATCCTGTGAGTTTTAATGATTTAGTTAAAATCTCCGACTTAAATCAAAAAATGCCACCAAAATCTACTCTAATATCTCCTAAGCTGATGACTGCAATGGTGATGTATGATATGAAATAAAAAAAGAAGCCTTACTTTCTAAAAAGTAAGGCTTTTTTCTTTATTGTTCAAATTTGAAAGTTCTAATAGGAAAAGGTATATTGATGCCTTCCTCATCAAATCTTTTCTTTAGGGCAGTAATAAGATTACTTTTTTGTTGTGCTACCAACAAACCAGAGCTAACATTGAGCATACACCTCAATTCAAAATCGATGGCACTATCTCCAAACGATGTATAGAGAAAAACAACTTCCTCTTCCTCTACTAAGTGTTCAACCGTTTTTTTTACTGTTTCTAGAGTAATTTCTTTAACTTTATCTAAATCAGATTCATACCCCACACCGCAGGTTAGGATAAGTCTTCTTTGAGACGTCAAAGAAGCATTTTTTAGTGGAGAGTCTAACACTAATTTATTAGGTATCAACACAATATTATTATCTATATCTTTTATGGTCGTCATTCTAAAATCTATATCTACAATTTGACCAGAGAAATTATTTGAGGACACCCAATCTCCAATCCTAATATTTTTAACTAAAGAAAGTACAATCCCAGAAAAAGTATTAGATAATGTACCTTGTAATGCTAAACCAACGGCTAATCCCATTACTCCAGCACCAGCTAAGATGGTATTTAATACTCCATTAAGGTTGAGAACAACTAAAACGAGTATAAGACCTAGCATAATAACACCTACGGAAACTATTCTAGCGATTACATTCTTAGCAGAATCCTGCAGAGATGTTTTGTAAAGCAAACTTATAACGAGTTTATAAATAAGCCTAGATAAAAACAAAGATACCGTAAAAACAAGAATAGCTACAATAAAATTTGGGATATTAGAAAATATAGCCAACTGCCAATCTTCTAATTTCTCATAAGTTTTATCCCACGCAGAACCTACACTCTTAGTGAATGAATGTTCTAAAATATTTAAAAACATATAATCTATTTTTTTTTACTTAAATTTTACTCCCACTCTATGGTTGCAGGTGGTTTACTAGAGATATCATAAGCTACTCTATTGATGCCTTTAACTTCATTGATAATCCTATTAGACACCTTTTCCAAAAATTCCCAAGGGAATTTACTAAAAGTTGCCGTCATAAAATCTATGGTATTAGCAGAACGTAGTACAGCCGTATATTCGTAAGTTCTTTCGTCTCCCATTACCCCTACCGATTTCACAGGAAGTAATACTACAAATGCTTGAGAAACTTTATCGTATAAATCATTTTTATAAAGTTCTTCTATAAAAATATCATCAGCCTCTTGTAATATTTTAGCTTTTTCAGCATCTACTTCACCTAAAATCCTAATACCTAGCCCTGGTCCTGGGAACGGATGTCTATAGACTAAATGATGCGGAATACCTAACTCCTCTCCTACTTTTCTTACTTCATCTTTGAAAAGCTCTCTCAAAGGTTCTAAAAGTTCAAACTCCATATCTTCGGGTAAACCACCTACATTGTGATGAGATTTTATAACCGCAGATGGACCTTTAACCGATTGAGATTCTATCACATCTGGATAAATCGTTCCTTGTGCTAAGAACTTAGCACCTTCTATTTTATGAGATTCTTCATCAAAAACAGCTACAAACTCATTTCCGATGATTTTTCGTTTTTGTTCGGGCTCTGAAACACCTTTTAATTTTGATAAAAATCTCTCCGAAGCATCTACCAGCTTAATGTTAAGATTGAAATGAGAACCATAATTCTCCATTACTTTTTGTGCTTCATTTTTTCTTAAAAGCCCTGTATCTACAAAAATACAAGTCAGTTGAGAGCCAATAGCTTTATGGATTAAAACCGCTGCTACAGAAGAGTCTACACCTCCAGATAACCCTAATATCACCTTTTGATTACCAACTTTTTGTCTAATTTCTTCTACAGTACGGTCTATATAGCTAGTAAGTTTCCAGTTTTTCTCTGCCTTACAAATATTAAAGACAAAGTTTTCCAACATTTTAACACCTTCTTCTGTATGAGAAACCTCTGGGTGAAATTGAACGCAATAAATGGCTTTATCTTCGTTAGAAATAGCTGAAATTACCTCTGTTTTAGCGTTAATGGTAAAACCTTCTGGTACGACTTCTACTTCATCAAAATGGCTCATCCAAACGATAGATTCTTCCGAAACTCCTTGAAATAATTTAGACGATTGTTGTATTTTAAGTTCAGCTTTGCCGTATTCACCTTTGATACCTTTTTTAACAGTGCCTCCCAGTAGATGAGTCGTTAACTGCATACCATAGCAGATTCCTAATACAGGAATTGATTGTTCAAACAAAGCTTTGTCTACCAAATGGGCATTTTCCGCATTTACAGAGCTAGGTCCACCAGATAAGATAATCCCTTTTGGGTTCTTTTCTAATATGACTTCAATAGGTGTATTGTAAGGCAACACTTCAGAGTAAACTTCCATTTCTCTAATACGTCTTCCTATCAGTTGGTTGTACTGAGAACCGAAGTCTAATATGATAATTCCGTTTTGCATAGATTGTTTATTTAGACAAAAAGTAACTATGGAAATTATTAACAAATTTCACATAATTACTTTTTAATATTTGGTTATATAATTATAATCTGATTAAAATTTAGCAATATCATCACGATAAAAAGCATAATCAAAATTTACTGTATGGGCATCAGCATAAACTTTCTTTCGTGCTTCCTCATAAGTTGGAGCTGTGGCTACAAAATTAACCACTCGCCCTCCGTTAGTAATTACTCTTTCCCCTTGTCTAGTAGCTCCAGCAAATAGCACTTGGCTGTGTTCCACTTTATCTAAACCTGTAATTTCGTACCCTGTTTCTATGTTTCTAGGATAACCTCCAGAACACATTACCAAACATACGGCTTTTTCGTCTTTAAATTTAAGCTCTACTTCCTTACCTTCTAAACAATCTTCTATAACATCAATAAGATTATTTTCTAATAAAGGCATAATCACTTGTGTTTCAGGGTCTCCTAATCTCATATTGTATTCCAAACAGTAGCAACCATCGGCTGTTACCATTAGACCAAAGAAGATAAACCCTTTAAACTCAAGTTCATCAGCCTTAAGCCCTTGCATAGTTGGGTTGAGTATATTTTTCCTAAAGTCTTCCATATGAGCTTCTGTAAATTCTGGACTTGGAGCCACACTACCCATTCCTCCCGTATTTGCTCCTTTATCTCCGTTCCCTACCTTCTTATAATCTTTCACTGGTATACAAGGAAAAAGTTCTTGACCATTAGAGAAAGCGATAATAGAAGCCTCAAATCCTCTTAAATACTCCTCTATCACAACTCTAATACCTGCATCTCCGTAGATTCTTCTAATCATAAAATCATCAAGGGTAGCCAATGCTTCATCATAATCTTCACAAATAACTACACCTTTCCCTCCAGCTAAGCCACTTGCTTTGATAACTAAAGGATAATTTTTATTTTTCAAATATTCTTTGGCTTCTCCATAAGCATCAAAAACTTTTGCAACAGCTGTTTTAACTCCATGCTTTTGCATAAATTTTTTAGAAAATGCCTTACTGCCTTCTAAACTAGCTGCCTTTTGATTGGGACCAAAAACTTTTAAATCAAATTTTTTAAACTCATCTACTAAACCGTCTACTAATGGAGCTTCTGGTCCTACAATGGTTAAATCTATTTTTTCTTTGATAGCAAAATCTCTTAGGTATTTAATATCTGTCTCGTGTACTGTTTTACCTAGGGCTTGTGTAGTAGCATTGCCTTTAGCAAAATACATTTGGGTAACTCTTTTATCATCTTTGAGTTTCATAGCTAGAGCAGATTCTCTACCTCCATTTCCAACGATTAGTATTCTCATTATTTTTTGTTTTTTTTATTTAAGTAACGATTTGCACAAAAATACAAATTTGAACTTAATATTTTAAATTCTTTTTTAATTTTAACTTGTAGTTAACTTAATACCTCCTTATAGACTTTCATTAAGTCGGTAGCTATATTTTTATCATTAAACCTCTGCACATAGTCTAATCCTTTTTCTGAACGGCGTTTTCTTTCCGCTTCATTATTCCATAAAAATAGAATTTTGGATTTAATATCTGATATATTCTGCGGATTGATGTAAGTAGAATCTGGACCACCAGCTTCGGGCATACTACTTATATTACTCGTAATAACAGGAGTGCCTGAATATAAAGCCTCTATAACAGGAATACCAAACCCTTCAAAAAAACTGGGATAAATAAATATATCCGCCAACTGATAAATCCCTGCTAGTTCCTCCATAGATACATTTTCTAAAAAATGGACTTCTACCTTGGTTTGGGCTAGTGCTTTATCAACTTCTTTTTGATATTTTGTTTTTCTACCTACTACAACTAAAGGGATACCTGTACCGTCTAAAGCCTTAATGACATTAAGTAAATTTTTCCGTTCTTCTATCGTGCCAACATTTAGTAGAAAACGCTTTGGTAACTGATACTTTAAAGCAATTTTAGTAAGTTCGCTGGGGCTTAGTGGGTTCTTAAAAGCTTTATGACAGCCTTGATAAACCACTTTTATCTTCTTTTCCGAAACATTTAGATATTTAATAATATCTCTTTTTGTTTGCTCTGAAATGGCAATGATAACATCTGCCTGTTGAGCCGCTTTTTTAAATTTCCAAAAATGAATTTTTCTGTCAAAGAAAGAATAAAATTGAGGGTAACGCAAGAAAATTAAATCATGAATAGTTACTACTTTTTTAATTGTTTTATCATTCCATATCAAAGGAAGCTCTCCAGAAAGTCCGTGAAAGATATCGGCTTTTAAATTCTGAGCATCAGTTCCCATTTGCCTTTGCCTCGCTAAAAATCCTTTAGATATTTCTTTAAAAGTAACATTGGGTAATGTTAAAATATCTTTTCCTCTTTCACTTATTTTTTCAGCTAAAAGATAGTATTGATATTGCGAAAATTCTGAAGCCAAAATCCTTACCAAATCTCTAGAGTAGTTCCCTAACCCTGAGGTATTATGAAAAAATCTTTTGGCATCGAAGGCTATTTTCATAATGATTATTTTGTTTTTTCAGCTAAAAATTCTTTATAAGTTACAAATGTTTCACCCTTGTTCTTTAGCCAAGATACAAAATTATCAAATCTTTTTACCATAAGTTCTCCTGTATTTTTGGTAGTATAGGACGGTAGTTTGTAACTTTTTTTACTAATATTAGAAAATTCCCAAGGATGGAAATAGATATTAAGATAGCCGTCTCTTTTTAAAGTAAATTTAGCCAGTAGTTTGTATATAAATATTGGGAAATTATGAAAACTAAGCCAAAATAAAGGTACTCTCAATAAAGAAACAGAGGCTGGTATTTGCCAAACATTGTTCTCTTTAAAGTATGTTTTAGAAATATGCAAATTATTGTATCTCCCTGGTAAAAAAGTAGGATTGATAGAAGAGTTGTATAAATACCCTGCTTTACTTACTTCTTTCTCTTTAACAGGTTGCATTCTAGGCATTCTTAGTCCTAGCACTTGTGTGTTAAATAAAGAACTAAGATGTTCTTTTGATTTTTTTAAATCTGCATCTTCAAATTTTGAATGATACCAAGTGTGTGAGGCAAGTTCGTGTCCTTCTGATAGTAACTGATGAATTAAATCCTGACTATTTTCTGCGAAAACTACTGTAGAAAAAAAAGTCGCTTTTATTTGATGTTTTCTTAATATTCCCAGTATGTTTTTTAGTCCCTCTTGAGATACTTTTAGTTGTTCCTCAAAAGGGATATCCCCTTGGTATTCTAGGGGCATATCAAATTCTTCTATATCAAACGAGAGTAGAACCATTTAGTTTAAAAGTTTTTTGTTCTAATAATATAATTAGGGCGTTCTTTAACTTGTTTAAAAATCTTCCCTAGATAAATCCCCATTATTCCAAGAATAATAAGCTGAACTCCACCAAAAAAGACCATTGTCATAATTAGAGATGCCCAACCCGAAATTTCCGTATCTGACCAAAATGCATACACCACATAAGGTATATAAATGAATACCGCCAATATGGAAAAGAAAAATCCTAAATAAGCCGCCAAATAAAGCGGTTTTATACTAAATGATGTTATTCCTGTAAATGCGAAACTAATCATTTTCTTTAGATTGTAGCTGCTCTCTCCTGATAATCTTTCAGCTGCAACAAAACTCACTCCCGTTTGTTTAAACCCGACCCAATTCATCCACCCTCTCAAGAAAAGGTCTTCTTCCTTCACATTTCGGATAATATCAATAACGGAAGCGTCCATCAATCTGAAATCAGAGCCACCACCTTTAGTTAAATCAATATCCGATATTTTGGATAAAAAGTTATAAAACCATTTGGAAGTTGTTTTTTTGAAAAAAGAAATTTCTTTAGGATAGGCTCTTATGGTATAAACTATATCATAGCCTTTCTCCCATTTTTTTATCATTTCGGGAATCAATCTAGGAGGATGCTGCATATCCGCATCCATAGAAACAACGGCATTTCCTTTGGCAAAATCCATTCCTGCCTTTACAGCACATTGATGTCCAAAATTCCTTGAAAATTCAATATATTTAACTCCTTTTATTTCTTTAGAAACTTCCTCTAGAACTCGTTGAGTGCTATCTCTACTCCCATCATTTACAAAGATAATTTCAAAGTCATAATCAGGTATACCTTCCATCACTTTTTTTATCTCTGCACATATAGGTCTAATGTTATTCTCCTCATTATGTGCTGGTATGACAATAGAAATAGTTTTCATAGATAGATATAATCTAAGTTAATGAGTAATCTTTTTTAAAATCTTTTACCAATAATTCATAAAGTATTCTAAACCAAACTAAACAACAAGGCAATGCTTTTAGAGAATACTTAATAACATAATCTTCTTTTATAGACCTTGGAAATAAATCTGAAAAGCTAAAACAAGTCAGTATCATTACGAAAAGCATAAGTGCTATTGTGGTAAAGGTTTGTTTTTTTTGTATTACAAACCATATCATAACTCCAGCGACCGCAATAATATAAGTAGGTGATTCTGAACCTGAACTAAATAAAACTATAAACAAAAGTGTAGAAGCTAATATCATTAGTCTGAAAGCCGTGGCTTTGTATTGTGAAAATCTAATATATGGCAATGCAAAGAGAATAATTCCAGGTACCAAAAATACCAAATTTGATATATTAGGGTCTTCAAGAACTCGCCTTACAATTCCCATTAAAGAAAAATCTTGTCTATTTCCCAAAACCTGATTGGATAGATTTTTTTCACTTAAAGACTGATACCAATCTAGGTAAGATTGAAGCCCAAAGTTCATATCTGATAGGAGCATAGGCAAAATTAAAAAGAGAACAAAAATTCCTAAAGAGGAAAAGATAAACTTCTTTTTATTTGATATAAAGGGGAAAAACGCTAACCCTGCAATCCCATAAATTTTCACGAAAAAGCCAGTCAAAATAGCTACAGATGCATGTATTTCCTTTTTATTATCAACATAAATGGCTGATAATATAAGCAAGGCAGTAAGCCCAACATTAAATTGAAAACTTACTGCTGCTGTAATATATTCCTGTAAACACAACCATGCTAACAATGCTTTTTTATTAGTAGAGATGGGTAACTTAGCGAATGCGTACATCAGCAGCCATACATTTGCTAAATTCCACAAGACCATTCCTAATGCATCTGGCATCAACGCAAAAGGCATTATTATCGTACTAAAGAATATTCCGTAATGATTGCTATCAAAGTAAAGTTCAGGATATTGTGCATACAAATTCTTTTTATCTATTGTATGGAAGAATACATATTTGAATAACAAATAATTATTATAAGCCTCTTTCCCGTGAAAATATTTACTAAGTGCAGAAAAAATAGCCGCCAAGGAATAAACCCCAAAAATCACTTTTGGATTATAAAACCATTTTAGCAATTTCACTTTTACAGACATAAAGATTATACCGCTACATTATTCTCTCTCAAAGCATCATTAAGAGAGGTTTTCTTATCTGTTGATTCTTTTCTTTTACCGATAATTAAAGCACAAGGTACTTGATACTCTCCTGCAGGGAATTTTTTAGTAAGACTTCCTGGAATTACTACTGAACGAGCTGGTACTCTCCCTTTATATTCAATTGGTTGCTCTCCTGTTACATCTATAATTTTAGTAGAACCTGTTAGTACCACATTAGCACCTAAAACCGCTTCTTTTTCCACATGTACACCTTCTACTACAATGCATCTAGATCCCACAAAAACATCGTCTTCTATAATTACAGGTGCTGCTTGTAATGGCTCTAAAACACCACCAATACCAACTCCTCCACTTAGATGTACATTTTTACCTATTTGAGCACAACTGCCTACTGTAGCCCAAGTATCTACCATAGTACCACTATCTACATACGCCCCAATATTTACATAAGATGGCATCATAATAACACCAGAAGCTATATAAGCTCCTTCTCTAGCCACCGCGTGAGGCACTACTCTTACCCCTTTTTCGGCGTAGTTTCTTTTCAAAGGCATTTTATCATGAAACTCAAAAGGTCCAACTTCGATGGTTTCCATCTTTTGAATAGGGAAATACATTACTACCGCCTTTTTCACCCATTCGTTTACCTGCCAACCGTTAGCCGTAGGTTCAGCTACACGAAGCTCTCCCTTGTCTAGTTTAGCAATAACTTCTCTAATTACTTTTTGGTTTTCTTCATTCTGTAATAAATCTCTGTTCTCCCAAAGATTTTCTATTGTTTGTTGTAATGACATATTTGTATTTTATATTAAAGTATTCTTCTTGCAAATAAAAAAGATTTGTTCCAATAAGTTTCGTTTAGAGACGAAATAATAACTCCTTTAGAAGTCGAAGCATGAATAAACTTAATTTCTCCATCAGTTTCTATGGTATGAACAATACCCACATGAGAGACTTTAGCACCTCCCATAGTTGCGAAAAAAACTAAATCTCCTATTTTAATTTCTTTAACAGAGATACTAGTCCCCTCCAATGCCTGATCTGTTGAACGCCTAGGAAGGGTTTTATTATTCTCTATAAAAACTTTAGAAACTAGACCAGAGCAATCAAAACCAGATGAAGTATTTCCTGCATACTTATAAGGAACACCTAAATATTTTTCGGCTGTTTTAATTATTTTTCTAGCCTCTTTAGTAACTACTCCTGAATTTTCTGAAGATAATGTTTTAGATGCAACTTTACTAACTTTGCTTGTAGTTGTGGATCTTTTAGAAGTTCCACAGCTAACTAACAGCACAGAAAATAGCACAAAACCAATAAATCTTCTCATTATTCCAATTTGCCCCAAAAATACAAAAAATAGACTAAAGTTAGTCTATTTTATTATCGGAATATAAAAGAAAGAGCAGCCCTTTAGACTGCTCTAACTATCTTTTATTATAAATCTTAGATTATTTGAAGAATAAAGAGAAACCTGCGTTAACTCCAAATGCACCCGCTGTTGTAGTTAGGTTATTGTTAGTTGTACTGAATTGGCTGTAACCTAGACCTAGATTTATACCTGCAGTTTTATTTAACATGTAAACTCCACCACCTTTAACTCCCCAAGCTAAACCACCTACAGATACATCACCCGTAGTATTGCTACCATATCCTACTCCAACTCCTAAATATGGTCTGAATTGAGATCCTGTAGAAAAATAGTAAGTTGCGTTAGGTAAGAAAGAAAGTGTACTAGAAGAACTATTCCCCTCCTTAGAAGATAAAAAGTTAAACTCTAATCCTAAAGCTAAGTTATCCATAACAAAATATCCAACACTAGGACTAATGTTAAAAGTAGAAACCTTACCAGCATCGTAAGACTTTCCATCATACTTTACCTTAGTTGACACACTATTAAATCCTAAATTGGTTTTACCTTCTACAACCCAAGATCCTTTTTCTGTTTGAGCGTTCATTGCTCCGAAAAGTGCTAAAGCACCTACTAAAAATAGTTTTTTCATTGTTTTAAAGTTTTATTCGTTTCTTTATTTCGCAAAGATATATATATTATTCTAAAACCAAAATGATTTTTATCATATTCTAATTTAATCTCTTCATTTATCATATTCCTTTGCACTCTGTCTTTTTTCTTCCTCATTATAAGCAGAGATTATCTTTTTAACCACAGGGTGCCTTACCACATCGGCTTCGTTGAGATATACAAAGCCTATTTCCTTAATGTTTTCTAGGATATGCATAGCTTCTTTCAAGCCTGATTTTTGCTTATATGGTAAATCTACTTGTGTAGGGTCGCCTGTAATTATGAATTTAGCATTCATTCCCATTCTTGTTAAAAACATTTTCATTTGGGCATGGGTTGTATTTTGTGCTTCATCTAAGATGACAAAAGCATCGTCCAAAGTTCGCCCTCTCATAAAGGCCAAAGGTGCTACTTCTATCACTTTTTTCTCAATAAACCCTTCTAGCTTTTCGTGTGGTATCATATCTCGCAAAGCATCATAAAGCGGTTGTAAATAAGGGTCTAGTTTCTCCTTTAAGTCTCCTGGTAAAAAACCAAGGCTCTCCCCTGCTTCCACCGCAGGGCGTGTGAGGATAATTCGTCTTACTTGTTTTTCCTTTAAAGCTCTTACTGCCAAAGCTACACTGGTATAAGTTTTTCCTGTTCCTGCAGGACCTATGGCGAATACCATATCTTTTGTTTCGGTTTCCTTTACGAGTTTTTTAAGGTTAGTAGTTTTAGCCTTAATGATTTTCCCTTGGACTCCTTTCACAATAATATCTTGATCAAAGACAAGTTGTTTTTCTTTTTCGTCTTTTATCATCAAGATACTTTCTACATCTTTGATAGTAATAATATTATGTTTAGTGATAAATTTTACAATATCGTCCAATTTTTCTTTTAGTACCTCCAAAGTTTCGGGATTTCCCATAGCGAATATAAAATGGTCTCTCCCTGTTATTTTAAGCGTCGGAAACGAAGACTTTATCAGATTAAAAAACTGATTTTGAACTCCGTAAAAGGTTTTAATTTCTATTCCTGAAATTTCGTAAGTTAATTCCATATATACTAAATGATATATTTATTGTCTGTTAAATATTTTTTGTAGAGGGTTTCTCAACTTTCTGATGAATTTAATTTCTTCTTGAGTTAATTGTAAGGACTTATTTTGAGATAAAAAGCTCTTCATTGTTATAAAAAATTCTAAAAATGAACCGTTTTTAAAAGACGACTTCGCAGATGATATCATAGCTAGAGGAAGATTAAGCCCAATATTATAGAAATATTCTCCCAATTTTTCAGCTTTTTGAGATTTGTATTTATAAGCTGTAGGTCTTAAATGTTTTACCCAAAGATTTTTAATGGTGATAATATCATAACCATTCATTTGAGCTAACATCACATCTATATTATCCCAACCCAATACGGAGCGAAGTCCATTCATTGCTAAAAAACAATCTTTTCGGTAAGATTTTATAGGACCTCTGACATGATTTTTTGAGGATAAATTCTCATAAATCCATTCTCCTTTATCATTTTGAATATATACCAATCCAGAGACCATACCAGCTTTAGGATTTTCTGTATAGATTTTATTGATGTTTTCTAAATATTGCGATGGAAATATAATATCAGCATCGAATTTGCAGATAACATCATAATCAGCTAAAGAAACCTCTTCTAAACCTCGATAAAAAGTTTGAACGACCTTTGCCCCAGGCTGATGAAAGGAAGATTCTAAATTTTTGAGTTTAAAAGAAAGGTTATCTTTAATGAAACTTTCTACCAACTCTTTTGTTTTATCTGTAGAGCCATCATTTACAACAATGCAGTCAAAATTTTGATAAGTCTGTTTTGCTAAAGATTTTAAACATAGCAAAATACTATCTTCTTCATTATGTGCTGGTATGATGATAAGGAATCTCAAATTAGTCTATTTTTTTAATGAGCTTCTAGCCAATTATCTCCTACCCCAACCTCTGTAAGCAATGGTACTTTGGTAGAATAAGCAGTTTCCATTTCTTGTTTTATTAAAGTAGTCGCAACCTCTATCTCTTCATTTGGGACTTCAAATACCAATTCATCGTGTACCTGTAAAAGCATTTTGGTTTTTAAACCTTGAGCTTTTATTTCAGAATCTATTTTTATCATTGCCAGTTTTATAATATCAGCAGCACTACCTTGTATTGGGGCGTTTACAGCATTTCTTTCTGCATGTCCTCTTACTATAAAATTGTTAGAGTTTATATCTTTAAGGTGTCTTTTTCTTCCCATTATAGTTTCTACATAACCTTTTTTTCTAGCCGTTTGAACTTGCTCTGTCATAAAGGCTTTTAACTTTGGATAAGTTTCGTAATAGGAATCTATGAGTTGTTTGGCATCAGTTCTAGAAAGACCTGTTTGGTCTGCTAAAGCGAAAGCACTTTGCCCATAAATAATACCAAAATTAACTGTTTTGGCTTGGCTTCTTTGAGTTTTGGACACTTCACTCAAAGGAACATCAAACAATTTGGAAGCCGTAGAAGCGTGAATATCTTGCCCCTCCTTAAATGCGTTTATCATAGTTTCCTCTCCAGAAATTTCTGCAATAAGACGAAGTTCTATTTGAGAATAGTCGGCTGAAACAATTTTAGAACCTTTTGGAGCTACAAAAGCACCTCTTACCTGTTGTCCTCGTTCCGTTCTTATAGGGATATTCTGTAAATTAGGATTATTACTAGCTAATCTCCCAGTAGCGGCTACTGTTTGGGCGAAACTGGTATGTACTCTGCCATCTATTGGACTTATTTGATTTGGCAAAGCATCTACATAAGTGGATTTTAGTTTTTGTAATTGTCGGTATTCCAAAATTAACTTGATAATCTCGTGTTTATGAGAAAGTTTTTGTAAAACATCTTCTGATGTGGAATATTGTCCTGTTTTGGTCTTTTTAGCTTTAGGGTCTAGTTTTAATTTTTCAAATAATATATCTCCTAATTGTTTAGGTGAGTTAATGTTTAGTTCTTCTCCTGCCTGTTCAAATATTTGTCCTTCTAAAATCTTTAAATCTTGCTCTAAGCTAATACTTTCATCTTTTAGCCATTCTTTATCCAAAGCTACACCAGCAAGTTCCATTTTAGCTAATACTTTAACTAAAGGCATTTCTATCTTATAAAATACCTCTTCTACTTCTTCTTTTCTTAGTTGAGGCGAAAAAATTTCGTATAACTGAAAGGTAATATCAGCATCTTCTGCAGCGTATTGTGTTTGTGTCGGTAGGTCAATTTCTCTTAATGTTTTTTGCCCTTTTCCTTTTTTGCCAATTAAAGTTTCTAATGCTATAGGCTTATAGTTAAGGTACATTTCAGAAAGATAATCCATACCGTGTCTGCCATCAGGATTGAGCAGGTAGTGAGCAATCATTGTATCAAATAAATTGCCTTTAACCTCTATGTCGTAATTTAGGAGTACTTTGTAATCGTATTTTAAATTATGAGCAATTTTTAAGATACTTTCCTTTTCAAAAAACGGACGAAAACGCTCTACAATAGCCTGTGCCTCCGCTCTATTTTCAGGGATTGGGACATAATAAGCCAAGCCTTTTTTATAACTGAAACTAATGCCTATAAGCTCTGTTTCCATCTCATCTAAAGAGGTGGTTTCTGTATCAAAACAAACCGCTTTTTGTTTCAATAGATTTTGTAGGAGCAAAAGTTGACCTTTTTCTGTATCTATATATTGATAGAGATGCTCTCGGTCTTCTATAGTATGTTTGGTAGTTGTAGTCTGTTCTAACGCTTCAAAATCTGAAAATAAATCTAACTGTACTGGCGACTGAACAGAATCTTTATCCGATTTTTTTTCCTCTACTGATTTTTCAGTAGAGAAGGCTTTGTAAAGATTTTCGTACAATCTTCGGAATTCTATCTCTTCAAAAATTTGTTTTACCTCTTCAAAGTTAGGTGTTTCTAAATCGTATTCCTCTTGATGAAACTCTATGGGAGCATCACAAAGTATGGTGGCTAGTTTTTTTGACATTAGACCACGCTCTGCAGAGGCTTCCACCTTTTCTTTTAATTTACCTTTAAGCTGATGAGTATTGGCTAGAAGATTTTCCATAGAGCCATACTCCTTGATGAATTTTTTTGCAGTCTTCTCTCCCACTCCTTCAAGCCCAGGGATATTATCCACCGAATCACCCATCATTCCTAGATAATCTATAATCTGCTTAGGGTTTTCTATTTCGTATTTTTCTAAAACTTCCTTTACACCTAAGATTTCAACATCACCACCTTTTAATCCTGGTTTATAGATTTTTATATGCTCTGTAACGAGTTGTGCAAAATCTTTATCTGGCGTTACCATAAACACCTCGTAACCTTGCTTCTCTGCCTTGCCTGCAATAGTACCTATAACATCATCTGCCTCGTAGCCCTCTACTCCTAAAATTGGGATATGCATTGCCTTTAAAATACGATGAATGTAAGGTACCGCAATTTTTATTGCCTCTGGAGTTTCAGCTCTGTTGGCTTTATAGTCAGAAAAATCTTCGTGTCTTACATTTTGTCTCCCCACATCAAAAACGACGGCTAAGTGAGTAGGACGTTCCTTTTTAATTAACTCAATAAGAGAATTAGTAAAACCATAGATAGCGGAAGTGTCTAATCCACCAGTGGTAAGTCTAGGATTTCTGATAAAGGCATAATAGCCTCTAAAAATCATTGCGTAGGCATCTACAAGATATAATTTTTTATCGGTGTTCTCAGTCATAGAGCAAAGATAAACAAAATCTTTTTTCTAATAGTTGAGATTTCCTACTAAATCTTAGAGCTTCTCTAGTCTAGCAAACTTTAAAATCAAGTTTTTTTCGCCTTCGTGTTCAAAATGAACTTTTGCTTTGATGTTGGTAGCATCGGTTCCATCAATAAAAATAACTTCTCCCATACCAAACCTGTCGTGTCTTACCCTATCGCCTACTTGTATATCTTGCGTGGTTCCTCCAACAGGATTGTTAATTTTAGCTGATGCTAACGGTTTTAGTTTTTTAGGTTCTTTGGGCTGAAAACTCGTTTCTGTACGATTGATGGTTTTCTTAGGTTCTTTCTTTTTAAAAGTGATTGGAGCTGATGGGGTATCATCAAAAATATTAGATTTAATCCCTGAATGATTTACAAAACGCCTTTCCATACTTGCATTAAGGAAGTCTAAATACTGAGCATCTATTTCGCTAAGAAATCTACTCGGCTCCGAGTCTGTAATTTTTCCCCATTGGAAACGAGAAACCGCATAGGAAAGATAAGCTTGTTTTTCGGCACGAGTTAAAGCTACATAGAAGAGTCTTCGCTCCTCCTCCAATTCTTCTCGGGAGCTACTGCTCATAAAACTCGGGAACAAATTCTCTTCTAATCCTACAAGGTGTACCACAGGAAACTCTAGCCCTTTGGAAAGGTGTATCGTCATCAGAGAAACCATATCCTCACTGCCGTCTGGCTTGTCTTGAGTATCCGCCGAAAGGGCAATGTTTTCTAAAAAGTTAGAAAGACTAGCATCACCTTCTTCAAGTTGTTGCTGCTCCTCAATGAACCCTTGCATTGAGTTCATCAATTCTTGTATGTTTTCTAACCTAGAAATTCCTTCTGGAGTTTGGTCGTCTTTTAGGTTTTTGATGAGCCCACTTCTTTTAGCTACCTCCATTGCAACGGTATAAGCATTTTCGGTTTTAAGCATCACTTGGAATGCCTTTATCATTTGCCAAAAATCATTTAGCTTATTGAGAGCCGAATTATTAAGCCCTAATCTAGGTGTGTGAAATGGTAAATCTGATAGAACTTGAGCTAAAGATAACCCTTGCCCATCTGCGTAAACAATAAGTTTATTTTGTGTGGTTTCGCCTATGCCTCTCACGGGATAGTTGATGATTCTTGTGAGTGCCTCGGCATCGTTTTCGTTTACCAAAAGTCTTAGATAGGCTAGTAAATCTTTAACCTCTTTCCTTTGATAAAAGGACAATCCGCCATAGACACGGTATGGAATATTTTTTCGTCTTAAAGCATCTTCAAAAGCTCTGGTTTGAGAGTTTGTTCTATATAAAATAGCAAACTCATTGAACATTCTTTGTTGAGAGTTATGCAGTTCCCAAATGTTGGCGGCAACAAAGTTGGCTTCGTCGGCATCTGAAAGTGAACGGTAAACTTTAAGTTTTTCGCCTTCTTCATTGGCACTAAATACATTCTTTTTGAACTGTTGCTGGTTTTTAGCAATCACCACATTAGCAGCATTTACAATATTCTGTGTAGAACGGTAGTTTTGCTCTAGTGAAACCGTTACGGCATCTGGATAATCTTTTTTAAAGTTCAGAATGTTATGAATATTAGCTCCTCTAAAAGAGTAAATAGATTGGGCATCATCTCCCACGACACATATATTTTCAAATTTGGAGGCTAACGCCTTTACAATAAGATATTGAGAATGGTTGGTATCTTGATACTCATCTACTAAAATGTATCTAAATCTGTCTTGATATTTTGCAAGAACTTCGGGAAAACGAGTGAGAAGTTCGTTGGTTCTCAAAAGCAAGTCGTCAAAATCCATCGCTCCGTTTTTAAAACAAACCTCCACATATTTCTGATAAATTTGCCCAATGAGTTTCATATTTGCTCGGGCGTCGTTTTCCATAAGTTCAGGATTGTTATAGTAAGCTCTTACGGTGATGAGATTGTTTTTGTATTGAGAGATTCTGGCTTGTACTTTTTTAGGTTTGTATAAATCAGAGTCTATATTAAGGTCTTTGATGACCTTCTTAAGTACATTAAGAGCATCTTGAGAGTCGTAAATGGTAAAGTTGGAAGGAAATCCTAAGTAATGAGCCTCGCTCCTCAATATTCTTGCAAAAACCGAATGGAAAGTCCCCATCCATAGACTTTTAGCATCGCTTTCTCCGACCACTTTAGCAATTCTCTCTTTCATTTCTCTAGCGGCTTTGTTGGTAAAAGTAAGTGCAAGTATATTAAAAGGGTCTACTCCATTGGTGATTAGATGTGCAATACGCATCGTAAGCACACGCGTTTTACCAGAACCAGCTCCTGCCAATACCATTAGTGGTCCCTGTATTGTAGTCACTGCTTTGTACTGAGCTTCATTTAATCCCTTCAAATAATCTACCATAGAAATGCTTTTTAATATTGTCTCTCCAAAAATCCCACAAATTTACAACCTATAAACGATTAAAAAAAATACCGATGATGGTCTTTAGCTATGAAATCTTTTTTGCTTAATGCAATGATAAATATAAAAAAACTATATAGAAATGGTATTTTAAGGACAACAACTTGTTACAAATAGTGTTTTACAAGTAACAAATGGATAATAAGCTGTTACAAATCGTATCCTAACTGTAACAAATGGATAATAAGCTGTTACAAATCGTATTTTAACTGTTACAAATGGATAATGGGCTGTTACAAATTGTATCCTAACTGTAACAAATGGATAATAAGCTGTTACAAACAATATTCTACTAGTAACAGATGAATAATAATTATAAACTAATCAAAAATTCAATAAAAAAAGAAAACAAGTTAGCTTTAAAGAATAGATTTCTTTGAATGAAACTGACTTTGTACATTGTATAAATACCATCTTTTACAGATTGAAACTTTAACATTTCATTATAAGAGATTTAGAAGAAATTAAAATAATTTTGTAACAAATCATTAGAAAATTCTACTAATCGCTTTAAGAAATTAAAAACAAAAAAATAAATTTAATATCGTAATGAAAAAAAAGTTTTTCTCTTTGGCAGTGGCTACTTTCGCGGGAGCTCTGCTAAATGCACAACAAATCAAATTTGAGGAGTACGACCTCCCTAACGGACTTCATGTAATTCTCCATCAAGACAATTCGGCTCCCGTAGTTACTACTGCTGTAATGTACCATGTAGGTGCTAAAGACGAAATGGAAGGCAGAACAGGGTTTGCTCACTTTTTTGAACACCTTTTATTTGAAGGAACTCCAAATATCAAAAGAGGTGAATGGTTTAAAATAGTTTCGTCTAACGGTGGTAATAACAATGCTAACACTACTGGAGATAGAACCTACTACTACGAAACTTTCCCTTCTAACAATACCCAACTCGGACTTTGGATGGAAGCTGAAAGAATGAGACAACCGGTAATTAACCAAGTAGGTGTAGATACTCAAAGAGAAGTGGTAAAAGAAGAAAAAAGGCTAAGAATAGACAATCAACCTTACGGAAATCTGTTTAATAGTATTTTAACTTCTGCCTTTAAAAATCACCCTTACAAAGGGACTACCATTGGCTCTATGGAAGACTTAAATGCAGCAAAATTAGAAGAGTTCCAAAGTTTCTTTAAGAAGTATTATGTACCCAATAATGCTACTTTAGTTGTAGCTGGAGACATCAATCCTGAACAAACTAAAAAGTGGATTAACGAATACTACGCCACTATTCCTAGAGGTGCAGAAGTTACTAGAAACTTCCCTAAAGAAGCACCTATTACCAAACAAGAAGAAGTAACGGTTTATGATAATAATATCCAAATCCCAGCCTATGTATTTACTTACAGAACGCCATCTAATAAAGAAAAAGATGCTTATGTTCTGGAAATGTTGGGCAGCTATTTAAGCAGTGGTAAATCTTCTGTTCTATACAAAAAATTAGTAGATCAGGAGAAAAAGGCTTTACAAGTACAAGCGGCTAATATTGGTATGGAAGATTATAGCATCTTCGCATTCTTTGCAATACCTATGGGAGCTACTACCAAAGCTACATTAGAAAAGGATATAGATGCTGAAATCAAAAAACTACAAACCACACTAATTTCAGAAGAAGATTATCAGAAACTGCAAAACCAGTTTGAAAATCAGTTCGTAAATTCTAATTCTACTGTGGAAGGTATTGCTCATTCTCTAGCAGATAGCTATGTTTTAAAAGGAGATACTAATCTTATCAATAAAGAGATAGACATCTACCGTTCTATCACCCGTGAAGACTTAAAACAAGCAGCGATTAAATACCTTAATCCAAACCAAAGAATCAACATCAATTATTTACCTCAAAAAAAATAATTCTAATTAACAATGAAAAATATCAAATACATTGCAGCGGCGTTTCTAGTTTCAGGAATGTTATCTGCTCAAAATATAGACCTTAATGCAATGCCAAAACCAGGACCTACTCCTACGGTAAATGTGGCACAGCCTAAAACTTTCACCCTTAAAAACGGACTTACCGTAATGGTGGTAGAAAATCATAAACTACCTAGAGTTAATGTTACTCTTACCATAGACACACCTCCTGTATATGAGGGCAATATCGCTGGAGTTTCTAGTATTATGGCAAGCCAACTAGGTAACGGAACCACTTCCCTTAGCAAAGAAGAATTTAATAAAAAAGTAGACTTCTTAGGAGCTAGATTAAATTTTGGCGCTTCTGGAGCATTTGCCAATACACTATCTAAATATTATCCAGAAGTGGTAAGCCTTATGGCAGATGCTATCATCAACCCGAAATTCTCTAGTGAAGAAGTTCAAAAGTCTAAAGAAAGAGCGTTAGAAGGGCTTAAAACAGACGAAAAGAGTGCAGAAGCTATCGCTAACCGAGTGTCTGACGCACTTATTTATGGTAAAAACACCGCTTTAGGAGAGTTTAAAACAGCGGAAAGCATCAATAAAATTCAACTAAAAGATGTGCAGGATTTCTATCAAAAATATTACACACCTAACAATGCTTATCTAGTAATTGTGGGAGATGTAAAATATGATGAAGTAAAGAAACAGATAGAAAACCAATTTAAAAATTGGAAAAAATCTAATGTTAAAATCCCTACTCCTGCACCTGCAAAAAATCTAGCCTCTACCGAGGTTAATGTGGTAGATGTTCCAAACGCTGTACAATCTATCATTAAAGTAGGTAATATTTCTACTTTACAAATGAAAGACCCACAATATTTTGCTGGAGTTATGGCAAACTATATACTTGGCGGCGGTGGCGAAGGTAGATTGTTTATGAACCTTAGAGAGAAAAATGCGTTTACTTACGGGGCATATTCTAACCTATCTACGAGTAAATACTCGCCTAACTTTAGTGCAGAAGCAAGTGTAAGAAATGAGGTTACAGATAAGGCAGTAAAAGAATTCATCAATGAGCTTAATGCCATCTCTACTGTAAAACCAGAAGAGTTACAAAACGCTAAAGCTAAACTGAAAGGTAATTTCATTATGTCTTTAGAAAAACCTGAAACTATTGCTAGATTTGCTTTAAACCAAAAACTTCAAAATCTACCTGCGGATTTCTATACTAATTATTTAAAATCCATAGAAAAGGTAACAGCTGCTGATATTAAAAAGGTAGTTAATCAAAATATTTTGCCTAATCAAGCGAGAATTTTCATCGCTGGTAAAGCAACAGATATTGCGGATAGTTTAGAAAAATTAGGTTACCCAGTAAAATACTACGATGCCTATGCAAATCCTAGCCAAAAACCTGAAGTTAAAAAAGTAGATGCTAATGTAAATGTAGAAAGCGTTGCTCAAAACTACATTAAAGCCATAGGTGGAAAAGAGGCGGTTAGTAAAATCAATTCTGTTACGATGAATGCTACGGCTACCGTTCAGGGAATGCCTTTGGAAATGACTTTAGTACAAGCAAAAGGTGGTAAAATGATGATGGATATGAAAATGATGGGCAACTCTATGCAGAAAGTTGTATTTGATGGCAAAGACGGCTACATTATGGCTCAAGGAAACAAAATCCCTATGCCAGAACAGGCTAAACAAGAGATGCAAAAATCTACTGAAGTTTTCAAAGAATTAGCGTTTGCTAACAATGGTAACTATGAACTAAAAGGCATTGAAAAGGTAAATAATGAAGAGGCTTATGCTATTAAATCAGGTAAAACCACTTATTTCTACAGCGTAAAATCTGGATTGAAATTAGGTGAAACTAAAGTAGAAAAAATGGGTGATAAAGAAATGACTATCCCTTCTACTTTCTCTGATTATAAAGAAGTTTCAGGAGTTAAAATGCCGTTCAAAATCAACCAGAATATGAGTGGTATGGATATTACTTTTGAAGTAAAATCTTACGAATTTAATAAAGCTCAAGAAACAGATTTTAAATAGTTAATAAAACCATAACTTTTTGAACATTAAGAGGCAATTCTATTTGGAGTTGCCTCTTTTTACATAAGTTTTAGTTATTTTATTCTTGATATAAAATTATTCTTCTTATATTTGCGAACTTAAAAAATTATCTTTTTAGTTATGGGTACAGTTTTTACGCTATTTATGGTTCTTATAGTAATTGTGTGTGTGTTGTTGGTATTAGTAGTTTTGGCACAAAACCCTAAAGGTGGAGGTCTTTCAGGAACATTCGGGGGAGCGTCATCGGCATCTTTCGGCGTTCAAAGAACTAATGATTTTATGGAGAAGGCTACTTGGACATTAGGAATTACGGTGGTATTACTAATTGTTTTAAGTGTGGTATTAACTGCAAAACCTACAGTGAATGTGGCTCCTGTAGCTCCTAAGAAAACAGAGTTACCTAATGCTCCACAAGCACCAAACCAAAAAGTAGATTTAAACAACACAGCTACGCCAGTAGCACCAAGCAATACAGGAAACTAAGATTTTGTTAAGTCTTTATTATAGAAAAGCGAAAGAGATTATATTTCTTTCGCTTTTTTTAGTTTTAGGCGTTCTATAAAATATTTTAGTTTTAAACCTTGTAATAGCAATAAGTATTTTAATTTATTTTTAGACTTATAGTATTTTTCTAAAAATAAAAACATTGCTCCATAAAATCTTGACAAATATTTTAAATCTTTCACGGTGCTTTGCCCTTTGTAATGAAGTATAGAATAAGCCCCATAATAGTAGTTTTGAAAGCCTTTACAGATAAGAGTATAGCACAAATCTATATCTTCGCCGTACATAAAATATCTTTCGTCTAAGCCTCCTATATCTAGATATAGTTCTCTTTTCATTAAAAGAAAAGCTCCTGTAATCACTTCTACACAAGCAATTTCGTTTTCGTTGATATCGTTTCTGTAATAGGTTTTACGGTTATTTTTCCGAGAGGTGAAAAGAAATAATTTTTCAAAAGAATTGATGATATTAGGAACAGAGCGTTTGCTCTCTGGAAGAAAATCCCCCGCCAAATTATGCATTCTAACACCGATGCAACCCAAATTATCACAACCATCAGCAAATTCTAACAAACTATCTAGCCCATCACTTTCTAACTCTGTATCTGGATTTAGTAATAAAATATATTCGCCTTGAGCTTTTTTGGAGGCAATGTTATTTGCTTTGGAGAAACCTAAATTCTCTTCTAATTCCATAAAAACGACCTTTGGAAAGATGCATTTAAGTTCTTTCCAAGAGTTATCTGTGGAGCAGTTATCTATAACTATAATTTCGTAATCTACTTTGGCTGCATACTTTTCTATGGACTGAATACAAGCCGATAACAAATCGGTTACATTATAATTAACGATGATGATGCTTAGCTTTTTTTTCATAAAAACTTAATGACCTTTATAAGGTATTCGGTTCAAAATAGACCTCCCCAAAGAAACTTCATCGGCGTACTCTAACTCATCTCCCACGGAAATACCCCTCGCAATATTGGAGAATTTAATATCAAAATGCTTAAACTTTTTATATAAATAATACACGGTGGTATCGCCTTCCATAGTTGCAGATAGGGCAAAAATCACCTCCTCTATCTCTCCTGTTTCTAGTTTGCTTTCTAAAGTTTCTATATTTAATTGTTGAGGTCCAATACCTTCCATAGGCGATATTTTACCTCCTAGAACCAAATATTTACCTTTGAATTTTCCTGTATTTTCTATCGCCATTACATCTCTTACATCTTCCACAACACACAGGAGTTCGGAATATCTGCTATCATCTGAACAGATTTCGCAAACATCTGTGTCCGAAAAGTTATGGCATTCTTTACAGTATTTTATCTCCGTAACTAGATTTTGTATAGCATCGCCTAGAGCTAGCCCTTGTGAACTAGGTTGTCTAAGCAAATGAAGAGCTAGCCTGAGAGCCGACTTTCTACCTATCCCTGGGAGACCTGATATTTCTTCTACTGCTTTTTCTAAAACCTTACTTGGAAAATTCATAAGCACAAAGGTAATTTTATTTTAAAAATAAAACAAAAAGAAAGCCGACTAAAAGCCGACTTTCTCCATTTATTAAAATTGATTTTGAAATGAATATCAATTTTTATTTAACCATCAGTTTTACATTGTGTTTTACTCCTTTATCATCTACTAGATTTAGGATATAAACACCTTTAGGCTGTTGAGTTAAATTAAGCTCAAACTTGTTACCGTTATAGCTGTTAGATAAAATCTGTTTTCCAGACATATCGTAAACTCCAGCTTTTAGAGAAGATACAGTAGGAGCTGCTTCTACTACAAAATTGCCATTAGACGGATTTGGATATACTTTTAATCCTCCATTTGCGTTAACATCTGATGTAGAAAGCGTAGTAATATTAACTACAACAGTTTGTTTATCAGATTTAACTCCATCAGAATATACAGCGTACACATCGTAAGTATATGAACCATTTGCAGTCATAGTTTCGTTGTATAGACGAGTGCGGTAATCATTAATATTGCTTACACTTACACCATCTTTAACAACCTCATAGCCTACTAGGTAAGGTAAGGTAGTTATTCCGAATGTTACTTTAGGATTAGAAATATTATTTACTTTACTATCACCTTCCTTAAGTACATCGTTTGAAACTAATTTCTGTCCTGCTAAAAGAACTTTCTTATAGTCTAACTCAGAAGAAGTTGCCAATGCTTTATTTGTAGTGCTAGCACTAGATTTTCCTGCTGGAGAGTTATCGTAACCTACTTCTACATCATCTAATGCAATATAGAAAGCATCATCAGCTTTTTTAGTTCTATGGTGGAATGCTACAAAGAAGTCTTTATCAGTATATTGCTTAATATTAAATTCTTTAGTAGCGAATACTGCTTCTTTTCCAGTTGCATCAAATGTATGAACCTTATGTCCTGCTTTTATCTCGTTTACAGTAGGTGCTTGCCCTGAAGCTGGAGCTTCAACAACATAAACATCATATCTTTCTGGCCAAGGGAACTTCACAGCATACTTCAATACCTCTGCTCCTTTTCTTAACTTAGGTGTTACTAAATAGTCATCAGCATCTATTGCTCCAGAGAACCAAGAATAAGATCTAATACCATAGCCTCCAGAATTTTTAAACAATGTAGCCGATGAAATAGTCCATGTTTGATTATCTGTATTACCATCAATCACGGTCATTCCTGCAGGTAAGTTTCCAGCACTTTCAAAGCCTTCGGAGTATACAGGATTCATTTCTGGTCTATCCCACTTAAGAGCTAGATTTTTCGTATTCTCATCAAAGCTATGTGTTAGGTTTTCTACGCTATTGTAGATGCCTGTTACTGTGATATAATTATCTTTTTCTTTAGTGTTAGTACTATGTACAGATGTAGCTGTAAGCCCCACTTTGTACTTACCTATTTTAGAAAACTTGACATTAGGATTAGCAGATATATCCGTAGTTCCTCCCACATATTCTACTCCATCAGATGGGGTTATAGTCCACTTATATTCTGTTGGTTTAGGATTACCTGTAGAAGTATTAGTAAATACTACCGCTTCACCAGAGTATATATTCTGATTATTTACTGTAAAGTCCGCTACTGTAGCTGCATTTTTAACCGTAATGTAAGTATTTTTAGTAAGACTTCCTTCTCCTTTAGAGTTGGTGGCTTTAAGAGTAACAGCATAAACTCCCTCTTGGTTGAATACTACTTTAGGTTCTTTAGAACTAGAAGAAGTATTCTCTACAAAACTTACTGTACTTGGATTGAAAGACCATTCCCAAGAACTTATAGGTAATGTGGAAGCTGTAACCGTACTGTTAGTTAAACTAACGGTTTCAAAAGAATTAGGATTTAATTTACTTGCTTTAAAATCAATATTAGGTTTATCTTCTGCGTACTCAAATCTAGTCTTGTCTATAGCGAAAGCATAAGACTGAGCATCTCCTTCTGTCTTATGATTAAATCCTACATAAGCCATTTGGTCTGTATCTACACTAAACTCATAAGAGTATCTATTGTAAGCCGTAAGAGCTTCTACCTTAGGTGTTATCTCTTTAGTCATTGAAGAGCTATTAGCTGCAGAACCTAAGAAGATACTAATATTTTCAGTAGGAGTTTGGAATTTACGAGCATAGAATATCACTCTATAAAGAGTATTCTTTTTAAGTTTTAGAGGGTTAGAGAATAGCCAATCATTTACATTAGTTTTGTTTCCTGGGAAATTTAATGCAAAAGAGCTACCTTCATAAGCTAGAGTTGCATCATCATATTTTCGCCATGTTCTTCCATCAGCATCTTTATCTTCAGATGTCCAACCATTTTTAGCAAAATCATCTTCGTAGCCAAATTCGTGAGATGATAAGTCTGGTGTTAAGTCTGCTACAACACCATATGCTTCTACGCTGGCTTTATTATTAAGCTCTACCTCATCACCTGTATAGACTACTTCCGAAGTAATTGTATAATTAACAAAGGATTTAGATAAGTCTATATTTTGCACTAAAGCTACCGTTTCTCCTGAGTTTAAAGTAGGAACTGTAATCTCACCTTGAGTAACTTCTTGACCATTATCTTTATTGATTAACTTATAAATCACTTTAGCCTCTGTAGAAGCTGAGTTACCTTTGTTGGTTATTTTAAACTCTACAGGTGTAGTAGAAGAATATTCTACTGGAGATACTTTTACATTAACAGCTGTTACTGCCAAGTCTTTTACTACTCCACTATTGATACCAGTAACTACCATAGCGTAATCCTGACTATCAGCATTAACTAATGTTACTGTTGTTCCTGTAGCATCTGTGGTTACATTATTCTTTTTTAAAGTTCCTTTGTGAGTTACCTTTATGGTATAAGTTGCACCAGGCACAGGGTTATCTATTACAACTTGCTCCACATTATCTACGTCATTGTCAGCTTTAATAGCTGGAGATGCAGGATTGTCAGGATTTAGTCTCCAAGGCAGTTCCTCTACTCCGTCTTTTATTACTCTTATATCTAAATCGTTTACCAGCATTTTGGTACGATTGTTAAGATTATCCATACTAGGAAGAGTTTCAGGAACTGGATCTGTCCACGCAATAGTTACTTTCAATGGCTCTGTTCCAGAAGCTACAACCTGCAATTCTTCTGTTGCTCCATTTTGCAAAGTTTTTTCCTCTATTAAAGAATATTGATTCCTTAGCGAAATAGTCTTAGCTGCATCAAATGCGTTTAACAATCCCCACCCAGAAGCATAGTCTGGTCCTGGAGCTTCACCTGCTTCGTTAGCTGTAGCAATAGCCAATGCCTTTAAAGTAGCCGACTTCATATGAGCATTAAACTTCTTGAAATAATGCTCTTGTAACAATAATAAAGACCCTGTAACATTAGGAGATGCCATGGAGGTTCCGCTCATTGTTCCATAAGCAGTATCTCCTGTAGATACACTAGATTTAAGGTCAACACCAACACCAGAAATATCAGGCTTAATTCTTCCATCGTCTACAGGTCCAAATGCACTAAAACTAGCCATTCTTACATCTTGAGGTGTTTTATATCCTCCCACGATTTTATTTGCAGCACCTACAGTAAGAATATTTTTAGCTGTGCTCCCGAAAATAATACAATCAAACCCATTATCACCTCCATTTTTTTGTCTTACTTTCGTTGAAGTCATCCATTGCCCTGCAGAGTCTCTCACATAATGTGTCTCTCCTGGTGCAGGACCATCTCCTCTAGGATTTCCTGCTGCTTTCACAGGTAAGTAGTAAGGTGCATTAAGAGCAATTAAATCCCAATCTCTATCAGGAGCTGTATACTGTCCATACCCTTTATATTCAGTATCCTCATCGCTTCCAAACCAGTGCCAACCTTGAGTTCCTGACCAATTTCCCCACTCGAATCCTCCCAAATAACCATAAGAATGATTGGATAAAATTGCTCCAGCAGCAGCAGCAGCCACCATTTCATTCTCATCATTATTCCAATCATAAGCATCTAATGTAGCCTTGGGAGCCATTCCTTTCACTAGAGCATCTACTCCTGATGCTACCATAGTTCCTGCTACATGGGTAGCATGATCGCTATTACTTAATGGGATATCTTTCTGAGTTACTCTTCCTCCAAACTCTCGATGAGTAGCTCTCACTTTTCCTCCGTCCCATTCGTGCACCTTCATTCCACTACCTTCTAGGTTGAAAACTCCAGCACTAGGATGAAGTTTACTAGTACCTGTACCTTCGGCAGCTCCCGTGTTATATGTAATATAGTAAAGAGCTCTCCCCTTCTTATCAAAGCCTTGAAGTTGGTAAAGTTTACCATTGGCTTCCCCCATAAATGGAATTTTAAGGTCTTTTGCTTTAGCCTGTAGCTCTTTAACACTAAGAGTAGACTTACTAAACCCTTTCTGCAACAAATTTAGTTGCTTGAGATTAGATGACTCTTTAATTTTCTTTACTTGTTCTGCATTCTGTGCAAAAACAAAGTTCGGAAGTAACAGAAAACCTGCTGCTATTGGTAGCAAATTTCCTGTTTCTAAAATAGATTTTTTCATAAAATACAAATGTTTTAAACGCTTTACAATATTAATATTTTTTTGCTAATAAAAAAATCAAACAAATGTATAACAATATATTGTAAAACACTTTTTTTGAACTTAAAATAAAAATATAGTATAATTTTTGAAAATATAATAAAGTAGAAATTAAGAAATAATAATTTAATATTGAATAGAGTTCTATATCACATCAAGTCACTTAGTATAAAATACTGATAATAAGATTTAAAAACTAAAATTACCCCTTAATAAAACGAATGAATAATATCTCAAAATTAGATAAATATATCAATTCTAATTTATTTTTAACTTCATTAAAATCAATAGTTTAATCAATTTACAAAATACAAAAACATGATATTGGTCATATTTTAAAATTTAATATTGTACAATTTATTATTTTGTTATTTGTAGTAATTCTAAATAATTAGATATAATAAATTTAAAAATGATTATTATATAGCTAGAGAATCATACACTTTTTTTCATTATTTTTGTGGAAACTAAATGTTGTATAATATAAAAAAAACAGAATAAATGTCAACAGCTAAAATTTACTACACCCTTACAGATGAGGCTCCTATGTTAGCCACTCATTCATTTTTACCTATTGTAAAAGCATTTACAAAATCAGCAGATATACAGATAGAAGTACCGGATATTTCTTTATCAGGGAGAATATTGGCTAACTTTCCAGAAGTTCTTACCGAAGAACAAAGAATTCCTGATGCTTTGTCTCAATTAGGAGAATTAGCTACAAAACCAGAAGCTAACATTATTAAGTTGCCTAATATTTCCGCTTCTATACCTCAGCTTAACGAGGCTATAGAAGAATTACAGAAAAAAGGATTTAATGTACCTAATTATCCTGCAGAGCCAAAAACAGAAGAAGAAAAAGAAATTAAGGCTAAATATGCTAAAGTGCTTGGCTCGGCTGTAAACCCTGTGCTTAGAGAAGGTAATTCTGACAGAAGAGCTCCTAAGGCTGTTAAAAACTATGCAAAAGCTAATCCTCATAGAATGGGTGAATGGAAGTCTGATAGTAAAACAGATGTGGCTCATATGAACCAAGGAGATTTCTACGGTACTGAAACTTCTACGACTGTAGAGAAAGATGGTAAGTTTAAAATTGTGTTCTTTGGAAATGATGGTTCAGAGAAAGTACTAAAAGATTATGCATCTCTTCAAGCAGGAGAGATTATAGACTCGTCTGTGATGAACATCAACGCCTTAAAAACTTTTGTAAAAGAGGCGATACAAGAAGCTAAAAGTAGAAATGTATTGCTTTCTGCTCATTTAAAGGCAACTATGATGAAGGTGTCTGACCCTATTATTTTTGGGGCTATTGTTGAAACATTCTTCCATGAAGTGTTTGAAAAGTATGCGGAGACCTTCAAATCATTAGATGTTAATCCTAACGATGGACTAGCAAGTCTTTATGATAAAATTGCAGGAATTGCTCAAGAAGCTGATATAAAAGCTGATATAGATCGTGTTCTAAACGAAAGTTCTAGAGTAGCAATGGTAAACTCGGATAAGGGAATTACCAATTTCCATGTTCCTAGTGATGTTATTGTAGATGCTTCTATGGCGGCATTAGTTCGTGGTGGCGGTAAAATGTGGAACAAAGACGGACAAGAGGAAGATACTTTAGCCATAATTCCAGACCGTTCTTATGCTGGTTTCTATCAAGCTGTAATAGATGATATGAAAGCTAATGGAAAGTTAGACCCTACTACTATGGGTAGTGTACCTAATGTGGGACTAATGGCTAAAAAGGCAGAAGAGTATGGTTCTCACGATAAGACTTTCCAAATGGAAGCTAAAGGTACTGTAAAAGTCCTTAATGAAAATAACGAAGTTTTATTAGAACAAAAAGTAGAGGCTGGAGATATTTTCAGAATGTGCCAAACTAAAGATGCTCCTATACAAGATTGGGTTAAATTAGCGGTTAACCGTTCTCGTTTATCGGATACTCCAGCTATATTTTGGTTAGATAAAGGTAGAGCTCACGATAGAGAAGTTATCAAAAAAGTAGAACAATATCTTAAAAATCATAATACAGAAGGTCTTGATATTAAAATTTTAGATGTTAAAGACGCAATGTCTGAAACGCTTAAAAGAGCTAGAGAAGGTAAAGACACTATTTCTGTATCTGGCAATGTTCTTAGAGATTACCTTACGGATTTATTCCCTATCCTAGAGTTAGGAACTTCTGCTAAGATGTTGTCTATTGTACCTCTTATGAATGGCGGTGGGTTATTTGAGACAGGTGCAGGAGGTTCTGCTCCTAAACATATAGAGCAGTTTATAGAAGAAGGCTATTTACGTTGGGATTCTTTAGGAGAATTTTTAGCACTACAGGCAAGTTTAGAACACTTGGCACAAACTCAAAATAATACGAAGGCTCAAGTATTGGCAGATGCACTAGATGAAGCTAATGCTAAGTTTTTAGCTAATGATAAATCTCCAGCTAGAAAAATAGGAAGTATAGATAATAGAGGTTCTCATTTCTATTTAGCGCTATATTGGGCAGAAGCTTTAGCTGCACAAACTCAAGATTCAGAGCTGTCTGCTCTTTTCCAACCTATTGCTAAAGAAATGCAAGAAAACGAAGCGAAAATCAATGAAGAGCTCATAGCTTCTCAAGGTAAAGCTCAAGATATTGAAGGCTACTATCGTCCAAACGAAGATAAAACTTACGCTGCAATGCGTCCTTCGGTAACACTTAATCAAATTATTGATAGAATATAATCCATTATATTCAAAATACTTAATAACAAAATAGGAGGCTTAAAAACCTCCTATTTTTATTTTATTAAACTTATTATTTAACCCTTTTCCTATTATCTTCGGAAATTCTATCAATGAGTTTATTATAGGAATCCACTCCCACTTCGTAAGGTTTTTTATCTACAACAATCCTAATATGATTGTCTATCTTGTTAATGAAATATTTTTTGTTATAAATTTCATTTTCATACTGATGACCGTTCTTCTTGATAGGTTCTGCAAAAACACCTATTTCAATATAATCAGCCAGAGGTAACGATTTTACCTTACTTTTTCTAATTTGAGCTTCTAAGCCTTTACCTTTAGCATCTTTATAAATAGCATCTCCTTTCGGATTGGTTTGATACTTAGATACTAAAAACTTAATATCCACTTGATATTTACCATTAGACAATGGTGTTACCTTAACATCTTCTACCCTATTATCGTAAAGTGTAATGGTTTCAAACATATCACGGATAAGGTACTGTAAATGAGGTGGTGTATTGGCTTTTAAATGTTCTACAAATTCTATAGAAGTAGTATAAGGAGCTTCTTGAAATGCTGTTTTTTCAACAAACGATTTCAGTATATTATTGAATTTTCTCTCTCCTAAATAATCGCTCATAGCATAAAGTACTAGAGCTCCCTTGTTATAGTGTATGTACTGCTGATTTTCTACGTACATTAAAGGATTTTCTTCCTTCCATTCAAAAGTTCTCCCTTGTAGATATTTATCTAAAGCCTCTTTCAAAAACTTTCTCATCTGGTATTTACCGTATTCTTTTTCTAATACTTTTAAAGAACTGTACTCTGATAAAGATTCAGATAAAAGTGTGGAACCTTTAGTATTAGCTCCTATAACTTGATGAGCCCACCACTGATGTGCCATTTCGTGAGAAACCACAGAGAATGGATAGTCCACAGAATTAGGATTATCTAAATCCACCATCGCTATAAAACCTATACCCTCGGAGAAAGGCATCGTGTTGGCAAATGCTTGCGCAAAAGTACCTTCGGTTTTAGGAAACTCTATAATCCTCGCTTGTTTATGCTGATAAGGACTAAAGTTTTCAGAATAGTATTTAATGGATTTTTTCATTGCTTCCATCATTCTATCAAGGTTGTATTCGTGCCCTTTATGATAGTAGATTTCGTAATTAATTCCGTTATACTTTTCCTTCTTAACTTCATATCTCCCCGAATTAAAGGCATAGAAATTGAGCATTTTTTGGTTCATTTTATAGTAGAAATAGCGTCTGCCATTTTCCGTCCATTCTTTTTGAAGATAGCCTGGAGCAATCGCGATTTGGTCTGCTGAAGTGCTTACCGTAGCTTCAAAGTTTATCCAATCCGAATCTGTTGCTATGTAGGTATTTTCTCTTGCTTTCAGATTTTTAGGGTCTGCCATAATTTCGGTATCAGGGAGCTGATATTTTTTTCTAATATCATTATCCTTTATCTCTGCACTAGCATTATAACCAAAACTAGGAAAAATAGAATTATTGATAAAAGTACCATTCTCCAATATAGGCGACCTGTCTTTGAGCCAAGTGTTAGGCTTATTCTGAACCGTAAAATTAACTTTAATTGATTCTCCTGGTTGTAATGGCGTTTTAAGTCTATAAATATCAAAATATTGCACACTATCTTTGTGTACCAAATTAGCAGCAGTACTAAAATTAATTGCTTTAAGATTGTTATGATAGTTTACGAATAGGCTATCTATTGCTTTTTCAGTCTTATTAACCAAAGTATATTCTGCGGTGGCTTTGTAGTTTCTTTCTTTAGGAAAAATAGCCATATCTACTTTAACATCTACAATTCTTGGTTGTGGATAGTTTTCGTATTTTTTGTATTGTTTTTCATAATCTATCAGCATCTTTTCTTCTTCTTGCCTAGAATAATAAGGTTCTAGCTTTACGGCTTGATAATAAAAAGCATATCCTAGTCCTAAAAATAAAACCAAAAACAAGATAAGAGGGATAGCTATATTGGTTTGTTTTACTCTTGAAAAGAATATTTTTATTCTCTCTTTAGCTCCAGAGAAAATGCCTCGTCTCCAAAAGGCTAAAGTGAGTAGATACAGAACACCACAAAACAACAACCAATACAACTTATAGTAAAGGTAAGTTCTATAAATTCCAAAACCATTCATATCAGAATAGCTATAACCGCCTCCCGAACTATTAAAATAATAAAATTTGTGTTCTAACCCTATTTTAGAAAATACAAGCGGATACATCATACTTAGGATAATTACAAAAAAACCAACAAGATAGTTTTTGAAAAATCCTTGTATAAACACAGCATATAAAATGACAATAATGTAATACAATAGCTCTAAACCTAAGAAAGTTATAAGGTATTGACCTATTTCAAATTTAAAATAGCCATAATAAGACTGAATCAGCATTCCTGAAGTAATACTTACTAGCATAATAAGTATCACCATTTTTATAAGTCCTAAAACTTTAGACATCAAAAGCACCCAATTAGGAACAGGAGTACTATCTACCAAATGATTAATTCTAAAATTAGAAGCATTATTAAGACTAATTCCTGCGAATAAATAAATGATTAACAACAAAAATACTTCAAGAAGTCCTTTAGCCATACCTATAACTTTCCAAGTTACAGGATAAGTTCTGGTTCCAAATAACTCTTGCCCTAAGGTATAGCCCGAAAATACAATAAACAGCATAAGTATTGTAATGAAAATAAGAAAAATTCTGTTCTTCACAATGAGCTTAAACTCAAATTTAGATAAACTTATGGCTGTTTTAAAGTTGTTCCAAAAATCGTAATGATAGCTTACTTTAGGCAAATTGATTTTAATAATTCCTCCAAAATTATTCTTTGTAAACCTTTGTGCTTTCTTCTTTTTACCAAAAAAACTAGGCACTGTGTAGTTAAACGAGAATATAAAATAGGTTGCTACAAAAACCAAAATCCCTAGACCAACCCATACAAGTCTATTGTAAAGCAAGGCACTCTTGAAAGGGATAAACAGTGTATTCTGCTCTTCAATCGTCCAGTATTCTGTAAGGTAATCTAGTGATATAGCACCATAAGGGTCTAGCAAACTTACCCAAAATTTATCATCTACATCATTGGTCATATTATAGATAAACGACTGAAACAGTATCAGAATTATCACAAAAACAAAACCGATGTATTCATTTCTCGTTAAAGTTACCAACGCAAAAACAAAAGCTCCTATCACAAATATATTAGGAATAATAAACAAAAGATAAGGCTGTATATAGGCAAAAAAATCAATAGGAGCTAATAAATCTTTGTTTGCGAAAGGCAACACAGAAGCTAATAAAAACGCTGCACCTATTGATAAGGAAATCAGTACTGTTACGAGTATTCCACTTAAAAACTTACCTAAAATATAGCTAGATTTACTGAACGGATAGGCGTAAAATATACTATGAAAGTTGTACTTATAATCTCGATATACCGTTGCACCTACTACTGCGGGGATAATAAAATTGATAAAAGTCCCTAGTTGCCCTAATAATCCGTTAAGGCTCAAAGCAGAGTTTACAAATCTATTAGATGAAGTGGTAGCAGATAAACTATCAAAATAGCCCAACGCTATCGCAGATATTAAAAATCCTAAAGAAAAGAAAATGAGTAAATAAAGGTAAAATACCCAATTTTTCAACCATCTTTTCAGTTCAAATATAAAAATCGTTTTCATAAGCCTATTGGTCGTTTTTTAGTGAAACAAAGTAAACATCTTCTAACATAGGCTTCACTTCCTCAAAGGTTTCATTAGGTTGCTGTTCAGCATAAACCCTTATGTTGAGTGTGTTATCTTCATTAAATTTAGAGGAAAGCAAGTTGTATTTTTCATTAAAATCATCATAATTTTCTCGGTTGATAATACGGCTCCACACTTTTCCTTTCAACATTTCTTCCCCTTGCTTAGGTGTTCCTCTAAAAAGTATATTTCCACCGTTAAGCACTGCTAAATCATTACAAAGCTCTCTTACATCATCTACTATATGGGTAGAAAATATAACGGTATGCTTAGTGCCTATTTCTCTTAAAACATTAAGGAAACGACTTCTTTCCGAAGGATCTAGCCCTGCCGTAGGTTCATCTACTATAATCAGTTGAGGATTATTGAGTAATAGTTGAGCAATACCAAATCTTTGTTTCATACCGCCAGAATATCCACTCACACTTTTATCTTTCACATCGTACAAGTTGGTAATTTGTAGCACTTCTTTAATCATAGTTTCTCTTTCAGAAGCGTTTGTAATTCCTTTTAAACGAGCGAAATAATCTAATAAACTTTGAGCCGACATATTTGGATAGACTCCAAACTCTTGCGGAAGATAGCCCAGCACCTTCCTCAATGCCATTTTGTCCTCTAAAACATTGATGTTACCAAAATAAATTTCGCCTTCATCGGGCATTTGTAAAGTAGCAATAGTTCTCATTAGAGATGACTTACCTGCCCCATTGGGACCTAATAGTCCAAACATTCCGTTCCCTATTTCTAAATTAACTCCGTTAAGGGCTTTCACTCCATTGCTATAAGCTTTGGTTAAATTTGAAATTTTCAAGTTCATAATAATTTTTCTTATATAAGTAGCTCTATTATCAAAAGTGTTACAAACTTTAGTGGAATTTAGTGATAAAAAGTCTATCCAAGTATCTCACACAAACATCTAATTTTATAAGTAGCCTCTAATAACCTCTAAAAAATTGTATCTTTGCAAAACATAATTAGTTACAAGTATGAGCAGAGAACGCAAAAATTTTTCAGGAAAATCAAGAACAAATCAAAAAAGAGGGAATACTGAGAACTCTCGTGGCTCAAAATTAGGAGGTAGAGATTTTGATTCTAGAGATAAATATGTAAAAGGAGACCGTAGAGGCGGAAGAAGATTTGATGATAAAGAAGCCGACAGAGCCAGAGCTTTTGTCCAAAAAAGAAGAATAAATAAACTTGTACAACAGCCTAAAGATACCATCAGACTTAATAAATACATTGCTAATTCAGGGATTTGTAGCAGACGAGAGGCTGACGAATTGATACAGCAAGGTTTAGTTGAAATCAATGGTAAAGTAGTAACCGAACTAGGTTATCAAGTACAAAAAACAGATAAAGTGGTTTTCGATGGACAGAGCATTACACCTGAAAAGCCCGTGTATGTACTTCTCAACAAACCTAAAGGCTACATCTCTACCACAAAAGATGAGAAAGCTAGAAAAACCGTAATGGATTTAACAGCGAATGCTTCTCCCTATAGAATTTTCCCTGTGGGGCGTTTAGATAGGCAAACAACGGGCGTTATTCTACTCACTAATGATGGACATCTTACCAAGAAACTTACTCACCCATCTTTCAATATAAAGAAAATTTACCATGTTACCTTAGACAGAAAGCTTACAGGCGAAGATATGGCGACTATAGCCAAAGGGATTAGATTGGAAGAAGGTGTTGCAGAGGTGGATAGCATTTCTTATATAGACGGTAAACCTAAAAATGAAATTGGGATAGAAATCCATATCGGTTGGAATAGAGTGATTAGAAGGATATTCCAAAGGTTAGGCTACGAAGTTGAGGCATTAGATAGAGTGATGTTTGCAGGGCTTACCAAGAAAAATATCAAAAGAGGACATTGGCGTATCCTTACCGAACTTGAGGTAAATAACCTGAAGATGTTATAAACTAATATTAGTTTGATATAAACAATTTATTAGGGTTATTCTTTATTCTGTCCCCATTTTTGTGGTAGATTTTTGAAAGAAATGAAAAGGTGTGTGTTTATGAAGTTTATATAATGATTGTTTATTTATATTTTTCAATTTAATTATTATATGTAATTTGAATATTTAACTCTAAAATTTTTGATAAATGAAAAAAACAATTTTAACTTTAGTTATCTGCTCAACTACTTTTCTGAGCTGTACTACTCAACAGAAAAAGCTATCATTAGATAATGAAATTGAAAAGTGGAAGAAGGGATTAGTTTTAACAGGAGAGTTAGGTCCTCCTTGTTATGACGATTTCATGAAATGGAGAAAAGAAAATCCAGATAAAGCATATGGAATTTCAGATGAAATAAAAATTTTCAAAAAAGATTTTAATAAAGATGGTATAGAGGATGCATTTGTCAGCATGAGAATAGGGGATCCTTGTAATGGTAGTAACCATTTATCATCAGATCATTCTGTGTTAATATTTTCAAATGATGGAGAATATTATCAAGATGTAAAACTGACAGAGAGAATAGAAGGAAAAATAATCAACCAATTGGCAGAAAAAAATATTCCTTCGGTAAATAATCTCTTAACTTTTTTTGAATCATTCGATGGAACCATAAATGGAGAGGTTACAATTGAAGTTGAAGGAGATGCTCACTGTTGCCCCTCTTACTTTGGATTATTCAAATACAATCCCAATACACAGGAGTTAAAATTAGAAGTAAACAAGAAACAATAATATAAGTTTACTAGTATCATTAAATAAGCGGAAAAATAATATTTTCCGCTTATTTTTATTATGATATTGATAAGAAAACTCTAAATATTTTCTCCTCCTTTTTTCTCTTCCTTATTAGTGCTTAGAATAAGATAACCTGCAATCCCTCCTATGAGAGAAGCTATAATAATCCCCATTTTAGCTTCTGGAACATATTCTGGGTGTAGTTTAGTATCGAAGGCTAATTCTGTGATAAATAAAGACATCGTAAATCCTATAGAAGCTAAAAAAGCGACTCCTAACAGGTTTTTCATAGACAAACCTTCTGTTTTTTTAACTATTTTCAGTTTTATCAAAGCACCTAATAATCCAAATATACCTAAGACTTTTCCGAGTAATAACCCTAAAATAACTCCGATGGTAACCAAACTCAATCCATTATCAAAAGAGATAGGAATAGCCGCATTACATAATGCGAAAATAGGCATCACAATAAAACTCACAAAGCTATGCATACCATGTTCCAAACGCTGAGAAGGAGGTATGGTTTCTTTTGTTAAATCATGCATATCCTCCACTACACGAATTTGTTCATCAGTTAAATCTTCGTGCTTTTCATCAGGATCTATACTTAGGAATTTGTCTCTGAGTTCTCTCATTTTATATACAAAATAGCTTTCATTAACTCTAGCGTTAGCAGGAATGGCAAAAGCCGCTAAAACGGCTGCAATAGTAGCGTGTACTCCAGACATTAAAAAGCAAAGCCAAACACCACCTATCCCTAATATAGCGTAATGAATGATACTTTTAATACCTATTTTGTTAGAAAATAGCATCAGTGCAAAAATACCAAGCCCTAGGCTTAGGTATCCCATATGTAATTCATTAGTATAAAATATAGCTATTACTAAAACTGCTCCTAAATCATCCACAATAGCCAAAGCTGTTAAAAATACCTTCAGTGGCAAAGGGACTTTGTTTCCCAATAGGTACATTACGCCAAGTGCGAAGGCAATATCCGTTGCCATAGGAATTCCCCAACCGTGTGCTGCATCTGTACCATTATTAAAGAAAGTATAAATAAGAGCAGGGAAAAGCATACCTCCAATAGCTGCTATAATTGGGAGCATTGCTTTTTTAGGAGAAGCCAACTCACCGTTAGTCAATTCTCTTTTAAGTTCTAACCCTACCACAAAGAAAAATATGGCCATAAGCCCATCATTTATCCAATGGTGTAATGATAGGTCTAAAGAAAATTCGCCTAGACTAATTACTATATGCTGATGCCAAAAATGATTGTACTCTTCACTCCATTCAGAATTAGCAAAAAATATCGCAATTAAAGCCGCAATAAATAACACTATACCACCCGTTGTGGATTTACTAATAAACTTATTTACTGGTCTTACAATATACTTATCTGCTGGAGTTAAATGAATTTTAGGTTGTTCCATAAAATATTTATTTTTTATCAAATTAAAAAATTAGATTCTTTTTACACTAGTGACTCCCTCTATCCTTCTAAGATGTTTAATAGTTTCCTCTAGTTGGTCCTTGCTTTTAACTTCTAGGCTTATTTGCCCTGTAAAAATCCCATCGGTAGACTCGATACTAAAGCTCCTCATGTCAATACTCATCGCATTAGTAATAATTTTGGTAATATCATTTATCATTCCCATTCTATCTAAGCCTTCTACTTGTATTTTAACGCGGTTACTAAAGCTCTCAGCATTTACCCATTTTGCAGTTAAAACACGATAATCATAGTTAGCTCGTAGATTTACAGCGTTTGGACAATTATCATTATGCACTTTAATACCATCTGAAATGGTTAAAAAACCAAATATTTTATCTCCTGGCACTACCGTACAACATTTGGCAAAAGTATGGTTGAGTTTTTCTTCATCTTTACCAAAAACAATTAAATCGAGGTTTTGATAAGGATTTTCCTCTTTTATATTTTGAGATTTGATTGGGATTTTTCGGAATTTTTGAAGAAGCGAAGAGAAAATACTCTTTCTTTCTGAATATCTTTTTAAATCACCGATATCTAGGCTACCATCATGAAATTTAAGAAATAGCTCTTGTGAAGTCTTGAGTGCGAAATACTTTTGTAGATTATTAACTTCCTCCTCACTAAATGCAATTTTTGCACTTTTCAGTTTTCTTTGTAGAATTTCCTTTCCTTCTGCAACACGCTGATTTCTTTCTATATTTAAAGCATTCTTAATCTTTGATTTAGCTTTAGAAGTTACTACAAAATCCAGCCAGTCTTGTTTAGGTCTTTGATTGTTAGAAGATAGAATTTCTATTTGGTCTCCATTTTTTAGTACATAACTGATTGGAACTAATTTCCCATTGATTTTAGCTCCTAAACATTTCATACCCAAATCTGTATGCACAGAAAACGCAAAGTCTAATGCGGTAGCATTTTTAGGTAAAATAGTAACCTCGCCTTTTGGAGTGAAGACAAAAACTTCTTTAGAATAAAGATTGAGTTTAATATCATCTAGCAGTTCGGAGGTTGACATCATTTCTTGATTTTCAAGAACCTCCCTAATCTGAGTTACCCATTGCTCAAAATTGGTATCATCACTATTTCGTCTGAACCCTTCCTTATATTTATAATGAGCTGCTACCCCTTTTTCAGCAATTTCGTCCATTCTTTCAGAACGAATCTGCACTTCTATCCACTTGTTGTCAGGACCTAATACCGTGAGGTGAAGACTTTCATATCCAGTGGAACGAGGAGCAGAAATCCAATCTCGCATTCTCTGAGGGTTACTCTTATAAAGGTCTGTAACAATGGAATAGATTTTCCACGCTAAAAACTTCTCATTTTTAAGGTCAGATTTGTAAATAATCCTAATAGCGTAGTTATCATAAACCTCTTCAAAGCCCACATTTTGCTTCAACATTTTTCTATAAATGGAGCTAATAGCTTTGGTTCTTCCTTTTATTTTGAAATCTAATTCTTCTTTAGAAAGGTATTCAGAAACTTCATTTTTAAATTCCTCTAGATAGCCTTCTCTTTGCTCTTTGGCTAAATCTAGTTTGCTGGTAATTTCTGTATAAACCTCAGGATTATTATATTTTAAAGATAAATCTTCTAATTCTGATTTAATATTATAAAGCCCTAGCCTATGAGCTAATGGAGCATAAATGTAAACCGTTTCGGAAGCTATTTTTTTCTGTTTGTCTGGACGCATACTATCCAGCGTCCTCATATTATGTAAGCGGTCTGCAATTTTAACCAAAATAACCCTAAAATCTTCGGATAATGTAAGTAACAACTTTCGGTAGTTCTCGGATTGTATAGAAATATTCTGGTTGTTCATCACCGAAATTTTCGTTAATCCATTAACAATACTGGCTATTTTCTCTCCGAATATTTTTTTGATGTCTTCGTAGGTATAGTCACTATCTTCTATAACATCGTGCAATAAAGCACAAGCAATGGAAGTTGCTCCCAAACCTATCTCTTCGGCAACTATTTTTGCTACAGCGATCGGGTGGTAGATATATGGCTCACCTGTTTTTCGCCTCTGATCTTTGTGTGCATCTAGTGCTATATCAAAAGCTTTACGAATGAGCTTATTTTGCTCTTCGTTGAGAGTTCTGTAAGTATTGGAAATTAAATCCTTATACCTTGCCAAAATCTCTTTATTTTCTTTTTCTAAATCGTAAACCATATATTTCTACTTTAAAACCAACATAAAAAATTTATATACCTCTAACCTCCAAATAAATCTCCTATAATACCTTCTTCTGGTATATCGTCAGAATCATTGGATTGCTCTTTTTCTTCCATTTCAGGTTCTTCTTCCTCCTCTCTTTCTGGAATGGTAATATTGATGGACTTCACCTTTTCCTTAACAAACTGATTCCCCATTGCTTTAATCCCTTTAACTGCAATAAACTCGTCTATATCTACAGTTTCAGGGTCTTTTTCTTTGCCTGTTTTGTCTTTTCCGAAGATAATTTCTGCAGTACAACCGTCTTGAACGCCCACAAATTCAATAAAGGATTTTGGGTGTTCACTAGGCATAAACCCTTGAGAATTAAGTGTATTATCTAGCAAGAATCTCTTAATGAAATAAATTTCTTTTTCGCCATCATAATAGATGCATGTAATAGGTTGGTCTGGTCTCCATTTTTCAAGCACTAGATACTCATCATCAAAACGATTCATCAAATCAAAAGTCATTAGTTTAGCCTCACCTTTAGTATTGATGGTAAGTATTTTATCATCTCCTTTGAAGCTGCCTAATAATGTACCTCTTGCATCTGCATTAAGCCTTCTTACCGTTTCATCAAACCATATCTTCCTAGGTGCTAATGTAGAAACGCCTTCTTCCTTTAAATCTACCTTTTTTACAGCATATTTGGTGACTAGATTTCCTCTAGAATTTCTACCCTTAATGGCTAAATCTGAAAAGTCTATCTCTATCTTATTTTTTCGTATTCTAGCATTAGGCTTCAAAAGAACTGTTACCACTTCTGCTTCACCATTAGGATTGGCAGAGAAATAAAGCACTTCTGAACCTTTAGCTTCCGAAGCTAAAGGATATTCGGTATTTCTTGTAATGGAGGTTACAGAAAACCTTTTCATATAATAAGGTCCTGTTTTACCCTCTCGGTAAATCATATTATAAACGGTGCGTTTATCATTTTTCTTCCAAACACCTGTGTGTATAATATCTTTACCCACAAAAGTTTTAGGCTCTACCTTAGTTACTTGCATTACCCCATCTTTTCTGAAGGTAATAATATCGTCTATATCGGAACAATCAAACACATACTCATCTTTTCGGAGTGATGTCCCTATAAAGCCCTCTGCCCTATTAACATAGAATTTTTCGTTAGCTACGGCTACCTTTGTGGCATCAATAGTATCAAAAACTCTAAGTTCTGTTCGGCGTTCTTTATCCTTACCAAATTTCTTTTTGATATTAAGGAAATAATTGATGGCATACTCTACCAAATGAGCTAAATGATGCTTAACTTCCTCCATTTTACCTTCAAGAGCGGCAATATTTTCTAATGCTTTATCTCTATCATATCTAGAAATACGCATAAATGGAAGCTCTGTAAGACGAATAATATCCTCGGTAACCACTTCTCTCATTAAGTTTTTAGTGAAAGGTTGAAGTGCTAAGTTAATGGCTTCGTAAACCGCTTCTTTAGAGTCTTTGCCTTTAATCTCTTGGTAAATTTCGTTTTCAATAAAGATTCTTTCTAGAGAGGCAAAATGCCACTTGTCTTCCAACTCTCCAAGCTCTATTTCTAGTTCTCTTTTTAGAAGAGAAACGGTGTGGTCGGTATTTCTTTTTAAAATCTCCGAAACACTCAAAAACATTGGCTTATCGCCTACGATAACACAAGCGTTGGGCGAAATGGAAATCTCACAATCTGTAAATGCATACAACGCATCTATCATCTTATCAGGCGAAACATCATTATTAAGATGAATGTTGATTTCTACCTGGTCAGAAGTATTATCTTCTATCTTTTTGATTTTAATCTTCCCTTTCTCGTTAGCTTTGATGATACTATCAATCAAGTCGCTAGTCGTTTTGGAAAACGGAAGCTCAGTAATGCATAAAGTATGCTTATCTTTTTGGATAATCCTAGCTCTAGCCCTTAATCTTCCACCTCTTTCGCCATCATTATAGTTGCTAACATCTAGCATACCACCCGTCATAAAGTCTGGATAAAGCTGGAATTTCTTTCCTTTAAGGTATGCAATAGAGGCTTCTATCAATTCATTAAAGTTATGTGGCATCACTTTAGTAGAAAGCCCCACTCCAATACCCTCCACACCTTGAGCGAGAAGTAACGGAAACTTAACAGGTAAATCTATAGGTTCATTATTTCTACCGTCATAAGATTTTACCCAATGGGTTGTTTTTGGGTTGAATACAACTTCCAATGCAAATGGCGTTAATCTCGCCTCTATATATCTAGCAGCAGCAGCGGAGTCGCCAGTATAGACATTCCCCCAGTTACCTTGTGTGTCTATAAGAAGTTCTTTTTGACCAATCTGAACCATGGCATCTGTAATGGAAGCATCACCGTGAGGGTGATATTTCATGGTATTCCCCACGATGTTGGCAACCTTGTTGTATCGACCGTCTTCTAACTCTTTCATAGAGTGCATAATCCTCCTTTGTACAGGTTTGAAACCATCAAAAATAGAAGGAATGGCACGGTCTAATATCACATAAGATGCGTAATCTAAAAACCAATCTTTATATAATCCTGAAACTTTTTTCAGTGTTTCTCCTTTCTGATATTGTTCTTCCATTACTAATTTATATCTCTATTGTTAGAGTTTTCTTGATTTGATTTTATGGTTCTGTTAAGCGACAGCTTTAAATCTTTTATCTCTTTACTGTTAAGGTAAGAAATATCGTATTTAAGTACGGTTAAACTTCCTTTCTTATTTTTTAGTCTTATATATAATCTTCTAAACAGGAAAACATCAACTATTTCGTAAGAATCTAATTTATACTTTGGAAATTCATCTTTTGCGTTTTTGCCTAGAGAATCAATGATATTTCTATTTTGAAAATTAAGGGCTTCGCCATCACTATCGTACTCAAAAATTTGTCTTCCCCTGATATAAAAAATGAGATATAGAAAAATGGCAAAAGCTATAATACCAATATCAATAGGTATAGTAAATAGCTTTGCTACTTTATTTTGTAGTATAAAGAAAATTAAACCTACCAATAGCGTTATATTTGCCAAAGTAAATATAAACTGATAATAGGGAGTTCTTACCTTATTACTTAATCTCATAATTTTTTAATACACAAATTTATTCTCCTTCTATAACTTCTTCTACAACTAAATTTTCTAGAATAAACTGCTGTCTATCAGGTGTATTTTTACCCATGTAAAATTCTAGAATTTGGTCTATAGTTTGGTCTTTACCTATCACCACAGGTTCAAGTCTAATGTCTTTCCCTATAAAGTGTTTAAATTCCTCTGGAGAAATTTCTCCAAGACCTTTAAATCTAGTGATTTCAGGATTTTTACCAAGTTCATTCAGTGCTTTTATACGCTCTTCTTCGGTATAGCAATAACGAGTTTCTTTCTTATTCCTTACCCTAAACAATGGTGTTTGTAAGATATACAAATGTCCATTTTTAATTAAATCAGGGAAAAACTGAAGAAAGAAAGTTATCATCAATAATCTAATGTGCATACCGTCCACATCGGCATCAGTGGCAATAATGACTTGATTGTATCTTAAATCTTCTAAACTTTCCTCTATATTAAGTGCGGCTTGTAAAAGGTTGAACTCCTCGTTTTCGTACACTACTTTCTTGGTAAGTCCGTAGCAGTTAAGAGGTTTCCCTTTGAGAGAAAACACGGCTTGAGTTTCCACATCTCTAGACTTGGTGATAGACCCTGATGCAGAATCTCCCTCCGTTATAAAAATCTGAGTTTCTGATTTTCTATCGGCTTTTTGCTCGTTGTAGTGTTGCCTACAATCTCTTAGTTTTTTATTATGTAAAGATACCTTTTTAGCTCTTTCTCTAGCGAGTTTTTGTATTCCAGAAAGCTCTTTTCTTTCCCTTTCAGAAACCAAAATTTTCTTATGAATCGCTTCGGCAACCTCTGGGTTTTTATGTAGAAAATTATCTAGTTTGGTCTTAAGAAAATCTATTACAAAGGTTCTTACGGTAGGACCTTGTGGACCAATATCATTAGAACCTAACTTGGTTTTGGTTTGAGATTCAAAAACAGGCTCTTCTACATTTATAGAAATCGCGGCAATAATAGACTTTCTAATGTCCGAAGCATCAAAGTTTTTATTAAAAAATTCTCGTATTGTTTTTACATAAGCTTCTCTAAAGGCATTGAGGTGCGTTCCACCTTGTGTAGTATTTTGCCCATTAACAAACGAAAAGTAAGTTTCCGTTTGAGACTTATCCGAGTGAGTAATGGCCACTTCTATATCATCACCTTTAAGATGTACAATTGGATAAAGCGTTTGGCTTTCCATTTCTTCCTCCAATAAATCTTTCAGTCCATTTTCGGAGAAATAAGTATCTCCATTAAAAATGATTTTAAGACCTGGGTTTAGATAAGCGTAGTTTCTGAGCATACGCTCTATATACTCTTTTCTGAATTTATAATTCAAAAATATTTCAGCGTCTGGAATAAAGGTAATTTCAGTTCCGTTTCTATCACTAGAGTCTTCTTCTGGAAAATTCTCTGTGATATTACCTCTGCAAAATTCAGCCACTTTAGTTTTATTATCTCGAACCGATTTTACCCTGAAATATTCGGATAAAGCATTAACTGCCTTGGTACCTACTCCGTTAAGTCCCACCGATTTTTTAAATGCCTTACTGTCATATTTCCCCCCAGTATTCATTTTGGAAACAGCGTCTACCACTTTCCCCAAAGGGATTCCCCTTCCATAATCTCGGATTTGGACTTTTCTATCATCTAGCTTGATTTCTATCCTTTTACCAGCTTTCATTCTGAACTCATCTATGGAGTTATCCAGAATTTCCTTTAATAAAATATAGATACCATCATCAGCCGATGAACCATCTCCCAACTTCCCAATATACATACCTGGACGAAGCCTAATATGCTCTTGCCAATCGAGAGTTCTAATGTTATCTTCGGAATAATTAACCTGTTGTAATGCTTCACTCATAAATAAGCCTCTATTTTTAATGTAAAAAACAATAACCCACAAATTTAAGCAAACCTATTTTAAAAGAAAAATTTTAAACAAAAGTATTTTTTACAGTTCGATATAAACCTCAAACAATCAAAATATTAAACACTTTAAATACTAGAATGCATAAATACTATAACTGAGTAGTGTTTAAAAAAGTTGAAAAATCCTTTTAGTAGGCGAAGTTTTTTTTATACTTTTGTGTCAAGGTTAGAACACATCCTGAGGATATGCTAAGAGAGATAGAAAATCATTTTTCAGAAGTTGAACAAAAGGTAATCCGCTTGAGAAGTGATTATCAAAAACTTAAAGATGATTATTCGGCTCTTTTGGATAGTCATAATGAAACGAAGAGGAAATTAGATGCAGAAAAAAAAGCTCATCAGGAATTGTTGGAAAAATATAAAGAAATAAAGTTAGTTTCTGCAATATCGGGTAATCCCAACCATAATAGATTGATGAAAAACCACATCAATAGGCTTATTAAGGAAATAGATGCCTGTATTGCACAACTTCAAAATAAAGGCTTGTAATGGAAGTGCGTAGAATCAATATCAATATAGCTGGTAGAAGATACCCACTTAATGTACCTGCCGACGAAGAAGAAACACTCCGTAAGGTAGGAAAACAAATAGAGACGATGATTAAGGAGTTTGAAACTAATTTTAATGTTCAAGATAAACAAGATGTTTTGGCAATGTGTGCGTTAAAACTAGGTACTAATGCAGAAGTCGCCAAACAAAATGGAGAGAATAATATAGAAAGTGTCCAAAAGAGATTGAGCAACCTCAATCAATTATTGGACGAGTAAATAGAAACAATAATTAGGATACGATAAATTTCTTTCCTTTTATTGTGTGAAATTTTGCCTGCAACTGTTCTAACACTAATTAAGGTAAACTCAACGCTAAACTAATACTGGGTAAATGCTTGCTAGATGGCGTGCCGTTTTATCACGGATTACAGATAGTAAGACTTAACCTGAATCGTGTTGATTAGGAGTTTACTCTTTTAATCTTACAGAATGGTTGTAGGTTTTTTTATGGAAAAAAGTTAAAAATTAATAAATATATATAAATGGATACAGTAGTTTTAATCATCAGTATACTCGGTAGTCTTATAGTGGGAGCCGCTATAGGATTCGCTTTTGCTAAAAGCTCGTTGAATTCTAAGGCAAAATTCATTGTGGAAGATGCCAAGAAAAACGCAGAGAATTTAATAGAAAAGGCTAAAGTAAAAGCTGAAAGTATAAAGCAAGAAAAAAACATACAAGCTAAAGAACGCTTTTTAGAGCTCAAAACAGAACATGATGCTCACATACAACAGAGAGAAAAGAAAATGCAGGAGGTTGAAAAAAGAGCGAGAGATAAAGAGCAAAAACTAAATGACGAACTAAGCAAAGTAGGTAAATTAGAAAAAGACTTAGACAAGAAACTTAGCGACCTTTCTAGAAAGGAAGAACAACTAGAGAAGAAGCAAGAAGAGCTTAGCGTTGCTATTGCCAAAAAAGTAGAACTTTTAGAGAAAGTTTCAGGCTACTCTGCTGAAGAGGCTAAAGAGGAATTGGTAGAAACCATGAAATCAGAAGCTAAAACTAAAGCACAATCTTATGTTCAGAACATAATGGAGGAAGCTCAACTTAATGCAAAGAACGAAGCTAAAAAGATAGTTATCCAAACTATCCAAAGAATAGGAACAGAACAAGCTATAGAAAATTCGGTATCTGTATTTAATATAGAATCCGATGATGTTAAAGGTAGAATTATTGGTAGAGAAGGTAGAAATATCCGTGCTTTAGAAGCAGCTACAGGTGTAGAAATTATAGTAGATGATACACCAGAGGCTATCCTTTTATCTTGTTTTGACCCTGTGAGAAGAGAAATTGCAAGACTATCTCTACATAGGTTAGTTACAGATGGCAGAATTCACCCTGCAAGAATTGAGGAAATTGTAGAAAAAACAAGAAAGCAAATAGAAGAAGAAATTATAGAAGTTGGTAAAAGAACTATTATAGATTTAGGAATACACGGTTTACACCCAGAGCTCGTAAAAATAGTGGGTAGAATGAAGTACCGTTCTTCTTATGGGCAGAACTTATTACAACACTCTCGTGAGGTGGCCAATATAGCAGCAACTATGGCTGCAGAGCTAGGTCTTAATGTAAAATTAGCTAAGAGAGCTGGTTTATTACACGATATAGGTAAAGTTCCAGAACAAGAGTCTGAGCTTCCTCACGCTTTATTAGGTATGCAGTGGGCTGAAAAATTTGGAGAAAATCCAGAAGTTGTAAATGCCATAGGTGCACACCACGACGAAATAGAAATGACTTCCCTTCTCTCTCCTATTATCCAAGTAGCAGACGGAATTTCAGGTGCAAGACCTGGAGCGAGAAGACAAGTACTAGAGTCTTATATCCAAAGATTAAAAGATTTAGAAGCAGCAGCATTAAGTTTTGAAGGAGTGTCTAGTGCTTACGCTATTCAAGCGGGTAGAGAGCTTAGAGTAATGGTAGAAAGTGCTAAAGTAAATGATAGCGTAGCTGCTCAACTTTCTTATGATATTTCAGAGAAAATTCAAAATGAACTGACTTATCCAGGTCAAGTAAAAATCACGGTGATTAGAGAAACTAGAGCCGTTAATATCGCACGATAGACATTAACTGTTTTATATACAAAAATCCAAACTTAGTAACTAGGTTTGGATTTTTTCTTTATGAAGAACTGCAAAAAATCACTTCCAAAATAGCATCAGAATTAAGAACAAATTACTACCTTTGGAACATGGATTTAAGAGACCAACTAAAAAACCTTTTTCCTGACCATATAGAGCAAGACTTTGAAATTGAAGAGGAGACAGAAACTTCTATTCAAAAAGAGCCTCTTATCTGTAAATATGAAAAAAAAGGGAGAAATGGTAAGCCTGCAACTCTGATTGAAGGCTTTGAAGGTAATGATGATGAACTAAAACAAATTTCTAAAAAAATTAAAACAACTTTAGGAATAGGCGGTTCCGAAAAAGACGGTGTTATCATTATACAAGGCGATAATAGAGATAAGATAATGGATATTCTTAAAGAGATGGGATATAAAACCAAACGAGTAGGAGGATAAAAAATAAAAAATATATAATTATGCTTAATAAGTTAGCTGCATCAGAACTGGTGCTTAATGAAGACGGAAGTGTGTATCACCTTAATTTGCTTCCAGAGGATATTGCAGAAAAAATAATTTTGGTAGGAGACCCAGACCGTGTTCCTAAGGTTTCTAAGTATTTTGATAAAATAGAAATCAAAAAGAACAAAAGAGAATTCTATACACACACAGGAACACTTAGAGGGGAAAGAATTACGGTAATGTCATCAGGTATCGGTACTGAGAATATAGACATCGTAATGAATGAGTTAGATGCTTTGGTAAATATTGATTTAAAGAATAAAGAATTCAAATCAGAGCATACTGCGTTACAGTTATTCCGTTTAGGGACTTGTGGTAGTGTAAACCCTGATATAGAGGTAGATAATATGCTAGTAACTCAAAATGTGGTGGGGCTTGATGGTTTATTACATTTCTACCAAGACTATCAGTTTGAAAATGAATTTTCTAGAAATTTTTTAGAAAAGTTCCCTTATAAGAAAATAAAATCAATGCTTTATTTTTCAGACTGGGCAGAAGATATTTCTGATTATTACAAAGATGCTAAATACCACGGAAACACCGCTACTTTCCCTGGATTCTATGCCCCACAAGGAAGACAGCTAAGGCTTAAAGCCGTAGATGAAAACTTCTTAGAAACCCTTAACGATTTAGGTGTTTCTAACTTTGAGATGGAAACTTCCGCTATCTATGGTCTATCAAAACTACTTGGTCATAAGGCTCTTACCGTAAACTGTGTAATTGCTAATCGCCGTAGAGGTGAATTTTCTGCAGACCACCACGCTTCAGAAAAAAATATGATAGAATGGGTATTGGATAGAATTATCAAATAAAAACTGTTTAGAATATCTAAAAAAACTGTATAAAGGAGGCAAAAGCCTCCTTTTATAGTTAAATGAAAGACTTTATATTTCAACAATTTTGCTTAAATTGGCAATTGCTCTGCATTAGGGATAGAGGCGGTATCCTTTTTCTGAGAGAGGTACGACCGATGAAAAAGATAAAGCCGAAAGCCCAACCCTTTTAGCCTAGGGTAAAGCCTCGGAAAAGGGAATGCCATAATAAAAATATAAAAGAAAGAAAATGTATATTATTGGTGTGATGTCTGGCACTTCACTAGACGGAATTGATTTTTGCTATTTTAAAATAAATGAAAGTACTTATGATTTTGAAATTATAAGTACTCAAACTTATCCGTATCCTAAGGAATGGCAGATTAAGCTAAAGTCTGCAGCTCAACAAACAGAGCTGGAAGTAGCGTTACTAAATGCAGAATACTCAAATTATCTTAATCAAGAAATATTGAGGTTTATTAAAACTGAAAATATTAAAAATTTGGATTTAATTGCTAGTCATGGGCATACGGTGTGGCATAATCCTAAAGGTGGTTTTACTTTGCAAATAGGTAATTTACCTGCAGTTTCAAAAGAGATAAGTGTTCCGTTGGTTGGCGATTTTAGAGTACAAGATGTGCGTCTAGGTGGGCAAGGAGCACCGTTAGTACCTATAGGCGATGAGTTGCTGTTTTCGGACTACGATTTTTGTCTTAATCTAGGTGGATTTTCTAATATTTCGTACAAAAGAAATGGGGAAAGATTGGCTTTTGATATTTGCCCCGTGAATACATTATTGAATTATTATTCCGAAAAATATTTCTCTCTTCCTTATGATAAAAACGGAGAAATTGCTAAAAGTGGTAAGATATACCAACCTCTTGTTGATAAACTTAATGCCCTACCCTTTTATAAACAATCTCATCCTAAATCTTTGGGAATTGAACAAGTGAATGAATGGTTTATCCCAATTATAGAAACATTTTCTTTAGAGCCTAAAGATTTATTAGCTAGTTTGGGAGAACATATGGCAATACAAATAGCCAATGTTTTGGATACGAATATCGGCAAAAGACTTTTGGTTACAGGAGGCGGAGCTTACAATCAATTTCTTATTGAAAGACTGAGTTTTTTAGCTCCTCATATAGAAATAGTTATTCCACCTTCAGAAGTTGTGGAATACAAAGAAGCATTTATTTTTGGTTTGTTAGGGCTTTTGAAGTGGCAAGGTAAAACCAATGTTTTGGCATCTGTAACAGGAGCAAAGCATAACCATAGCTCTGGAGTGCTATTTTTGAACGGAACATTATTATAGCTTTAATTTTTGTTTCTAAAACCCTTGTTCTTCGGTTTCTTCCATCAGTTTGGTGTAGGTAGCGTAACGGCTTTCAAGAATATCACCGCTTTCTATAGCAGAAAGAACGGCACATTTAGGTTCGTTAAGATGCAAACAGTTATGGAATTTACAGTCTTCTCTCGTTTTAAATATTTCAGGGAAATAATGCTGTATTTCTTCCTTTTCAACATCTATCATTGCAAATTCCCTAACGCCTGGCGTATCTATAACACTACCGCCGAAGTCCCAAAAATGCATTTGAGCAAAAGTAGTGGTATGTTTACCTTTGAGGTGAACCTCTGACACTTCGCCTGTTCTTAGGTTAAGCCCAGGTTGTAGTGCATTTACAAGTGTGGATTTGCCACTACCTGAATGTCCAAAGAATACCGAAATTTTATCTTTAAGAATATTTTTGAGTTCCTCTAAATTCTGTTGAGTATGAGATGAAATTAAAAGACTGTCGTAACCAATATGATGATAGATAGTTCTAAGAGCTTCTACATATTCTATATCGTCTTCATTCAGCATATCTGCCTTATTGAACAATATAAGTGGACGAATATTATAAGCCTCACAACAAGCCAAAAAACGGTCTAGAAAACCTAACGAAGTTTCGGGACTATTTAAAGTGTAAAGAAAACAAGCGACATCTATATTAGATGCTATAATATGAGCTTCTTTGGATAAATTAACCGATTTTCTGATGAGATAATTTTTTCTTGACTCTATTTTAGTAATCCAAGCAACGCCATCGGTTTCTAGCTGAAATTCTACCCAATCTCCCACAGCGAGAGGATTGGTAAGCCTTGTCTTTTGGAGTTTAAATTTACCTCTCATTCTTGCCTCGTAGAACTGCTGAGTATCTTGTTCCAAAACTTGATACCAACTTCCCGTAGATTTCGTAATTAGTCCTTTAAATGTTATGCTTTCGTTACTGCCCATTAAGAATAAGAAGTGTTATTTATTTTGTTGTCTTATTACCATTGGTGCTATCAGCTACTAGTATGAAAATTTCTTCATTAGACTTTTTCATAAAATAATTCTCTCTAGCAAACTTTTCTTTCTCTCCCCTATTAAACATTAGTTTTTTGTAGAAAGCATCATTCTTCTCATACTCTGTTTTGTAGTAATCTAGCTGTTCCTCGTACTTTTTAATTTCTGAATTCAAATCCCTTATCACCAGGAAAGAAGTATTATCAAAGAAAATCATCCAAACAAAAAAAGCCACAATAGTAATAACATACTTATTGAGTATATACTTCCTAAAAAAAACCATTTTAGGAGAAGTTTCTTTAGGCTCTTCTGTTGGGTTTATATCTTTAATGAGCTTTTTCATTCAGATTGTTTTTTTAGAGAATTACTGATGACCGTGGTTAAAAAGTCTATCGCTACAGGATTTTGTTTCATATTAGGAATAATGATATCCGCTTCGTTTTTAGATGGCTCTATAAACTCTTGGTGCATTGGTTTCAAAGTTGTCTGGTAGCGGTAAAGCACCTCTTCTAAATCCCTGCCTCTCTCTTGAGTATCTCTTTTAATACGGCGAATTAGGCGCTCGTCCGAATCGGCGTGTACAAAAATCTTTACATCAAATTCTTTAAGCAACTCTTTATCGGTAAGTACCAAGATACCTTCAACAAGCAAAACCTTTCTTGGCTCTACAGTGACATAATCTCCCGTGCGAGAATGGGTAACGAATGAATAAATAGGCTGCTTTATAGGCTCATTATTCTTAAGTGCCCTTACGTGCTCGCGTAGAAGTTCAAAATCTATCGACTTTGGGTGGTCATAATTAAGCCCTTCTCGCTCCGCCATACTAAGATTTTGGTTGTCGTGATAATAGTTATCTTGAGAAAGAACATTTACTCCCTCTACATTTAGTTTTTTCAAAATCTTATTAACCACTGTAGTCTTTCCCGAACCAGTACCCCCTGCTATTCCTATTACTAACATCTTATTTCAATCTATTTTTATTTCCGCAAAGATACATAATATAACAAAAAATAATGTAAACTATATCGAATTAGCTAGTGACAAAATTCACATTGCAGATTTTGGTTGAATTTGCTAACTTCACATTATAAAAAATATAATCTAATGGAAAATCACATTTTAATCAACGAATTCCCTGAATTTTCAGAAAAAATTTCAGATTTAAAACAAACCGACAATCATTTCAAAAAACTTTTCAACGACTATGACGAGGTTAATGGTAAAATTAAACACTATGAAGCAGGAGAGCAAAACCATACTACAGATGAATTTTTAACGGAACTTAGAAAAATAAGACTACATCTAAAAGATGAAATCTATGAATATCTAAAAAGTAAGTAATATAGATGTTTATTTCTAGTGCAACGCAATAGGGAAAGCCTGTTGCGTTTTTTATTATCTATTAAAAGACCTTCTAAGTCCATTTTTTTTCCTATTTTTGCCGCGTAATTTTTTCTTTATGCAAAATATTAGAAACATCGCGATTATCGCCCATGTTGACCATGGAAAAACAACTTTAGTGGACAAAATTATCCACGCAACTAACATCTTTAGAGAAAACCAAGAAAGTGGTGAGCTTATTATGGATAATAATGACCTCGAGAGAGAACGAGGCATTACCATTCTTTCTAAAAATATCTCGGTAACCTACAAGGATACTAAAATAAATGTAATAGATACGCCTGGACACGCCGATTTTGGTGGAGAGGTAGAGCGTGTGCTTAAAATGGCAGACGGTGTGCTACTACTTGTAGATGCCTTTGAAGGACCTATGCCACAAACTCGTTTCGTTTTGCATAAAGCATTAGAATTAGGATTGAAGCCTATTGTGGTTATCAATAAAGTGGACAAACCTAACTGTCGTCCAGATGAAGTTCACGACCAAGTTTTTGATTTGTTCTTTAACCTAGACGCTACCGAAGAGCAGCTAGACTTCCCTACTTTCTATGGCTCGTCTAAAGAAGGTTGGTTTAATTCAAGCCTAGAAAAATCAGAAAATATTTTACCACTCCTAGATGGTATTCTACAGTATGTGCCAGAACCAAAGGTAGAAGAAGGTAATCTACAAATGCAGGTAACCTCTTTAGACTACTCATCTTTCTTAGGAAGAATTGCCGTAGGGAAAATCATCAGAGGTTCGGTTAAAGAATCTCAATGGATTGGCTTAGCTCAAGAAGACGGTAAAATCGTTAAAGGCAAAGTAAAGGAACTTTATATTTTTGAAGGCTTAGGTAAGAAAAAAGTAAGCGAAGTATTTGCAGGAGATATTTGTGCTATCGTAGGTTTTGACAATTTCCAAATAGGAGATACTTTCGTAGATTTAGAAAATCCAGAACCTCTCCCAAGATTGTCTATAGATGAGCCTACTCTTAATATGACTTTCTCTATCAACAACTCTCCGTTCTTTGGTAAAGATGGTAAATATGTTACCTCTAACCATTTAAAGGAAAGATTAGAAAAAGAACTTGAAAAAAACTTAGCCTTAAGAGTACAACAAACAGAAGATGCAAACACTTTCTTAGTATTTGGTAGAGGGATATTGCACTTATCTGTACTTATAGAAACTATGCGTAGAGAAGGTTACGAGATGACTATCGGTCAGCCTCAAGTAATTCTTAAAGAAATAGATGGCGAACAGTGCGAACCTTACGAATCTCTAGTGGTAGATGTACCCGAAGAATATGCTTCTAGAGTGATAGACTTAGCTACACAAAGAAAAGGAGATTTACACATTATGGAGACCAAAGGAGAAATGCAACACCTAGAGTTTGAAATTCCTTCCAGAGGACTTATCGGACTTCGTTCTCAAATGCTTACTGCAACAGCTGGGGAAGCAATTATGGCACATAGATTTGTAGATTATAAACCATTCAAAGGTCAGATACCAGGTAGAAGTAACGGCGTATTGATTTCCAAAAATCAAGGGTCATCTACCGCCTACTCTATCGAAAAGCTACAAGACAGAGGGCGTTTCTTTGTAGACCCAGGCGAAGAAATTTATGTAGGTATGATTGTAGGCGAGCAGAACAAACCTGGAGATTTGGTAGTGAATATTGTAGAAGGTAAGCAACTTAACAATATGCGTGCGGCGGGTAAAGATAAAGACGGCAGCATCGCACCTAAAGTTCTTATGACTTTAGAGGAGTGTATGGAATATATACAACAAGACGAATGTATAGAAGTAACGCCTAATTTTATCCGTATGAGAAAGAAGATTCTTTCTGAAGAGGATAGAAAAAGAGCCGAAAGAATGGCAAAGGCTTAAAATATCAAAATCCCACTATAGTTTTTATAGTGGGATTTTTTTGTTCCTGTAATTTATGCTAATTTAGCTATATTGAAATATAATAAGATGAGAATAATTGATTATACCAAAATAAAATCTGAAGTTGATACACTGGGATTTTCAACTATACGTGGAATTTATGATGAGAATGAAATCAAGAAAATATCAGACTGTATTGAAAGTGTAGACAAAAACAAAGCTACCTTTAGGAAATCTAAAGATTTATTTGCGATAAGACAGTTTTTAAAAGAAGTGCCCGAGACAAAAGAAATGATATTTAACTCAAAATTAAATTCAATTATTAAAAATGTTTTTGGATCAGATTATTTTGTGGTAAAAAGCATCTATTTTGATAAGCCAGAAAACTCCAATTGGTTTGTTTCCTATCATCAAGATTTAACCATTTCGGTTGGTCAAAAGATTGAAATAGAAAATTTTGGACCTTGGACTACCAAGCAAAATCAATATGCGGTTCAACCACCAACAGATATACTTGAAAATATTTATACCATAAGAATTCATCTTGACGAGACTGATGAAAATAATGGCGCTTTGAAAGTAATACCAAATTCACATTCAAAAGGTATTCTCAGACCAGAAAATATAGATTGGAATACAACCACAGAAACTATATGTAATGTAAAACAAGGTGGTATTATGATTATGAAACCACTGATTTTACACGGTTCAAATAGAACGACCAATCATAAAAAACGAAGAGTAATCCATATTGAATTTTCTAGTTTAGAGTTACCACAAGGGTTAGATTGGTCAGAAAGATTTGACCAAAAAGCTTTGGTATAGATACTTTGCAGCATATAATAAAAAAAATCTACTCTAATAGGGTAGATTTTTTATAAAGATTTAGAAAGTGGAGAATACGGGATTCGAACCCGTGACCTTTTGACTGCCAGTCAAACGCGCTAGCCAACTGCGCCAATTCCCCAAGATTGCTTTTGCGAAGATATAAATATTTCAACACAAAAGCAAAATAGTATTTCTACTGCTGAGACTTTAGATATTCATCTACAATTTCTAAAGCCTTTTTTTCATCTTTTAATTCTACCTTAACTTTCATAGTCGTTGCCGTAGGCGTAGATAAAAATGAAAGATAACTATTCTCTACTTTTGCTGTGATACCAGCTTCTTCTAACTTTGATTTAATTAGTTGTACTTCTTGTATGGTATCTCCCTCAAATACGGGAACTCTTGTTACTATGTCCATAATCATTATTTTTTTAGGTTAATGACCCCAATATACTACTTTTATTTGTAATAGCCAAATTCTTGCAAAGAGTATTTTATTTTGATAGTTCATTTATCGTTTTCTGAATATCAGGATCATCAGGTGTGATGGCATAATATTTAGCAATGCCAGATTTTTGATTAACCACAATATACCTAGGAATCCAATTCAAATCTATGTAGTTGTTAAAATCATTTTTCCAACCAGAAAAGAACCAATAATTTTCTTTATTAGCTAGTTCGTGCTTGTCTAATCCTTTTTTCCAAGCTTCTTCGCTCCTATCCAAAGATAGAAATACAAAGTCTACATTAGGATTGTTGTTCTCTAGTGTTCTTGCAGCAGGTAAAGCGTTAATACAATCTCTACACCAGCTTGCCCACATATCTAATACAAGTATTTTTCCTTTGTGTTTAGCTAGTATATCTTTAATTGTAACTTTCTTTCCGTCTATTGTTTGTACTTTTTGAGACAGAGCAGATGCACTAAAACTAGTTTTTAAAACTTTAGGAGCTTCTTGTGAATAAGCTAAAGCTCCAAATATCATTCCTGTTATTACGAGTATTTTTTTCATAAGTTTTAAATAAATGAGATTACAATAATACAGACTTTCCTTATCAAAAACAAAACCAAAAAGCCTTTTGATATCCCATTTTTTTAAATTATTTTTGTAACATTCTAATAAAAAAGTAAAAAATATGTCAACTTATGTGGTAGTAGGGCTCCAATACGGAGACGAAGGTAAAGGTAAAATTACAGATGTACTCTCTGCAAAATCAGATTATGTGGTGCGTTTCCAAGGTGGGAACAATGCTGGGCATACTGTATATGTGGGTGAAGACAAGTTTGTTCTTCATCTTTTGCCCTCTGGAGTATTACAATGCAAGGGTAAATGTGTGATAGCTAATGGTGTAGTGGTAGATCCTAAAGCGTTTATCTCCGAAATAAAACAAATAGAAGCTAAAGGGCTTAGTACAGGTCATATCTTCATTAGCAGGAGAGCTCATGTCATTATGCCTTATCATATTCTTTTAGATACTTACAGGGAAGAAGAATTGGTAGGAGAAAAGCAAATCGGAACTACTAAGAAAGGTATAGGACCTTGCTACGAGGATAAGATTGCAAGAGTAGGAATAAGAATGATTGACTTACTAAACCCAGAAGTCTTAGCTGAAAAAATTAAAGTAAATCTTAAGGTTAAAAATTCATTATTTGAAAAATATTTTAATAAACCAACTTTAGATTTTGATACCATTTATAATGAATTTTTAACCATTGGAGAACAGCTAAAAGACAGAATTGTAGATACAGAACTAGAGATTAATGAGGCGATTAAAGAAGGAAAAAATATCTTGTTTGAAGGGGCTCAAGCTTTAATGTTGGATATAGATTTTGGTACCTATCCTTATGTTACTTCATCATCTCCATCTACAGGAGGCGTATGTACAGGTGCGGGTGTGCCACCTACAGCTCTCAAAAATTTAATAGGTGTGGCTAAGGCTTATACCACAAGAGTAGGTAATGGTCCCTTCCCTACTGAGTTAGATAATGATTTAGGCGAAAAAATTAGACAAATTGGTCATGAGTTTGGAGCAACCACAGGAAGACCTAGAAGGACAGGTTGGCTAGATTTGGTTTCGTTAAAACACGCTTGTATGATTAACGGGATCAATAATTTAGTTATTACAAAACTAGATGTACTCACTAATATTGAAGAGCTAAAAGTAGCAACTAAATACAAAACAGAAGACGGAAAAATTATAGATTACTTTACCTCTTCTACTACTAAACTCTATCATTATGAGCCTATATATGAAACTCTAGAAGGTTGGACGGAAGACATTACCAAAGCTCGTTCTTATGATGAGTTACCCGTGAACGCTCAAAAATATATAGAATTTATAGAGAAATATTTAGGTATCAATGTTTATTTGGTGTCTGTAGGGCCAGAAAGAACTCAGAATATTATAAGGAAAGAATTATTTTAAAATTAGACTTTATCATTCAGTATTATAAAAGTTAGTTGTGAAAATTCATGACTAACTTTTTTTGTAAAAAATGACACTTACATTATTTATATTTAAAATAAATTATAATTAAAGTAGTGGTAATAGAAATATTCTATAAATGTAATTTATCATAATATATCTCGGTAATATGTGGTATTTTTGCAAAAGAAATATAATAATTTTGATATGAGAAGGAGTAACGCTATTTTTACAGTACTTTTAGGAGCTATGTTAGTAAGCTGTACTGAACAAGTGGACAAAGGAAAAGCAGAGTATGTGTTTGACACTTCTGGAATGTCTGATTTAATGAGAAGTGCTAATCAGTACTTTAAACCAGTATCAATAACTGATAAAGGTGATTTCAGTGAGGATATGATTAATCTTGGTCAGAAGTTATATTTTGACAAAAGACTTTCTAAAAATGAAACCATTAGTTGTAATTCTTGTCATAACTTAAATACTTTTGGTGTAGATAACCTGCCAACTTCTCCTGGAGATACTAAAGAATTTGGAGGACGAAACTCTCCTACCGTGATTTATGCTTCGCTACACAGTCAGCAGTTTTGGGACGGAAGAGCTAAAGATGTAGAGGAACAAGCAGGAATGCCTATCTTAAACCCAATAGAGCACAATATCCCATCTGAGAAATTCTTAGAAGACAGGTTAAGACAAATCCCTGAGTATCAAGCTTTATTTAAAAAAGCATTTCCTAATGAAGCTCAGCCTATTACTTATAAAAATTTAACTAAAGCGATTGGTAGTTTCGAGAGACAATTGTTACCTGAAAGTAGATTTGATAAGTATCTGAATGGAGACGAAAATGCATTAACACAAAAGGAAAAAGATGGTCTAAAAGCCTTTATAGACAATGCTTGTATAGCTTGTCATAACGGTCCTGCCGTAGGAGGAGGCTCTTTACAAAAATTTGGGGTTTATGCAGATTATTGGAACTACACTAAGAGTAAGAAAATAGATTTGGGAAGACAAGATGTAACTAAAGATGAGAAAGATAAATATTTATTTAAAGTACCAAGTCTTAGAAACATTGAGAAAACCTATCCTTACTTCCACGATGGTTCTGTAGCTTCATTAGAAGAAGCCGTAAGAATTATGAGTAAAATACAAAACAATAAGGATATTAGTGATAAAGATGTTGAAAACATAGTTGCTTTCTTGAAGTCGTTAACGGCAGATATAGATAACAAGTATAAAACAGTAGCTAATAAATAAAGTATTTTGTAGTATATTTTAACTTAAAAACTCAAGGTTTTCTATATAGCCTTGAGTTTTTTTATGATATCAATCTTAGGTTTTTGGTGTCTCTATATTAAATTATTAACTTTGTAGCCTCGTAATTTAGAATAAAATGATGCATTTATCAGAACAAGAAATTATCCGTAGAGAAAAGTTAGAAAAACTTTCTCAAATGGGCATAAATGCCTTTCCGGCAGACGAATATGCTATTACACATACCACACAATCTATAAAAGAAAATTTTCAAGAAGGAAGCAAGGTTAAAATCGCTGGTAGGCTGATGTCTAGAAGAATCCAAGGGAAAGCTTCTTTTGCCGAATTACAAGATAGCGAAGGCAGAATACAAGTGTATTTTAATAGAGATGAAATTTGTCCTGACGAAGACAAAACCCTTTATAACGAAGTTTATAAACATCTTTTAGATATTGGAGATATTATAGGCGTAGAGGGAGAATTGTTCAAAACTCAAGTGGGCGAAATGACAGTAATGGTTAAAAATTTCACTCTATTAACCAAAACTCTTCGTCCACTTCCTCAACCAAGAACTGATGAAAATGGTGTGGTACACGATGCTTTTAACGACCCTGAACTTCGTTATAGACAGCGTTACGTGGATCTTACAGTAAACCCACATGTTAAAGAAATTTTTGTAAAAAGAACCAAATTGTTTAACGCAATGCGTGGGTTCTTTAATGACGCTGGATACTTTGAAGTAGAAACGCCTATTTTACAGGCTATTCCAGGTGGAGCTTCAGCAAGACCATTCATTACGCATCACAATGCCTTGGATATTCCATTATATATGAGAATTGCTAACGAGCTTTATCTTAAAAGGCTTATCGTAGGCGGATTTGATGGCGTGTATGAATTCTCTAAAAACTTCCGTAACGAAGGTATGGACAGAACTCACAACCCTGAGTTTACAGCCATGGAGATTTATGTGGCGTACAAGGATTACAACTGGATGATGGATTTTACCGAAAGACTGTTGGAACATTGCGCTACTGCGGTGAATGGGAAACCTGAATCTCAATTTGGCGAACATACCATCAATTGGAAAGCTCCTTATCCAAGAATTTCTATGACGGAAGCCATTCAGAAATTTACAGGGTTTGATATTACAGGAAAAACCGAAGAGGAACTTAGAACCTTTGCTAAGTCTATCGGTATAGAGGTAGATGACACGATGGGGAAAGGCAAGCTCATTGACGAAATTTTCGGAGAGAAGTGCGAAGGTAATTTCATTCAGCCGACTTTCATTACCGATTACCCTATCGAAATGTCGCCGCTGACCAAAAAACACCGAAGCAAAGAGGGCTTAACCGAAAGATTTGAATTGATGGTTTGCGGAAAAGAAATTGCGAATGCTTACTCTGAGCTTAACGACCCTATTGACCAAAGAGAACGCTTTGAAGAGCAGCTTAAACTTTCAGAAAAGGGTGATGACGAAGCGATGTTTATTGACCAAGATTTTCTAAGAGCTTTAGAATACGGTATGCCACCTACCGCTGGTTTGGGTATTGGTATGGATAGATTGGTGATGTTTTTGACGAATAATGCTTCTATTCAGGAAGTACTATTCTTCCCTCAAATGAGACCAGAAAAGACTCAGCCTAAAGTAGAGATTGGAGAAAACGAAGAAATTATCCTTGGTATTCTTAATAAAAACAACGGTAAAATGCTGATAGCGGACTTAAAAACACAATCAGGTTTAAGTGGAAAGAAATGGGATAAGTCTTCTAAACTATTAGTTTCTAATAATTTAATTTCTCTAGTAACTGAGAGTGATGATAAATACTTTAAGTTGGTTGTAAGTTAATTAAAATATACTTTAAGTTGCCATAATATGGATAAGCTCTCAAAGTTTAAAAAGTTTTACTTAACCGTTCTTATAAAGAACTTAACAAGTTATAAACAGTATTTCAATGTATCAAACTTTGATAGAAGAATAGAGCAACTAATTAATGAATTTGAAAGGACTTATAGTGTTAGCCCTTTTTCTATCGAGAATCCTGAAGAAATAACAAATCTTTTAAAACAAGAGAAAGAACCTTTCAGTTCTTATTCAAAAAAAACTGGAAATGGCGTTCCCAAAGCGATTATTAATACCCATTTAGTTTCTTTTTTAGAGTATAATAAGAGATTTGATTTTGATAACTTACAAGGATTAGTTGATGAATTACATAATTTATTTGGAGGGGAATTTATTAAAGATTTTCAAGAAAAAAGAATACAATTTAATGGTAATTTGAGGAAAGCCTCCTTAAGTGAGATATTTGGAAATGTAAGGGATAATTATTGGACCATCAATAAAGGGAGTGAAAAAGAGTTACAATATCATATACATATAAATGAGGAAAGGAGTTGTATTAGATATGGGTTAGGTTTTAACGCCCAAAAGTCAATAAATAATCTCAATCCTGTGAAAAATATTTCAAAATTCATATCCCCTTTTATAAGTAAAATAGAAAAAATAGAAAATCAATTAGATGATTACAAATTATTTGATTGTAATATTAATGACTTAAAAAATATAAAAGAAGGACAATTTATTTTGTTTGGAAAAGAGTTAAAAACAGAACCACTAGATAATGGGAGATTTTCTATAGATGGGGTAAATTTATTGGAAATGTATTATGATATGAGGTTTAAACAATGTAAAGTTTATGAAGAAATATTTGAGTCAGTTCAAATGATTGAAAAAAATAATATGGAAGAACATAACTATACAAAAAATATAATAAATCTTCTCAAATACAAAAAACAAATCATTTTACAGGGACCTCCAGGTACGGGAAAAACCAGACAAGCCAAACTTATGGCAAAGGAAATATTGGAGGTTGAAGATATAGAAGATTTAAACCATCACGAGCAATTTAAAATTGTTCAATTTCACCCGAGCTATACTTATGAAGATTTTGTAAGAGGGATTGTAGCGGAAGGGCAAAATAGCTCAATTTCCTATAAAGCCGTAAATAAAGTTTTGGGAAAGTTGGCAAAGGAAGCTTTGGATAATTACAACAAAAGTAGACGACCCGTACATGAGGTTTCTAAAGAAATAAAGTTAGACCAATATTTTGAACAATTTGTTGACTCTATATCAGAACAAGTTGAGAAAAACCTTTACTTGACTCCAAACGTTTCCATTATTTCAATAGATGAAGATGCTTTTAGATACAAGGGAAATGTAGGCTGGTTAGAAAATGGCAATAGAATGCTTTTTAAAGATATAAAACAAGCCTTTTTAGATAATAATACTACTCGGCAAGATGTTAAGAATAACGAAAATTTATCAGGATTAGCAAGGTGGCACTCAAGCTATTACATCAGAGTAGTTAATTTGTTTAATAATTATTTGAAGGAAAATAATTTAACAATAGAAAATGCCGAAACCATCAATATTCCCCAAAAAGATTATATTCTTGTAATAGATGAAATTAACCGTGCCAATCTTTCGTCGGTACTAGGTGAGTTAATCTATGCATTGGAATACCGTGGTGAAGCGGTGGATAGTATGTATGAAGTTGAAGGAAGTCATAAAATTACTTTACCGCCAAATCTTTATATCATTGGAACGATGAATACTGCTGACCGTAGTGTTTCTCAAATAGATTATGCTATTAGAAGGCGGTTTGCATTTGTAGATGTATTGCCTAAAGTTTTAGACAATGGTGAAACTAAATTTGATGAAATACTGTTTAGCGAGGTAGCTGCATTATTTGACCATTATTTATCTAATGAATTTACGAAAGAGCAAGTTCAAATAGGACATTCATATTTTATTGATAAATCTGATGAAGGAGTTTCTATGGATACTCGTTTGGAATACGAAATAAAACCCATTTTAAGAGAATATGTTAGAGATGGAATTTTAACGGAAGAAGCTAAATTAAAAATTGAAGAGCTAAAAGTATCTAACAAAATCACGCAAGAAAGTGATGCTGAAATTGACGGAACACCACCATTATAAAGAAAGCTTTACGAAGCAAGAGTTGCTAGAAAGAATAGCACTTTCGGGAGACTTGTCTATTCCGCAAGCAATTTATTTTAAGCGTAATAATGCATTATGTTTTCGGGTGGATTGGAATTCTGAAAAATATTTTTTAGAAACTTCTTATTACATAGGTTTGTGTAAAATTAAAGAATGGGGAAAAACATTACTAATTAGTCCAAAAGTTAATAATGAAGAGCAAAAATTAGATGTTTTGGGAATGTTGATGGAAGCTCTTACTGAACCTGAGAATTTTAATCATTTGGAAGGGCTTACAGAAATCTATTTTGAAGAAAAATGGATAGAAATAGAAACAGATACATTAGTACCATTGACACTCTTTTTAGTCATTCAATTTTTGATGACTACCAAACAAATTGTGAGAATGGGACTAAAAAAGTCTTATTATAATCAAAAAGAGAGTCTAAGAAATCGTATAAAAGGTAAGATTTTAGTAAGTGAACAAGTTAAAAGAAATGCTCTAAAACAGCGGTTCACTTATACAGTTTGTTCTTATCAAGAATTTGGAATTAATACAGAGGGAAATCAATTTATAAAATATGTTCTTAAATTTGTAAAATCGTATATTTCCAATTATCAGAATGATAAATTAAAAGATAAACTGAAAAATATTCTGAATTATAATTTGGCTGTTTTCAATACAGTTGAAGATAAAACGTTTTCAGAATTTAAAAAGAGAGAAGATAATGTGTTCTATAAAATATACAATACAGTATATAGTCTTGGTAATCAAATTTTAAAACTTACTCATCATTCTTACGAGAATACCTCTCATAAAAAATGTAAATATCCACCTCACTGGATTGATATGAGTAAATTGTTTGAGTTGTATGTTTTCAAGAAATTAAGGGAGCAATTCCCTGAAAGAGGAGAGGTAATTTATCATTATAAGGCAAATTATCAGGAGTTAGATTTCCTCATAAATTCAAATGGTTTGAAAGCGGTTGTTGATGCTAAATATAAACCTCGCTATAATAATAGCAACCCAAGTAAGGAGGATATTAGACAACTCTCGGGGTATGCAAGATTGGAGAAAATTTACAGAGAGCTTAATGTTGAAGATAATAAAATTATTCCTGCTTATATAATTTATCCCAATACTCCTCCGTATCACATAGCGGCAGATAATTTAGAGGAAGTTTCAATAGTAGAAAAAAAAGACAAAATTATATCTATAGGAAGCAAGGAAACAAAAAAAATAAATGCATATAAAGATATGTATTTAATAGAAATAGATTTGCCTTATATCTAGTATTTTACCCTTTTGCATTTGCGTTTTTTCATTTTTATCTTTTACAGTTAGGTTTTTTCTACCTGTAATTCTGTTTTACCCCTTTACATTTGCATTTTTTCTACTTGCGATTGTATTTCTACCAATTACAATTAGGTTTTTCTCCCCTGTAATTACTGTTTTTTCCCTTTTACATTTTATCAATCATAAATTCCTAATGAATTTATATATTTTTTGATTTTACTATTCCAAAAGTCTAAAATTTTATATTTCCAAACCTCAATTCACAATTTTTTACATCAAAAAAGGAGCTTAAGAAATAAAACATTTTTGATTTTTTATTCATAGCTCCTTAATGTATATGTGGAGTTTTTATATATCCGTAACTATATTAGGAAATTCAATCTTTAGCCACAGGATAACGCTCTGTAAAGCAACCGAAACAATGCTTGTCCGAGCCTAAAATAGCTTTAAGATTTTCTAAGCTTAAGAACTCTAGAGTATCCACTCCTAAATAATTTCTTAGTTCTTCTAAACTCATATTGGCAGAGATTAAATCATCTTTCGTGGGTGTATCTATCCCCAAATAGCATGGTGCAATAATAGGCGGAGATACACTTCTGAAGTGAATTTCTTTAACTCCAGCATCTTTTAAAATCTTCACCAATCGTTTGGAAGTTGTCCCTCTTACAATAGAGTCGTCTATAATTACTACTCGTTTCCCTTTAATTTCGGAAATAATAGGGTTAAGTTTTAAATTCACTATTCGCTCTCTCATCTCTTGTGTAGGCACGATAAAAGAACGACCAATATATCTATTTTTAATTAAAACAGGACGAAACGGAATACCTGATGCTTTGGAAAACCCAATAGCTGCTGGTACTCCAGAATCAGGAACCCCTATAACAATATCAGCTTCTACAGGAGCTTGTTCCCAAATTTTCTCCCCAGATTTTTCTCTAATTTCGTGTACATTTATTTGCTCCATCTCGGAGTCTGGTCGTGCAAAATAGATGTACTCGAAAGAGCAAATATTTCTTTCGCAATCATTTTTTACCATGTAAGATTTTAGCCCTTCTTCGTTTTCACCTATGTAGATGATTTCTCCAGGTTTAATATCTCTTACATAGGTAGCTCCCACAGCGTCTAAAGCACAACTTTCAGAAGCAACTACATAGGTATTCCCTTCTTTCATCTCCCCTAGTACCAACGGACGAATGCCGTTAAAATCTCTAAAAGCAAAGAATTTGTTTCGGGTCATACCCACCACAGAGTAAGCTCCTTTTATCTTCTCCATCGTTACCTTTATTGCTCCACGAAGCCCTAAATCTAAGTTCTTTTGGATAAGTCTTAGGATAACTTCAGAGTCGGAAGTTGCTCTAAAAACCACCCCCTCTGCTTCTAACTCTTGCTTTAGTTCCATAGCATTGGTTAGGTTGCCATTATGAGCTATGGATAGGATAATTTGGTCGTACTCATTTTTAGCGAAAAACGGCTGATAGTTGTATTTTTTCTTATCCCCAGCAGTGGTATATCTGGTATGCCCTATTACGGCATTCCCCATAAAATCTTCGGGGTCTTTAATTTCTTTATAGACATCTAAAACAAGCCCTTCATCTTTAATATTGATGATTTTTCCGCTGTTACTTACAGAAATACCACAAGCCTCTTGACCTCTGTGCTGAAGAGCAAAAAGCCCAAATTGAGACAATGAAAAGGTATCCAAATTTTCTTCCGAATACAGTCCAAAGATACCACACTCTTCTTGTGGAGCGTCTAAAGCCTCTTCTTGTTTCGTTCTCAACAGATTTCTCCCATACGGACGATGTTGAAACTGCTTTAGATAAGTTTCCTTATGTTCAGTTAAGTTTTTCATTAGTTAATATATCCTAAATATGGGTTAGTTATGCTAACACTTTTTTTAGTCTTTCGTAAATTTCCTCGTATGCCTCTGTAACACCACCTAAATCCCTTCTAAAACGGTCTTTATCCAGTTTTTTCATTGTATCTTTATCCCAAAGTCGGCAAGTATCAGGAGAAATTTCATCAGCTAAAATGATTTGTCCGTCCGATGTTTTACCAAGCTCTATTTTGAAATCCACTAAGATGATATTCATTTTATCAAATAACTCAATTAGAATTTGGTTGATTTTATCCGTTAAGGAATACATCTCGTCTAGTTCTTCTCTCGTAGCAGCTCCTAGAAATATGGCGTGATAATCGTTGATTAGTGGGTCTCCCAACTCATCTTTTTTATAGCAAATATCAAAAATAGTAATAGGAGATTTGATACCTTCTTCCATACCTAAACGCTGTGCCATACTTCCCGCAGAATAGTTTCTCACTACCATTTCCAACGGAATAATATCCACTTTTTTCACCAACTGCTCTCTGTCGTCTAGTTGTTTAATAAAATGGGTAGGAATTCCCTTCTCATTAAGATATTGAAAAATAAGCGTTGTAATGGCGTTATTCATTTGCCCTTTCTTATCTACTTGTCCTTTTTTTTGAGCATTAAATGCTGTAGCATCATCTTTAAAACGAACAATCACCTCTTCTGCTTTATCCGTAGCGAATACCTGTTTCGCCTTACCTTCGTAAAGCATAGCTCCTTTTTGACTCATTTTTATACTTTTTATTTATTTATTATTTTTCTAAAACATTCACTCAATTTAATCTCTGAAATAAGAAACCCCGTTCTTAAATATATTATGATAGTTTGCCGTTGGGATATTCTTCATCAATCCTTCTGCATAGCGTTCAGGGTGTCCCATTCTACCGAATATCTTACCGCAAGGGCTGGTAATACCCTCAATCGCAAATAGAGAATTGTTAGGATTGTATGGCATACCGTGAGCAATAGCTCCGTCTAAATCTACATATTGTGTCGCAATTTGTCCATTCTTGTATAATTGAGTAATCACTTCTTCTGATGCCATAAATCGTCCCTCTCCGTGGGAAATAGGAATGGTATAAATCTCCCCTTTCATACCTTTAAGCCAAGGGCTATCCTCATTAACCACCTTCACATTTACCATTTGAGAAATATGTCTGCCGATACTGTTATGAGCCAAAGTAGGGGAATTTTGGTCTAAATCTCTAATCTCACCATAAGGTAATAGACCCGATTTTACCAATGCTTGGAAGCCATTACAGATACCGATAATCATACCATCTCTTTCCAAAAGTCGGTGTACAGCCTCACACATTATATCATTCTTAAGCACATTTACGATGAATTTGGCAGAGCCATCTGGTTCGTCTCCAGCAGAGAAACCACCCGAAAAAGCCAAAATCTGAGATTGGTCTATCTCCTTAGCCCACGCTTTGATACTCTCTTGCAAAGCAGTGTGGTTAAGATTAACCAATGGCTTCATAGAAACCTCTGCTCCTTCTTTTCGGAAAGCATTAAGTGTTTCGTATTCGCAATTAGTACCTGGGAAAACAGGAGTGAATACCTTTGGTTTGGTAATATGATGTTTTTTAATAATAATCGTTCTAGGTTCAATAGAATTGAGTTCGGTGTCCAATTCTAGCTCTATTTTTTGTTTTTCCTTTGTTGGGAAAAGCGTTTCAAAAGTTTGGCAATAGACCTTCTTCAAATCGTCTATATCAAAACTATCATTGTTGATTACTAATTTTTTATCATTGCTAACTTCACCTATCTTTTGTAGTAATTGGTGAGATAAAGGCTCTGTACTTTCAATAAGCAATCCACCAATGTTTTTTTCTAATAAAGCTGTATCATTGGTATTAACTATTGCACCTAGCCCATTTCCAAAAGCCATTTTGGCTAATCCCACAGCGATACCACCTTCTTTTATAGTTTTTACAGAAACAATTTTTTTATCTTTAATTTGACTAAAAATATAGGTGTATATTTCTTTCAAATCGTTATAGTTAGGAAGTCCTTTAGCTTCTTCTGTTTCTTGAGATTGATGATAGAAATGATAAATTAAATTTCCTGCTTTTTTAAATTCAGGCGAAATGATATTTGATTTCTGACCATCTGCACACGCAAACGAAATAAGTGTAGGCGGTACATTGATGTCTTGATAAGTGCCAGACATAGAGTCTTTTCCGCCAATAGCGGCTAACTCAAAGTTCATCTGAGCATGATAAGCTCCTAGCAATGATGCTAATGGTTTCCCCCATTTATCAGGATTTTGTCCAAGTTTTTCAAAATATTCTTGGAAACTCAAACGAATTTTGCGGAAATCTCCACCCATCGCTACAATTTTAGCCACACTTTCCACTACGGCATTAGCCGCTCCCACCATTGAGTTTTGTCCCGAAATGGCAGCATCAAATCCCCAACTGGCTAAAGAAACAGTTTCTATATCCTTAGCCTCCATAATTGGTAAAGTTTGAACGCTTCCCTCCATTGGTGTTAATTGATGTTTTCCACCTAGAGGCATCGCTACCGTAGTTGCTCCCACGCTAGAGTCAAACATTTCTAATAACCCTTTTTGAGAGGCTACATTTTTGTCGGCTAATAATTTTTTAAAGTTAGTTTCGTTAAATTCTAACCTTTCTGCCTGTACTTCTTGAAGATGATTAACTAATGCTTTTTGTGTTTTAGAACAGCCATTGGTATCTAAAAACGCTCGGCTCAAATCCACAATTTTCTCACCTCTCCAAAACATTTGCATTCTGCCAGAATCTGTAACTTTAGCAACTTCTACTGCCAAAATATTCTCTGTCTTACAAAAGCTGATGAATTTATCTTTATCGTTGGCATCTATTACCACCGCCATTCTCTCTTGAGATTCGGATATGGCTAATTCGGTTCCGTTAAGCCCTTCGTATTTTAAAGGAAGAACATCAAGATTAACCTCCAAACTTTCAGCTATTTCGCCTATTGCTACCGAAACCCCTCCAGCACCAAAATCATTTGATTTTTTAATTAACTTTGTAACCTCTGGATTTCTGAAAAGCCTTTGTATTTTTCTCTCCTCTACAGCATTACCCTTTTGTACCTCGGTAGATAGTGCATGGATAGAAGTTTCGTCTTGCTCTTTAGAACTTCCTGTAGCACCTCCTACACCGTCTCTACCTGTAGCACCACCTAAAATAATGACTAAATCTCCTGCCTTAGGTTGCTCTCTTTTTACCCAATCTACGGGTACAGCTCCTACCACAAAACCAACTTCCATCCTCTTAGCACGATAGCCCTCGTGATAAATTTCGGAAACTTGTGTCGTCGCTAAACCAATTTGATTTCCGTAGGACGAATAGCCATTAGCGGCTTGTTTGGTAATTGTTCTTTGAGGCAGTTTACCTTTGAGCGTGTTTTCCATAGGCTCTAATACATCTGCCGCTCCCGAAAGACGCATCGCCTGATACACAAACGAACGCCCAGATAACGGGTCTCTGATAGCACCACCTAAACAAGTAGATGCACCACCAAAAGGTTCTATTTCCGTAGGGTGATTGTGAGTTTCATTTTTAAATAAAAGATACCAAGGCTCTTTTTTACCATCAAATTCAGCATCTATTTTGATAGTACAAGCATTGATTTCGTCTGAAACCACAAGATTATCTAGTTTTCCCGTTTTATGGAAATATTTAGCACAAACAGTAGCTAAATCCATTAACGAAACAGGTTTAGCTTCTCGTCCTAAAAACGCTCTTTTTTCTAAATAATCTTTAAAAATATGTTCTAAAGTAGCCTTAAACTGTCCCTCAAAACGAATGTCTTTAAGTTCTGTTTCAAAGGTAGTGTGTCGGCAATGGTCACTCCAATAAGTATCTAAAACTTTAAGCTCTGTTTCTGTTGGATTTCTCTGTTCTGACTTAAAATAATCTTGTATATAAGCTAAATCGTCTAACCCAAAGGCGAAGTTTTGCTCTGTATAGAACTCCTTTAGTTGTGATTCGTTTAAAGTTATAAAATCGTGATAGATTACTACATCTTTCGGGGTTTCCTCTTCTGGAATTTCCAATTTAGAAAGGTCTTTCTCTTGTGACTCTACTCTATTGATGAGTAAATCTTTTACTTTTTGTAGTCCTTCTTTGTTGATACCCTCTATTTCTACTAGCTTCCCGCTTCTTACTTTAGCTTGGGTATTTTCTGTTAGCAATACAATACATTGCTGCGCAGAATCTGCCCTTTGGTCATATTGACCTGGTAGAAACTCCATAGCAAAAGATGAACTCTTAGCAGGATTTTCATAATGCAAAACATCGGTTACAGGGTCTGCAAATACATTATATACTACTTTATCAAAATCAGTATCATTAAGTCCAAAAACATCATAGATATTATAAACCTTTACCTGTTTGATGTGAGGTAATATATTCTTTATTTCATCAAAAATTTTAGGACTTTCTACATCAAAAATCCCTCTTTTTTCTATGTAAATTCTTTTACTCATTATTAGATTTTTTAGATTTTATTTTTCAAAAATTAGAGCGTTCCAAAAATACTCAATTTTTGATTTTATTCAGAATATAAAGCTGACTATTTTACGACTTCTGTAAAAAATATCACAAAAAAAGCCGCTACTGGACACCCCAATAACAGCCTTTTATGTTAATAACGAATTTAAGTCATTTTTAGTCTAAATCTTCGTCATCATATTTTTCTAACTCAGCATCACACCACTTGAAAGCAGCTTCTACAGCTTTAGTAGCTTCATCTGCAATGCTCTCTTCATCATCTCCTTCTAAATCATCTAACCACTCTACTTCTTCCTCCTCTACATTAAGAATGAATCTAGGGTACTCAGTGTGAACTACGAATAAGTCTTCTGGAAACTCTGTGTTGTCCGCTAATAAAAATTTAGGTAATTTCATTGGTTTTAAAATTTTAATATTCTAGTGTTAGAATCTTGTTCTGCAAATATAAACAATTATTTCTGTTAATCTGAATTAAATTTTGTTAATTTTTAGAAAACATACGGGCTACTTTTTCAGCCTTTTTTGTTTCGGTATAGTCATAGAAACCTTCTCCTGATTTTACTCCTAATTTCCCTGCCATTACCATATTTACCAATAGTGGACATGGGGCGTACTTTGGATTTTTAAAACCATCATACATAACATTAAGGATAGCTAAACAAACATCTAGACCTATAAAATCCGCTAGTTGTAGCGGTCCCATAGGATGTGCCATACCTAACTTCATCACGGTATCTATTTCCTCTACTCCAGCTACATTATTGTATAAAGTTTCTATAGCTTCGTTTATCATTGGCATCAGGATTCTATTGGCTACAAACCCAGGATAATCATTAACTTCCACAGGGACTTTTGACAAGTCTTTTGATATTTTATAAACCACATCAAAAGTTTCTTTAGAAGTAGAGTAACCTTTGATAATTTCTACCAATTTCATAATAGGAACAGGATTCATAAAATGCATTCCGATGACTTTATCAGGTCTTTGTGTTACCGCCGCAATCTGAGTAATGGATATAGATGATGTATTGGTGGCGAGAATGCAATGCTCTGGAGCTAAAGTATCTATTTGTTTAAAGATATTCAACTTTAATTCTGTATTTTCAGTTGCGGCTTCTACAATCAGATCTGCATCTTTAACAGCGCTTTCTAAGGAAGTATTTTTAGTAATATTATTTAGTGTTTCTTCTTTTTGAGCTTCGGTAAGATGTCCTTTAGAAACAATTCTATCTAAATTTTTAGAAATAGTATCAACACCTTTATCTAGAGCTTCCTGCGAAATATCTACTAAATTTACCTTAAAACCATTTTGAGCAAAGGTATGAGCTATCCCATTCCCCATTGTCCCAGCTCCGATTACTACAATATTTTTCATTTTTATTTAATTATAAATTTATCCACTAAAAATAATATAAAATTCCGATAGGCACAAATAATAAAAAAGAGAGAGTAACTAAAACTCTCTCTTTAATATTGATAACAAAAAAATTAAACATTTATTTTACTTGATCTACAACAGCTTTGAATGCTTCAGGGTGGTTCATTGCAAGGTCTGCAAGAACTTTTCTGTTCAATTCGATGTTGTTCTTTTTAAGAGCTCCCATAAACTGAGAGTAAGACATTCCGTACTCTCTGCATCCTGCGTTGATACGCATAATCCAAAGACTTCTGAAATTTCTTTTCTTCTCTTTTCTACCACGGTAGGCATATTGCATTGCCTTTTCCACGGCATTTTTAGCAACAGTCCAAACGTTTTTTCTTCTACCGAAAAAACCTTTAGCTTGTTTCATTACTTTTTTTCTGCGTGCTCTTGACGCTACAGAATTTACTGATCTTGGCATAATTTAATAATTTGTTTTTTTGAAATGGGCGAAGTTTTAACGCTTTCTTAGTGGCACCATTTCAGGGTTAAACTTGTTTGAATTTTTTGAATTCTTATAAACCGAATAACTGATTTATAAAAACTACTTGATAGCTAATTGCTTCAAAACGCTTTTCTCGTCAGATGGATGAACATAAGAAGTTTGCGTAAGATTTCTCTTTTGCTTAGTTTCCTTCTTAGTCAAGATGTGACTTTTGTAAGCATTTTTTCTTTTGATTTTACCAGTTCCGGTAAGAGCAAAACGCTTCTTAGCTCCTGATTTCGTTTTTAATTTTGGCATTTTTTTGCTTTTTTATCGTTTTGTTATCAATATATGTTTATTTTGTTTTCTTAGGACTCATCATCATAATCATTCTTTTGCCCTCTAGTTTAGGTAGCTGATCTACTTTCCCTACATGCTCCAAATCCTGAGCAAGTTTTAGTAAAAGTATTTCTCCTTGATCTTTGAAAACAATAGAACGCCCTTTAAAAAACACATAGGTCTTAAGTTTAGAACCTTCTTCTAAGAACTTTTCGGCATGTTTTTTCTTGAATTCGTAGTCGTGGTCATCGGTTTGAGGTCCAAAACGAATCTCTTTTACTACTACTTTTACTTGTTTAGCTTTAAGCTCTTTTTGTTTCTTCTTTTGCTCATAAAGGAACTTTTTATAATCCATAATACGAGCAATGAAAGGCTCTGCTTTATCAGATATAACTACCAAGTCTAGTTCTTGTTCTTCTGCTAATTCTCTAGCTTTGGCTAGCGGATATATACCTGGTTCTACATTATCCCCTACAAGGCGAACCTCTTTAGCACGGATTTTTTCATTAATCATGTGCGCATCCTCCTGCTGGCGACGCGGTGCTGACCTGTTAATTTTTTTTCTAATTGCTATGGCTTTATATTTTTAATTGTTAAATCTTACTTTATAATCTTTGCTTCATTTTTAAAGTATTCCACAAAGCTTTCTATACTCATTTCTCCTAAATCTCCTTCTCCTCTTTTTCTTACAGATACCGTTTGGTTGCCTGCTTCATTCTCTCCTACAATGAGCATAAATGGTATTTTTTTCATTTCTGCATCACGGATTTTTTTACCCGTTTTTTCATTTCTCTCGTCTACCAGTCCGCAAATATCGTGATTTTCTAATAATTGTGAAACTTTTTTAGCGTAATCTGTATATTTTTCACTGATTGGGAGTAGTATATATTGGTCTGGATTTAGCCAAAGTGGGAAATCACCTGCTGTATTTTCAATTAAAATAGCAATAAATCTTTCCATAGAACCAAAAGGTGCACGGTGAATCATAATAGGACGATGTCTCTCGTTATCACTACCTACATAGGTTAAATCAAATCTTTCAGGAAGGTTGTAATCTACCTGTATAGTTCCAAGCTGCCAACTTCTACCCAAAGCATCTTTAACCATAAAATCTAATTTAGGTCCATAAAACGCAGCTTCACCATATTCTACAACAGTGTTGAGCCCCTTGTTCTTAGCTGCCGTAATAATCGCAGATTCTGCTTTCTCCCAGTTTTCTTCAGAACCGATATATTTAGCTCTGTTCTCTTTATCTCTTAATGATACCTGTGCTATAAAGTCTTCAAATCCTAAAGATTTAAACACATAGAGTACCAAATCTATTACTTTTTCAAATTCTTCTAATAGTTGGTCTGGTGTACAGAATAAATGGGCATCATCTTGAGTAAATCCTCTTACTCTAGTAAGTCCGTGTAATTCACCACTTTGTTCATAACGATATACTGTACCGAACTCTGCATATCTTTTAGGTAAATCTTTATAAGACCATTGTTGTGCTTTATAAACTTCGCAGTGATGCGGACAGTTCATTGGCTTTAATAAAAACTCCTCTCCTACATGTGGCGTTTTTATTGGTTGGAAGCTGTCTGCTCCATATTTTTCGTAATGTCCAGATGTTTTGTACAATTCTATGTTTCCGATATGTGGAGTCATTACAAATTCGTAACCGCCTTTTCTTTGTGCTTCTGAAAGGAAGCTTTCTAATTTTTTTCTAAGAGCAGCTCCTTTAGGTAACCATAAAGGTAACCCTGCACCTACCTTTTCAGAAAAAGTAAATAAGCCTAGCTCTTTCCCTAGTTTTCTATGGTCTCTACGCTTAGCCTCTTCTAGTCTTTCTAGGTATTCTTTAAGGTCTTTTTGTTTAGGGAAAGATATTCCGTAAACTCTCGTTAATTGTGGGTTTTTCTCATCACCACGCCAATAAGCTCCTGCAGCGTTAAGTATCTTAACCGCTTTAACAATCCCAGTAGAAGGTATATGCCCACCTCTACATAAATCTGTAAAATCATCATGAGAGCAGAAAGTGATTTCTCCATCATTAAGATTTTCTATCAATTCTGTTTTATATGGGTTGTCAGCATATTCTTTTAAAGCCTCTGCTTTAGAAATGGCATAAAGTTTAAAAGTAGAGTCTTTCTTTGCATTTTCTAGCATTTTTTGCTCTATCTTTTCAAAATCTTTTTCAGATAAAGTTTCCTCTCCAAAATCTACATCATAGTAGAAACCATTCTCTATAGCAGGACCAATGGTAAGTTTAGCATTTGGATAATACGCCAATATCGCTTGTGCTAAAAGGTGAGCAGAAGAATGCCAAAAAGCCTTCTTTCCCATATCATCATTCCATGTAAGAAGTTGTACCGTAGCATCTTCGGTTATTGGGGTGGTTACCTCCACTTGTTTGTTATTTACCATGGCTGAAATGGTATTTCTAGCCAACCCTTCACTAATAGACTTTGCTACTTCTAAAGGAGTTACTACTCCTTCAAATTCTCTGATACTTCCGTCAGGGAGTGTGATTTTTACCATTATTACAATATATTTTAAAAAGAATACAAAGTTATAAAAAGTTTTTTATCATAAAAATATATTACTTCAAATTTATATATAAGTCTCTAATGAAGTTTAGAATTTATTCAAAGTAAACAGTTTTCTTAAAAATTTTCAAGTTTGAAGCATTAAACACTTGTTTTTTAATAAAAAAATATTACATTTGCTAAATGAAAACAAACGGTGTAATACAGGAATGGTGGTGTCAAACTCTCAAGCAGGGTCTGAACTTCTATCGTATTTAGCTTTTTTGGTAAGAAAACAAATTTAAGGATAGTATAAACAATAAAGACTTCTGCGGATTATCGTAGGAGTTTTTTTATTTTAAATTGAATTTTAAAAATGGTTAGAATTAAAACAGAGTCCAAAGTTCTTATGGGAGATTTACACACACCTATGGGAACTTATCTGAAACTTCGCGATGTATTTAGGGATACTATTCTTTTGGAAAGTACAGAACATAATTCGGATAATGGAAGTTACTCTTTTATAGGAGTAAATGCGATTGCTGGTATAGAGGTTAATAATTATGAAAATTATGAAATTAAATTTCCCAACCAGCCACCCCAAAAATTAAACTTTCAAGAGGGTGTCCTCCTAACAGATGTTCTCCAAGGGTTTGCGGAAAATTTCAAATGTGAAGAAGTGGAAAGTGCTATTGATAAAATGGCTCAGGGCTTTTTTGGCTATACAAGTTATGAAGCTATTCCTTTTTTTGAGTCTATTAAGTTTAAACCTCAAAGCAAAGAAACGGAAATTCCAATTCTTAGATATAGATTTTATCAGTACATCATTGCTTTTAATCATACCAATGATGAAATGAGAATTATAGAGAATAAGATAGAGGGGTTAAATTCAGAAATATCTTATTTGGAAGATATTATCAATCATAAATCTGTAGCAGTATATCCGTTTGAAAGCATGGAACAAGAAACCTCTAATCTTGAAGATGCAGAATATCTAGAAATGGTAAAACAGGCTCAAAAACACGCTTTTAGAGGAGATACTTTCCAAATGGTACTTAGCCGTAGATTTCAGCAAAAATACAGAGGAGATGAGTTCCAAGTGTATAGAGCTTTAAGAAATATCAATCCTTCACCATATCTATTTTTCTTCGATTATGGAGATTATAAACTAATGGGTTCTAGCCCTGAAAGTCAGTTGATTATCAAAAATAAAAAAGCCATTATTCACCCTATCGCGGGTACTTTTAAGAGAACAGGAAATATTCAGGAAGATTTAGCATCGACAGAAGACTTGAAAGCCGACCCAAAAGAAAATGCAGAACATACGATGTTGGTAGATTTGGCACGAAATGACCTTAGTAAATTGGGAAAAAATGTTAGTGTTTCTAAACTAAAGGAAATCCAGTTTTTTTCATCAGTGATACATATGGTAAGCGAAGTAACAGCCGAATTAAGCGACAATATCAATCCATACGAAATGATAGCGACTACCTTTCCACAGGGCACATTGAGTGGTGCTCCTAAATACAAGGCTATGGAACTTATTGATTTGTACGAACTTACTTCGAGAGGATATTATGGAGGTTGTATCGGTTTTGTAGGTTTCGATGGGACTTGCAACCAAGCGATTATGATTAGAACTTTTTTAGCCAAGAATAATCATCTTTATTATCAGGCAGGAGCGGGAGTTGTAGCAAAATCTTCTCCAGAAAGCGAACTACAAGAGGTTAATAACAAACTAAATGCACTGAAAAAAGCCATTAAAAAAGCAGAAACTCTAAATAGAGCTTAAAATTTAAAGACAAGAAAATGAAAATATTAGTATTTGATAATTACGATAGTTTTACCTATAATTTAGTTCAAATGATAGAGCAAATTACAGGTAATGAGGTAGATGTTTTTAGAAATGATAAAATTCCGTTAGAAGATATAGAGCAATATGATAAAATAATATTGTCCCCAGGACCTGGTGTTCCCAGCGAGGCAGGACGATTGTTAGATGTGATTAAAACTTATGCACCTACCAAATCTATTTTGGGAGTTTGTCTTGGGCAACAAGCTATTGCAGAGGCTTTTGGAGGAAGTTTAGTTAATTTAGATAAAATTTATCATGGTGTGGCTACACAAGCCGAAATTATAAGGCCAGATGCCCTTCTGTTTCAAAATATGCCGAAAAATATAGAAATAGGCAGGTATCATTCTTGGGCTGTAAATCTTGAGGATTTTCCTTCTGAATTAGAAATAACGGCCGTTGATGAGGAAGGTATGATTATGGCTCTTCAACACAAAACTTACGATGTACACGCCGTTCAGTTTCATCCTGAGAGTATTTTAACCCCTTTAGGGAGAACGATTTTAAGTAACTTTCTAAATGCTTAGTAGGAGCTATTTGTAAAAAATAAATTATGAAACAAATATTAAACTATCTATTTAATCATCAGACGCTTAGTAAATCGGAGGCGAAGTCTATTATGATAGAATTGGCTCAAAATAAATTTAATGAGACCGAAGCCACTGCGTTTATAAGTGTTTTTATGATGAGAGCCATCACTTTAGATGAGTTGATGGGGTTTAGAGAAGCCCTGCTCAATCTGGCTACTCCGGTAGATTTAGGAACTCGAGACTTAGTGGATATTGTAGGCACAGGAGGCGATGGCAAAAATACCTTTAACATTTCTACCTTAGCTTCTTTTATCGTTGCAGGAGCTGGACAAAAAGTGGCGAAACATGGTAATTATGGGGTTTCTTCGGTAAGTGGTTCGTCTAATGTGTTGGAACTTTTAGGATACCAATTTAAAAATAATTCAAAGGGATTAAAATCAGATTTAGAAAAAGGGAATATCTGTTTTCTTCACGCGCCGTTGTTTCATCCCGCTTTAAAATCGGTAGCACCACTTAGAAAAGCGTTGGGACTTAGGACTTTCTTCAATTTATTAGGACCTTTAGTTAATCCTGTTCAGCCCAAATACAGTATGATAGGCGTTTACAATTTAGAGATAGCAAGGCTTTATCAATATCTATTACAAAGGGAAAATGCCGAATTTATGCTTGTCCACGCCTTAGATGGCTATGATGAAATCAGCCTTACTCAAGACACCAAAGTTTTTGATAAAAACGGAGAGTACATTTATTCCGCCGAAGAATTAGGGTTTAAAAATATTTCAGAAGCCCAAATTTACGGTGGCGAGACAAAAGAGGAAGCCGCAGCTATATTCCTTAATATATTAGACGGCAAAGGCACTCCAGAACAAAACGCCGTCGTTTTAGCCAATGCAGCAATGGCACTTTATAATACTCAAAATTATGGTAATTATCAAAACTGTTTTGAGTTAGCGAAGAAAAGTCTATTGGAAGGAAAAGCTAAAGATTGTCTAAATAAAATAACCGCTTAATGGAACTAAAAAACAAAGAAAGATGCGGCTGGGTAACCAATGATGAAATTTACATCAATTACCACGATACAGAATGGGGCGAGCCTGTTTTTGAAGATAAAAAACTCTTTGAAATGCTTTTGTTAGAAGGGTTTCAGGCAGGATTGAGTTGGATAACTATTTTGAAAAAAAGAGAAAATTTTAGACAAGCCTTTGATAATTTTAACTATACCAAAATCGCCACTTACAACCAAACTAAACTCGAAGAACTACTCTGCAATACAGAGATTATCCGCAACAGATTAAAGATAGAATCTTCGGTTAAAAACGCTAAGGCTTTTATAAAAGTTAGAGAAGAGTTTGGCACTTTTTCCCAGTATATATGGCGTTTTGTGGAACATCAGCCAATTAGAAATGAGTTTAAAAACCTATTGGAAGTACCCGCCTCCACACCGCTATCGGATAAAATATCCAAAGACTTAAAAAAGCGAGGGTTTAAATTCGTAGGGACTACCATTATTTATGCCTTTATGCAAGCCATCGGTATGGTAAACGACCATGTGCAAACTTGTTACAAACACCCTAAAAACCTAAATTAAATGACCATTTTAGACAAAATAGTAGATTGTAAACTAGACGAAATTCAGCAAGCCAAAAAGCAGACGCCATTAGAAAAACTCAAGGACACTCCGTTTTTCCATCAGCCTACACGAGGTTTTATTAAGAATTTAAAATCCAATCCGTATGGAATTATAGCCGAGTTTAAAAGGAAATCACCCTCTAAAAATAACATCAACATAGAGGCTAAAATCCAAGCGATTTTACCGCTATATAAGGAATATGGGGCAGCTTGCGTGTCTGTATTGACGGATACGCCTTTCTTCGGAGGAAGTTTAACCGATTTGGAGGAAGCCAATGTTTACAATATCCCTTTGCTAAGGAAAGACTTTATTGTCGATGATTATCAAATTTATCAAGCTAAAGCCTACGGTGCAGACTGTATTTTACTTATAGCCAATATTTTGTCTAAATCTCAGATTGAAGACCTTACGGATACAGCACACCACTTGGGATTAGATGTCTTATTGGAATTTTATAGCGGTGAAGATTTTGATAAATATTATTCCAAATTAAAAATGGTAGGCATTAACAACCGAAACCTCAATACTTTTGAAGTGGATTACGAACACGCCATTAGAATGCGAAACCAATTGCCTGAAGGGACTTTAAGCGTTGCTGAAAGTGCCATTTATAGTCCTGAAATTTATAAAAAACTAAAAAACAGTGGCTTTGATGCTTTTCTCATGGGAGAATATTTTATGAAGCAAAATAATGTTGGAATGGCTTTACAATCTTTTATTGAAGAAATAAAATAAAAAAATGAAACTTACACCTAAAATAAAAGTTTGTGGACTTACCGATTTTAATCAAATTCGGGAAATTATAGATTTAAAAATAGATTATCTCGGCTTTATATTTTATGAAAAATCGCCAAGATATGTGTTGAATCATTTAGCACCAAAGGAAATTGCTTCGCTAAATCACAAGCAAAAAGTGGGCGTTTTCGTAAATGAAACCACCGAAAAAATAGTGCAAACCGTTACGGAAGCTCAACTTAATTTAGTTCAACTGCACGGCGATGAAACCTCTGATTTTATTAGTGATTTAAAGAGTAAACTCCCACAAGAAACGCAAATTATAAAAGTGATACGGGTGGGAGAAACTATGCCTGACATTTCGGGATTTTCAGAACTATCTGAAATAGACTTTTTACTTTTTGACACGGATAGCAAAGCCTTTGGCGGAACAGGCAAACGATTTGATTGGCAACTATTAAATGAGTTAAACCTTACAAAACCTTATTTTTTAAGCGGTGGTATTTCTAACGAGAACATTGGTAAAATCTCAATTATTAAACAAAAACCAATCGCTTTAGACCTCAATAGTAAGTTTGAAATTTCCGCAGGCAACAAAGATGTGGAGCTTATTAAAAATTTTAAATTAAGTTTGTATCAATAGAAATAGATTAAAATGAATTATCAAAATCCAGATAAAGAAGGGTATTACGGTGAATTTGGCGGTGCTTTTATTGCCGAAATGCTCTACCCTAATGTTAAAGAACTACAAGATAAGTATTTCGAAATCATTTATTCGGAAGATTTTCAAAAGGAGTTTAAAGATTTATTAAAAAACTACGTGGGGCGAGAAACACCATTGTATTTTGCACCCAATTTGAGCCGACAATATGGTACTAAAATTTACCTTAAAAGAGAAGATTTAAACCATACAGGAGCCCACAAAATCAATAATGCTTTGGGACAAGCTCTTTTAGCAAAAAAGTTGGGCAAACAGCGTATCATAGCCGAAACAGGTGCTGGACAGCACGGCGTTGCCACTGCTACGGCGTGTGCTTTGCTCGGTTTGGAGTGTATTGTTTATATGGGCGAAATAGATATTGCCCGACAAGCTCCTAATGTGGCCAGAATGAAAATGTTGGGGGCTAAAGTCGTTCCAGCAACTTCGGGTTCTAAAACTTTAAAAGACGCTGTAAACGAGGCTTTAAGAGATTGGATAAATAATCCTACAACCACCCATTATATTATAGGTAGCGTGGTTGGTCCTCACCCTTTCCCTGATTTGGTGGCAAGGTTTCAATCTGTTATTTCAGAGGAAATTAAGGTACAGTTACAAGAACAGGAAGGTAGAGATTATCCCGACCACCTCATTGCGTGTGTGGGCGGTGGTAGTAATGCCGCAGGGACTTTTTATCATTTTGTGAATAATGAGAAAGTCAATATCATTGCGGCAGAAGCCGGTGGTTTGGGCGTTCATTCCGGAGAAACTGCTGCAACAACGGCTTTGGGGAGCATTGGCGTTTTGCACGGCAGTCAGAGTTTGGTTATTCAGACCAAAGATGGACAAGTGATTGAGCCCTACTCTATTTCTGCGGGGTTGGACTATCCAGGGATTGGACCGATGCACGCCAATCTTTACCAACAAAAACGAGCCGAATTTTTAAGCATCAACGATGATGAAGCTCTAAAATCCGCATTCAATCTGACTAAAACGGAAGGTATTATTCCAGCGTTAGAAAGTGCCCACGCCTTAGCGGTTTTGGATAAAAAGAAGTTTGAAAAAGAAGACATCGTTGTCATCTGCCTAAGCGGTAGAGGCGATAAGGATATGGAAACTTATTTAAAATATCTAAATATTTAATCTATGAAAAGTAATATTATCCATATTGTGGTAAGAATAGTCATTCTAATTTTATCTTGGATTTTAGCCCTTCCTATGGCTTTTTCTTATTTAGATTACACGGCTCCTGACAGGCGTTGTGGCACGGGAGACGCAGGAGTTATTATTTTTCTTATTACTTTGTTTTCATTTCTATGGTTTATTGCAATGATTATAGAAGCTATCATACTAAATAAGAAAAAGAAAATAGTGAAAAGAAATATCAATCTTATTATAATTGGTTGTTTAGCTATACTATTTTTAATTTGTACTCTTTTACCTTAAAATACTCTAAATGAAAAAATTAAATATATACTTTACAGCAGGTATTCCTCAGCTGGAAGATACTGCGGAAATCATTAAAATAATTCAAGAAGCAGGAGCTGATATGATGGAGATTGGTATGCCTTATAGCGACCCTGTTGCCGATGGTGAGGTGATACAACAAGCTCATATTAAAGCCTTAGAAAACGGAATGTCAATAGAGAAACTTTTTGAACAGTTAGCAAAAATTAAAGGAGAAATTCACATTCCAATAATCTTGATGGGCTACATCAATCCTGTGCTTTCTTATGGCTTTGAGAAGTTTTGTCAGAAATGCCAAGAGACAGGCGTTAATGGATTGATTATCCCCGACCTCCCTCCTATTGAATTTGAAAAAAAACACCAAGCTATTCTCAAAAAGTTTAATCTAAACTTTACCTTTCTGGTAACGCCAGAAACATCTGATGAGCGGATTTTGTATTTGGATAGCCTAAGCTCTGGATTTTTGTATGCGGTGAGTTCTTCGTCCACAACAGGCAACCAGTCCAAAACATTGAAAAACGAAGATTACCTTAATCGATTAGCCTCATTACCGCTGAAAAATCCACTAATGATAGGCTTTGGAATTAAAAATAAAACCGACTTTACCACAGTTACCGAACAAGCCGATGGCGGTATTATAGGGACTGCATTTGTGAAAATTCTTTTAGAAGAACCGGATTGGAAAGAAAAAGCTAAACATTTTATACAAAGTATTAAATCTTAGTGTTTTGCTATTTTTGTGTAGCCCAAAGTACAATTACAAAAAACGATGTAGAAATAAATGACTAAACAATGAACTTATACACAAAATATTTAGAAAAATATAATTACAGTTAGTATATATAATTTAAAAAAAGTATTTGCTATTGCACCAAAAATTCCACATACGTATATGAAACGTTTTTCATTAATTTTAACTTTACTATTATTAACTTCTTGTTCTGTAACACAAAAGCAAAAAGAAAATCTTAAAAATGAACTATCTCTAATTTTAAAGTCCGACCAAGAATTAAGAGAACTTTTTACACCTGATTTGAAACCTGAAAGGAAAAGTGAAATCCTAAAATCCTATAATATTTCTGAAGATAAATTTCAAAAATTAGCTTGGAATTTAACCACAAAAAATGATAGCGTAAATTTAATCAAAGTTGAAAAAATAATAAAGAAATACGGCTATCCAGGAAAAAAACTTGTAGGAGAAAAATTAAATACTGCGGCTTGGTATGTAATTCAACATTCAAAACTATCTATAATTGAAAAATATTATCCATTAATGATAAAAGCAAGTGAAAATGGAGATTTAGGAAAACAACATATTGCGATGATGAAAGACAGAATGCTAATGTATCAAGGAAAAGAACAAATTTACGGAACTCAACTGTTTATAGATCCTGAGACTAAAAAAGAAGAGTGGGTAAATTTTATTTGGCCAATTAAAAATCCCGAAAATGTTAATGAGTTAAGAAAGTCAATGAATATAAAAACGTCTATAGAAGATTACGCTAAATCTATGGGAATAGATTATTCTAAAAAATATACATTAGATGAAATAGAAAAACTCACAAAAAAATAAAGGTGTAACAACTAATATAGTTTTTATAAAAGGTAGCCATATTTTATTCCAAAAAAATATTTTACTTCCACTAATTTGTTTAATTTAGCTGCTAGAATCTAACAAAATGATTTGGTAGAATTAAAAAGCTCCCCATAAATATTCAATTAACGTATGAAAAAGATAAAATTTGTAGTATTTACATTATGGTCCGTGGTAATTTCTGCCCAATTTACAGATTATGATATAGTAAAAGAAGTTAAAACTCACAATAAAAGTGTGGTGGTTTCGGCTCACCCTCTTGCCAGTGAAGCAGGTGCTTTAGTATTAAGAAAAGGCGGTAATGCCTTTGATGCTGCCATTGCTACACAGTATGCTTTGGCTGTGGTTTATCCTCAGGCAGGTAACATAGGTGGTGGTGGTTTTTTAGTAGCGGTAAAATCTAACGGAGAAAAAATAGCCATAGACTTTAGAGAAACCGCACCAGCCAAGGCACATAGAGATATGTACTTGGATAAAAAAGGGGTTGCCAGTACAGATTTATCACAAAACGGACGATTGGCGGTAGGAATACCAGGCTCGGTAGCAGGATTCTATGAAACTCTAAAATACGCTTCTCTCCCAATGGAGGTGCTGATACAACCTGCCATAGATTTAGCGGAAAAAGGCTTTGCTATCACGGAAAAAGAAGCCAATCTACTTAATGAATGTCAAAAAGATTTTGTAAAACATAATAAAAACTCCATTGTTTTCGTAAAAGAGCAACCTTGGAAGGCAGGAGATGTATTGGTACAAAAAGACCTAGCAGAAACACTTAAGAGAATACAAAAATTTGGTAAAAAAGGCTTCTACGAAGGTAAAACAGCTCAACTAATAGTTGAAGAAATGAAGAGAGGTAACGGTATTATTAGTTTAGAAGATTTAAAAATTTATCAAGTTAAAAATCGTAAACCTTTAACTTTTGATTACAAAGGACACCAAGTAGTTTCTATGCCCTTACCGTCAAGTGGTGGGATATTGTTAGCTCAGATGTTGAAAATGTCGGCTTATGAAAATCTTGCTCAATATCAATATGCCTCTCCAGAAGCAGTTCAGATTATGGTAGAAGCAGAACGCCGTGCCTATGCAGACAGAGCAGAATATATGGGCGACCCAGATTTTATTGAGGATAAAACGGAAATGCTACTTTCGGATGCCTATCTTAAGAAACGCTGGGCGTCGTTTAATATGTCTAAAGCAACGCCTAGTGCAGAGGTTGGTAAGATAGTTAATCCTAATCAAGAAAGTACCCAAACGACCCATATTTCTATTTTAGATAAAGAAGGAAATGCGGTTTCTGTAACTACGACGCTTAATGGATACTATGGTAGCAAAGTGGTAGTTTCTGGTGCTGGTTTCTTTTTAAATAACGAGATGGACGATTTCTCCATTAAACCTGGAGTTCCTAACTTATTTGGAGCAGTAGGTGGAGAAGCTAACGCTATTAAAGCTGGTAAAAGAATGTTGTCTTCTATGACGCCAAGTATTTTATTAAAAGATAATAAGCCTGTAATGGTGGTAGGAACACCTGGTGGAACTACGATACCTACTTCTGTATTTCAAGCCATTGTAAATGTTGTAGATTTTAAATTAAGTCCAAACTTAGCGATTAACTTGCCGAAGTTCCATCATCAATGGCTACCAGAAAATATCGCAGTTGAAAAAGATTTCTCTAAAGCTACAATAAAATCTTTAGAACAAAAAGGCTACACCTTTAAAGAACGAGGAAGTATTGGTAAAACAGAAATTATTCTGAAGGATAAAAATGGTAATATCACTGCCGTAGCAGATAGCAGAGGCGACGATGCCGTAGCTGTGGAGTAAATTAATTATACTTTAGCTTATATTAACGACTGTCTTAATAAGACAGTCGTTTTTTTTATATGGAAAAATGAATAATTTTCTAAAACTCAATTATAATTTTTTTTATAACATTTTATGATAGTTCCACGCAGCAACGAAGACTCCTGCTGTTTCCGTTCTTAATCTTTGGTTGCCTAATGATATCGCTTGTACACCTTTTTCTAGTAATAATTCTATCTCTGATAGACTAAAATCGCCTTCGGGACCAATTAAAAAACAAACTTTATCAACTAAAGGAATTTCAGATAATGATACTCGCTTAAATGCTTTATCACAATGAGCTACAAAAGTATTTTCGGCAGTTTGAGTTTGCATAAAGCTAGTGAATTTCTGTAAATCATTAACCTTTGGGAAATGATACCTCAAACTTTGTTTAGATGCCGCTATAACTTTTTTCTGAATTTTATCTATATTGAGGTGTTTGCGTTCGGACTTCTCCGTTAATAAAAATGAAATTTCGGAAATTCCCATTTCGGTAGCTTTTTCTACAAAAAACTCTATACGGTCTATATTTTTAGTAGGAGCTATTGCAATATGCAAATAAGGCGAAAATGGAGGCGTCTTCGTTTGGATTTCTAAAATATCTAACTCTACTTTTTTCCCTTCAAGTATGAGGTTGCCTTTTGCCACATTCCCTTTACCATCGGTTACATAAAGCATCTCCCCTTCCTTCATCCTCAAAACCTTTGATATATGATGTTGTTCATCACTATCAATTATTACTTTATCATTTAAAATTTCTCCAAAAAATAATTTCATATCAAAAGGTTTTACTTTGCATTTAACTCATATCTTGCAGTAGCCGTTGTAGAAAGGTTGGCAAACTCTCCCCTTTCGTATTTTAGTTGGGCTACCATTGCTATCATTGCAGCATTATCCGTAGTATATTCAAATTTGGGAATATAGATATTCCAACCTAACTTTTGTTCGTTTTCTCTCATAGCTTGTCTCAACGCAGAGTTAGCCGAAACGCCACCAGCTATCGCTATTTCTTTAATGCCTAAATCACTAGCGGCTTTCTCTAGTTTCGTCATCAATATTTCAATAATATTTTTCTGAACAGATGCACACAAATCGTCTATATTTTCGTCGACAAACTGAGGATTTTTCTTTAATTCTTTTTGTATAAAGTACAACACCGAAGTTTTAATTCCACTAAAAGAATAGTCGTAGCCCTCTAGTTTAGGTTTATTAAATGTAAATGCACTAGGATTTCCATTTTGAGATTTCTTATCTATGATAGGTCCAGCAGGATAATCTAAATCAAATATTTTTCCTATTTTATCAAACGCTTCACCTGCGGCATCATCTATGGTTTTCCCAATAATTTCCATATCAAAATAGTCTTTAACCAAGACAATCATTGTATGCCCACCACTTACTGTAAGACATAAAAAAGGAAACTTGGGCGGATTAGGATTGGCATCTTCTATAAAATGAGCCAAAATATGAGCCTGAAGGTGATTAACCTCTATCAATGGAACTTCTAAACTCATCGCTAAAGACTTCGCAAAGGAAGTCCCTACAAGTAAAGAGCCCAAAAGTCCAGGACCTCTCGTAAAACCTATGGCACAAATCTCATTTTGTTGTATATTTGCTTTTTGTATGGATTGCTCTACCACAGGAATGATATTTTGCTGATGTGCCCTAGAGGCTAACTCTGGCACCACGCCACCATATTCATTATGAATGGCTTGAGTAGCAGCTACATTGGAAAGAATTTTTCTACCAGAAATAATAGCGGCAGAAGTATCATCACAAGAGGATTCTATACCTAAGATAATAGATTGTTTCATAATTATGGCAAATTTAAATAATAATAACGATAACAAAAAAGATAATCCTATTTCTAATAAAATAAATGAGGCGGAACAGCATATAGAAAAGAAAGTACAAGAAACCAAAGAGTTTTTAAAAGATGCTATAGAAAACCCTAAAGAAACCGCCGAAGAATTTGCAAAACAAGCCGCTAAAGATGTTACTAGCTACTCTTGGTGGGCTAAACTTTTACTAGTACTTTTTTGGACGCTCTTATCTTTATTTGCTATTGGATTTATTGCTATTAACCTACCTATTACCAAAAATTGGCTTACCCAAAAGGTGGTAAAGAAACTCAACCAAGATCTTAATACCCAAATCGCTTTTGAAAAAATAGACCTTAATTATTTTGGAGATGTTACACTACATAAAGTAACTGTAAAAGACCATAGAGGCTACCAATTTATTAAAGCTAAAGAATTGTACGCAGATTCGGATTGGTTTTCTATTTTAGCAAATTCTAGACATATCAAGTTCCAATCACTATCTATCAAAAACTTGGATATGAAAGTGATTACCTACAAAGGTGATAGCATTCCTAACTTTATCCGTTTTGTAGAGCTTTTCGACAATGGCAAAAAACCAGACCCAAATAAACCTCCATTTCAACTTAAAACTCGTGTAATTATTGAGGATTCCAAACTTTCCATCGTCAATCAGAATCACCTAGGAGATGAAGGAAAATGGCTAGATGCCGAAAATTTAAACTTGATAATTCCAGAGTTAAAAGTTAAAGGTAAAGAAGTCAATGCTAAAGTAAATCAACTTAGAATGACGACCAAAAGATGGGGCAAAAAGCACTTTTTGGATACTTTCTCTACGGATTTTTCTCTAACCAAAGAGGCTCTTTTCTTAGACGATTTACTCATCAATACTGACCATAGCTTACTACACGGAAGTTTAAAATTTAATCTTAATAATGGTACTTGGGCGGACTTTGGTAACAAAGTAAAATGGGATATGCAACTGAAAAAAGGTAGCCAAATAAGTGGCTATGATATCAGTTACTTTGTGAAAGATTGGGACAACTACAAGCCCATCAGTACCTCAGGAAATATGACTGGCGTACTTAATAACTTTACTCTAAACCAATTTGCCATAGGTGATAATGACTCCAAAATAGTTTCATCATCTATAAAGATTGCCAAAATACTAGATAAAAGTTTCTCCGTAGAAACCAATAGCATCTCTACAGACCTTACTTATAAAGGGCTAAAAAGTTTATTCCCTAGTTTTATTTCAAAAAAAATGGGTAATGTGGCTGATGATTTTGGTAGAATAAAATATAATGGTATGCTAAAAGCCAACCCTGAACAAATTGCTCTTAGAGGAAATTTAATTTCAGGTATTGGACAGGCAAAAATAGACCGTTTTACTCTAAGAGAATATAGTAAAGTTCCTAAGTATAGTGGCTTATTAGAAGTTACTAATCTGAATGTAGCCACCATCACCAAAAATCCACAGATTGGGCTTATTTCTGGTCGATTTGATTTAGATGGAGAAAGCTTTGATATCAATCAAATGAAACTCAGAACTAAGTCTAACATCAGGCGTATAGAGCTGTTAGATAAAACCCTCAATAATTTAGTTTTAGACGGATATCTTAACAAAAAACGCTATGAAGGCATCGTAAACATAAATGATGAAAATGCCCAAGCAAATGTTAAAGGTATTTTTGATTTTAGTACTCCTAGATTATATGTTAATGTAACAGCAGACATCAACCATTTGAACGCCAGCTACTTCTCTGGAAGTTCTGAAAGACAAGTTATAAGTGGATATGTAGATACAGAAGTATCTATGAAGAACATTAACGATATGCAACTAAACGCTCATCTTAGAGATGTTAAAGTTTTATCCAAAGACCAAAAAATAGCTCTTCCAATAGGAGATGTTAAAGCTTATTTTGAGGACGGAAAGAGAATTGTATCCGTAAACGCACCTAATGTAGTAGAAGGTAAAGTTGCAGGAAAATTCAATCTGGGAGACATCGGTGGTATGGTACAAAATAGTATAAGCAAACTACTGGTTACTAATCAGCCTAAACGCCTATATAGAGGACAATATTTAGATTTAGACTTCAAAATTTCACAAGGACTTATCAACTTTTTTGAACCGAATTTGAGAGTAAGTAACATACTCTCTGTATCTGGAAGTTATGACGGCAATAGTAATGATTTACTATTAAATGCAGATACTAGCTATTTAAAATATATCATTGGTAAAAAAGAAACTGAAAAGGTAAACCAAATTTTAGCAGAAACAGATGTTAGGTATAATATAAAATCTCCTGCTAAAAAAGACAGCATTATGATTGATGGATTAGCACTTAAAATAGATACCAAAAGTATAGAAGATAATTTCTCTTTGGAAATGAACCGTGCTGAATACAATAAAAATATCCTTAAAAATGCCAGCATTATAGGCAAAAATCCTGATGGAGAACATCTACATCTTGCCATAAGGTTTTTACATGGCACCGATAAAGATGAGAAGGAAGATGCTATGAAATCTTACGCGGTTAATCTTAATCAAACGACTAATGCAAACGGTGATTATATTATAAGGTTTGAGCCTACCGAGGTTAAACTCAATAGTTTTGTGTGGAATGTAGACACTTCACCAGAGCTCAATCACTCTATTACTTACAGAAAAAAAACAGGATTTATAGACATTGAAAATCTTAAACTCTATTCTGACGAAAGCGAAATTTTGGTCAATGGAACGTACAAGGATAGTAAAAATATCAATGCTAATATTGATGTTAAAAATGTTAACCTCTCTAAAGTATTAGCTTTAAAAGAAGGTAGCTCCGACTTAAATATTAAAGGTAGCGCTAACGGAACTATAAAACTAGCCATCCTCAAAAATAATATAGAACCTATTGTAGATTTAAAAGTAGGTGGTTTCTCTATACATGACAAAAACTTAGGTGATTTACTCATAAATGCAGAAAAAACAGAGCGTCCAAATGTATTTGATATAGATGTTAAAGTGACTTCTTCGGAGATTTTTGGAAATGATAAACTCAGAATATTTGGAAAGGTAGACAATAATACCCCTTCTCCTAGTTTAGACCTCACCGCTGATTTAAATAAATTTGATTTAGCGTTTGTACAAGAGTTTGTGAAAGCTGTATTTAGTAACTTTAGAGGTAATGCCAGTGGGCAACTTAAGATAAATGGTACTGTAGACGACATCAATTATAGTGGAGATATAGCCTTATCTAAATTTGGTTTTAAACTCAATTTCTCAGGTGTAGATTATTACTTTGATGACACTGTTATCCCTTTATCAAAAGGTTTTGCTACCCTCAATAATATTGGAATAAGTGATGGTAGAACTAGTTCTAAAGGTAGTGTTTCTGGAGCTATCCAGTTTGATAATATTGCGTCTATGGGGCTCAACCTCATTATTAGAACGGATAATTTGATGCTTCTTAATACCACTCAAAGAGATTTTGATGTTTTTTGGGGAAGAGTTTACGGTACAGGAGATATATTTGTAGATGGTGCTGTTACAGCTCTTAACATCAATGCTAGAACAAAAGTTTTGAATAACAGTGTATTTACACTTAATAGTAACTCGGCAACTTCGGTAGATGAATTTAAAATGCTTCGTTTTGTAGAGCGAAATGAAGACGGGCAACTCACTGTAGCCAAAAGAGAAAAATCTGGAGCAAATATGAATATAGACTTAGCCCTAGATGTAGATAGAGGCTCTACCGTAAATGTATTAGTAGGAGATGATATAGGAGATATTAGTGTGAGAGGAACTGCAGAAAATCTGAGGTTCAGAATGAACAGAAACGGGCAAATGTCTATGAACGGAACATATATAGTAGATAATGGTACATATGTTTCAAAAGCAATACTAGAACGCTCTTTTCAAATTGCAAAAGCAAGTAGTATTTCTTGGGATAATAATGTGATGAATCCAGCACTCAATATTTCGGCAAACTATTATAGAACTGTAACCAATTTGGGAGAGTATCTTAATACAGGAAAACTTCCTCCTGTAAATGTAATGCTAGAAACTAAAATCACACAATCATTATCTAACCCTGATATTCAGTTTGATATAAAAACACCCGATGTTTCTAGTCAGATTAAAGAAGCCCTTGCCTTTAGAATGAGTAACCCTGATGAAAAAATCATTCAGTTTGGCTCTATTCTAGCACTTAATAATTTTAATGTCACCAACACGGGAGGCTTCACATTTGACGTAGGGAGCACTGTAACCTCTCAAGGGTATGCACTCCTAATGAAACAGCTTGGCTCTGTACTTAATACCATTAGTAATCAGTTTCAAATAGACTTAGACTATATCCGAGGAGACCAAGTCACCAACACTTCTGATAGAGCTTCTGGTAGAATAAGTTTAACTCTTTCTCCTAGAGTTAATATCAAAACTGGTTTGGGAGTTCCTATTTCTAGAAATCAAAATACAGAAGCTAATTTCCTTTCAGGAGAAGGTATCATAGAGTATGATTGGTCTAAAGGTAATGATGGCAGCCGTATCCTGAGAGTTTACTCTAAACCTTCTAACATATCCAATATTGTGGGACAGAACGCAGGAGCTAACCAATCTTGGGGAGGAGGTGTAGTTTATAGTAAGAGCTTTAATCGTTTTTTCACTAAAAAGAAAAAAGACAGTATAAAAGTTAAAGATACCGCTGATAGTATAAAAACTAAATAGCACTGTTAAATTTTTCTCAAAAAAATTAACAAAAAATATCAAAAATTAACAGCCATAGTATTGAAACTTTTTTTGTAGTTTTGTAAAAATTAAACTTAAATTTTGACAATAAAATAAAAACATTAGAACTATGGATTACCGTTTGGACGAAATAGACAAAAGTATTTTAGATTATTTAGTACAAAATACTAGAATGCCTTTTACAGAAATAGCAAAAAATCTTAATGTTTCTGCAGGAACTATACATGTAAGAGTAAAAAAAATGGAAGACGCTGGTATCATACTAGGTTCTTCTCTTAAAATAGATTACGAAAAGCTAGACTATACTTTTACCGCATTTATTGGTATTTTGTTAACTAAATCTAACAGAACTCAAGAGGTTCTTAAACAGTTAGAAGAGATACCTAACATTATAGAAACTAGTGTAGTATCTGGTAAATACAACATTTTCTGTAAAATGAAAGCTAAAAACACAGAAGATGCTAAAAATGTTATCTATAGAATAGATGATATTGAAGATGTTACTAGAACAGAAAGTATGATTTCTATGGAAGAGTATCTAAGTGATAAAAACAGACTAATACAAGCTGTTAAAGCTTAATAACTTATTTTTTTGTATAGAAGCCTTTGTTTTATCAAAGGCTTTTTTTAATTTTACAGAATGGAAGACAGAAACTACTTTAATGATGAGCCTAAAAAAACTAGTAGCTTTTATATAGCTATCGGAATTTTAGCTACATTTACTCTTATGGGGTTAGGTATTGATATAGATGAATTCTCTCAGCACGAAAGTATCAATATACCTACTTGGTATTTTTACCTTATATTCGGAGTAGATTTATTAGCATTAGTTGGGCTTTTCCTTATCGTATTGTTTAGAAAAATAGGTGTCTTTTTATTTCCTTTAGCTGTAATAGCCCATTTTATTCTACATCAGTTTTATCTTTCTACCTTCCTATACACAGATGTTACCAATCTATTTTTATATGTAGGATTAGGTCTATTGATGATTATCCCTAAGTGGCAATATTTTAAATAATCCATCTAGTTATGTTTTCTAAAGCGTGCGAATATGCCATAAGGTCTGCCATTTGCATTGCCCAAAAAAGGCTAAACAATCAAAGGGTTAATGTAAAAGAAGTTTCAGCGTCTATTGATGCCCCTGTAGCTTTTATTGCCAAAATACTACAACAGCTCTGTAAAGCTAACATCATAGAGTCTGTAAGAGGGCAACAAGGTGGATTTTCTATTGATACCGAAAGATTAAAAGAAATTAAAATCTACGATATTATTGTCGCTATAGATGGAAGTGGACTTTTTACCAAGTGTGGACTAGGACTAAAAGAATGTTCATCTGTAAATCCTTGCCCTGTACATAACGATTTTAGAGAAGTAAAAAATAAGCTAGAACACATTACTAAAAGTTACTCTCTCTACGATTTAGCTTTAAAGACAGAACAAGGTTTAGCTTGGCTAAAAATTTAGATTTTTATCTAGTAGCACCAATAACAAATACAGCTGGAATTTTGTGTAAATCAGGTTTTTCCTTTTTCCAGTTTTTAATTTCTTTTGTTTTAATAAACTCTTCACTAGGGTGAGTAACATTAGCAGCAATACAGAGCTTAGTATTAGGGTTTAAAAACTTACACAGATCTTCCAAAAGTTGGTTGTTTCTATAAGGTGTTTCCATAAAAATTTGTGTATATCCTTTCTTTTGAACCTGCTGTTCCAAAAACAAAATTTGTTTTTTTCGCTCCACTTTATCTATAGGAAGATAGCCATTAAAAGTGAAATTTTGTCCATTAAATCCACTTGAAATAAGAGCCAAAATAATAGATGAAGGTCCACTAATAGGTACTACCTGAATATTATTTTGATGAGCCCATTTTACCATAATATTACCAGGGTCGGCAATACATGGTAGCCCAGCTTCTGATAAAAGTCCAAAATCCACTCCTTGTTTCATTAAGAGCACTGCTTCCTGTAAATCTTTCTCTTCGGAGTGTTTATTGAGTAAAAATAGCTTGAGTTCTGACTGTTTTTTTTCAGGGCAAAAAAACTTAATTATCTTTCTTGCTGTTTTTTCATTCTCTACAAAAAAATAATCAGTCTTTAAGATATAGTCCTTTATAATAGGAGCAAAGTATTCCTTTGGACTTTCTTCTGATAAATAGGCAGGTATAAGAAATAACATTATAAACGAGGTTTTAAATTAAGTTCTAAAACTATTCTATCACAAGCCTTATCCAACATATGATACACCTTTTCAAAGCCACCTACACCACCATAATAAGGGTCTGGTACTTCGGCATTATTTTCTAGAATGAGTACTAGTTTTTGGCGTTGCTCCTCATTTTCTGCTAAAGCCATAGCATCTTTGTAGTTTTGCTTATCCATACAGTAAATTCGGTCAAAAATTTCAAAATCTTCCTTTACTAAAGGGCGAGACCTATGGGCGTTAATATCAATACCGTGAAAATCTGCCGTTTGTATAGACCTTGGATCAGCCTTAGCTCCTTCGTGATAGCCACTCGTCCCTGCTGAATCTATAAAATATTCTTCTGATATTTTAGCCCTTAGAATACCTTCTGCTAAAGGACTTCTGCATATATTACCTAAACAAAGCATTAAAATTTTCATAACCAATATTTTTACTAAATTGAAAAGGATTACCCTAAAACCACGAACGCTCTAAGATAATCCCTTTTCTAATACTAACCTAAAAAATCAAAATTATTTTCTTATTTTTTCTTTCAGTTCTTTTATATACTTTCGCATCTGTTTGTCCACCTCTGCGGTATTTTTAACCGTATCACAAGCGTACATTACTGTGGTGTGGTCCTTACCTCCCATCTCCTTGCCTATCTTTGCAAAAGTAGCATCTGTAAATTCTTTTGCAAAATACATCGCCAACTGCCTTGGTAAAGCAATATCCCTCTTCCTAGTTTTAGATAAAAGTTGCTCTCTTTTAATACCAAAATAATCGCAAACTACCTCTTGTATGTAAGGAATACTAATGTCTTTCTTTTGATTAGCGGATATTTTGTTAATCGTTTCTTTTAGCAAATCCAAAGTCAAATCGGATTTATAAATAGTAGAATAAGCAATAACCGCATTGATAACTCCAATCAATTCTCTAACATTAGATTGTACCTCGCCCGCTAAAAAATCTATCATATCCTCACTAAGAGCAATACCATCTCTATGGAGTTTATCCACTATAATTTTTCTTCTAGTGTCGTAATCAGGTGATTTAATTTCCGCTGTAAGTCCCCATTTGAAACGAGACACCACCCTTTCCTCAATATCCATAATATCTGCCGGAGCCTTATCCGAAGTAAGGATAATCTGCTTTCCATTTTGGTGCAAATAATCAAAAATATGGAAGAATGAGTCTTGTGTTGCCTTCTTACCAGATAAAAACTGAATATCATCTACAATAAGAACATCTAACATCTTATAGAAGTTAGCAAAGTCCTCTCTGCTATTAGCATTACCTCTGTTAGAGTTAGCCGCCTTTATAAACTGTTGTATAAATTTCTCAGATGATAAATAATGTACAACTTTATCTGGATATGTATTTTTAATTTCTAAACCAATTGCTTGGGCAATATGTGTTTTTCCTACACCTACACCACCGTAGATAAACATTGGGTTAAAAGAAGTTTCTCCAGGTCTTTTAGCGATGATTTTGGCAGCAGAAAAAGCGAATTTATTACTTTCTCCTTCTACAAAGTTATCAAACGAATGTACTGGATTGAGGTTAGACTCTACGCTTATCTTTTTTAAACCAGGTACTACCAAAGGATTTTGTATTTTGCCAGACAAAGACGGTGGCATAATTTCCTGTGGTTTTGGTGCTGGTGTACTCATACCTTTTATATAAGCAGTTGGCTGTTGTACCTGTTGATTTTCTTGAGATTTTTTATCTAACACAGAATACCATAGCTTAACACCTTTACCTATATTTTTTCTAAGAGCTGCCGACAATAATGGCAAGTAGTTTTCTTCTATATATTCTTTATAGAAATCACTAGGGACGCCTATGGTCAAATTATTATTAACTAATGATATTGGTTGTACTCTATCAAACAACAAATGGAATGAGCTACCTAGCTTGCCCATAGCATCTCCTTGCTCCATAGCATTAAGATTATCCTTCATAAATTGTAGGCATCTATCCCAAATAATGAATAAATCTTGCTCCATGTTGTTATTTAATATTATTAGTTAATTTTTGACCTTAATCGGAGGGCAAATATCTGAGTTTTTAATTTCAAAAAAAAGTATTTGCACTCTTGATTTTTTAGAAATATATTTGTATGTATAAATAGAAAAACTTGATATGATACACACAGTACACTCAGTACGAGTAAGATATGGCGAAACCGACCCTATGAAATATGTTTACTACGGAAATTATGCTGAATATTTTGAAGTCGCACGAGTAGAATTATTTCGCAGTATTGGGATTGCTTATGATGAGATAGAAAACAGAGGCATTTGGCTTCCTGTGTCCGAATATCATACCAAGTATTTGAAACCCGCTCGTTATGATGAAGTTTTAGAAATTCATACATTTATTAAAAAACTTCCTGATGGTGTAAGGATTATTTTTGACTATGAAATCTACAACCCTAAAGGAGAAAAAATAACGGAGGCTTCCACCACGCTTTTCTTCCTAAATGCAAAGACAGGGCGAATAATGCCCTGCCCTGATTTTCTATTAGATTTAATGAAACCTTATTTTTAATTATCAAAGATTAAAGTTCAGTGCCACTTTCTATTTCGTAAGGTTCTTTTCCTACTTCAAATATCCTAGTAAGATGAGAGCCTTCTACGGTTATCCTATCTCCTATCCTGCGTATCCAATTACCTTCTCTAAGCCCTACTACTTTCGTATTGTTTTGGGAGAGGAACTCTTTAATTCTTGTTTCTCTAGTTTCGCCATTATGTTTTAAATTAGGGTCAGGGTCTAAATAGTGCGGGTTAATATTGAACGGAACCAATCCCATACACTCAAAACTAGGTGTGAATACAATCGGCATATCATTAGTATTTTTCATATTAAGTCCACCTATATTGCTCCCTGCACTTGTTCCTAGATAAGGCTTTCCACTTTGCACTTGCTCTTTCAAGATAATCATCAAATCCAATTCGTGTAAAGTTTTTACAAGTAAAAAAGTATTCCCGCCACCTGTAAAATAAGCTTTTGCATTTTGTAATGCTTCTTTAACATTTTCAAACTCGTGAAGTCCTTTTATCTTTATGCCTATGCTTTCAAAAAAAGTTCTTGCTGTAGAAGTATATTCCTCGTGAGAAATACCATTTGGGCGAGCATACGGAATAAACAAAACTTCATCTATCCCTTGATAAAGATTTATAATTTCGTCTTTTAAATACTCTAAATATTTTCCTCCGTATAAGGTAGAGGTAGATGCTAAAATAATGTTCATTACAATTATATTTAAGTTTAGTAAAGATTTAGTATCAATAGTTTTTAAGCAAAATCCAACCTTGTTTAGCTTCACTTCTTTGGGTAGCTGGGTTATACCATTTTACAATATACCAATAAGTGGCGCTCGGTAATTCTCTTCCTTTCTCTGTACCGTCCCAAACCAAATTATCACCAGATTCGGCTTTAAAAACAGGTTTCCCATAGCGATCCATTATAACCATACTTACTTCTTTCATTTTATCCAAATGTTCCACTATCCAAACATCATTTTTACCATCTCCGTTAGGCGTTATCACATTAGTAAATTTCAGAAAATAGACGGACAAAGGTACACCTAAACATCCATTTGCCGACCTTACTTGTATGGTATATTGGCTATCCGCTGGGTTCAAAAGTATATTGAACTGCTGTGGGACTCCGTTAAAAATGTAGGTATACGGCTGAACGCCTCCTTCGGCAGTAACTTCTATTCTATCATTATTAGTTATAACATTTACAATTTTAGGCTGATGTTCGTCTGTTACTTTGAAAGTTATTATTGACGGACAACCCACAGCATTAACCGTTTCTACCGTGTAAACTCCCCACTGAACTTCAGAGTAATTTAAATTAAGGCTTACACCTGTTTTAGTAGTACCATCTGGCAATTTCCATTTAATAGAAGTAAAAGCAGACGCATTGGATACCGAAACTAACAAAGACTCACCATAGCACAAATACATATCGCTAATAGGCGATATTTCGGTTGGAACTTTAACTTTTAAATCAAATTCAAAATGATTTGGGCATTGTCCTATTTTTTTAGCAATACCATAAACTCTCTCTCCAAAAGCGGTTTGATTTTGATAATTTTGTGGATTATTTATTAAATCTGTTCTTGATGCATCTCTATAAAACTCAAGTGTAGCAGCGTTGTCTGACGTAATTTGAGATTTCCAATCGTTAAGGTTAAAGGTGGCTATTCCGTCAAAGTTAGTATCACATATTTCAAATGTATTGATAGTATTATTAACCGTTACAGATGTATTTTGCACAAATGAAACCTGTTGCAAATCAGACATACAACCTGTTTCATTATTTTTGATATAGAATTTCACTACATAAGGCAAAGCACTCCAAGAAAAGTCCGAAGTGAGTGGATTTCCATTTTCGTCTAAAAATGTATAGTTGCTAGGATTACCGATAACCTTTGATTTAAAATTATCTAAAGTATAGCTACTTTCAGTACAGATTAAAATCTGATTACTTATCGCTTGTGGCTTTATTAGTTCTACCAAATCGTAGTCAATTCTATCTAAACACTCTCTATTATTAGTAGTATTAAAAACAAAAATAGCATACGGTCTGCCACGAGTGCTTAGGTTATAGTTTTTCCATTCAGTTTCTGTAAGCCTTTGGTTATTACTATCATAATACTCTATCACTAAATCGCCATTCCATTGTCCTCTATTTCTAATAAATCGGTCTGTGTTTGTAATGGTTAAATCAAAAATAGAAGAACCACAAACAGATATTTTTTGCTCTAACAAATTAGTATATATAGATGGTTTACGATAGATTTTGAGCTCTAATGTAGGTACTAAAGAAGCAGTACACCCTGTGGCTGTATTCTTTATTTTAACGTAAATAATGCCACTACCTCTATAGTTAAGATTACGAATTGGTTGTGTTAAAGCAACATCTGTATAAAATGTAGCTTCAATATCTGGACTATATTCTAATTCTCTTTTAGTTTGGTTAAGGTCAAAATATTCTGTAGAACTGAAACAATGTTCAGGAAAAGGGGTTATAGGCATTATTCTAACTTCGTCCAAAAACTCAAAATTTAGGTTTATAACGCTTTCACAACTAAAATTAGGGTGTTTTATTTTAACCATAAATTGTGTGTTTACTCTAGGATTCACCTCTTGCAAAGCACTATAAGTATTGCCACCATCTACCGAATAAAGGAAGGTATAACCTCGACCTCCGAAATAAACATTTTCAAAACTTTCTCTAAGGTTATAAGCAGTTGTATCAAAACACACTTGCTCCACCATTGAGGCTTTAGGTAAAGATAGATAACTTAATTTAAAACTCCTAGTTTCCGTACAGTTGCTGGAAGATACTTTCATTTGCAATGTTTTTTCCGCTCCTGTAGCAATGGTATATTTATAACCATTGGCTTCTGTAGCCACCTCATGACCTTGTTCATCTAAAAACACCACTCTGTATCCTGCTCTAGATGGATAACCTACCTTCTCCAAAAGGTTAATTTCTTTTTGATTATTCTCTAAAGCATCACACTCTGTAAAAATCTGATTTTCTAAAAAACCTATAGGTGGTAAATCAGAACTAATATCTACCGTTGTTCTAGCCGATTCTTGGCAACCATTGGCTTTAACATAGTAATTACCGTTTGTAGTCGCTATAAAAGAATTGCCTGTTGTCACTGCAGAAGATTCTCCTTCTTTGTACCATTGGTATACGATACCCGTAATAGGGTTTTGTACAGAAAGTTTATAACCCGCAGCACAACCTGTTTGTCTTTCAGAGCTAATATTTGGTTTTAATACTTTTTTAAACTCAACCTCTTGAGAAATGGGATTCCCTACAGGCGTGGTACCGTCTGAAAAAGTGATTTCAGCTTTTAATCTTTCTGTATCATTTACAGGTAGATAGGTGAAATTTCTATCTGTAGAGCGTTCTACACCATCTACAAACCATTTTGCACTTGGTGTAAGCGTGTGGTTAGGCGTAAATAAATAGGCTGTATTCCCATTTTCAGTCCAGTTGGTGTTGTTGTAGACTTCTCTAACTAGTTTATATTTACTTGAATCTGAATTTTGAATTCCTAGAATAGCGTTTTGCCCCAACCCTTTAACTACTCTAACAATAAAAGAATTATCTTCTAACAATAATACTTTGGAACTAATTGTTCTACTGTAATTTGAATGAAATTCGGTAACATTTTCAAATGAAATTAGCAGTCCTCTTCTACCATTATAAGTGGTTCTAGAATAAGTTATCTTACTATAATCCACAGTATTAGAGGTTGAATAATTCATATCTGTAAACCCTAAAAATAAATTAGCTAGGTTTAAAATCCTCGAAGGGTTTGATGTATCTACCTGATTATAAATTATACTAGGCAACTGACGATTAGCCTCCGTACCATTACCGCTATAAACTTTATCCTGATAATTGCTTTGATATAAATTCTCTAAATCAGCATTATCACCAAAAACCAATCTACCATTAGAACCCACAACCAATTTAGTATAGGATTTGCCATAAAAACTAAAAGAAAAGCCAATATCTATGGCTTTAGAAAATTTATTATTTTCATTTCTTGCATCAAAAGGAACAAAAGTATACGGATTAGCTATGTTTAAAGTAGTTTCGGTAATACTATAATCTCCTGTACTTATAGATTTAGCATTCAAAGTTAGATTATAAATACTGCCTTCACAATAGTGTACCGTCGCTGGCAAAGCTGTATTATCAGCAGTATTTATAATTATTTGACTAAAAAAAACAGAACTCCAAAGGAATAAGTAGACAAGTATTAACTTTTTCATCTTACAAATTTGCAAAATTTATAAACAACTCTACTGCTTTAAATACGAAAAAAATAAACAAGTAGCATTTTTAAGAAAAAAACTTTTACATTTGTTTCCTTTTTAATGTTCATCTTTATAAGGTATGAAACAACTATTTAAAACAAAATCATATAACCCTAATGACCTAGGAGGCTCCTTTGTGAGAACCTTAGGGGTTTGGGACATTGTATTCTTTGGGATTGCTGCTATTATAGGCGCTGGTAGTTTTAGTAGTCTAGGCGAAGCTATCTTTAGAGGAGGTCCTGGAGTTATTACACTTTATATTATCTGTGGAGTAGCTTGTGGTTTCACGGCTCTATGTTATGCCGAGTTCGCCAGTAGAATTCCCGCCGCTGGTTCTGCCTACACCTATGCCTATGCAAGTTTTGGCGAGCTTATAGCTTGGATAATAGGCTGGGCTCTAATTATGGAATATTCTTTTGGAAATATTTATGTTGCCTTTTCTTGGTCAGATTACTTTACTTCGTTTCTTTCTAGAATAGGAATTAATATACCTGATTACCTCACCTGTAGCTACTCCGAAGCTAAAAAAGCCTTCTTCAAAGGGTCTACTCACCCTGCCCTTATTTCGGCTTGGAAAAACGCTCCTGTTATTGGCGGGTTAAAACTTATTGTAGATATTCCTGCCTTAGTTATCAATGGATTAATTACTTGGGTATGCTACATTGGAATAAAAGAAAGTAAAAACTTTAACAACTTATTGGTAATCTTAAAACTTGCTGTTGTTATATTAGTGATAGCTGTAGGTGTATTTTACATCAATACAGATAATTGGACTCCTATAAGCAATATTACTCACCAGCCTACAATGATGCCTAACGGATTTATTGGAGTGATGAGTGCCGTTTCTGGCGTATTTTTCGCCTATATAGGTTTTGATGCTTTGAGTGTTTTATCCGAAGAAACCAAAGACCCTCAAAAAACTCTTCCAAAAGGTATGATAATCGCTTTAATACTTTGTACAGCCATCTATATGGTACTTACACTAGTACTTACAGGTATGGTAGATTATAGAAAATTTGATGGTGTGGGTGACCCACTTTCATTTATTTTTGAACCTTCTAACGCCAATGTCGCGTGGATGGAACTTGTAGTTTCTGTTACTGCAATTATTGCGATAACCAGTGTTCTTCTCGTATTTCAAATGGGGCAACCTAGAATATGGTACTCTATGAGCCGTGATGGACTGCTTCCTAAAAAATTCCAGCAAATACACCCTACAAGAAAAACCCCTTCTTTTGCTACTATCATTACAGGGTTTGTAGTAGGTATTCCTATACTGTTTACGGATAAATCTTTCATCTTAGACTTTACTAGTATCGGTACTATATTTGCCTTTGTTTTGGTGTGTGGTGGCGTTCTACTTTTACCAAGAAAAGAAAAAGTAGAAGGTCGTTTCCAAATGCCTTACATCAATGCTAAATATATTTTCCCAGTTTTATTTATCAGTGGAGTCGTTTTCTTCTATAATCTCATTCCTGAATTTTTCAGTACTTTGATGGATTGGAACGACCCTGAAGAAGGAGAATTTAGATTGGCCATATTTATTTATCTAATCATTAACCTAGTTTTGTCTCTATTAGCTTTTGTTAAAAACCTATCTCTTATTCCACTATTAGGATTAAGTTCTTGCCTTTATCTCCTTACGGGAATGACTCACGAAAACTGGTTCTGGTTTGTTGTTTGGTTTGGGATTGGTTTGGTAGTTTACTTTGGTTATGGCTACAAAAACAGTAAACTTAGAGTACAACAATAAGTCAAAAAAGATTATATTTGTAAGATGACTAGAAACACTTAATTAAAATGACTTACGAAGAAAGAATAAAACAATCTGAAACGCACACTTTTAAGGTAGTATTTCCTGACACTACTAACCACCATAATACTATGTTTGGTGGTACTATTATGAAAATAATGGACGAAGTTGCCTTCATTACTGCAACTAGATTTTCTAGGAAAACCATTGTAACAGTGAGTTGCGACCAAATTGATTTTAAAAAACCTATTCCTGCAGATACTTTAGTAGAGCTAGTAGGGAAGGTAAAATCCGTAGGAAATACCAGCTTAAAAGTAAGTGTGGAGGTTTTTATTGAAGAAATGTATGCTAACACAAGAGAAAAAGCAGTATTTGGTGATTTCACTCTCGTTGCCATAGATGAGAACAAAAAACCAGTTAAAATACTTGACTAATCTATCACTAAAAATAGTTTAATTCTTTTTTGTTATTAGAATTATCAGATGACAGACAAAATGATGAAAGAAGAATTGTTGCACAAAGCCATTAGAATTGCCCAAAATGCCCACCGTGGACAAACCGACAAATACAAAGCTCCTTACATAGGGCATGTGATGAGGGTGATGAATTACGGTAAAACTCTAGACGAAAAAATAGTAGGTGTACTACACGATGTTGTAGAAGATTGCCCTGAATACAGCATAGAATATCTAAAAAAACAAGGCTTTCCAGATGAAATATTATTCGCTATAGAATGTCTTTCTAAGACCAATCCAGAGGAAAGTTATGACGATTTTATTAAACGCATAGAACAGTCGCCACTAGCCATTGCCGTCAAAATAAATGATTTAACCGACAATATGGACTTAAAGAGAGTAAACAAGCCTCTCACAGAGAAAGATTTAAAAAGATTTAATAAATATCTAAAAGCCTATCATTATCTTATAGAAAAATACTAATCATAGGTTTTCGCTGAATCTTTAATCAGATGGTTGAGGGTTTTCATCTCGTTGGGTGTTAGCTCTCGCCACTTTCCTATTGGTAAATCTAAATGGATATTCATAATTCTGATACGCTTTAGCTTCTTCACTTCGTATCCTAAATATTCGCACATACGGCGGATTTGTCTATTCAGACCCTGGGTGAGTACAATCCTAAATTGCATTTTATCCAGCTGCTCCACTTCGCACTTTCTGGTAACTGTGCCTAGTATCGGCACTCCCGCTCTCATCTGTTCTAAAAATTTATTGGTAATAGGCTTATCTACCCTTACAATATATTCCTTTTCGTGGTTGTTTCTTGCCCTTAATATTTTATTAACAATATCACCGTCCGAAGTCAGCAATATTAAACCCTCACTAGGTTTATCCAATCTTCCTATCGGGAAGATGCGTTTGGGATATTTGATGTAATCAATAATATTATTCTTTTCTCGTTTAGTATCCGTTGTACAAACAATGCCCACTGGCTTATTAAATGCAATATAAACATACTCTTCCTTTGGCTCGGTAATAAGCTTCCCATCTACCTTTATCTCGTCTTCTGCACTTACTTTAGTCCCTAATTCTGGTATTTTACCATTGATGGTAATTCTCCCTTGTTCCAATATTTTATCTGCTTCTCTACGAGAACAAAAGCCTACTTCCGATAAATATTTATTGATTCTAACCTTTTCCACCAACTATAAATTTTTATTACTATAAAATACAATACCATAAGAGAAACCTATGAACCAATTCCCCATACTGTACCCTTCTAAAGACAGCTCAAACTTTTGCCCTAAATTACGATAAATAGAAGCATCAAACTTACCAACACTTAGTCCCCAATACGCTGTATCACTGGCTGCGGAACGATTGAACTGTTTACCTAATTTCAGTCCAATGTAACCAAAATCGTGGTCTTCGGCTTTGGTAACAAATATATACGGGTTGATGGTGTAATACAATAAATGATAATTATCCGAAACATAGCTATACTTAATCCCTCCCGAAATAGCCAACCAATTAAAAGGTTGTACGCCCAATTCAGAAGCAAACCCATAAGCAAATTTTTCATCGCTTCGGCTATTATTCAGTGTATTATTATTTGTATTGGTATTATTTCCTCTAAGAATAGAGGCTAAATCTAACCCTACATTAGCATTTATTCCTGTGAATATTCCCAACTTATCAGATTTTTGTTCTTGAGCAAAGCTACCTAAAAAAGTAAGTGCAAAACAGAATACAAAAATTTTATCCATATCATTAAATATTATTGGTAAAACTAAACTCATTTGTTAAAAATTGTTCCGAAGCCTGTTCTACAGAAAAATCACCAATCTTAGTTCTTCTCAGTTGTGTAAGGTAGGCTCCCACACCTAAAGCCTGACCTATATCGTGTGCTAAGCTTCGGATATAAGTCCCTTTGGAACAGCCAACGCTAAACCTCACAAAAGGCAAATCAATCTCTATATTATCTATAAAATAAATAGTGGTTTTCCTCTTCTTTAATTCTACTTCCTCTCCTGCTCTGGCAAGATTGTATGCTCTTTCGCCATCTACCTTAATCGCAGAAAATATAGGTGGAGTTTGGTCTATCTCTCCCACAAAGTTATCTAAAGTTTCTAAAATTTGCTCTTTAGTGATAGTACTAATATCTTGGGGTAATATTTCTGGTTCTTCGGTGTCATAAGAAGCCGTCTGAACTCCAATTTTTATTTCGGCGTGGTACTCTTTTGGAGCATTTTGTATTTCTGGGATAGTCTTGGTAGCTTTGCCTGTGCAAACCACCAAAAGCCCTGTGGCTCTAGGGTCTAATGTCCCTGCATGACCAATTTTAATCTTCTTTAGTTTAAACTCTCTTTTCAGTTTGAATTTCATCTTATTAACCGCCTGAAAGGAAGTCCAATCCAAAGGCTTATCTACCAAAAATACCTGTCCAGCTTGTATTTCTTCTAATGTCATTACTTCTATATTCTCTGCTACAAAAATAACAATTAAGTTTTACTCATTAGCATCATCAAAAGTTTATTCATAAAATTAACTTAGCTTAATAGAAATACTTTTTTAATATTTAATTAAATCAAATGAGAGTTAATTCTGTCGTAATACTTATATTTGCAAAGGAAATTTTCGTCCAAAGTAAGTATTGATTTAATTAAAATTACACCTATGAAATATAAAAGAATCCTTCTAAAACTTAGTGGTGAAGCACTTATGGGAAACCTACAATATGGTATAGATAACGACAGACTAAAGGAATATGCCACAGAGATTAAGAAAGTAGTAGACCAAGGTTGTGAGGTCGCTATCGTGATAGGAGGAGGCAATATTTTCAGAGGGTTAGCAGGTGCTGCTAAAGGAATGGATAGAGTGCAAGGCGACTATATGGGAATGCTGGCAACCGTCATCAATGGTATGGCTCTACAAGGTGCTTTGGAAGACATCGGCATTAAAACAAGACTACAATCTGCCATTGAAATGGATAAGGTAGCCGAGCCTTTTATTAAAAGAAGAGCAACTAGACACTTAGAAAAAGGGCGAGTAGTTATCTTCGGAGCTGGTACGGGCAACCCTTACTTTACTACGGATACTGCGGCTACGCTAAGAGCCATAGAAATAGGGGCTGATGTTATCCTTAAAGGTACTCGTGTAGATGGCATCTACGACAGCGACCCTGAAAAGAATAAAGATGCTGTGAAATTCAACAGCCTTTCGTTTGATGAAGTTTATGAAAAGAATTTAAAGGTAATGGATATGACTGCCTTTACTCTTAGCCAAGAAAACAAACTTCCTATCATTGTTTTTGATATGAATAAGGAAGGTAACCTTCTAAAGGTAGTTCAGGGCGAAGAAGTGGGAACGGTGGTAAGAAATTAAGAGTTTTATATAATTAAAAAAATAATCATTAAATAAAATGGAAGAGATACAGTTGATATTAGACAATGCTCGTCAGGAAATGGACGCTGCGATTAAACACCTAGAACACGCTTTCTTAAAGATTAGAGCTGGGCGTGCTTCTACGGCTATGGTACAAGATGTAATGGTGGAATACTATGGTAGCCCTACTCCTCTTAACCAAGTTGCGAATGTTTCTATCCCTGATGCGATGACTATTGCTATCCAACCTTGGGACAGGTCGGCTATTAAGGATGTAGAGAAGGGGATTATTAACTCTAACTTAGGGTTTGCTCCGTCTAACAATGGTGATACTATTATCCTAAATGTACCCCCGCTAACTGAAGAGAGAAGAAAAGACCTTGCAAAGCAAGCTAAAGCGGAAGCGGAACAGACTAAAGTAACTGTAAGAAATGCAAGACAAGATGCAATGAAAGACCTTAAGAAGCTAGATGGGGTATCCGAAGATATTATTAAAGATACCGAAAACGAGGTTCAGCAGCTTACAGATAAGTACATTAGTACAATAGACGACCACTACAAACATAAAGAAGTGGATATTATGAAAATATAAAAACTAAAGCTACCTAAAAAGGTAGCTTTGTTTTTTTAGGAGTTATTCTTAGAAGGAAATAACTGGGATTATACATTCTTTCAGCTATAATACTTAAAGACTACAAACATACCTCTCAAAAAGAGTTTCCATTCAAAATATGTTAGGCTTTAGTTTCATATTTCTCGTGTATTTAGCAAATCAAACTACGACTAGCTTCTGACGAATTTTGCCAAACTTTCTAATAATTGTGGTTTATCCTCTAAGGCAATCTTGGCAATGCTATAAAACTCTCTCACCCACTTATCCACCTTTGTTAGTGCTTCGTTTTTATCTTTGGTGGCTTGTTGGCTTTCGCCTTTTTCTTGAATGTAGGCAGCATAGGCTTTTTCGGTTTTAGTGAGCTGTGCTAATTGTGCCTCAATGGTAGTTTCTGTAACTTTGAGCCTTTGGAGCGGAGTGCGGAGGCTTTCTTCTGCCTTTAGTGTGTTATAGAATACCCCAATGTTTTCTAGCAAAGAGGCAAGGGCATAAGGCGGACGCCCTTTAAGACGTAAGTTATTCAGCACCTCTGGGTTTTCTTTGTAGATGATGCGTGCCTTCTTTCGGTCGGTAGCATAGGTTGCATTAAGTAGGTCTAGCTCTTGCTTAAAGTTGGCGTAGGCTTGGGTTTCTTCCTGCCCCTCTCTAATGTTAGTTTGGTAGAGATTTTAGGCTTGTGTGTAAAGGGCTTTTCCTTTTTCTATTTCATCTTTGGTGTAGCCATATTCCGCCAATTCGGTGGCAAGAGGAGTGCCTTCTGTGAGATTGTTAAATAAAATACCAATGTTTTGTAAACTCTTCTGTTCGCTGATATACTTGCTCATATTCTTCTATTTTTAATGATTTTATAATTTTTCTATCTGTTTTTTGAATTATCCATCGTTGGTTTCTATTTCTACCTGGTTAGTTTCTATATCTGCCTAGTTGGTTTCTGTATCTGCTCGGTTAGACTTTATTTTTATATTGAAGTATTGGTTATCTGCTTATTAGTTGCGTTAAAGATAAAAATTTTTCTGTAAATCTGTAAGAAATAAACTTAAAATAATTATCAAATGCTACCTCGTTACTATTGTCTTGCTTTATTTTTAGTTTTAATCCTGTCACGAATCAGAAAAATCCCCTAGCTCCTCCCCCCATAATCTCCCTGTTTTTTATTTAATTTCATAAATATAGCTTAACTTTGCTCCCTAAAAAAATGGAATTTACAATCTCTACCATAGAAGAGTGGCAGGAAGTTATCCGCCAGATTTTGCCTCAACTGAAACACCCTATCCTTTTATTGAAGGGTAACTTGGGGGTTGGTAAAACTTCTTTCACTCAATTTTTACTAAAGGCACTTGGCAGTACCGATGAGGTTTCTTCTCCTACTTATGCTATTGTGAATGAGTATGCTTGCCCGAAAGGCAACATTTATCACTTTGATTTATATCGAATGAAATCTGCCGATGAAGCCTTTGACATCGGTATTGAAGAATATCTGGAAACAGGGTTTTTGTCTATTATAGAATGGCCAGAAATCTACGAAACTGAACTTGAGGGACTCCACTACCACGAAATGAAAATAGAAAATATAGACGGAGAAAGGCATATTGTGTTTAAATGATTCTTATATTTGCTTATATTTTTCATATACTGAATAATCCCTAATAACTATGAGTAGCACTATATTTACTCCGTTTAAAGAAGAGCAGCTTCTACCAAAAGAAGAAAGATTAGAAATTATAAAAAAAGGACAAAGACTTTTTATCGGTGTTCCTAAAGAAACTTGCCTAAACGAAAAAAGACTCTGCCTAACTCCTGATGCAGTACAAGTTCTCACACAGAGTGGTCACCAAGTAGTCGTAGAAAGTGGAGCAGGAAAAGGTTCATTTTTTACAGATTTACAATACTCCGAAGCTGGAGCTATCATCACTAACGACCCTAAAGAAGCTTTTGGACAGCAACTTATACTAAAGATAAACCCACCTACAGAGGAAGAGATTGATTATTTAAAGCCTTCATCTTTTTTAATTTCAGCACTACAAGTTAATCTTCAGACGCCTCATTATTTTAAAAAATTAGCCGAAAGAAAAATCACTGCTATTGCTTTTGAATTTATTAAAGATGAATATCAACAATTAGCTTTAGTAAGGCTTATTGGAGAGATTGCAGGTAATGTTTCTATCCTTTATGCTTCAGAACTTTTAGCTCAGTCTAACGGCTTAATGCTTGGCGGTATTACAGGTGTAAGACCTACCGAAGTAGTGGTTTTAGGGGCAGGTATTGTGGGCGAGTTTGCTACAAAAACAGCTATTGGTCTAGGTGCTAATGTTAGGGTTTTTGATAATTCTTTAGCCAAATTAAGAAGATTACATAATTTTATAAACAATAGGGTTTCTACCTCAATTATAGACCCTAAAGAACTAACGAAAAGCCTCAGAAGAGCCGATATTGTAATAGGTGCTTTGCAAAGACACAACCTTCCTCCTGTTGTAACGGAAGAGATGGTACAGCTCATGAAAAAAGGCAGCGTAATTATTGACCTTACTATTGATTACGGAAAGTCTATTGAAACGGCAGAACTTACCACCCAAGAAAATCCTACAATTATAAAACACGAGGTGGTTCACTCTGGAATTCCAAACCTGACTTCTAAAACGCCTAGAACTACAACTAAAGCTATTAGCAACTTCTTCCTAAGTTACTTATTACAATCTGACCATGAAGGAGGATTAGAAACTATGCTTCTAAAAAATACCAGCAGCAAAGATTCTATATACATGTACAAAGGCAGACATACAAAGAAAATTATTTGTGAAAAATTTGGATTAAACTATCACGATATAAATTTATTAACCTTCTAATGAGAAAACTCAAATTTTATTTAATAGGGCTTATCCCAGGGTTTATTATTGTATTTTTTGTTCTTAATCAGAAAGGAGTTAGTTGCAGTGGCTACCTTCCTAACAGCCGTGTAATTGCAGAAACACTATCTAAAGAGTTCAGCTATTCCGAGGAGTTTAAAACACAGATGCAAAGCCTAAACATTACTGAAAGTTTTTTAAAAGATAGCCTTATTACCCACGGTGAAATAGATTTCCAAAAGAGTAATGCTCAAAAAAAGCCTTGCCCTTCTTACCTGTTATACTATCCAAAGAAAAATCCGATGTACGAAATCAGCTTTGAAAAATGTGAGAAAGAAGCTCGTTTCTTTAATCTTAAATCTTTAAAATAATGGTTGTAGGACTAATTGGCGTTGGGTTAATTGGTGGTTCAATGGCTTTAAAGCTGAAAAGTAAAAATACCTCAATAAAAATATGTGGTACAGATAACTCCACAAACCACCTCAATGAAGCCTTAGCATTAGGCATTATAGATGAAGCTGATGATTTAGAGAATACCGTAAAAAAATCTGACCTCATTATTATAGCAATTCCTGTAGATGCCACTCAAAAGGTACTGCCTAAAGTATTAGATTTACTAGACCAACACCAAACTGTGATGGATACTGGTTCTACAAAGTTAGGGATTGTAAATGCTATCAAAAATCATAGAAATAGAAATCGTTTCGTAGCTTCTCACCCTATGTGGGGAACGGAAAATAGTGGACCTCAATCGGCTCAACTAGAGTCTTTTTCTGGCAGAGTAGCTGTCCTTTGCGATGCTGAAGATTCTGCAAAAGACGCTGTGGAAAAGGTATCCGAAGTTTACCAACTTTTGGAAATGAACCTCGTGGAAATGACTTCCGAACAGCACGATATACACACGGCTTATATTTCGCACATTTCACACATTACCTCTTATGCTCTAGCCAATACGGTTTTAGAAAAAGAGAAGGAAGAAGATACTATTTTCCAGTTAGCCAGTTCGGGATTTTCTAGCACGGTAAGGTTAGCAAAATCTCACCCCGAAATGTGGGTTCCTATCTTTAAACAAAATAAAGAGAATGTACTAGATGTACTTAATGAGCATATTTCTCAATTAAGAAAATTTAAAGCCGCATTAGAGAAAGAAAATTATGATTTCCTAGAAGAACTCATCAAAAATGCCAACAGAATAAGAGGTATTTTGAAATAAATTTTTAATAATGATTATTAACTTTAAACTTCTCTATATATTTTCCTTTATCATCAGCACCCTAGGGATTGTTGCTTTCTTTGGCGATTTTGGTTTTAACCAATCTAAAGATTCTAGAATGATGTTTGATGGCTACTACCACTTCGCTATTGCCATAGGACTCATCTCCACTGCTGCCAGATATTATGAGAAAAGAACTTCTGTTAATCGGAAAGCCTTTATTTTTGATTTAGCTACAGTAATATTTACGGTGGTTATTTTCTACTTTCATTTTTTAAGCCCATTGTACGGTAGCCTAGACCGTTTTTTTGAAAGTAGATATTGGGTTATTATGGCAGTGGTATTTACTTTTATAAGAGAGTTTTCGGATTTGAAAATCAATTTTAAAAGGACGATACTCAATCCAGCCCAATTATTCATCAGTAGTTTTATTGTGATTATACTAATGGGAGCTTTTCTGCTCACGCTCCCCAAAGCTACCACACACGGGATTTCGTTTTTAGATGCTTTGTTTACCTCTACTAGTGCGGTTTGTGTTACGGGCTTATCGGTACTGAATACGGGTAGTGATTTTACAACTTTTGGTAAACTTATCATTATTATTTTAATTCAGATTGGAGGTTTAGGGATTTTAACTTTCGCAAGTTATTTCAGTTACTTTTTCAAAGGTGGCACCTCTTACGAAAACCAATTGGCTCTAAGCGATATGACGAGTTCAAAAAAACTCGGCGATGTATTCTCTACCCTAAAAAACATTATTCTTATTACTTTTGGAATAGAACTTTTCTCTGGAATTTTGATATATACCAGCGTCAACTCCACTCTGTTCACCTCGGAATTTCAGCACATCTTTTTTTCTATTTTCCATTCTGTATCTGCCTTTTGTAATGCAGGGTTTTCTACTCTAGATGCTAATCTTTATGATAGTGCTTACAAATACAACTATTATCTACATTTAGTTGTTATTTTCACTTTTGTTTTCGGAGGTTTAGGCTTCCCTATCGTAGTGAATATCATCAATTATATTAAATACAAAATCGCCCATATAAGCCCATTCTCCGAACAAAAAAGAAGATACAGACCTTGGGTATTAACCTTAGATAGCCGCATTACTTTGGTAACCACCGTATCTCTCACGATAGTTGGTACTATTATTTTTTACATTTTAGAATATCACAACACTTTAGCAGAACACGAAGGTTTTGGAAAGTTTGTAACTGCTTTATTTGGTGCTACTACGCCTAGAACGGCTGGTTTTAACACCATTAACAACGCTTCTATGTCCTTCCCTACCATTATGGTTATATTTTTACTTATGTGGGTAGGAGCTTCGCCACAATCTACCGGTGGTGGTATTAAAACAAATACTTTTGCCATAGCGTTCCTCAATGTGTTAAGCCTTGCCAAAGGCAAATCTAAAGTAGAAATTTTCCGAAGAGAAATCGCTGATATTTCTATACGAAGAGCCTTTGCTATTATGACTTTATCTCTTATGGCGATAGGGTTGGGCGTGATGCTCATTACTTTTTTTGACCCAGACAAAAACCTTCTAGATATTTCTTTTGAATGTTTCTCTGCTTATAGTACCGTAGGACTAAGCTTAGGCATTACCGCCTCTCTAAGTGAAGCCTCTAAAATGGTACTCATAGGCATTATGTTTGTGGGGCGTATCAGTATGTTATCTTTAGCCATTGCTATCGTTAAAAAATCTAAGTATAAAAATTACAGCTATCCAAAAGAAGAAATAACCATAAATTAAAAGCAAAATGAAATATATTATAGTAGGATTAGGAAACTTTGGAGCTTCTTTAGCTCAAAAACTAACGGCTCAAGGCAACGAAGTTATCGGGATAGATAATAGTGCCGCCAAAGTAGATGCCTATAAAGAAAAAATATCGCATACCATCTGTATGGATTCTACCGATGAATTTACCGTTTCGGGACTTCCCATCAAAGAGACAGATATTTTCGTGGTTGCCATTGGCGAAGACCAAGGTGCTAATGTGATGACTACTGCTCTACTTAAAAACTTACAAGTAAAACGCCTCATCAGCCGTGCCATCAATCCTCTGCACGAAAAAGTATTACAAGCCATTGGCGTTGATGAAATAGTACACCCAGAAGAAGAAACAGCTGAAAGATGGGCAAAAAAACTATGTCTAAGCAATGTTGTAGATTCTTTTGAACTAAATCAAGAGTACAGTATCATAGAAGCGAAAGTACCAGAGGAATATATTGGAAAGACCATTCGTGAGATAGATTTCCGCCAAAAATACAACTTAGCCGTTCTTACCATTATAAGGAAAGTAGAAGTTAAAAGCCTTCTAGGCAAAACCAAAACAGAAAACAAAGTACTAGGTGTGGCAGCTACGGATACTCTACTAGAAGCCAACGATATACTAGTAATTTATGGTTCTAATAAAGATTTAAAAGTTTTTTTAAAACAGAAAATGGATTAAAAAATGAAACTTGGTAGAGATTTAATTAAACGAATTAAAATCGCTCCTTTGGAAGGAGAGAATGCTCATAAAGTCTACGCTCCTCCCCAAAGACCTCTCTACTCTTATGATGAAATACTCGCTAAAAAACCAAAGTTAGCTGCTGTTAATATTTTACTCTACCTTAAAGGTAACCAATGGCATATCCCACTTATGGTGAGAACGGCCAATGTTAATGACAAACATAGTGGACAAATCTCTTTACCTGGAGGAAAAAAAGAAATTTCCGATGAAACATTTGCCCACACCGCTCTGCGTGAAACTACAGAGGAACTAGGCATTATTCGGCCTTACCTGAGATTGATACGAAGTTTAAGCCCATTATACATTCCACCTAGTAATTTTTATGTTCATACTTATGTTTCGTACACTAAAAAAAATCCAAAATTCACATTGCAAGAGTCTGAAGCTCAAGAGTTGATAGAATTACCTTTATCCTTACTTTTAGAACTGCCAGAACATCCCTCTAAAATATCGCTTAACAAAAACACAGAAGTCCCTGTAATACAATATAAAAACCACAATATTTGGGGTGCTACTTCTATGATTTTGTACGAGTTTAGCCAGTTGTTAAAAAATATGTAAATTTGCACGCTAAACATAGGCGTAACCAATGGCAAAAAAAACAATATTTACCGATTCATTCGGGAATTTATACTTTCTTAAAAGATTTATTATTTTCATTTTAGGACTAATATCTTACAGAAGGTTCAACGGATTTAATAAACTTAAAATATCAGGTACTGAACATTTGGTAGATTTACCTGAAAGAAATGTTTTGTTTGTATCTAACCATCAGACCTATTTTGCTGATGTGGCAGCTATGTATCATGCCTTTTGTGCCGTAAATAACGGTTATCATAACACGATAAAAAATCCTGTTTACCTCCTTAATCCTAAAGTAGATTTCTACTATGTAGCTGCAGAAGAAACAATGAACAAAGGTATCCTTGCCCGAATTTTCAAACTTGCAGGTGCAGTAACAGTAAAAAGGACTTGGCGTGCCGAAGGCAAAAATGTTAACCGTATGGTGGATATGAGCGAGGTGGAAAACATCATTAAAGCCTTAGATAATGGCTGGGTAATTACCTTCCCACAAGGTACTACTTCGGCATTTGCACAAGGAAGAAAAGGAACTGCCAAATTGGTAAAACAACAACGCCCTATTGTGATACCTATCAAAATCAATGGATTTAGAAGAGCTTTCGATAAAAAAGGTCTTAAAATTAAAGTAACAGGTGTAGAACCAACTATGGAATTTAAACCCGCTCTTGATATTGATTATGAAAACGAATCTGCACAAGAGATTTTACAAAAAATAATGGAAGCCATAGAGCAAACTCCAGAGCATAATATTCTCCACGAATACGACGAAGAACTAAAACGAAAACAAGAAGAAAACCATGGCGAAGGTCATTAAAATTTACCCTGAAAATCCTCAGGAAAACCTTATAAAAGAAGTGATAAAAACCTTAGATAATGGGGGACTTATTATCTATCCTTCTGATACTGTTTACGCCTTGGGGTGCGACATCAATAACATCAAAGCTATGGAAAAACTAGCTTCTCTAAAGAAAACAAAACTAGAGAAAGCTCATTTTTCTATTATTTGTAACGATTTAAGTCATCTTTCATCTTTCACCAAACCTATTGACAATTCTGTTTTTAGATTATTAAAAAGTCATATTCCAGGACCGTTTACCTTTATTCTAGAAGCTAATAAGAATTTACCTCTTGCTTATAAAGGTCATAAAACCGTTGGTATTAGAGTGCCTGATCACCCTATTCCGCAACTTATTGTAGAAAAATTAGGTCGTCCTATTGCTTCAACCTCTATAAAAGATGATGATGAAATTATAGAATATTCTACAGACCCAGAATTGATTGCTGAAAAATACGACCACTTGGTAGATATTGTAATTGATTCAGGCTATGGTGATAATGTGGCTTCTACTATTGTAGATTTAACTTCTGGCGTTGCAGAAATCATTAGACAAGGTAAGGGCGAACTCTAATATTTATCACCCCACTTTTTAGAAATTTGTTCTTTTATTTTTCTTTCGGTAGCATTATCTCCTGAACGATAAAAAGAAACTCCTGATAATTCTTCAGGAAGAAATTCTTGTGGCACAAAATTTCCCTCATAAACGTGAGCGTAACGGTAATCTTTACCATAATCTAGCTCTTTCATCAGTTTTGTAGGTGCATTTCTTAGGTGCAACGGCACAGGCAAATGAGCTGTTTTTTTCGCCAACGCCATCGCCTCATTGATAGCTTGATACGCTGAATTACTCTTAGGTGAGGCCGCTAAATAAATCACACATTCGCTAAGGATAATACGAGATTCGGGATAACCTATAACATTAACCGATTGAAAACAACTGTTAGCCATCGTGAGAGCGTTAGGGTTAGCCAAACCTATATCTTCTGCCGCCAATATCAAAAGCCGCCTTGCAATAAATTTAATATCTTCACCTCCTACGAGCATTCTCCCTAACCAATACAAAGCAGCATTAACATCACTCCCTCTAATAGATTTTATAAAAGCTGAAATTACATCATAATGTTGTTCTCCATTTTTATCATAAACAGGTACGGTTTCTTGTAAAATTTTCAAAATAGCCTCACTAGATAACTGATTTTGTCTAGAGCCTTTAAACTGATTAAGCACCCACTCTACCGAATTGATGAGTTTTCTAGCATCACCACCCGAATATTGTATAAACCCTTGATTATCTTCGATAACAAAATCTGTATTTTCATCTTGATTGAAACGAGCGACCGCAATGGTAGCCAATTCTTCCAATTTTTCGTAACTCAATGGTTTCAAAACATAAACTTGGGAGCGAGATAATAATGCCGAAACCACTTCAAAACTAGGATTTTCAGTCGTTGCTCCTATCAAAACTACCCAACCTTTTTCCACAGCGTGAAGCAAAGAATCTTGTTGTGATTTATTAAATCTATGAATTTCATCTATAAACAAAATAGGAGATTTACCAGAAAATAAGTGTTGTTTCTTGGCATCGTCTATCACTTCTCTTACCTCTTTTACCCCACTAGAAACCGCAGAAAGTTTAAAAAATTTTCGTCCCGATTGCTCCGAAAGAATTTCTGCTAAGGTAGTTTTACCCGTTCCTGGAGGTCCCCATAAAATCAGAGAATTAAGTCGGTCGGTATCCAACATTTTTCTTATAGTCCCGTCTTTACCTGTAAGATGCTCTTGCCCAAGCATTTCATCTAAAGTTTTGGGGCGTAATTTCTCTGCTAAAGGGATATTTGAATTCAAAGTATGAGGTATTAAAATTATTTAAACTAGAAACAAAATTAAACTAATTTTCATTTTTTTAGTCTATTTTTGCAATGTTTTGAAAGTAAATTTTAATAACATATTGATTTTCCCTTTGGTAATTCTCATCAAGTTTTACCAAAATGCCATTTCTCCTTGGTTGGGAAATAATTGTCGCTATCAGCCCACCTGTTCACATTATATGCTACAAGCTCTAAGAAAACACGGACTGCTAAATGGATTCTGGCTAGGCATAAAAAGAATTGGGCGATGCCATCCGTGGGGAGGAAGTGGCTATGACCCTGTACCTGAAAAGAAACACAAAATAAACTAAAAGCATAATGACACAATTTTTATACACCACATGGGACCCATCTAAAGGAATAGAATTAGGCAATTTTTTCACTATTCACTATTACAGTCTAATGTTTGTTTTAGCATTCGGCTTAGGCTTTTTAATTATGAAAAAGTTTTTCAAAATAGATGGTGTAGATGAAAAATATTTAGAACCTCTATTCACATGGACTTTAGTCGGTACTATCTTTGGGGCGAGGTTAGGACATGTTATTTTTTATCAACCTGAACTTTTTAAGGAAGATTTTTGGTCAGTTTTTCTGCCTATTCGTACACAGCCTAGCTTTGCCTTTACAGGTTTTTCTGGACTTGCAAGCCACGGAGCTGCCATTGCACTTATACTTACCACGCTCTATTATAGTTTAAAAATCATCAAAAAAAATCCGTTTTGGGTATATGATAGACTAGGTATTGTAATTGCCTTAGCTGGTGTTTTCATTAGGATAGGAAACTTTTTCAATTCAGAAATCATCGGAAAACCAGCTCCAGAAGGTTCTTCTTTTGCAGTATTATTCCCTCAACAAAGTATGGAATACGGTGCAATTGTCCCTAGATACCCTACACAATTATTCGAGTCTTTCGGCTACCTATGTCTATTTATGTTGCTCATTTTCTTATATTTTAAAACCCAAAAGAAATATCAACAAGGGTGGTTATTCGGTTTATTTTTGGCTCTATTGTGGGCAATAAGATTTACTGTAGAATTTTGGAAAGAACCACAAGGTGACGAGTTTATTCAGTTTGCAGGGCTTAACACAGGTCAAATTTTATCTATCCCATTTATGATAGCCGGAGTAGCCATTATGTTTATATCAAAACGATTTAAAATCAGAAAATAACGTAAGTCTATGTCTATATCTGTTTAAGTATTCTTTTAATCTTAAAAGAAATACCACTTGCAATATTCATAGAAAAGAAAATCAGGTTGATTCTAAGGTTTTATTAAAGCCTATTTTGATTTAACGGATTTTCGTTATTTTTGTGGAAATTTTCGTAAAAGTGGTTACATTAGAGCAAGTAAAAAACATCAATCAAAGAGTATCAGACCTTCATAAATATCTTCAAATTGATAAAAAAAAGTTAGAAATTACCAATGATGACGAAAAAACTGCTGCTCCAGAATTTTGGGACAATCCAAAAGAAGCAGAAGTTTTTTTGAAACAACTTAGGTCTAAAAAAAAATGGGTGGAAGATTACGAAGAAATCCATACAGGATTGGAAGATTTACAAGTTTTACTTGAGTTCGCTAAAGAAGACCCCGACAGTGCACAAGAACTAGAAACCACCTACCCTACTCTACTAGAAAAAGTAGAAAATTTAGAGTTTAAAAATATGCTTTCAAACGAAGGCGACGAACTTTCTGCTGTACTCCAAATTACAGCTGGAGCGGGTGGCACAGAGTCTTGCGATTGGGCAAGTATGCTGATGAGAATGTATCTAATGTGGGCAGATAAAAACGGATACAAAGTAAAGGAACTCAACTTCCAAGAAGGTGATGTGGCTGGTGTAAAAACCGTAACATTAGAAATAGAAGGAGAATATGCTTTTGGATATCTTAAAGGAGAAAATGGAGTGCATCGTTTGGTAAGAATTTCTCCATTTGATAGTAATGCTAAAAGACACACTAGCTTTGTATCAGTATATGTTTATCCTCTAGTAGATGATTCAATAGAAATTAACATCAACCCAGCCGATATTAGCTTTGAAACCATGAGAGCCTCTGGAGCAGGTGGACAGAATGTAAATAAAGTAGAAACTGCCGTAAGACTAAGACACGCTCCAACGGGAATTATCATAGAAAACTCCGAAAGTCGATCTCAGTTACAAAATAAAGAAAAAGCTTTACAACTCCTCAAGTCTAGGCTTTACGAGATAGAACTTGAAGAGCGAATGAAAGCTAGAAACGAAATAGAAGCCAATAAAATGAAAATAGAATGGGGCAGCCAAATCAGAAACTATGTAATGCACCCTTATAAATTGGTAAAAGATGTAAGGTCAGGACACGAGACTTCTGATGTAGACGCTGTAATGAATGGAGAAATCACGCCTTTTCTAAAAGCCTACCTTATGGCAGACGGCACAGCCGCTACCGATAACGATTTAGAATTATAAAATTTGTTAAATCTCTTTATAGATAGGACTAAAAAGAATTTAATTAAGTATTTTTGTGCATCAAGTAAAAAATAAGTATGGATCATTTTGAAAGTTGGAAAGACCTCCTAAATCCTGAGTTTTATATCAAAATGGGAGGATTTTGGTTAGTGTTATTTATCATATTTGCAGAAACAGGACTTTTTGTAGGCTTTTTCTTACCAGGAGATAGTTTACTTTTCATCTCTGGTATCTATGCCGTTCCTATGATTACGGAAACTTTTGGCATCATTAAAAGTGATTTCTTAAGCACCGTTATACTGGCTAGTGCCATTGCCATTGCTGCTATTTTAGGAAATATGGTTGGCTATTGGTTTGGTAGAAAAAGTGGACCTACTTTATACGAAAGACCAGATTCTTTCCTTTTCAAGAAAAAATATCTTTTTAAAGCTCACGATTTTTATGAAGAACACGGTAGAATAGCCATTATAGCAGCTAGATTTTTACCCATCGTGAGAACTTTTGCACCTATTGTAGCTGGTATTGTGGGAATGGAGAAAGGTAAATTTATGCTTTACAACATCATTGGAGCTATTGCGTGGTCATTTTCACTTATTTTTGCAGGGCATTATTTGGATAAATTATTTTTGGACCAGTTTGATATAGATTTAAAAAGACATTTAGAAATAATAATACTGTTTATTGTAGTCATTACAACAGCACCTGTAATTATTAAAATGTTTTTCGGAAAAGATAAGAAGCAAGATAGCATCTAATTTCATCATAAAAATTTGATAACTAAAGAGACGATAGACAAAATTTTTTCCGCCATACGAGTGGAAGAAATTGTGGGTGAATATGTTCAACTCAAAAGAGCTGGGTCTAATTATAAAGGACTCAGCCCTTTTGTAGATGAAAAAACACCTAGTTTTATTGTGTCTCCTTCCAAGCAAATTTGGAAGGATTTTTCCTCTGGAAAAGGAGGTACTGCCATTTCTTTTTTAATGGAGATAGAGAATTTCAGCTATCCCGAAGCCCTCAGATTTGCCGCAAAAAAATACGGTATTGAAATTGAAGAGCACCAAAGAGAGCTTACCGAAGAAGAAAAAACAGCTCAAACCGAAAAAGATTTACTCTATAAAATACACGAAGTAGCCAATCACTACTATCAAGAACAAATTTGGGAAACCGAAGAAGGTAAAAGTATTGGTTTATCTTATTTCAAAGAGAGAGAACTACGAGAAGATATTATAAAAAAATTCCAGCTAGGCTACTCTCCTATTCAAAAAAATGCCTTCACAGAATATGCTATTTCTAAAGGCTACACCAAAGAGATTTTAGAAAAATCAGGATTATCCATCTTCACAGATTACGCTCCTGATGGCGTAGACCGTTTTAGAGAAAGGGTTATATTTCCTATCCATAGTTTTTCTGGAAGAGTATTGGGGTTTGGAGCTAGAATTTTAAAATCTAATGTTAAAACTGCCAAGTATCTCAATTCTCCTGAGACAGAAATTTATCATAAATCTAATGTTCTCTACGGACTTAACCAAAGTAAACAAGCCATTTCTAAGCAAAATTTATGTTTACTTGTAGAGGGTTATATGGATGTGATAGCTCTGCATCAAGCAGGGATAGAGCATGTGGTAGCGAGTTCTGGGACGGCACTTACCACTGAGCAAATTAAACTCATTAAAAGACTTACAGAAAATGTAACCATACTTTTTGATGGAGATGCCGCAGGGATTAAAGCCAGCTTTAGAAGTATAGATATGCTCCTTTCCGAAGGAATGAATATCAGAGTATTGCTTTTCCCTGACGGGGACGACCCAGACTCATTTTCTAGGAAACACCCAAAGGAGTTTGTAGAAGATTTTATACAAAATAACGCCCAAGATTTCATCAATTTTAAAGCAGAAATTCTACTCAAAGATGTAGAACACGACCCTATAAAAAAATCCGAAGCCATTAGAGATATTGTAAAATCGGTGGCATTTGTCGGGAATGTGTTAAAACAGGAGATTTACCTCAAGGAAATTTCTAACAAGTTTGGGCTTTCGGAACAGAGTTTATTTAACGAGCTAGGCATACAACAACAGGTTAAAGAACAGCAACATTTAACGCCTAAAAAAGCTACACCTCAGACACAACCTAAGCTGGAGATTATTACTTCGGACTTTACTAAAGCCAACACCGCCCTACTCTATTTGGAAGAGCAAATGGTAGAACTGATGTTAAAGTATGGAGATTACATTATTGAAATGAAAGATGCCGAAGATAAAGTTTACCAAACCACCGTTATTGAAGAGGTGATATGTAGAATGGAAGAGGATAATTGTGAAATACAATCTGAAACCAACAAGAAAATCATCAACGAAATAAAACAAGGTATCCAAACCAATGAACTGAGGTCGGAGCGTTTTTTCATTACCTTAATGGATGAAGAAATTACTAATAAAGTAGCCAATGCTTTAGTAGAACCTTACCAACTAAGTGATTGGAAAAAACACAACATTTACCTTCTACCAAAAGAAAAATCTATCAACAAATTGGTTACCGATACCATCTATCGCTACAAACGAGAGTATATTATGAAAATGATAGAGGATTTGAAAAATACAGAAGCTGAAGATAAAACAGAGATTTACCAAAAAATAATCAAACTAACGATGTTAAAAAACACCATAGACCAAAAATTGTTTCGTGTTTTATGACAGAATGACTATTTTTACCGCTCAAAAAACTTCGGGTACAATATTGGTATTTGAATTTGAAAATAAAATATAACACAATATGGATATTAAAAAGGAATTTAGAGATTTTTCGGTAAAGCACTTAGGAAATAATGGACTAGCTACCGACCAATATATGGGGACTTTTAACCCAACCAACCTTACGCCATACATTATGGAGGAACGCCGTATGAATGTAGCACAAATGGACGTTTTTTCTAGATTGATGATGGATAGAATTATCTTTCTAGGCACTGGTATAGACGACCAAGTTGCTAATATTGTAACGGCTCAGCTTCTATTTTTAGAGAGTGCAGACCCTTCTAAAGACATTCAGATTTACATTAACTCTCCTGGCGGAAGTGTATATGCAGGGTTGGGAATTTATGACACGATGCAAATCATTAAGCCTGATGTAGCTACTATCTGTACAGGTATGGCTGCTTCTATGGGAGCTGTACTTCTTGTAGCGGGTGAAAAGGGTAAACGCTCTGCTCTTAAACATTCTAGAGTAATGATACACCAGCCTAGTGGCGGAGCTCAAGGTGTGGCTAGCGATATGGAAATCAATCTTAGAGAAATGCTTAAGCTAAAGAAAGAGCTTTATGATATTATCTCTGAACATTCTGGACAATCTTATGAATGGGTTGAAAAATCTTCTGATAGAGATTACTGGATGACCTCTGAAGAAGCTAAAGAATTCGGAATGATAGACGAAGTTCTAGCTAGAAAATAAATAAAATGATAAAACATAAAACCCTAGAATTTCTAGGGTTTTTTCTTTCTTACTCAGTGGCTATACTTTTAGTTTAATTTCTGTATGCTATTATTTCGCCACATTTTTAAAGCAAAGTCTTTGATTTCTTTTGGGGCTTTTGATAAATTTTCGTCGAATTGATACTCGCCCTCCTCAAGCTTGTCTTCGCCCGCCATTAGAGTAGCGTGTCCCCTTAAAGCATATTTCTGTTTGCCCTCATACATAATGATTTTCATGACATCTGGACTAATGTCCGAAGTACACAACATGGAATACATCGTCCAAATTTCGGCGATACCATTATGGTTTAAATCCGTGATTTTAAAAGTATCTTTAACGAAATTCATAGATAAATCAAACTCGCAATTCAAAATAAAATCCTGAACTTTCCAGTTTAATTTATATTTATTTTCGTTTTTATCGTAAAGATAATCGTACACGAAAATTTTTGCCTCTTTTTCATAGTCTGCGTTGACCACCTTTTTGCTGGGAACAATACCCGTTTCTGTTAACAGGATTATATGCTCTCCCTGTAAATCCTCTACTCTAACAACCTCTTTTACCTTTCCCTCAAAAGAAAGCCCCTGAGGAATTGCTTTATCTGAAAGTTTTTCGTACGAAATTTCAAAGGTTTCCTTCTTTTCTAATTTTTCCGATGCACCTTCTGTTGGTATTTGCTTTTCTTCTATTTTACTCTCGGTTGTATGACACGATAACAATACAAATAATACAAAAGCGATTAGCAATTTAAAATCATTCATTTCACCTCCAATTTATTGTGTTGATTTTATGCGGAGCAAACCTCAAATCGGTCGATAGCCGTTAAATACCATATATTATCGAAATAGCCAATATAGAAAATAAATTCCTTTTGGTTTTGCCCAATCACAATGACTTTATGACTGTTTCTCTCTATGGTTTCCAGTTTTTTAACCTCACTATCGGACCATGGTTTCTCGTCAAAGTTAGCATTTTCAAACTTTGCAATTTCAGAAAATAACGATTCTTTTTGATTAAGGTCGATATAAATTCCCGCAGGTTTATTCCAGCCTTCGGTTTCACAACTATATATCGGTAGTTTTTCTTGGGTAATTTTATAGTCAGTTATGATATTAGGGTCAAAAGGCAAATAATTGGGAACGGGCTTAACAAAAGAAATCTTTTTAACATTAGCGATATTATCCTGAGCTCCCATACGAAACAGAAAGATGATCCCAAACTTCTTATGGATAAGTTTATTTAAAGCCTTTTCATCTTTATTCTGATAGGCTTTAATAATATTGATGATAACGGTTTGCATTTCCTTCTCCTTTTCGGAAGATCTAATTTCTTTAACCGAAGTAGGTTTACCTTTGTTAACGAATTTAGAATTCTGACAGGAAATAAAACATACTACAAAAAACAACAAAAATTTTTTCATCGAATTTCTAATATTAAAAAATACAATAATGAGAAAAACAAAAAAGACTAAATAGCACAAAATTCTCTATCATTCCCTAAACCCCACCTTTTGCAAAGCTGTTATTTTCATTCAAAATCCGTTAACAATTAGTCGATCCTTATAAACTCCTTTTTCAATTTTCCAAATAATAAGACAGGTGCCCGCACCATCCCCATTTATTGCTTGAATATACAGGGTATCATTCTGTTTATCATAATTAGCTTCTACACCATCAAGATAAGGGTCATACACGTTTTCTAAAGCTGCTTTTGGTAAGATAAGCGTTTTATCCCCAATACGGACGCTAATTTTTTCATATTGTGCTTTCGGTAGGTTGCCATCGGTCCCCCAAGGAGCCTTACCATCAATATGAGATAGAATGGTGGGGTTATCCTTAAAATAGGTGAATTTATGCTTCTTCTTATCAAAGTTGGACTTTGTAACAGTTACAGTAACAGCCTCTTGCTTTAGAGTTACAGAGTTAGCTGTTTTCTTTGAAATTTTCAATGATGAAAAGTCCGAAATCCACTTATATCGATCTTTGTAAAGGTCTCCTTCAAGGTCTTTTCCATTTTTAACATATTGAACAAAACCCCAATTCTCCTCGTTAGGTTCACTGGGACCATACCAATAAATCAGGTGTCCATTGGGTAAAGTATCTATAATTTTACCCTTTTGCTCTCTGTTTCTTATGTTCACCCAGCCGTCCTTATCATTTACGACAGCAAACTGGGCGAATCCATCGGAAAAACTAAAAATTAAAAACAGGGCTAATAGTATTTTTTTCATAAGAGTTAAATTTATATAAAGGCTCTTGCTTTTGTTGCTTTCATTAAAAATTACCGCTATTCAGAATGATCTTTTTAATCTACCGTTTTGTTCCTTCTACATTATTCTCATGTTGAATTTTAAAGGAATATTGATATTCAGTTGTGTTCTAAATCCTTCTGTTCTATAGTGGATAGACTTATCAAAACTAAAACCATATCCCACACCAAACTCTATGAAGAAATAGCTAAATCCAACTTGAGGAGAAACTGTTTTTGGAGAAACATTAAACCTTACAAAAGTGAATGGTAAATTACCTTTATTGAAAAAATATTTCGTTGCATTAATCTCTGGAATAACTAAAAGCTTACCATTAGAAGCACCTACTAGTGCATTTCCACCTACAATTATAGATTCTTTGTTAAATAAAAACTTTACTCCAACATCAGCAAAACTTCTATTAAAATAGGTATAACCTCCTTCAATAACTATTTTTTCTTTTATATCTTGGGCATTTACGAATAGTGGTGCTCCCCCAAGAACAAGCCCATAAAATATTTTAGAAAAATTCATTTATTTTAATTTTATTAAAAGTTATATCTTCATCTTTTTAGCTTTCTCTAAAAAAACAGCATATCAAATTTCAATATTGCTAATTTAAAATAAACTAATGAAAAAGTGAAAACACTTTACACACAAAACATATCTTTATTACTGATTTGAAAGATTTATCATTTCAATAATTCTTCGGTCTTGTTTAATTCTATCAATATATCTATCTATATCTTCATTTTCTTTAAATTTCTCTTCACTTTGAAGATAATAAAATGAGTTATCTTTTCTAGGAAAAATTATTATTGTATTACCAAATCGTAGGTCAAATACTTTTAAATTTACAATTAAATATCCCGAATCGTCAGGACTTTTAACCCCCACAAAATCAAAATTATTAACGATTTTAACTCTTCCTTGCATAGTCAAATATGGATAGTTTCTAGAGGAAACATCCGCATTTAACTCTGTATATTGAGTCCTTGCATAAAAAATAAGTGTAACTTCAGGTTTATATATAAATTTATCTTCCTTACCTCCAATATTTTCACCCAATACTATACCCGAAAATTTTTCATTTTTAATCTCAAAATTAAAAGGCATATTAAAAACATAGTAGTCATACTTTTCCACTGGAAAAGCAAGAGATTTTAATGGTTGAGAATCTGCATCTTTCAACCACTTTTTATCCATTTCAAAAAGTTCGGCATTCCACTTATTGGGATTCTGATTATGTAGTGCTTTTTCTTTTAAAACATCTAAAGTCGTTTGTGCTTTGCAGGTTATTACAGAAATTAAAACTAGTAGAATTGCTTTTTTAAGTCGATAAATTTTACACATAATACTAATAAAAAAATTGCCAAAAGATAGAAAAACTTTTGGCAACATTTCTTTTACAAATTTATTGATTATTCTGAGATTCAAAATTTATCATCCAATTAATACCAAACTTATCTGTAAACATACCAAAATAAGCTCCCCAAAAAGTGTCCGCCATCGGCATTGTTACCTTTCCTCCCGCAGAAAGTCCATTAAATAGTTTATCTGCGGCCTCTTTGCTTTCAGGTGTAATATTTATTGAAAAATTATTACCTTGCTGAAAAGACGGTGCCCATTCTCCACCTGTATCACTTCCCATTAAAACGGTATTTCCTATAGGAAGCCCTATGTGCATAATTTTATTTTTATCCACCTCACTCATTGGTGGCATTCCCTCTTGTGGAGGCATATCACCAAATCTCCCTACATAGGTAAATTCTCCCCCAAACACTGATTTATAGAAATTAAATGCTTCTTCACAATTTCCATTAAAATTTAAATAGATGTTTACTGTTGTCATTTTTATAAATTATTTGTTATCAAAATTATAGCTAAGGTAAACAAAAAAGATGAATAAACATTGTTTTTTGTCATCTTACCGATACCAACATTTTTTAATAAAAAAATATACACTGATACTAAACAAAAAAATTGGCTTATAGTTTCATCAATGTTTTATTAACTAAAAAACGTCTTACTAGTAACAGAGCAGAAATTGTTAAACCAATACCAAGAGCTATCCACATTCCAAAAGCACCCATATTTAGTTTGATGCATAAATAATATCCCAGTGGTAAGGTAATCAGCCAATAGGCTATGAATGTAATAAAACTAGGAATTTTAACATCTTGCAATCCTCTCAAAAGCCCTAACGCTGTAACTTGGATACCATCTGAAAGTTGAAAAAGGGCGGCAATAATCATCAGTTGAGAGGCTAAAAATAATACCTCTACATCTTCTTTTTTAGTAAAGAAAGTAGGAAGGATTTCTCGACCAAGTATGAATATCATACCGCAGATTAGCATAAATAAAAATACTATTTTCAGGTTGTTAATGCCTACTTTTCTTACTTCGATAAAGTTTTTTTCTCCTACTTTATTACCTACCATAATGGTAGAAGCTACACTAAACCCTATACAAAGATTAAAAGTGAAAGAAGCCATACTCAACGCAATTTGATGAGCGGCAATATCTCTAGCACTTACTTTACCACAAATAAAAGCAGCTGCAGCAAATGCAGTAACCTCAAAAAACATTTGTAAAGACATCGGAAATCCTAATCTAAGGAGTTTGATAAACATTTGTTTCTTAAGTAAGCTTAGTTTTAAACTAAAGTCTTCCATATATCGGCGAGTCACTTTCTCTTTTTTCATTACGAAAAATAGAAAAAACATCATGAATATTCTCGCAATGAGTGTGGCATACGCCGAGCCAGCAACTCCAAAACTCGGGATAATCCAAAAGCCTTTTATCAAAATATAATTTAAAATAATATTAATGATATTAGCAATAATGGTTGCCTTGGTAACTCCAATAGTAAATGAAAGTCCTTCTGAAACCTCTCGCATAGTTTGAAATATCATAAAAGGAAAAATACTTACCACAACTATTTTAAGGTAGGTTTCGGCATCTGGCATTATGTGAGGAGGCTGGTCAAGATGATACATCAATGGACTAATACCAAAAATCAGCAGAATGAGAAGAATCCCAATACTAACATTTACAATAAGTCCGTGACTAAAAACTTGGTTAATCTGTTGATGGTCTCCTCTAGTTTGAGCTTCTGATACCAAAGGTGGAATTGCTAAAGAAAATCCCAAAGCTACTACAAAAATAGAGAAAAATATGCCGTTTGCTAAAGAAACCGAAGCCAGTGCGTCGGCTCCTAGTAAGTTTCCTACAATAATATTGTCAAATAAATTAACGGAAACTTGCCCTACCTGTGTTAGCATCACGGGTAAGGCAAGTTTCATAAGTCGTTTGATATAAACCGTATCTAAGAAAGACATAACATTATGATAAGTTTATAAGGCTAATATTTCTCTTGTTATTTTTTAACAAAGTTGGAAATATCATTCTCGCTTACAGGATTTTCGCCTAATATAGTTAGCCTTTCAACGACATTTCTTAACTCACGAATGTTACCTGTCCAATCATAGTTTTGAAGAGCTTTTAGAGCTTCCTTACTAAATTCTTTTACAGGACTACCATTCTCAGAAGCTATATTTTGTGCAAAATGTTCCACAAGTAGAGGTATATCTTCTTTTCTATCGTTAAGGGCAGGAACCTGTATTTCTATTACCGAAAGTCGGTGGTATAAATCTTCCCTAAATCGTCCTTCCTCTATCTCTTTTTGTAAGTTTTTATTAGTTGCTGCTAAGACTCTTACATCTATTTTTATTTCTTTATCACTTCCCACAGGAGATACTTTATGTTCTTGTAAGGCTCTGAGCACTTTGGCTTGTGCCACCAAACTCATATCACCTATTTCGTCTAAAAATATCGTTCCTCCATTAGCTTGCTCAAATTTACCAGACTTATCCTTAACAGCACCTGTAAAAGAGCCCTTCATATGTCCGAACAATTCGCTCTCTATCAATTCTGAAGGTATTGCAGCACAGTTTACTTCTACCATAGGTCCTTTGGAGCGTTCGCTTTGAGAATGTAAAGCGTGAGCCACTAGTTCCTTACCTGCACCATTGGGACCAGTAATTAGAACTCTAGCATCAGACGGAGCCACTTTATCTATCATATCTTGGATTTTCTTAAGGGCTTCCGAGCTACCAATCATTTGGTATTTTTTATTTACTTTTTTCTTAAGCTGAGTATTCTCCTTCTTTAAGATTTGATTAGAAGCTTTGAGTTCCTTTCGCTCCAAAGTATTTCTCACGCTCGTGATAAGTCTGTTGAGGTCTATAGGCTTCTCTATAAAGTCATAAGCACCCTGTTTAAGACATTGTACCGCTGTATTGATATCTCCGTGGGCAGAAATCATCACAAAAGCAGTATCTGGTTTTATTTCTAAAGCTTTTTGTAAAAGCTCTGTACCTGATACTTTAGGCATTTTTATATCGGATATTACTAGAGAAAAATCTTCTTTTTCTATTAGTTTATAAGCCTCTAATCCGTCATCTGCTACTAAAATTTCATAATCCTTAACTTCCTCAGAAAGAATATTTTTAAGCAAGCCTGAAATGGCTTTTTCGTCTTCTACAATTAATATTTTTTGCATAGAACAAAGATAGTTATATTTAAATTAAATTCTAAATTATTGATAATTTCTCACACCAAATATGGCAGACCCAACTCTAATAGAATTAGCTCCGCATTCTATTGCCAACGGAAAATCGCCACTCATACCCATAGATAGAGTATTTAACTGATGAGAATCTGAAAGATAATCATATAACTGCTTCAGAAAAGAAAATTCTCTTCTGATTTGGGTTTCATCATCGGTAAAAGTCGCCATTCCCATCAATCCTTGTAATTTGATATTAGGAAATTCGCCTTGTTTTATTTTAACACATAACTCTTTTACTTCATTAATTTCCATACCTGTTTTAGTATCTTCTTCTGCAATTTTAACTTGAAGCAAAATATTGATGATTCTCTTGTGTTTTCCTGCTTGTTTATCTATTTCGTGTAATAGCTTTTCCGAATCCACACTTTGTATAGTGTGGACAAAAGGAGCAATATATTTAACCTTATTGGTTTGTAGATGCCCTATAAGATGCCACTGTATATCACTTGGCAACTCAGTATGTTTGGCAACCAACTCTTGTACTTTGTTTTCTCCAAATACTTTATGCCCCAAATTGTAAACTTTTTGTATATCTTCAACGGGATAAGTTTTAGAAACCGCTACAAGATTTACAGTTTTAGGAATTTGTGATACAAGTTGGGTATAATTAGTTTCTATAGACATAACACAAGATTATAACAATATTGAGCAAAAATAAAAAAAACCGCCATATGGCGGTTGAAAAAATATTGTTGAAATTATTTTTTTAGTAAATCTCTTATTTCTGCTAAAAGCTCTTCTTGTGTAGGTCCTGCTGGAGCTTCTTCTAATTTTTCTTCTTTCTTCATTTTGTTAATACCTTTAATCATTACAAACAAAACAAAAGCTATACATAAGAAACTGATAACAGCAGAAAGGAAACTTCCATATTTAATACCATTCCAAGTTAGTTGAGCTATATTTTCTGCCCCAAGCTTTTCTAATGCTGGACTAAGTAGTGCTGGAGTAATAACATCTTCTACAAAAGAGTTTACAATCTTTCCGAAAGCACCCCCTATAATTACACCGACAGCTAAGTCAATAACATTGCCTCTAAGAGCAAATTCTTTAAATTCTTTGATAAATCCCATAATATTTATTATATTTTCTTACGCACAAAGATATTAAAAAATGTTAATCAACCTAAATTATTCGTTGTTACTTTAAATAAAGTTTTTAAATAAATTAGATTTCATAACTTTTATTACAAAAAATTAACATTATCTTCATAATCCGACTTTTTTTTAGAAATAAGAGAATTTGGCAAGAAAATTGTTTGTTTCAAATTACTTTTTGCAAAAAGCCTCAAAACTAATAATCATTTGTAGATTTATTTAGTATTAATTTTAAATTTTATGACAAATGATAACTTTTTCACAAAATCAAAACGAACAAAAAGCTCTAGATGAGCTCTTATTTGCAGGTAGAAATAAAGCCTATGGAGCCTATTCTCTTAGAGCAGAAGCTGATTATTATCTTAAAAAAGCTTTATTTTCAGGAGTAGCTTTATTCGGGGTTTTCATTGGAGGGACCTATGCTTATTTGCAAACAAAAAAAGTGCATATTACTACCAATAAAGGCGTAGAAATAGAGCTAAAACCTGTTGAGCCTATAAAAAAAGAAGATAAAAAAATAGTAAAACCCATCGTACCAAAAGTACAATCGGTTAAGAAAGTTGAAAAAACGGTAGAAGTTAAAACAGTGGATACTCGTGTCCCTACACCTATGGCTAATCCTCCTATAGAAACACCTCTGCCAAGTGTTAAAACTCTACAAACAGCGGCATCTGGTTTAGAGAACAAAGAAGGAACTATATCTACCACTAGTATTGTACCTACTAAACCTAACATTGGAAATGGAACAGTTACTAATAATACAACGCCAGAAATAATTAAACCCAATAATGTTATAGAAACCGTAGTGGACGAAGATGCTGTATTTATGGGAGGTATAGATTCTTTTAGAGCTAAAGTAGGTGAGAATTTTGATTATGAAGCAATGGTTGGAGAGGAAGGTCTTGTAAAGGCAATGGTAACATTTGTGGTAGAAAAAGATGGTACTATTACCAATGTAAAAGCGGAGGGGCAAAACAATATGTTTAATAAGGAAGCAGAAAAAGCCATAAAATCTGTCAGAGGTAAATGGACTCCAGCTAAAATTAAAGGAGAGGCAGTGCGTTCTTACTTCAAAATTCCTGTATCTATAAAGTTTGAATGATAAATAATTACAATTTTTGACCAATTAATTATCCACAATTACCTTAAAATTGTGGATAATTTTTTATAAGTTTAAAGCATTCATTACAAACAAATTAACATATTTTTATATTTTGAAAATTGAGACTGCATTAAAAAAATTGTATTTTTGGGACTTAAATCAAAAATATGGGTAAAATAATAGGTGTTGCTAATCAGAAAGGTGGTGTAGGGAAAACTACAACTTCCGTTAATTTGGCTGCGGCATTAGGCGTTTTGGAGAAAAAAGTTTTGATTATAGATGCAGACCCTCAGGCTAATGCCACTTCTGGGCTAGGCATAGAGGAAGTGCAATATTCTACTTACAATCTTTTGGAACATAGCGTTACCGCGAAAGAATGTATTGTACCAACTAGCTCTCCTAATTTAGACATCATTCCGTCTCACATAGATTTGGTTGCTGCAGAGATAGAACTTGTAGATAGAGACAACAGAGAGTACATGCTAAAACAAGCTCTAGAAGAAGTAAAGGACGATTATGACTACATCATTATAGACTGTGCTCCTAGCTTAGGTCTTATCACAGTTAATGCACTTACTTCGGCCGACTCTGTTATTATTCCTATCCAGTGTGAATATTATGCTCTAGAAGGTTTAGGCAAATTACTTAATACCATCAAAAATGTCCAAAATATACACAATCCTAGTTTGGATATAGAGGGGCTTCTCCTAACAATGTATGATGGAAGACTTAGGCTTTCCAACCAAGTGGTAGAAGAAGTAAATACCCACTTTCCAGATATGGTTTTTGAAACCGTTATCAATCGTAATGTAAGGCTTAGCGAAGCTCCTAGCTTTGGAGAAAGTATCCTAATGTACGATGCCGAGAGTAAAGGTGCTATACAGTACATACAACTTGCTGAGGAAGTTTTACTCAAAAATGAAGAAAAAGTATCAAACTAAAAATATTAAATCTAAATCATTGTTAAATGAAAGATAAAAAAAGAGCCATGGGGCGAGGTCTAGGAGCGATATTAAATGCCGAAAAAAAGGCAACCATAAATACTGCAACAGACGAAGGTGCGAAACAGATTATGGGGAGTATCGTAGAGATTAACATAGAAGATATTTATCCAAACCCTAACCAGCCTAGAACTTACTTTGACGAAGACGCTCTTAATCAATTAGCACAATCTATCAAAAATCTAGGTGTAATACAACCCATCACGCTTAGAAAAGACGGTGCTAAGTTTGAAATTATTTCAGGGGAACGTAGATACCGTGCTTCTCAAATTGCAGGATTAAAGACTATACCTGCCTATATTCGTTTAGTAAACGACCAGGAGCTTTTGGAAATGGCTCTTGTGGAAAATATTCAAAGAGAAGATTTAGATGCTATCGAAATTGCTCTAACCTATCAAAGATTACTTGAAGAAATAGGTATGACGCAGGAAAACCTAAGTCAGCGTATTGGTAAAGAAAGAAGTACGATTACTAATTATATCCGCCTTCTAAGATTAAGTCCAGAAGTACAAGGAGCTATTAGAACTGGAGCTATTTCAGCGGGACACGGAAGAGCCATTATAAGCCTTCAAGACGAAAAGCTACAACAAGAGTTATTTGATAAAATTATCAAAGAACAGCTTAATGTCCGCCAAGCTGAAGCCGTAGCGGCTGGACTGAAAAACCCTAAGGAGAAAAGAAATAAAGTAGAAAAAGAACTTCCTAATCATTTAAAAAGAACTCAAAAATCCCTTTCTGATTTGCTAGACATAAAAGTAGACATTAAGGCTTCTGCCAACGGAAAAAAAGGAAAAATAGTTTTTGATTTCAATAATGAAGAAGAGTTAGAAAGAATTTTAAACGCTTTTGAAAAATAGATTAATGTCTAAGGCTTTTAGTTTTTTAGCTTTATTGTTCGTTTCACTAGGGTTTGCTCAAAATACTGGTGTAGACACAACTGATATTTCCAAAACAGAGACTGAAGTAATACAAGAAATAGAAAAAGCTAATGCTAACCCCATTATTAAGACTTACAACCCCACACTTGCAGGGCTTTATTCTGCTGTATTACCGGGTTTAGGACAGTATTATAACAAAAAATATTGGAAAATCCCTATTGTATGGGGTGCTGTAGGTACCAGCGTGGGCATTGCCATTTGGAATCAAAACAATTATGAACGCTACCGAAAAGCTTTTGTAGCAGAGCTTAACAATCAGCCACACGAATTTTCTGGCATTAGCGGTGTAGATGCTACCGTTCTTGGAAATACACAAGACCGAATGAAACGCCAAAGAGATTATGCCATCGCCATTTCGGCAGGAATTTATTTGCTCAATATTATTGATGCCGTTGTGGACGCTCATTTACACGAACAAAGAAACGACCCAGATTTAGCCATTGCTCCTACTCTACTCAGTGACCAATGGGGCTTACAAAACGGAAAATTAGGGTTCTCACTCAATTATAGATTTTAAAAAAACAAAACTTATGAAAATTGCACTAGTAGGATATGGTAAAATGGGGAAAATTATAGACCAAATAGCTACCCAAAGAGGACATCAAGTGGTTGCTAGGCTTAATGAATCTCCTACCCTAGAAAATCTTAATCAGCCCGATGTGGTAATAGAATTTTCTAATCCAGAAGTCGCTTTCGAAAATATCAAAACTTGTCTTGAACTTAATATTCCTGTGGTTTGTGGTACAACAGGGTGGTTAGAAAGAAAGCCTGAAATAGAAAAAATAGCAGAAGCTAACAAAACCGCTTTTTTATATGGGTCTAACTTTAGTCTTGGAGTTAATTTATTTTTTGAACTAAATGAAAGACTTGCTCAGCTAATGAATAACTTTGGAGAATATGGTTGTCAGTTAGAGGAAATTCATCACACCCACAAAAAAGATGCTCCTAGCGGAACGGCAATTACTCTAGCAGAAGGCATTATAAAACATACTGATTTTGATAGTTGGAAGTTAGATGAAACTAAAGATAAAACCTTAGGCATTACAGCCATAAGAGAAGACGAGGTACCTGGTACTCATAGTGTATTCTATCGTTCCGAAGTAGATGAAATTGAAATAAAACATACCGCTTTTAACCGAAACGGATTTGCCCTAGGAGCCGTAATTGCTTCCGAATGGATTATTGGCAAACAAGGAAACTTCAGTATGAAAGATGTTTTGTTTCAATAAATAATGATTATATTCAATAAAAAATAAACCAATGGATTATATATTAAAATATACCGTTTTTGTACTCATTCTTTCTGTACTAATGGGTGTTTCTACATGGAAACTATTTAAGAAAATGGGATACAATCCTATTTTTGCTTTTATACCATTTTATAACTATTTTATAGTTTTAAAAGAAACCGAACAGCCGAAATGGTGGGTAGTATTATCCTACTTCCCTATTGTAGGTCCTATTATGATGTCTGTTTTTCACTTACATCTTATGAAGAAATTTGGGAAAACAGATATTGTAAGTCAAATTCTTACGGTAGTATTGCCATTTATCTATATGGCAACGGTTAATTACAACCCTAAAACGGAAATTGAAGAAAAAGATACCTTCTATCTAAGTGGAGAAGAAAAGGAAGAGAAAAAAGAATCTTTCTTAGGGTCTATTACCTTTGCGGCGGTGTTTGCTACGGTTATACATACTTTTATCACTCAGCCATTTGGTATTCCTACAGGGTCTATGGAGCGTACTCTGTTGGTGGGAGATTTCTTGTTTGTTAATAAACTCAACTACGGCTATAGAATGCCAATGAGACCTTTAGCTATCCCATTTTTGCAAGGAACAATAATGGATACAGGAGAGCCTAAAAATCCAAAAGACGACCCTAAATCTTATGTAGAAGCCGTTAAGCTACCTTATTTTAGACTACCTGGTTGGGAGAAAGTGGAGCGTAGAGATATTGTAGTATTTAACTATCCGCAAGATTCTGTACATACAGCTATAGATAGAAAAGATGCTTATGTAAAAAGGTGTGTGGCTGTAGGCGGTGATGTCTTAGAAGTTAGAAAAGGAAGGCTTTTCATCAATGGTAAGCCAGAGGTTATTCTGGGCGACCAAGAGAATCAAGTTTCTTATCTTGTATATACTTCTCAGCAGATAGATGTTAATCAACTTTGGAATCGTTTGGGATATTTACCTTTACAGGAAGGAGCTACTGCTGATGGTTATGTTTACCATTTCCAAGGGCTTACAGATAAGTTGTTAGCAGATATTAAGCAACTCCCTGAATTTGTAAAAGCGGAAGAAATACTTTCTGAAAAAGGTGAAAAAACAATTTCTTACCTTAATCCTCAGCAGACTAAAATTGATACCACTAATACCATTTTCCCAATCAATAAAAATTGGAATCAGGATTGGTATGGACCTATCAGAATTCCTAAAAAAGGAGATGTGGTAAAAATCAATCAAGAAACACTTCCTGAATACCAATGGATTATTTCTAAATATGAACACAATAAACTAGAAAACAAAAACGGAAAAATCTACATCAATGGTAAAGAGGCTAATGAGTACACCATCAAACAAGATTATTACTTTATGATGGGTGATAACCGTGATGCTTCATTAGACGCAAGATTTTTCGGATTTGTACCAGAAGAATACATTGTGGGAAAACCAATGTTTACTTGGATGAGCTTACAAGGTGTCTTTGATGAAGGACCTAAAAAAATAAGATGGGACAGAATGTTTAAGGCTACTAATACAGGAGAGGCTCACAAAACTTCTTATTGGTGGATAGCTGCTATCATTCTTGGATTATTTTTCGGTTGGGAGTATATTTCTAAATTATTCAAAAAGAAAAAAGACGACTAGATGAAACTATTACCTTTGTTTTACCTCCCTCCTATTTCTTGGTGGTCAGAATTTTTGTCGGAAGAATCTGTAATTCTAGAACAATACGAAAACTTTCCAAAGCAAACTTATAGAAATAGAGCTAATATTTATGGTGCGAATGGTAAACTATCCCTTAGCATTCCAATAAAACATAATGGGAAAAGAGCGTTGAAAGATTTAGAGATTTCCTATGACGAAAATTGGCAGAGTTTGCATTGGAAATCTATAAAAATAGCTTACCAGACTTCGCCTTATTTTGAGTTTTATGAGTCTAAGCTGGAAAAAATATTTCAATCTAAAGAAACCTACTTAAAAGATTTTAATTTAAAGGCTTTAGATATAATTCAAGATATTTTAAAGACAGATAAAACCTTTCAACTTTCCGAAAGCTACGAGAAAGAAATTGAAGGAGAAGATTATAGAGACTGCTTTTCTGCCAAGCAACCTACGTCTTATGATGTAAACGAATATTATCAAACCTTTTCTGATAAGTTGGGCTTTTTAGAAGATTTATCTATTTTAGATTTAATCTGTAACATTGGTCCAGAAGCCACAACTTATATCAGAAATGTTAAACTAAAAAAATAAAATGGTATAATACTTGAAAGTCGGTATTATATTAAGTCTTAAAAAATAAAAAATAATGAAGAAAATAATGATTGCTGCTTTATTTCTAGCAGGACTGAATTTAACTTTAGCACAAGAAAAAAGAGATAAAGACGCAGAAACTTGGTATCACAAAGATTTCTCCACGACTAATGTTTATGGAGTAAATACTAACAATGCCTATAAATTTTTAGAATCTAAAGGTTTAAAGCCTAAGACTGTGGTTGTAGGTGTATTAGATAGTGGTGTAGAAGTAGACCACCCAGGATTGGCAAAAAATATGTGGAAAAACCCTAACGAAGTTCCTAATAACGGAATAGATGATGATGGTAACGGCTACATAGACGATATCCACGGTTGGAATTTTATGGGAGGAAAAACTGCTGATGTAGATGTAGATAATCTAGAAGTAACTAGAGTAGTGAAAAAATACAAGCCTATATTTGAAGGCGATGATTCTTCTAAAAACAAAGCCAATCAAGCTCAAATGCCTGAAGAGTTTGAAATGTATATGAAATCCAAAGAGATTTTCAATAAAAAAGGAATTGAAGCTCAGCAAAGTTTCCAATACTACTCTCAGTTTAAATCTAGAATTTCTGCCATTGCGAAAGTTCTAGGAAATAAAACTCTAACTGCAGAAAATTTAGCAACTATAAAACCTACTTCTCAAGAGGAAGCAATGTATCTGCAGATACTCAACCAAATGGCAGCATCTAAAGAAATGCAAGGCAAAACTTCTAAAGAGGTAGAAGAAACTTTAAACAAAGAGATTAACGATGCTTTAAAGCATTTTGAAACGCAGGCCACCAAGCAATATAATCTAGATTTTGATACAAGACAAGAAATCGTAGGAGATAACTATGAAGATTATTCTGAAAAATACTACGGTAACAACCATTACGAAGGTCCTGATGCTCAGCACGGAACTCACGTGGCTGGTATTATTGCTGGATATCCTCATGGTAAAGAAGTGCAGTATGGTGTAGCATCTAAGGTAGCTAAGATAATGACCGTAAGAGCGGTACCAGACGGAGACGAAAGAGATAAAGATGTGGCTAATGCTATTAGATACGCTGTAGATAATGGAGCTAAAATCTTAAACATGAGCTTTGGGAAACCTGTTTCTCCAGGTAAAAAATATGTTTGGGACGCTTTTAAATATGCTCAAGAAAAAGGAGTACTCCTTGTAAAAGCTGCAGGTAACGAAAACGAAAACATAGAAGAAAATGTGTACTACCCTACTAACTTCTACAAACCAACTGATGAAAAACCTTTCATAAATAATATGATAGTGGTGGGAGCTAGTACAAATGACAATGAGTTTCTAAGAGCTGGTTTCTCTAACTATAATGGTAAAATGGTAGATGTATTTGCTCCTGGAGATAAAATCTACTCTACCGTTCCAGATGGTAAATACGAATACCTACAAGGAACTTCTATGGCTTCGCCAGTAGTAGCAGGTGCAGCAGCGGTACTTTTGGCTTATATGCCTAACCTTACTCCAGAGCAAATTATAGAGTCATTAGTAAAAACGGCTAATAAATCTACCGTAAATGCTATGACTAACTCAAATACTAACAATCGTTTTGATTTAATTTCTAGAGCTGGTGGCGTTATAGATACTTACAAAGCTGCAGAATATGCTTACAATAACTTCTACAAAGCTACTCAGAAGTCAGAAACGCCAAAAGCAACTAAAACGACTACAAAAAAGAAAGTGAGAAAATAATATTTTCTTAGTTTTATTTTTAATCAATAGAAGTCATCAAAAATTTTTGATGACTTTTTTTATTTTTAATTTTCAGATGAGGCAACCTTTTTATTATTTTGCCGTCTTATGAATAGAAGAAACTAATAACTGTGATTTCAAAAGAGACTTTTGACTTATTAAAACAAAATAACCGACTGGTACAAAAGCAAGTTTATGATGCTTTTTCGGGTAAAATGTTAGCTATAGCGAAATCTTACACTAACAATTTGTCCGATGCAGAAGATGCTTTATTAAAGGCTTTTTATACTGTTTTTACAAAAATAGACACTTGTAAAGGGGCAGAGTTTTTTCCTTTTTGGTTAAGAAGAATAGTTATAAATGAAGCCATTAGTATCGTACGAAAACAGAAACACATTTTATATATAGAAAAAGACATAAATGATGACCTGCAAGACGAACTAGAAGATACAGAAACACAAAATCATTTATTGGATATTCCGATAGAAGAGTTGTTATCAGAAATGCCATTGGGCTACAAACTTGTGTTTAACCTGTATGTATTTGAAGAAAAAAAACACTCCGAGATTGCAGAAATCCTCAATATAAAAGAAGGAACTAGCAAAAGTCAATTTAATAAAGCTAAAAAGTGGCTCAAAGAATTTATCACCCAAAAACAATCTTATGGAAAATAAAAATTTAAAGCATAGCTACGAAAATCTTTCCGAAAAGCCCTCTCCTATGTTATGGGAAAAGCTAGAAGAAAAATTAGAAACAAACGAAAAAGCGACGCCTATTTTCAGCATCAAAAAAATAATGAGATATGCTGCTGTATTTTTAGTTTTAGTCAGCCTTGGAAGTTTATTATGGAAATTAAATACACCTAGCATTCCCGAACATAGCAATGCTATTGTTTCTAATCAAACTACCACTACAAAAACACCAGTGGAAAGCACCACTCCACAAGAAAATTTACTAATAGAAGGAAATTTTGAAACAGAAATTAAACCTCAATTAAAAGTAGAAAAAAGTAGCCATCAAATCATTGCTAAAAACAACTTTGCACATAAAGATAGCTTAAGAATTAAAAATTTAGAAAATACTCCATCTAATTCTGAAGTTTTGGCTAAATCAACTGAACAAAAAAAGGAAGAAACTTACGTAACAGCTGACCAACTACTCTTTGGTAGAGAAATAGGCAAAGAAAAGAGAAATCAATCAGAAAGTAAATCTAAACTTGGGAAAGTAGATAAAAAGGATACTAAAGAAAATATGTTCCCTATTGAAATTAAAGAACCTAAAGAAGTGGAAGTGCTTGGTGTAAAAGTGTATTCAAAAGAAAAATAATATATAAAATTAGATTAAAAACTTATCACACTATGAAAACTCAAATTTTATTATTTAGTATTGTAGTAGGCTCGTTTATGGTGTCTGCTCAAGAAAACAAACTGAAAACTTACAGCAAAAAAGTAGATAGCATTGTACTATCAGAAAAACAACTTATGAATAAAGAAATAGATTCGTTAGAAATTCTTTATTCTGATAAAAAACTTTCACACGAAAACCTTTTAAACCAAAAATCAGAAATTGCCCGTAAGTACGAACAACGCATTAACACCAAAATCCAAGAAGAGAAAAAAACTCTAGAAGAATTCACCAAAGAACAGGTAAGACACAGAGTACTTTCCCCCGAAAATGATACTATAAGAGGGTTTTTCGTTATAAGAAAAAACAGCATAGATATTAGATCTAGCAAAAAGAAAACCCCAGCTTCATTGCTTAAAAAATCTGGGCTATCTGTCTCCTACGCCTTTCTCAACTTAACTGAAAATGCAGGAAGCCTTAATCCATTTGAAACAGCCTCTAATATGCGTATAGGCAACTCACACAGTTTTGAGGTACAAGCTAGAAAGGAAAGACAAATAGGCAATACCACCAGTCCGTTATTCATCCGCTACGGATTAGCGTATAGATCAGACACCTATATGCCAAAACGCCCTTTGGTTTTTCAACAAGAAAATAGACACCTCCAACTATCAGAATTCCAAGAAGGCTCTTTAAAACGCTCTAAACTTCGCCATGTCTATCTTACATTTCCTATAGAGTTTCAGTATGTGCTGAATCCTAGTTATACAGAATACAAAGGGAAGTCTTATCTAGATAATAGTAAAAAACAATGGCGTATAGGCTTTGGAGCTTACGGAGGTATCAACCTAAGAAGTTTAATCAAAGTGAAATATTACAACGAAGACGGAAAGTTCAAAAAATACCAAAACAAAGTAGATTATGGCGTAAATTCGTTTCTATTCGGAGCTAAATTTAGTCTAAGTTATGGTGGGTTTAATCTTTTCATTAAAAAAGACTTCACTCCAATATTCAACGATGAAGCTCTTATTCCTTCTAAAAACGGAATACAAATTGGATTGGATATTATGAACCTTAATTTCTAAATTTCTTAACATAGATCAATAATTTAGAATTAGAATAAATGTACTTTTGCATTAGTAAAATAATTAAACAATGAAAAAAATAGCATTATTATTCGTTATGGCAGGTGGGCTATTAACAGCTCAAACCAAAAATCTAAAAGTAGACAATTCCAACATTAACTGGTGGGGTTATAAGGTAGTAAAATCAGACGCTTCATCTCATAATGGGACATTAGGTTTAAAAAATGGCTCTGTAGTCTTAAAAAATAACCAGTTAGCTGGAGGTACTTTCGTATTGGATATGACAAGTATCAATGCCACAGACCTCACAGGAGAATATCAAACAAAACTCAATAATCATCTAAAAAATGGAGATTTTTTTGAAGTAGAGAAATATCCTACAGCTAATTTTAAAATTACCTCTCTTAAAAAGACTGGAAAAGCAGACTATAATTACCTAGTTACAGGAGCACTTACTGTAAAAGGAAAGACTAATGCTGTAACTTTCCCTGCGAAAATAGGTGTAACTAATGGCGTAGTAACCCTAACTTCAGATAAATTTTCTATCGATAGACAAAAATGGGGAATTGCTTACCAATCTACTATGAAAGACATGGTTATTAAAGACAATATGGACTTACAAGTAAGTTTTACAGCTAAATAACTATTTTAAATTTAATTTAACAAAGAATCCAAGAGTTTACTCTTGGATTTTGTCTGTATATAATAATAGACTATATCTAGAATAAAAGCAGTTCTCAATAATCTACAAAAAAGGATATTCAAACGAATATCCCTTTTTTTGATAATATTTTCTTAGTTAGCTACTTCGGCTCTCATTTCTTTACCTTTAAATTTCATAGAAGAAATGTTGTTAAGGATTTCATTCTTGAATGATTTCTCTACTTCAAAGAAAGTAAACTTATCCAAAATTTCAATATCCCCAATATCAGCTCTTTTTTTAGATTTTTTAGTTGATTTGTTAATAATATCCAACATATCTACTTTCTTTAATTGGTCTCTTTTGCCTAAATTAAAGAAAAATCTCACCATGTCAGAATTAGATTTTTTACTTTTCCTTCCTCCTCTGTCTCTACTTCTTTCTCCCTTATCTCGTCTTCCCTCTCTACGACTTTCCTTGATATCACCTTCTTTTTTTAGTTTTTGGTCTGATAAGTCGTTCCTATTTTTATAGTATAAAGCTAAATCTCTCAACTGAAATTGTAACAACTGATGCACCAATTCCTCTTTTGAAAACTGCGATAAATCAGGAATAAGACTATCATCAAAATCAAAATAAGTTTCATGTTCTGTAAACAAATGCTCAAATACTCCTGCTACTTGAGCTTTAATGATATCTTCTCCTTTAGGGATTGCCTTCTCTTTAAGTTCTATCTGAGTTTGAACTTTAATATGCTTCAGCTTTCTTGTTTCTTCAGGCTTTATAAGAGCCATAGAAATACCATCTTTCCCTGCACGCCCCGTTCTACCACTTCTATGAACAAAAACTTCAGGGTCATCAGGTAACGAATAATGAATCACATGGGTAAGTGAATCTACATCTAATCCTCTCGCCGCCACATCTGTAGCTACTAAAATATCAATATTTTTAAGTCTAAACTTCAGCATCACTGTATCTCTCTGTGCTTGAGATAAATCTCCGTGTAAAGCATCAGCGGCATAGCCGTTCTGCATTAGATAATCTGCCACTTCTTTGGCTTCCATTCTTGTACGGCAGAAAATAATGGAATATTGGTTAGGATTAGCATCTATAAGACGCTTAAGTGCTTCTTTTTTCTGTCTGTAATTTACCACATAATACTCGTGGCTGATATTCTTTTTAACAGCATTGATAGAACCTACAGATATACGATGAGGATTGGTAAGGTAACTTTTAGAAATCCTTTCAACCTCTTTATTCATCGTAGCTGAAAATAGTAAAGTTTGTTTAGTTTCAGGTGTTTCGTTTAGAATGGTTTCTAAATCGTCTTTAAAGCCCATAGAAAGCATCTCATCAGCTTCATCTAATACCAACCAATGGATGCTTGAAAAATCTAATGCCTTTCTGTTAATTAGATCTATCACTCTACCTGGTGTTCCTACAATAATCTGAGGCTTATCTCTAAGGCTACGAATTTGGTCTGTAATACTACTACCACCGTAAACTGCTACAGATTTAATATTAGGTTGATATTTGGAGTAATTTTTTATGTCTTTTGCTATTTGTAAGCAAAGCTCTCTAGTAGGACAAAGTACCAAAAGTTGGATTTTTCTACTAGTGTCATCTATCATATCTAAGATAGGTAATGAAAACGCTGCTGTCTTCCCTGTTCCTGTTTGCGCTAGTGCTATCAGATCTCTAACATCTGATAAAATAAAAGGAATACTTTGTTTTTGGATCTCCGTAGGAGTTTCAAACCCCATTTCGCCAACTGCCTTAAGAATTTCAGGACTTAAATTGGACTCGCTAAATAAATTCATTAAATATTATAAAATTTCTGCAAAGATACGGATTTTTTATTTGATACTTAATTCTAATATTCAGTCTAAGTTTGAATAAATAAGACTTATCCTTCAATAAAAATAGATTATATCAATCTATTGATACTCTTGGCAGTTTGTTTTCGTTGATAATCGTCTAGGAATGTTCTTAACTGCCTAATAACTAGCGGTGCTACATAAACAAGAAGTAAACCTATAGCTCTTTTCTTCCAATTAGGGTTTTTAAGATTATTTTTAGCATAGTTGCTGACTGTACCTACTAAGCCAACTTTGAGAAAGCCATCTACTACACTTTCTGCTAACCCTTCATTTTTCAATGTTAAAAGTGAAGAGTCTGAGTTTCTATTAGATACTCTATTTTTAATTTCTTTGGTTACCTCTTTTACAATATTACCTGTATTTATAGAAATTTTGTTAGCGCCACCTTCGTTACTTCTCTCTTCTACAAACTTGTCAGTAAACCCTTTAGTTATTAAGCTCAAAGAACTTTTAGGATTTTTGAAGGTAATTACTTTTTCCATATCAGAAATTTCATTTTTCAACAAGGATTTTTGAGCTCTTAATTCAGAAAGACTTCTATATTTAGTACCCATATTATTTGTTTATAGATTTTATAATTATATTAGCAATCCCCTCTTTTATAGAATTTTTGAGTAGTAAAAGTAGAATTATTAAAAATAAGTATATCCCAGAGATTATTAGAAAACCATAAGCCATATTTTGTATATAATAGCCTATTAGTATAGCCAACCCTATATTGAGAAATATAAATAAAAATAAGAAGAAAATACTTAAAATAACTAAGAAAGCTATATTACCTGCTTTAATAGACATTTTTTCGGTAGCTTCCATTTTTATTAAATCAAGCCTTTTTTGTGCGTAATTCTTAAAGAAGTTTATCATCAATCTTATTTTTGTCTAATTTTTATGAAAAAGGAACTGTATTTCAAGTTCCTTTTTTTATTTGTGTATTTTTTACTTCAAGCCATCTAATTCTGACTCTACATCTTTAGCTACTTCATTAGCTTTATCTACTACTTGACCTTTGTATTTATCATAAGTTTCTTTAACATTAGAAACCACTTTATCTACATTAGATTTAGTTTTCTCTGATAAATCTTGATACTGGTCTTTTACTTTCTCGTAAGCTCTTTTATATTCTCTCTCTGCTTGATCTTTTAAATCTTCAGCTTTTCTTTTCAGCTTTTTTCTTGTTCTTTTTCCCTCTTCTGGAGCATAAAGCATTCCCAAAGCTACACCTACAGCTGCTCCTGCTAAAAGACCTACTAATACACCTACTGAGTTATTTCCTCTTTTTGACATAATAATTTATTTTTTATGGTTAATAATTTAAGTTAAAAATGGTATGGTTATCATAACAATAATCATACCATTTTAGCTTTTATTTTTTAAGGCTATCTTCTACAGCCTTCATTTCCTTTACTTTATCTTCTTTACGTAAAGTTTGATAAACTCCTTTTAATAAACTTACAATTTCAGGATTTTTAGGCTCTAAAGAATACCACTTTTCTAAATAAGGTAATCCCTTAGCAAATCTATCCCTTCTATCTTGTAAGATTTTATTAAACTCGTCCATTTTTTTTGCTTTTCTAGCAGCTTCTGCTTTCTCTATAACTTTACCGTCATCACCTAACATATAAACATTATAGAATATGCCTTGAATAGCAGGAACATAATCAGGGTCTATTTCTAAAGCTCTTTTAAATGCACCTTCTGCTTCATTTAATTTAGCTTCATCTTTACTTAAAAGAACTCCTAAATTATACCAACTTACTTTATCATTAGGATTAGAAGCAACTACATTTCTTAAGTTATTGATAAACTCGTTAGTTTTTCCTGATTTATAATAAGCTGTACCTTGTAACTCCGATAATTTACTACTTTTAGGGAATTTTTTAATACCCTTCTCCAATAAATTTAAAGCGTCTGTGTATCTTTCAGAATCAATAAGCAAGGCTGCATTAGTTTCATATAATTCTTGTTCGATACTAGGCGTTTGTTCTGTTCTAAAATCAGTATAATCAGAAGCAGAACCTAATCTCTTTAAAGTTTCAAAACCATTTTTATCTAGATTTTCATCTTGCCCTGTCTTTTTATTTTTAGCCTTATATATGGTTGTAACTCCTGTGTAACCGCTTTTAATTAAATCAGAGTACACCTCTATGGCTTTAGATTTATCATTTGCAAGTGCATAGTTTAGACCTGCATAGTACTGATATAACTTATCATCTGTACCTGCTGCTTTTAGAAGGTTATAAACTTCTAAATATTTAGCAGCTGCCTTTATATGATTTTTTGCTTGATATGCTTGATAAGCCTCATCTCCAGCCGTTTTTAGCATAGGGTTAATTAGCTGTGGTAACTTATCTGATAGTTTAGATACATAAGACTCCTCTTTAAGTCCTGCTATACCACTAGTGTCAGCAGCTTCTTTTCCTACAAAATAAACTTTGTTTTTATCAGCATCTTTACCTGTATAGATTTTAGACTTACTTAAATCTCCTATTTTACCTAGCCAAGTAGCTCCTTCTGTAGTTTTACCAGACTTTATAAGAGCTACTCCTTTAGAGTAATAATATTGTTCTAATAAACTAGGCTCTACTAAATATGATTTGCTACCGATAAGAACTTCTGCTTTTGAAAGTTCTGCATTAGTAGCCGCGATATCACCTGACTCTATTGCTTTGAACGCGTTTTGAATTTCCTTTTTTTGTGAAAATGCTAGTGTTGTTGAAAACACAGCAATACTTAAAATAACTTTTTTCATACTATTTTAATATATTTATTATTTTATTTTGAATACTATTCCTCTGAATTTCCTTCAGACGGATTTACAGTTTCATCGTTAGATTCTTCCATTTCTTCGTCCTCCACATCTTTCTCTGCCTCCACTTTCGCTACGGCCGCTATTTCATCATTGTTTTTAAGATTAATTAGCCTTACACCTTGGGTATTTCTACCCATAACACGCATATTATCTACCGACATTCTTATTGCAACTCCTGATTTATTGATAATCATTAAATCGTTACCATCTACTACTGATTGTATCGCAATAAGCTGACCTGTTTTTTCAGTAATGTTAAGAGTAATTACCCCTTTACCTCCACGGTTGGTAACACGATAGTCTTCTACTGCAGTTCTCTTACCATAGCCTTTTTCAGAAACTACCAAAACAGTTTCATTCTCTATATCGTTTACAACTATCATACCAATTACCTCGTCGTTGTCTTCTAGAGAAATACCTCTTACCCCAATGGAAGTTCTACCTACCGCTCTTGCTTTCTCTTCCGGGAAACGGATACATTTACCATTTTTAGTAGCTATCATTATCTCGGAGTTACCGTTGGTAAGTCTTGCTCCTAGAAGCTGGTCGTCCTCTCTAATTTCTATGGCGTGGATACCGTTGGTTCTAGGTCTAGAATAAGCCTCTAACGAAGTTTTCTTGATAGTTCCGTTTTTGGTAATCATTACCACATACATCTGCTTAACATACTCAGAGTCTTTTAAATCATTGGTTCTAATGTAAGCCTTGATTTTATCATCAGGTTCTATATTGATTAAGTTCTGTATCGCTCTACCTTTAGCCGTTTTAGAACCTTCAGGAATTTCAAACACTCTCAACCAGTAGCATTTCCCTTTTTCCGTAAAGAATAGCATATACTGGTGGTTGGTTGCAGAAACAATATATTCTAAGAAGTCTTCGTCTCTTGTAGATGCTGCACGGTTGCCCACGCCACCTCTACTTTGAGTTTTGTATTCTGAAAGGAGTGTTCTCTTGATGTATCCAGCGTGAGAAATAGTAAGTACCACCTCTTCGTTAGGAATGAAGTCTTCTATAGACATTTCTCCTCCAGAGTAATCTATTTCCGTTCTTCTTTCATCGCCATATTTTTCTTTAACCTCTAGCAATTCATCTTTAATGATTTGGTAGCGTCTAGCTTCATTAGCAAGGATATCTTCCAAGTCATTAATTAAATCCATAATAGCTTTGTATTCATCACGGATTTTATCTAGCTCCATACCTGTAAGCCTAGCTAATCTTAAATCTAAGATAGCTTGAGCCTGTATATCTGAAAGTTCAAACTCTACAATCAAACCTTCTTTAGCGGCTTGCGGCGTTGCTGAATGTCTAATGATAGAAATCGCCTTATCTAAAGTATCTTGAGTTGCAATAACCTTCATAAAACCTTCTAAGATATGAGCTCTTTCTCTAGCTTTTTTAAGCTCATACTGGGTTCTACGAATTACAATCTCGTGGCGATGCTCCACAAAGTGAACAATAATATCTTTTAGATTAAGCTGTTGTGGTCTGCCCTTTACTAAAGCAATATTATTAACACTAAACGATGTTTGTAACGCTGTGTACTTATATAATAGATTAAGGACTACATTAGGTATTGCGTCGTTTTTAAGTTCATAAACCACACGCATTCCTCTCCTATCAGACTCGTCTCTAATTTCGTGAATACCCTGTATTTTATCCTCTTTTACCAACTCTGATGTTCTAGCTATCATTTCAGCTTTATTCACCAAATAAGGGATTTCGGTAACGATAATGGCATTACGGTTTCCAATCTCTTCAAAAGCGACTTTAGCTCTTAATACAATTCGCCCTCTTCCTGTATGGAACGCATCTCTAACCCCGTCGTAGCCGTAGATAATTCCTCCCGTAGGGAAGTCAGGAGCGATGATGTGCTTCATCAACTCATCTATTTCTATCTCCTTATTATCTATATAAGCACAGATAGCATCTACCGATTCCGATAAGTTATGAGGTGCCATATTAGTTGCCATACCTACCGCAATACCAGAAGTACCATTTACTAAAAGGTTAGGTATTTTAGTAGGTAACACTGTAGGCTCTTGCAAGCTATCATCGAAATTATTTTGGAAATCAACTGTTTCTTTATCTAAGTCTGATAGAATTTCATCAGATATTTTTTTCAGTCTAGCTTCGGTATAACGCATAGCCGCTGGTGGGTCGCCATCCATAGAACCAAAGTTACCCTGACCATCTACTTGCGGATACCTTAAACTCCATGGTTGTGCCATACGCACCATAGCGTCGTAAACAGAGATATCGCCATGTGGGTGATATTTACCCAAAACATCTCCTACAATTCTGGCAGATTTCAAATACTTTTTATTTGAAAAAACTCCCAATCCATACATACCATACAAAACCCTACGATGTACAGGCTTTAACCCATCCCTTACATCTGGCAAGGCACGAGATACAATAACGGACATTGAGTAGTCAATATAAGAGGACTTCATTTCGTCCACAATATTGATAGGTATTAACCTTTCTCCTTCTTTATGCATAAGTCTTTTTTATTATACTAAATAAATTATTACTTCAATTTTACATTAAAATCAAAGGGCTAATTTACAAAAAAATACCGATTTTTGCAGGATATTTTACTAATTTATTTATAACATACTTAGAAATGAGTATATTAAGTTTAACATTCCATTGTGAACAAGGAAGCATATCCGAATGGAAAACATACTTCAACGAAAGTATCATAAACTATTACAAAGAAACCCTAAATTTAAAACATTATATCGCTTCCGAAGTAGAAACTGACAGACTACAAGAAGGGACTAATTTTAATCTGTTACTTATTTTTGAAACTATCGAAGACAGAACTATTTTTATTAAAAATGAGTTACCCAATATTACTACGGAAGTAGAAAAAATATTTAGTGATAGAGTTTTGATTTTCGCTACATTATTGAACCCTACTGCATATAACATTTAAGCTCTGCAAGAAATATAGCCTATCACAATTCAAAAAAGCATCTAAAACAAATGAAAAAATTAATCCTAATAATAATTTTGATTTGTTGTTCAAATTGCTCAAAACATCAAAAGGAGAAAATAGATTTGGAAAATATACAACCAGAATATTTTGAAGAAAAAAAGTCAGATACACTTGCAGAACCAAATTACATAGCGATTTTTGATGAAAAAACTGAGAAAAAATCGGTTTTAACAAAAGATGAAATGAAAATAATTAATAAAAACTTGGAGAAATCTGTAAACGAGTACAACGATCAATTAAAAATAAAATTAGCAAAATGGAATAAAGAAAACAGAGGGGTAAAGTGGAATTTTGATAAAGAAAAAATTGACCTAAGGTATTATTTTAGGCAATATATAATATCAACAAATGAAGATGGAGATAAAATTATTAGAGTTTTCTGTTTTTGTTCTTATTCTGGTGATTGGGAAAATGAAATAATACATGTACACGATGGTGGAGATTGTTATCTAAACCTAAGAATAAATTTAACGAAAAACAAAACGGAATATTTTGGAATAAATGGATTGGCCTAATGTATAGCAAATCATTTGGAATAATACGAACAAAATTTCGGTTAGTACAAATTGTTCTCAAAAAATAATGTTAAATGTCAATAGATTACTGAAAAACATTAATTATTTTTACTCAATAAGGGAGGTTCTCAAATAAACTTAACGAGGATTATCAAGAATTTTATTTTTATCTCTTTTTTAAAATTTGTATATTTGTAATCTTTAAAAAATTATAAAGAATAATGAGTAATAAACAATATACAGCTAGTAGTATCCAATCTTTAGAAGGTATTGAACATGTGAGGTTAAGACCCTCTATGTACATTGGAGATGTAGGAGTAAGAGGTTTGCACCATTTGGTATATGAAGTTGTAGATAACTCTATAGACGAAGCTTTAGCAGGATACTGCGATACCATTACAGTTACCATTCACGAGGGCAATGCTATTAGTGTAAAGGATAACGGACGAGGAATCCCTGTAGATTTTCACGAAAAAGAACAAAAATCTGCCTTAGAGGTAGTAATGACTAAAATAGGTGCTGGTGGGAAGTTTGATAAAGACTCTTACAAGGTTTCTGGTGGACTTCACGGTGTAGGAGTTTCGTGTGTTAATGCTTTATCTACGAGTACCATTGCTACCGTTTACAGAGAAGGAAAAATTTATCAACAAAGATATTCTAAGGGTAGAGCTTTAGAAGATGTTAAAGAAATAGGAACTACCGATTATAGAGGTACAGAGGTTTTCTTTCAACCAGATGACAGTATTTTCAATGAATTAGTTTATAACTATGATACTCTTTCTGCTAGACTTAGAGAGTTAGCTTTTCTCAATAAAGGTATCAATATCACTATTACAGACGAGAGAGTAAAAGACGAAAAAGGAGAATTCTTAACAGAAACTTTCTTATCCGAAGGTGGTCTTAAAGAGTTTGTAGAATTTATAGATGGTAACAGAGAATCCATTATGGAGAATGTTATCTTCATGGAAGGAGAAAGAGATGATATTCCTGTGGAGGTTGCAATGAGATATAACACATCTTTCACGGAAAACTTACACTCGTATGTTAATAACATCAATACTCACGAAGGAGGTACGCATCTTACAGGATTTAGACGAGCTCTTACAAGAACTCTGAAAAAATATGCAGACGACTTAGGTATCCCTCAAAAAGAGAAAGTGGAAATTACAGGTGATGACTTTCGTGAAGGACTTACAGCCGTAATCTCTGTAAAAGTAATGGAACCTCAGTTTGAAGGACAAACCAAAACAAAACTTGGTAACTCCGAGGTGTCTGGTGCGGTGGATAAAATAGTAGGCGAAATGCTTACCAACTTCTTAGAAGAAAACCCAACCGAAGCTAAACAGATTGTACAGAAAGTAGTTCTAGCAGCTAAGGCAAGACAGGCAGCTAAAAAAGCTAGAGAAATGGTACAGCGTAAATCTCCTATGGGAGGAGCAGGCTTACCTGGTAAACTTTCAGATTGTTCATCAAAAGACCCAGCCGAATCAGAAATATTCCTAGTAGAGGGAGACTCTGCGGGAGGAACTGCTAAGCAAGGAAGAGATAGACATTTCCAAGCTATTCTACCATTGAGAGGTAAAATTCTTAATGTAGAAAAGTCTATGATACATAAAGTTTACGAAAACGAGGAAATCAAAAATATCTATACCGCTTTAGGTGTAAGCGTTGGTACAGAGGAAGATAGCAAGGCTCTTAATCTAAGCAAACTTCGTTATCATAAAATTGTCATTATGACCGATGCCGATATTGATGGTTCTCACATTTCTACACTTATACTTACCTTCTTCTTCCGTTATATGAAGGAACTTATTGAGCAAGGTTATGTTTACATTGCATCTCCACCTTTATATCTTCTTAAAAAAGGTAGCAAAAAGGTATATGCTTGGAACGAAAAAGAGCGAGAAGAAAAAACCTTAGAAATGTCTGCCGATGGTAAAGGCGTAGAAGTACAAAGATATAAAGGTCTTGGGGAAATGAACCCTGAGCAGCTTTGGGAAACTACACTTAACCCAGAAAACAGAATTCTAAAGCAAGTGAATATAGAAAATGCGGGTGAAGCAGATAGAATCTTCTCTATGCTTATGGGAGACGAAGTTCCTCCAAGAAGAGAGTTTATAGAGAAAAACGCAGTTTATGCAAAGATAGACGCATAATTAAAACTGTTTTCCCAAAGTAATAATAAAAAAGCCAAGTTTAGTTCTTGGCTTTTTTCATTCCCATATTATTTAGCTCTCCCCAAAAGCAGGATATCATTAGCTATAATTTCGGTAACGTAGCGTTTATTTCCTTCTTTATCATCATAACTTCGGTAGGTTAATTTACCCTCAACAGCTATCTCTTTACCTTTAGTAACGTACTTTTCTATAATTTCTGCTAGTCCTCCCCAAGCCACCACCTTATGCCATTCCGTCTGCTCTACCCTCTCTCCTTGTGCATTTTTGTAAATTTCGTTAGTAGCTATAGAAAGATGAGCTACTTTAGTATTATTAACCTCTTTAATTTCTGGTGTGTTACCTACATTACCAATAAGTTGAACCTTGTTTTTCATAATAGATTTATTTTTAAATTATATTTTAGTTTCTACGATTAAAAGTCTTTTACATTCACAAGACAAAGATGAGCTATCGCCAGAATAATACTCGGTATAAAATTATTTACTTTCGACTAAAACCATTTGTAACCGATTGTTGTCGTTAATTAGCAATGATATTTAGAGTTAAGCCCTATTCCTAATATGCTTTTTTTTCACTATCTTTGAAGAGTAATAACACAGTATATGCAGGATACTTCTAAACAATACGACGAAATTATAAACCTCTGTAAAGATTTATTTGGAAAGAAACTTCAAGATTACGGTGCAGCGTGGCGAGTGCTACGCCCAAGTTCTATCACGGATCAAATTTTCATTAAAATCAATAGGATAAGAACGCTTCAAATGACCGAAAAAAGAATGGTGGAAGAATCGGAGGAAGCAGAGTTTATAGCAATAGTTAATTACGCTGTTATAGGTCTTATTCAGTTAGAAAAGGGATTATCAGAGAATTTAGATACTGATACTGAAGAAATTTTAAACTTGTATCAACATTACACCAACGAAGCAAAAGCCCTAATGCAGAGAAAAAACCACGACTATGGTGAAGCGTGGAGAAGTATGAGAATTTCCTCTATTACAGATTTAATCTATCAAAAGGTACTTCGTACTAAACAAATAGAAGACAATAATGGACACACCTTAGTGTCGGAAGGGCTAGATGCTAACTATTTTGATATGCTTAATTACGCTGTATTCTGTCTTATAAAAATAAACGAACAAAATGCTTAAACGCTTACTAAGAATTATTGTTGCTCTTATTTTTATTGCTTCAGGTTTTGTTAAAGCAGTAGATGTTAAGGGGTTTTCATTCAAATTAGAAGAATATTTTTCTCCTCAAGTCTTTAATATTGAGATACTAGAGAGTTGGGCTCTTCCACTCGCTTTTTTTGTAGTGATTTTGGAACTTATTTTAGGGATTTTATTACTATTAAAAATTTCAGTAAAAAAAGTACTTCTAGCACTGATTGGGCTGTGTGTATTCTTTGCTTTTCTCACTTTCTATTCAGCTTATTTTAATGTAGTTACAGATTGTGGTTGTTTTGGAGATGCTATTAAATTTACACCTTGGCAAAGTTTCTGGAAAGATATCGTGCTTCTTGCTTTGCTCCTTCTACTCTACTTTGCGTACAAAGATAAGATTTCCATTTCTTTCATGAGAACAAGAGGTTCTGTACTGTTTTTAGGAACAATAGTTTCTCTATGGATAATGCTTCACGGGATTAAACATGAGCCTATTATTGATTTCAGAGATTATAAAATAGGAACAGATTTAAAGTCTGAAAAAAAAAAGATTGAAGAAAATCCGTCCGAATACAAGACTTTTTATACCCTTGAACATAAAAAAACTAAAGAGATTATAAAAGTTAACCAAGACGATTACATCAACCAAAACTATTGGCAAAATCCTGATTGGGTAATCCAAGAAGACAAAACCACTTCCGAGGTAGTGAAAGAGGGCTATGCGTCTGAAATTGTAAAATTTAAAATAGAAGACCTGCACGGTAATGATATTACAGATAGCCTTATACAAGCTCCAAAAACGGTTTTGGTATTTAGCTATAAACCCACCGAGGTAGATACTAATCTCTTAGAAGCGGTAGAAAATAAAGTTTCCAAGCACCGCAAAACAGTAGTTTATGGAGTTTCTACGGCACAAAATACATTTAAAATGCTACCAAATGCAATGATGGACGGCACAGCCATCAAGACCATAGCGAGGAGCAATCCTTTCGTACTCGTTTTAGAAAATGGGAAAATTACCGATAAAAAAAGTGCAAAAGATTATATCAACTAAACATTAAATTAACTATACAATAAAAATAAAATGCAAAAATCAAACAAATCTATAGCAGGTTATCATTTGTTAATGATTCTCTCTGCCGTGGACTACGAAGTACAACCAGAGGAAGGCATCGTTATCCAAAAGTACCTTGCTGATGAGTTTCCGTTCAGAATCAATTTAGATAACGAATTGGAAGTCATTGCAACACTACAACCAGAAGCGTGGAAAGACCATTTTGAGTTTCATGCTCGTTGTTTCCTAGATGATTCTACCGAAGCAGAAAGAAAGAAATTTGCAAAGTTTGCAAAAACACTCATTAAAGCAGATAATGAGGTTACAGAAAGAGAACATCAGTTCTACAAACTGATGAAAACTATTTGGAAATTAGACTAATCTTAAAGCATTGATATTATGAGAAAAAACATTGTAGCAGGAAACTGGAAAATGAATAAGAATTTTTCGGAAGCTAAAGAGCTTATGCAACAACTATCCGATTATACTAGCAAGCATACGCCTAACTGTAAGGTAATGATAGCGCCACCAGCTCTTTACCTTACCACAGCTAAAGATATTTTTAAAAATAAAGAGGTAGAAGTATATGCTCAGGATATTTCCGAACACGAATCTGGAGCTTATACAGGAGAAATCTCTGCTGCTATGGTAGCTTCTGTAAACTTAGATGGTAGTATTATTGCTCATTCTGAACGCAGACAATACCACGGAGAAACCGATAGCCATGCTAATAGAAAAGTAAAAGCCTTATTAGATAAAGGACTTATTCCTATCTATTGTAATGGCGAAAATTTGGAAGAAAGAAAGTCTGGTAAGTATTTAGAAGTTATCAAAAATCAAACACAAACGGCTTTGTTTACTCTAACTGCTGCAGAAATAAAGAAAGTGGTTATAGCTTACGAGCCTGTATGGGCAATAGGCACAGGAGAAACTGCCACCGCAGAACAAGCACAAGAGGTACATGCTTTTATTAGAAATATGATAGCAGAAAAATATGGCAAGGAAGTGGCAGATGAAGTATCTATCCTTTATGGAGGTTCTGTAAAGCCAAGCAACGCTAAAGAAATTTTCTCTCAGCCTGATGTAGACGGCGGTCTTATAGGTGGTGCAGCTTTGAATATAGAAGATTTCTCAAAAATAATAGAGGCTTTCTAAAAGAAGCTAATATTTTTTTGACTTTAAAAATAGAATACTGAGAGTTTTTATAGCTCTCAGTTTTTTATAAATTTCATTACTAAAATAAAGAAAGAAAAAGATGGTGAAATAGTTTTCAATTCTGAAATTTTGTTTAATTTAGTAGAATAGGAAGAGTTTAACTATTGTCTCACTAAAATTTAATAAAATTTATGAAAGTTTTTAAAAGCTCTAATTCTACCGAAGTAAATATCATAACAGGATTAACCTTAATCATTTTAAGTTTACTCATAGTTACCTTATTTTACAATAATATAGGTGAATATGTTAATGTTTATTTTAAGTTCGGAGTTTTGTTGATAATTTTACTAGTAGCTATTTACTTTTATGCAAATTCATTAAAGAAAGTTAAAATTACAGACAAGTACCTTATTTTACAAAAAAATATAGGTTATCAGATGATACCTCTTGGTGATATAAAGTCTGTTAATAAAACTGAATTCTCAAATCTTACAGCTACATTCAGTTCAAAAGGTTTTTTTGGCTTTAATGGAGTCTTAATGGATGATACAGTAACTTTTGTTAATGATAGAAAAAATATGGTGAATATTTCTACATCTAAGAAAAAATATTTGCTGAGTGTAAATACTCCCAATGAGTTTATAAGGGATATTATAAATAGAAATAATGATTAGGTTGTAGATTGCTATCCTAGCTCTATTAAGCTTAGTTTGGGAAACAATTCAAAAAACACAGTATTTCTGTATAAAAAAAGAGAAATTTCGGAACAGCAATTTGTGAAGTTGGCTAGTAATAAAAAGAATCTATCCATCATCATTATTAAAGATTCTAACAAAATAAAAGGTATGAATTACAATCCTGTAATTGTACATCATATTGTTATGGCAAAACCTAATAGAAAATAGGCTACTCTTTTTAGGGTAGCCTATTTTTCTATATTCTATAAGTTCTTAAATTACTGTGTTGCTTTTATAACAGCATCGGTAATTTGGTTTGTTTTTTCTGAAGTGTAGGTACTATCATAAGGCTTCATTACCTCAAAAAGATACTGATAAAAAGGTGTTATTTTCTGCACATTTTCAGATTCTTGGTATGCCTTTTCTTTCCCCATAGCTTTTAGCTGATTTATAAATGAATTAAATCTACTATCAATAGGTTTTATAGAACTTACTAAGTAATTATACGCCTTCTGTTCCTGTCCTATTTTCTTATAAGCATCAGACACAGAAGCTACTACCATAGAGTACAGCAATGGCTGAATGCTCATTTCTCTTTTAACATATCTTTGATTTTCTGGTGTTAAAGACAAGTAATAATCATACTCTTTGAAAATAGACTTTTTAAGTTCTTCTGCCAATTCTAAACCTTTCTTCTCTTGTCCAGACACAATATAACCATAAACAATGGAATTAAGTGAACGAGGGTCATTATATTTAGATACAGGTATTTCCTTATTTACCAAATCTAATACCTCTTGAGCTTTTTTATTTTCTCCTTTCGCCATTAGAGCCTCTGCAGCTCTACTTGCAGAACTTCTATAACTGATGATATTAGAAGTACAAGTTTCATCAAAGTGAACATTAACATCTTTAAAATTGCCCCATCTAAAGTTTTTAACTATTCTATAAAGGTCATCAGCATCTACTCTACCTAACTCTCCATCTTCTTTTTCAGGAGTTTTTATAGGTACAAGACGGTAGCTGAAACCATCATACTGTAAATAATCTTTCAAAAAGAAAATATTACTCGCATCATAAATACCTCCAACAGAGAAGTTGATAGACCTTTTCCAATCAAAATTAGCTAAGATATCTAGCATCATTAAATCATTTTTGAATAGTGTAGATTTTTTATAGTCTATCACAATATAATCCTCTGCTAAAGCTACATCTTGAGGTTTAATAATACCAGCCTTAACTGCATTTTGCTTATTAACAGGAAGTATGAATTTAGACACTGGTAAAACATTGTACTGTTCGTATTTTTCTTCACCGTAAATCATTTTTAGTACCATATCCTTCTCAGGAGACTTATTCTTTAAGAATGCCACAGCTTCTTTTAAAGTCATACTATCTTGCGTCATATACTTTTCAAAGCCTTTTAACACATTATCAGGAGCACCGCTTTCTTTCAGATTAGCAAATATATTTTTCCAATCTTCAGTGCTTAGAGTATAGATTTGTTCATTTATACCTTCTCTATACTCCTCGTGTTTAAGTGCCGATGCTACAGGCATTGCGTTGTAGGTACGTCTTTTTACTTGGTCTATATACCAAGGCGTAGCTAAAAGGGTAAAGTTTACCACCTTTACATCATCTCTAAACTGTTCTGTCTCTTGTATTGCCCAAAGTGGATAAGTATCATTATCACCATATACGAAGAGAATGCCATCTTTAGGAAGTGATTTTAATGTAGAATAAGCATAATCATAAGCGGCATATCTTCCACTTCTATCGTGTGGATTGTAATTTTGGAAGCCCATCATTAACGGAACTCCTAAAAGTAAAACTCCGGCACCTAAAATTGCACTAGATTTTTTAACTTTTTGATTCAATAATTGTAAGATAAAAGCGGCTCCTAAACCTATCCAAATCGTAAAGGCATAGAAAGCTCCCACCATAGCATAATCCCTTTCTCTTACTTCAAAAGGTTTTACACCTGTATAGAAAACAATTCCAATACTAGTAAGGACAAAAAGGGATAACAAAGCATAGAACCTCCCAAAATCTTTAGTATACTGAAAGAACGCTCCCAATAAACCTAAAATAAGCGGAAGGAAAAAGAAATAAACTGTACTTTCATTTTTATACTTTTCAGGCATATCCGATTGGCTGCCGTACAGATAATTATCTATCACAGGAATCCCTGATATCCAATTTCCGTTGGTGTTTTCCATATGACCTTCCAAATCATTTTGACGACCAACAAAATTCCACATTAAATATCTTACAAAATAATGTCCATTTTGGAAAGTAATGAAGTAGTCTAAACTCTGTCCAAATGTAGGCTTTTTAAGATTGATTAAGTGGTACTGTTTTGCTTGTAGATAATCATCAACGGTAATGGTACCGTTATCATATTTTTTTCTAAGTTCATCAAAATACTTATGAGCCTCAGGATTATTTGCTATATCTTCGTCGGCATAGTTAAACTCAAAGTCTGGAGCACCATACATAGAAATGTAATTAGACATTACATTCTTATCTTGCACAAACATTCTTGGCATAAAGCCTACATGTGCCTTGTTATAAACATAATTGGTTTTATCTCCTACTTTAATGTAACGTCCTGTAGTTTCGTCCTTTTCGTAAGTTTCGCCTGTTTTTATCGTTTTTAAACTTCCATCTTCATTCTTTTCCATTCCGTTCCAGTCTAAATGGGCGGTATAGTTTTGTCCATACAAAGTAGGCCAATCTCCATATTGCTCGCGATTATAATAATCAAGCATACCAATGGCGTTATCAGGATTATTAAGGTTCATTGGTGGATTAGCATTGGCACGAATAGGTATCATCAACCAACAAGAAAAACCAATAATCATATAAACCATAGATAGCACCGCCATTTGTATCAATCTATTTCCTTTGGAACGAACATAGTTAATAGCAAAGTACCCTAAAGCAATGAGTACTAAAAACGCAAAGATAGTCCCTGAATGGAAAGGCAATCCTAAACCATTAACGAAGAATATCTCCGACTTACCAAACATCGTCATCACAAAAGGAAAAATCCCTTTAAACACAAGAGCGAGAACAAATAATGTAATTACATTGGCTATCGCAAAAGATTTCCAAGAGAAATCATAATTTCTAGAGTAATAAACCAAACAGATAAATGGCACTACCAACATTACCATCATATGAACTCCCACGGAAAGCCCTATTAGGAAAAAGATAAGGATAATCCATCTCTCGTTATCAGAGGATTGATATTCGTTCTCCCATTTGGTTATAAGCCAAGCGATTAACGCTATAAATAATGATGCCATAGAGTAAACCTCTCCTTCCACAGCAGAAAACCAAAAAGTATCCGAAAAAGTGAAACACAAAGCACCTATCAATCCTGAAAATAGAATAACCCATTTCTCGTTTTCGGTAACTTCCTCAAAATCTTTATGCAATAGTCGTCTAACCAAATGAGTGATTGTCCAAAATAAAAATAAAATGGTAAAGGCACTAAACAAGGCTGACATTGCATTGATAACCAAAGAATAATAAGCCCCATTACCAAAGGCGAACATCGCAAACACCGCACCCACCAGCTGGAACAATGCCGCTCCTGGAGCGTGTGTAACCTCTAATTTCACGGCAGAGGAAATATACTCGCCACAATCCCAAAAGCTAAAATTAGGTTCTATGGTAGATAGATAGGTTATTAAGGCTATCCCAAAAACTATCCAGCCTAAAATGGTGTTCCATTTTTTAAAACTCCAGTGCTTCATCATATTTTTTAAACTTTGGTGCGAAAATAATGTTTTTCATCTATTTATAAAAGAAAAAGACAAGGAGAGTTTGCTTTTATCCTTGTCTTTATATTACCTGGTATTACTTTATAAAATTCATTACTTACTTTGGTAACGGTAAATTAAGAGCTTCTTCCTTTTTAATTTTTCGGTAAACTAATGCCGACATCAAGATGCATATTTCATAAAGAACTACTAGTGGAAATGCTGCCGCCAACATACTGATAATATCTGCGGGTGTAATAAAAGCCGCCACCACCATAATTACCACAATAGCGTGTCTCCTATAAGTCCTTAAAAACATAGGAGTAAGTATGCCTATAGAAGTAAGTATATAAACAATCATCGGGAATAAAAATATTACCGCCATACCCAAAACAACTTGAAGTAAAATGGTAACATAGCTTGATAAATCTATATCTACCCTTACAAAATCCGAAATACTAAAAAAATAACCAAAATTGATAACAAAAGGCATTACCAAAAAGTATCCTGATAATGCTCCCATCACAAATAGCACCCAAGTTCCGTTGATGATGAAAATAGAGTTTTTTCTTTCGGATTCTTTAAGTGCTGGACTGATAAATTTCCAAAGCTCCCAAATAACATAGGGAAATGCGATGATAAGCCCTCCAACTACAGAAACAGCCATCATCATATTAAACTGTTCAAACAGTCGCCTTACTTGTATCGGAAACGAATGCGGCATCACAATAACATCTTCGCCCACAAACATTCTAGAAAAATAATTAACCACTCTAAAAGTGAGAAAATCTGGACGAGTAGGACCGAAGATAATATGATCCATAATCCAATTAATATTAAAGCCAATTAAAAATCCACCTACTACAATGGCTATTATAGAACGCACCAAATGCCCTCTAAGCTCTCCTATATGCCCTAAAAAGGACATTTCTTTTTCTTCACTCACTAGTTTTATTTTTTACAAAGTTACAAGATTCCTTCGTCTAACAAAGTATGCAAATCTATAATCCCAAAATAGTTACCTTTATCCGTTACAATCAGCTGACCTATGTTATACTGTTTTAGTATCTTCATAGCTTCTTTTGCTAACGCTTCTTTATCTATTGTTTTCGGAGTTAAACTCATTATATCTTTAGCTTTAATCTCTTTAATATCATCATTACTCATGAGCATTCTCCTTAAATCTCCATCAGTAATAATACCTTTTATAGCTTCTCCTTCCGTAACTACTGTAACTCCGTGGGTAGACGCACTAATGGAAATTATCACTTCCTTAATGGAAGCCTCCTCTGAAACTTGAGGCTTTTGTGAAGATAAAAACTGACCTACCTTAGCCGTAAGATTCTTACCTAAACTTCCACCAGGGTGAAACTTTGCAAAATCGGTATCTTTAAAATGATTGATTTCCATAAGACACACAGCCAAAGCATCTCCCAACGCCATTTGCACTGTGGTAGAGCTTGTTGGAGCCAATTTATTAGGACACGCCTCTTTCTCTACAAAAGTGTTAAGCACAATATCCGAATGTTCTGCTAGTTTGGATTTTAAATTTCCTGTCATACCTATAAGCCCCGCCGAATATTGCTTAAGATATGGGGCGAGATTAACTATCTCTGGTGAATTACCAGAATTAGAAATACATAAAACAACATCATTTTTTTGAACCACTCCTAAATCTCCATGGATAGCCTCTGCTGCGTGCAGAAACTGTGCAGGTGTTCCCGTAGAATTAAGCGTTGCCACAATCTTATTCCCCACATGAGCAGACTTACCTATCCCTACCACAATTAACTTACCGCTTGATTTATTGATGAGTTCTACCGCATCTAAAAAACTATCATTCAGATTATCTCTTAGCCTTTCCAATTCTGCTATTTCTGTATCAATAGCCTTTTTAGCAATATCTATAAGAGCGGTAGATTTCATTATTTATTATTTTTTATTTATTTTCGTACCTCAGAACCTAACTTAGATTAGAAAACAAAGTTTTATTTTATTAACTAATTTAATTTAAAACCAAAAGTTTTTCTTACCTTTGGTAAGTTGCAAATTTAGTAAACTAAACTAAAAATGACTAAAAAAACATACAATTTAGCAGGAGAGCTCAAAAAATATTTTGGATTTTCCACCTTTAAAGGACAGCAAGAGGCTATTATCAGTACACTTCTTGGAGGTAAAGATGTATTTGTACTTATGCCTACTGGTGGAGGTAAATCTCTTTGTTATCAGCTCCCTGCACTTATTTCAGAAGGTACAGCTATTGTGGTATCTCCACTTATTGCTCTGATGAAAAACCAAGTAGATGCAGTTAATGGGCTTTCCTCTGAGGAAGGAGTGGCTCATGTACTTAATTCTTCTCTTAATAAAACGCAGATAAAGCAAGTTTTCAATGATATCAATAGCGGAAGAACCAAACTATTATATGTCGCTCCCGAATCATTGATAAAAGAAGATTATTTAGATTTTTTAAAACAAGCTAATATTTCTTTCGTAGCCATAGATGAAGCACATTGTATCTCTGAATGGGGACATGATTTTCGTCCAGAATATCGAAATTTAAAAGGTATTATAGATAAAATAGCTAATGTTCCTGTTATTGCTCTCACAGCAACAGCTACTCCTAAAGTACAAGACGATATTCAGAAAACATTGGGTATGTCTGATGCGGTAGTTTTTAAAGAAAGCTTTAACCGACCAAATCTATTTTACGAAGTACGCCCAAAAGTAGATGTAGAAAAGGAAATTGTAAAATTCATCAATAAAAATAAAGGGAAGTCAGGGATAGTTTACTGCCTTAGCCGTAAAAAAGTAGAAGAATTTGCACAGACTTTACAAGTTAATGGCATCAATGCTCTACCCTATCACGCTGGATTAGACCAAAAAACAAGAGTGGCTAATCAAGATAAATTCTTAATGGAAGAATGTGATGTCATCGTAGCTACTATCGCTTTTGGTATGGGGATAGATAAGCCTGATGTTCGTTTTGTGATACATTATGATTTCCCTAAATCTTTAGAAAGTTATTACCAAGAAACAGGTAGAGCTGGTAGAGACGGCGGCGAAGGACATTGCTTAGCATTCTACGACCCTAAAGATATTGAGAAACTAGAGAAATTTTTAGCTCAAAAATCTGTTTCGGAGAAAGAAGTTGGCTTACAATTGCTAAACGAAGTAGTAGGATATGCCGAAACTTCTATGAGTAGAAGGCAATATATACTTTATTACTTTGGTGAGGAATTTGACCCAATTAACGGTGCTGGTGCCAAAATGGACGACAACTCTGTAAATCCACCTAAGCTAAAAGATGTTACAAACGATTTTAAAACGGTAATAAATCTCATTAAAAGTTTAGAAGAAAAGTTTAAAACAAAAGATTTAATCGCCGTTCTTCTAGGCAAAGAAACACCAACTACCAAATCCTATAAGTTAGAAAAATCCGAGTTCTTTGGTATAGGTAAAGAAACTTCGGATAATTATTGGAAATCTATTATCAGACAGGCTACGGTAAGAGGCTATATTATTAAAGATATAGAGACCTATGGAGTACTTAGGGTGAGCAAGAAAGGACAGAATATTATTTCTGGAAAAGACAAAGAACCTTTCTTAATTGCTGAAGATAGAGAGTACGATTTGGCTCAGACTAAAGCAGACTCTGACCAAGTACAGCTCCAAAGTGGCGGTGGATTGGATAAAGTTCTATTTAATCAGCTTAAGGATTTAAGAAAGAAAATCGCTCAAAAACAAGGCATTCCTCCTTACACCGTATTTATGGACCCCAGTTTAGAGGATATGACGGTGCAATACCCTATCACTATAGAAGAAATTGCAAAAGTTTATGGTGTAGGCGAAGGGAAAGCTAAAAAGTTTGGAAAAGAGTTTGCCGAGTTCATCAAAAAATATGTTGAAGATAACAACATAGAACGCCCTGATGATATGGTGATAAAAAAGGTAGCTAACAAATCTAGTCACAAAGTTTTCATCATTCAAAATACGGATAAAAAGATAGATTTAGAAGATATTGCTAATGCTAAAAACCTTTCGATGGACGAACTCATTTCCGAAATGGAAAGTATTGTTTACCAAGGTACAAAACTTAATATAGATTACTACATAGAAGATAATTTTGACGAGGAAATGGTAGATGATTTTATGGAGTTTATGAAAGAATCTGAAAGCGATAGTATGAAAGTGCTTCTAGCGGAGTTTGGAGAGGAATTGAGTGATGACGAAGTTCGCCTGCTTAGAATTAAGTTTATTAGCGATGTAGCCAACTAATTTTATGAAGAAAAAGGAGATTATTTTTATTCTTCCAGATATGGAAATGGGTGGCGCAGAACGAATTGTAACTACCATTGCTAATCATCTACCGAGAGAAAAATTCACTCCTAAAATAATGCTTCTTAGAAAAGAAGGCGGTTATTTAGATTTTCTAAAAAAGGATATAGAAGTTATAGATTTAAAAACACCTAGAATACGCCACTCTCTAAAACCTATTTTGAGAGAAATATGGAGGAGAAAGCCAGACATTGTATTCTCTGGATTTGGCGAGGTAAATGCTTATTTATCAATATTTACACGACTTTTTCCTAAGATGAAATTTATCGCTAGGGAGACCAATGTAGTTTCTAAACATGTTACAAGAAAAGAAATTAAATTTTTCTATAAATTTTATAATAACTTCCATACTATTATTGCTCAAAGTGATGATATGGCGGAAGATTTAATTAAAAATTTCAATATAAAACCTAACAAAATTACCAAAATCAACAATCCTGTTGATTTTGAATTTATAGACCAACAGTTTTCTATTTCAAAAAGACCTGAGCTATACTCAAACGAGGCTAAAAATGTGGTTGCCATAGGTAATCTATCTGAAAGAAAGGGGTTTGATAATCTACTCAAAGTCTTTTCTTTTCTTAAAAATGAACCGATAAAACTCCATATTTTAGGCGATGGTAAGGATAAAGAGCTTCTCCACCAAATGAAAGAAGATTTGGGGCTGTCTAATGTGATATTCCACGGAAAGCAAAAGAACCCTTATCAGTTTCTAAAGTATGCCGACTTATTTATTCTCTCTTCAAGGTACGAGGGCTTCCCTAATGTATTACTAGAGGCTGGAGCGTGTGGTACTTATGCCCTTGCCAATAACTGCCCTGGAGGAATCAACGAAATTATAAAACACGGTGTAAATGGAGAAGTTGCAAACATAGAAAATCACAAAGAGTTTTCAGAAAAAATAAAGTCAGTATTATCTCAAGGAGATTATCCTAAAGAAAATATAAGAAACCACATCTACTCTCTGTTTTCCAAAGATGTGATTTTAAAGCAATATGTCAATTTGTTAAACTAATAAAATTACAGATTTATTTTACATACTTCTGTTTCCTCCACCAATAAAACAAAGCACTCAATATAGCTATTAGAACTAAAGGAGATAGTAAATTAAACCACTGCCATTCGGTTCTTTCTTGTTCTATTCTTCTAGCATCTAAAAGTCGAGCTTCTATGTTTCGGTTTCTAAGGCTCATAAGGTTAGAGTCGTCCAAAAGCCAATCTAAAGCATTTCTCAAAAATTGTTCGTTGCCATATTTTTGGTTGGTCAGCAAATCTACGCCTAGAGGCAAAGGCTCCCCTTTAAGAATTTGATTCCTACCTACATCTCCATCTGCGATTACAAGCATTTTATTTTCAGCACTTTGATTTTTAAAATTAGGAAAACTACTTCGCTCACTTCTATTAGCATAAGCAGACCTAAATTTACCTTCTAAACTTACTGCAAAAATCTTGGGAGTGCTAGGTCGTTCCATTGCTCCTAGAGAGTCCGCATTCACAATTTCGGAGAGAGCCACATAGTTAGGCACTGCCTTGCTAGAAGTTCTTTCACTAGACTCAAACAAAACCTGTTTTTTTACCCCTTCTCTAGAGAGGGTGTCTATCGCAGTAGGAAACTCAAACTTTACAGGGTTGATATTTTTAGTAATGACATGAGGCGTTTCTGATATACCTAACGGAAAATAAGGCCAAAGGAAGTTTTTATATTGAGGATTTCCTGCAATTTCTCCTGCACCTAGCCTTATAAATGCTGTTTTCTTAAAGTCTTTCACTAAAGCTGGCGTAATTCTTACTCCATAATTAAAGAAAAAATCGGTAAGATTAAGATCTACAGGATATGCCATAATCTTTTTTGCTTGGAAAAGTGTATCCATTTCAGCGTTTACTGCATCTAGCATCCATAGCATCTTCCCACCATTCATAATGTATTGGTCTAACACTACTTTTTCTTCATCGGAGAAAGGTTTTCTAGGTTTGGCAACCACAAGAGCGTCCATCTTTTTAAGTTTAGGCATATCGGTAGCAGAAAGCCCTGTTTCCTTTTCAGGAATGATAGCTCCTATGTTATAGTTTTCTAACGCCATATCCACAAATCCTTGGAATGCATCAGGCTTTAACTCACTATGATTAACGATGATACCGATGTTTTTTCTATGTTCAGTAGTCAGAGCTTTTATATTAGAAATAAGGTTGTACTCTAAATTTTCTATAGATTTATTAAGCTGAGTGCTCGCATCTAGCCCTACTTGATCTATAATCAACGGAACGGAAGTCCCATAATCTGCATAACGCATTACTGCATAGGGAAACAGCACAATTTCTGATACCTTCCCATCTTTCATATCTGGAAGAATAGACGGTTGTATTCCCATAGCCATTAGCGTATCTTTTGACATTTTAGTCTTAATAGGGTCTATGAATTTATAGTCAATTTTAGGATTGATTTTCCTAAACTCTTCTAGCATAAATTTGGTTTCGCTTTGGAGTTGTTTAAACGATGCAGGGAAATCTCCGTCCAAATAAACATCTATCACCAAAGGTTTCTTAACCGATTCTAAAGTCTTTATGGTAGCCTCATTAAGTGTGTAGCGTTTTTCTTCTGTTAGGTCAAACCTCGTTTGAAATATACCAAAAACGCCCAATAGAATTACTATTCCTGCTACTATAATGGTGATATTATTTTGAAGCCATTTTTTCATACTTAAATCTTCTTCTTTTTATCAATAAAAAATGTGGAAAGAGACAAACTAATCATTATTATCAACAGAAAATAAAATACATCTTTGGTATCTATCAAACCTCTCGTAAATGCCATAAAATGATGGTAAAAGCCTAAACTTTGAAGCCAATAATCTGCTGCTCCCAATAGTTTATAACTTGCCAATTGTTCAATCCCAAAATACAATATGAAATTAACAAACACACCTAACAGATACGCCATAATTTGATTAGACGATAAGGTAGATGCCAAAACACCCACACTAGAAAACGCTGCAATTAAAACCGATAATCCGATGTAGCCTCCTAGCGTCATTCCTAAATCCAAATTACCTTCCGCCATACCAAGAGTATAGACCGTATACATATAAAATAACGATGGCAACAAACATAAAATCCCCACTAAAAAAACGGCTAAAAACTTCCCTCCTATAATTTCAAAAGTTTTTAAAGGTTGAGAAAATAGCCAATAGAGCGTGCCGTTTTGTTGCTCCTCTGCAAAGGATTTCATACTCAACGCTGGAATAATGAACATTAACAACCAAGGCGATAAAACAAAGTAGCTTTGCAAAGAGGCAGTTCCTATTTCTAAAATATTAAAACTATTATCAAAGAAAAACAGAAACAAAGCTCCAATAAGACTATACACAGCGATAATTAGCCACGCCGACCAACCGCCAAAATAGGCTTTAAAATCTTTTTTAAATAATGCTATCATTTTATTAGAAACGATTATTTTTTATTTTTATTGACTAACTTTACTGTGAGCATAATTACCACTACAAGAACTATGAAGCCCACTATCAACTGCCACCAATAATCTATCACAAAAACTTTTAAAATTACTGTGAATACTACTAAAAACAGTAGGAAAGTAGCAATTTCATTTGCCTGTCTTAATTTAATATTAGGAGTAGAAAGTTCCGAAAAATTAAGATTTTTTACCACTAAAATTTTCTTCCAACACCAATAATGATATACCGCTAAACCAATTAAAAAAGTCAGTTTCAGATGAAACCAAGGCATTTTCATCAGATAAGGATTCATCATGATAAGAATGACTCCAAAAATAAGCATCAACACTCCAGCAGGAACGGTAATAATGTTCCATAATCGCCTCATCATAAACAAATATTGTTCTCTAAGAATGGTTTGCTTTGGAGCATCAAAATCATCGGTATCCTTATAGTACACAAACAATCTCACCAAATAAAAAATCCCCGCAAAATAGCTTACCATAAATATAATGTGTAATGCCTTTATGATTAAATATGCCATAACTTATGATTTAATTTTTGTTAAATTCTACATACACTTTTTCGCCCACACTTACGCCTAATAGGGTTTTTGCACCGTTATTTTTAGTTCCTTTATAAATACTAATTTCCAGCAAATCTGCATCATTAAATAAGACTAAAGGCTTACCATGATATTGTCTCTCATTTTCCCAATCTTTTACAACATCTGTATACTGATTATAAATTTTTGACAGAGCATAGCTCCTAAATTTTACAACAAACTCATCATAAGCTGCCGCTTTCTTCTCAAAAAATGCTTTACTGATGTTAGACACGGCATTACCAAAATTATCTACATACATAATTTGCCCCACAATGAGGTTATCTGTTTCTATCGCCTTAGGGAAAGATATTTTTTTAGGCTCATTATAAACACGCCCTATCACTTCTGGCAAACCGCCATTATGAAGATGAACCGCTGCAGGAACTAAAACATCAGTAGCTGTGAAATTAACTTCGTCATCAAATCTATTATTCAAAGTAATTTCATAAACTTCCTCTGGATTGATATTGAAGAAAATTAGACTAAGAATGCCATTATCTGCCGCTACAAAATAATGTCCGTCTACTTTGTAAACCACCGCCTTCCTATCTTTATGATAAAAACTATCTACTGCGATAAGATGCACCGTACCCTTAGGGAAATAAGCATAAGCATTCCTAACGATATACGCCGCCTGAAGAAGATTATAAGGTTCTACATCGTGGCTAAGGTCTATAAGCCTAGCATCAGATTTTAGAGCCAAAATACTCCCTTTAATAGCACCAACCCTATGGTCTACAAGTCCGTAATCAGATGTAAGTGTTATCACTGGCATAGTGCAAAGATAAGGATTTTAGGGCAGTAGTCTATCTTATTTTTAATTCTGAAATATGATTTTTATATAAAAATTTAGGCTAACCTATGATAAAGATTAGCCTAAAGAAATTGTATCTATTTTAACCTATGTTAGCGGTCAGCATTAGAAGTATCGTCTCCTATGTTCCAAGTAAGCCCGAAACGCAATGTATTATCTAAAGCCGTATTAACTTTAGATGTATTGATAAGATAAGAAATATCTAATCCGAAAGATTGATAATTAAAACCAATACCTACCGTAGCAAACTGTCTTCCTCCCTGAAGTTGACTTTCTCTAAAATAACCCGTTCTTACCGCAAAGGCATTGTCATAAGAATATTCTAACGCTCCACTTAGCATCAAACTTTGTGGATTGCTAAAAGACTTCCCTATCCCTTCCATTACACCCACATTAGGAATTTGAGGCGTGGTACTACCTGCAGGAATTTCAGAGCCTGGCACCAACAGTTTAGAAGCCTCTACACTAAGCCCTACTTTATTAACATCGTCTAAAAATACATCATAACCTCCACCAATTCTAAAAGTAGTTGGCAAGTAAGAACGAGAAGTATCATCTCCTGTATAGTCTAACTTAGGACCTAAATTTTGGATTGCAAAACCTGCTCTCGCCTGCCCCTCATAGTCACCAAAACTCTGATGTTTAGGAGATTGATAAAAACCAGAAACATCTACCGCGAAACTATTAGCTGGCTTAAGAGTATTATCTGAATTAAAGCTACCAAAATCTGAACGAATATAACGCCCTGTAACCGCCATAGAGTAAGTATCAGACAGTTTTAAACCATAAGATAAATCAATCGCAAATTCGTTTGGAGTTACAGTTCCCTCTTTTGTTACTTGGCTTCCGACTAATTTGGTTAAATCTACCTGCCCCATATTAAAGTAGTAGATACTAGCGCCTAATGTAGAACGCTCTTCTTCTCCTAAAAAGGTATGATACCCAGCATAGAGAAGGAAAACATCATTAGTTAACTTACTCATATAAGGTGTGTAACTTACGCCTACAGACGAAGAAGTTTTACTAAAAGGATATTTTGCTGCGTTCCAAAACTGCGAAAATGCATCTGAAGAAGTTGCCACCCCTTGATCTCCCATACCTCCTGCTCTTGCATCTGGAGAAATTCTAAGAAAAGGAGCTCCTGTAAGCACTTGTCCTTTTTGCTGTGCTAATGCTAAGGTACTAGCCGTTACTCCTAATCCTAAAAGTAGTTTTTTTGTAATTTTCATATTTTTATTTTAATATTATCATTTTCTCTATTTGAGTAGAAGAGCCTTTGCAAGTCTCCTGATTGGCACTTTTTACAAAAACTTTGTAAATATAAGTACCTTTTCCCACATTTGCACCATAATCATCTGTTCCGTCCCATTCTATTTGTTGTCTTCCCGTTCTAAATCCTTCTCTAAAAGGCTCCGAACTTACCGTCTGACGTAGAGTTTTAACAAGTTTCCCTGTGATAGTATAAATCTGAACTCCTACTTCTAAAACATCAGGACAATTATGTTCAAACTGAATATAAGTTTTATTAGTAAATGGGTTAGGCCAATTTAATAATCTTTTTACTACTAAATTTTCCTCCGCCTGAGGCCTCACTACGAAATTTAACGATGTAGTTGATGAATTATTGTTAATATCCCAAACTTTAAATACCAACTGATGTTCTCCTGCCTTTAGATTTCTGAATGGATAACTCACACTACCTTTCTGATACTCTTTGAGACTAGGATTTACACACCCATTTTCCTCTCCTGGAGTATAGAAGTCATTAAGAACAATGGTATTGATAACTTCTCCATCTAGAGTAACTGTGATATCATGCCCTATACCAGCTCCTGTGGCATTAATACCAGTATCATCTGTAACACAAGCTAAAAGCACAGGGTTTTCATTTGTGATACCTCCATTAACAAAATTAGTATTATTCATGTATAATTTAACCTTAGGAGGTTCATTATCCTTAATACCATTAGGGTTAATACCACCTATTTTAACTATTTCGGACTGGTAAACATCTATCTCTTTATTATTTGCATATAAGAGTAGCCTCCCGTCCCCTAAGCTAAAATCAATATCTTTAGGCATATAAAACTCTATCTCAAAAACCCCATTTTTAACCGTTCCTGAAGTTTTAACAATAGGATTTCCTTCCTCTTTATAGTTGAGTATCGGAGTTAAGTCACCATCATTATTTCGTGTTTTTTTATCTTGTATTTTATCAAATATATTGGCTACTATTCTACCATTAAAGGTTTCATCTAAATTCCCTGAAATAGCATTAACATGACCTTTAATTTTCACAAAATCCAAAGCTCTTATACTTTCCTGAGTTGGCTTTTCTATTTGGTCAATCACAATTCTAGGAGCTGGTCGGCTAAGCCTCATTGCAGGGTCTCCTAACATATTAACTTTTAAATGGTCTGGGTGAACCCCAAAACTGTTCTTTGCCATTAGAAAAGCATCTCCTAAAGTATAGAAGCGTTCTGTATTTTCCTTTTTAAGAATGGAGGCTAAAAATGTATTGGTAAATCTTCTTCCATAAGACACTCCTAACTCCCTACTAGAGGTAATCATCATAGCTGGACCTCCCGATTTTAATTTAAATAAAATTTCTCCTAGAGAAGGTGTATTTGGGTCGTCCCAAAGGGTAAATTCGCAAGTAATAGTAGAAACAAGTGGAAAACGACTATAAGTACTGCTGAAGTTGTTAAATTGGTTAACTTCATTAAGTGTAAGCACTCTCTCTTGAGCCCAACCATTAACGCCACCATGCCCAAAATAGAACAAAAATAAACTATTCCCCATAGCTGTGTTAATCCCCTGTGTGATTTGAGGAAACCTCTGCCCTCCTGCAGTAGCTTCTGGAGAGAATGAATCTAAGTAAAGTTTTCTAATATGATACTCCTTTTTATCTGAAGTGTTAGTTTCAAACAAATTAACTAAAGCCGAATTAATTTCATCGTGGAAAGGAGCCCCTCCATCTCTATCGTCATCTACAACAAAATCCATATTCATTCGCCACTCGCCAAAAGGTGTAGATTGGTTAGGCAAAGCGTTGTAGTATGCTAAAGTTTTATCTATCCCTATTTTAGCTTCTGTTATATTTTTAGCGAGAATTCTTCCAATAGGTAGGTCAGGTAAAACATTGCTCAAAGAAGTGCTTCTTTGTGGCGAAGTCATTACAAAATAATCATCAGTAACATAGGAATTATTAAAATCTAAACTGCTTTCACTTTCATAGGTAGGTACAATATTAGAATTACTACCTGTACGGTTTTTATAGTCGTAAGAACCATCTCCCAACAATAGGACATATTTTAATCTACCATTATTTTTAAGATAAGAAATAAAGTTTCTTATAGCAGTAATGTCTTGTCCACCTGAACTATACTCGTTATATATTTTGCTAGGTTCTACAATCGCTGTTTTAAATCCATTTTTTTGAGTGTGATAATCTGCCAATCTCTTGGCTTCTGTTGCGAAATCAGAGCTTGTAATAATAAGATAATCTACATCTGTAAGAGCCTGTAAATTTTGATTTTCTATCCTACCCACAAAACTAGGCGTATAAGCGGCATCTATTTTAAACGCTACAAACTCATTATTAAAAATATCACTATCAGCAAAATAAGCTAAAGTAAAAAGGTTATTTGCAGAGTTGAGATTCTTTTTGCCCTTAACATTAGTTACATCAGACACATCCCAAACTCTATCAATAGACTCAGAATTACTAATTTGAAAACCATAGTTTTGCATTGAGGTTTCCATAAGTGCAAAATCTCTAAAAATCAATTGAGAACCATTGAATTTTAAAGGCTGTTTGTACTCTATTTCTGCATAGTCTAGATAAAATACAGCATTAGGATTAGTACTTATATTTGGAGTATAATTAAACGTTACTTTATTAGTGTCTGAAGATATAGAAGAGAGGAATAAAACAGAATTATATCCACTTTGTCCAGAAACACTTTGTCCAGAAACACCTTGTCCAGAAATACTTTGTTCAAAAGTATTACCTCCTATATTTAAAGTAATTTTAGTACTTTGAGCATCTTTAGCAATTAATCTTGTTCTAAATTTAACTCTAGAATCCGATGGAGCGTCCGTTAGATTAAAAGTAACTTCTTTTGTACTACTAAAAGCATCATCTACCCATAATCTACCTATCCCTCTAAGGTTATTTTTATCTTCATTGATAAACTGATAGGCATCGTATTCTGTGATAAGGTCGGTTGTGGGTGGGGTATCTTGAACTGTACTAATCCTCTTACCAGCCCCTATGTCAAAATTGATAAAATAATAAGCGTTATCTTCGTAGATATTTTTGTAGTGAGAAGGTCTATCTGTTCGAGTATCAAACTTACGATTATTCCTATTATAAAAGGCATAGCCGTCTGCACCTTGAGCATAAAAGAGAGCATAATCTCCTTCGTCCCATCGTCCATCTTCCTCTCCTACTACTTCTATCGCATTCTCTTGTAAAGTATTATAATATTTATCTAGATTATATTCAGGCAACATAAGCCCGCCATTACCATATATTCTGAAATTTTTAGGATTGATGGAAGACGGATTGATACCATTATCCCTCAAAAACTGACTAGTAATTTTAAATACACCTGATTTATCTACCTTTATTTTATAAAAAGTTCCTGAAGCTAATGGACTAGTTCCTGAAGTGGATAAAATCTTATTCGAATTGTTATTAGCTCTTAAAACTTTACCCTCTTTTTTTAAAGTGTATGAAACTAATTTTTTGAGCTCATTACCTTCCTTTTTTATAGCTTTAATCCTTAAATTAAGAAGAAAACCTTCTCCAAAGGAGTTTTTTTGCACATTTACTTCCGCTTCCTCCTCTGATGTTATTAAAGAAGCATCTAAATCAAATCTTTGGCTATCTTGAAGTTTTTCCCACACCAAATTTGTAACAATATAACTTTCATCTTGGGCTACCTTTGTGGTATTTTGAAGGTATATTTGATTATTATCAAATACTAATTCTTTATTGATAAAACTAGGTAATTTAACCGATTTATTCGTGCCATAACTTAGTTCTGTACTACCTTGCCATTGTATTTGAGTGGTTTGAGCTCCAAAAAAATTACACACCAAAACTATTGCTAGTAGTATATTCTTATTAAGTAATAATTTCATAATGAATATTTCTAATATATTTAGAATAAATCTGTTTTCTTTGCAAAGTAAAAGTAAAAAATTAAAACAATAAAATTTAATTCTTTTCGTTTAGCAAAAAAGGTTAAAATCTATTTTGTAAAGTAGAATAATTTAACTTTCTTTGTAAGCTGAAAATGTTTTGAGATTACATTTTGTTAGTCCTCATCATTATTGTTTAAATAAAAGAAAAATATTATATCGAATGAAAAAACTAAAGTTATTTTCATTATGTGTTTTAGGTTCATCTTTAACCTTAATTAGTTGTGGTAGTGGCAATACCAAAAAAGGTGGAGGTTCAGGTAAAACTACAAGCCTTACAGGCTGGAAAGAAAACGACCAAAAAGGTTGGTTCTTCTCTGGAAAAGAAGAAAAACAGAAAGGACAACCAGGAATGGTATTCGTACAAGGCGGTACTTTTACTATGGGATTAGTGAAAGATGATGTGATGCACGACTGGAACAACACTCCTAGAAGAATGCAAGTAAGTTCTTTCTTCATTGGCGAAACCGAAGTTACCAATTACGATTACCGTAACTATGTAACTTGGTTAAAGTTTGTTTTCCCTTCTTCTGACCCTAGTTTCAAAGATATTTATAAAGGAGCTCTTCCTGACACTTTAGTTTGGAATAACGAACTATCTAGAAATGATTATTCAGAAACATATTTCCGTTCTCCAGCCTATAACAATTATCCTGTCGTTGGGGTATCTTGGTTACAAGCTAACAGGTATTGTGAATGGCTTACGGACAGAGTTGGAGAAAGAATACTAATGGATCAAGGAGTTATTTCTAAAGATTTATATACCAACGAAAGTAATAACCAAGGGCAATCCTCTTTTACATTAGACAAGTATAAAGCGAACGATCCTGAAATGCAGAGTTACATCAATGAGCAAAGACTGAAACAAAAGTCTGGAATCAAAACTGCTAACTCTAGAATCTTAGCTGCCAATAAAGGTAATGGTCCTGCAGTGGTTACTAAATATCGTCTTCCTACCGAAGTAGAGTGGGAATTTGCAGCTCTAGGTTTACAAAAAAATAGAGAGTACAATCTTTATACAGGCAAAATTCCAGAAATAGACAAATTAAGAGGTAACAAAGGTAGAAATAGAGGTATGTTTCTTGAAAACTTTAAGTATGGTAGAGGAGATTATTCGGGTCCTGCTGGTTGGAATAACGACGGCTCTCCTACCACTGCTGATGTAAGACAATATCCTTCTAACGACTTAGGTATTTATGGTATGTATGGCAATGTAGCTGAATGGACAGCTGATGTTTACAGACCAATTATAGACGATGAAGCTAGTGATTTTAACTATTACAGAGGTAATGTTTATAAACAAGTAGTTAAAAATAGTGATGGCACCTTCTCTAAAGTTGATGGTAATAATATCAAATATGATACTTTAGCAGATGGTAGAAGAGTCTACAGAGGCTTACCAGGACAATATGAAAGAGAAATTGTTGATGATAAAAGAAACTTCCGTGATGGAGATTTCATGTCTTCTCTAGGTGCTGGAAACGGAAGAGAACTTGACAGTGCTGCATCTAAAGAGTTTAATATGTATAACTCTACTAAGAGAAGATTCTTTGTAGATGCCAAAGGGAAAGTTATCCTAGAGAAAGATAAAAAGTTTAGAACCTCTAATGTTTCTAATAGCTCTAGAGTAGTTAAAGGTGGTTCGTGGAAAGATACCGCATATTGGCTAGACCCAGGGCAAAGAAGATATAGAGATGAAGCAAGAGCTTACGGTTGGGTTGGCTTCCGTGTGGCACAAGACGCTAAAGACAATATGAACAAAAGAAGTAAAAGATAAACAACTTCCTAAACTCTAAAAAAACCTTTCTTTATTGGAAAGGTTTTTTTATTTTTGGGCTATGAATGTAGAACAGTTTTATCCAACATATTTAAAAAGCAATAAAGTTTCCATTGATAGTAGAACTATTGCTGAAGGTGATTTATTTTTTGCTTTTTCTGGCGAGAATTTCAATGCAGCAACATTAGCAGAAGATGCTATTAACAAAGGAGCCTTAGCCGTAATAGTAGAACAAAAGGAGTACGAAAATATCGGTAAAAATATTTTTTATGTTCCTTCTACTTTAAAATTTTTACAAGAGTTATCTATCTTTCATAGAAATACACTTAACATTCCTATTATTGCTCTTACAGGAAGTAATGGAAAAACCACTTCTAAAGAACTCATAGCTGCGGTATTATCCAAGAAATACAATGTACAATTCACTAAGGGCAATCTTAATAACCATATAGGCGTTCCTCTTACTCTACTTTCTATAAAGCCAGAGCACGAAATTGCAGTGGTAGAAATGGGTGCTAATCATCAGAAAGAAATTGAACTTTTATGTCAAATAGCTCAGCCTGACTATGGCTATGTTACCAATTTTGGAAAGGCACATCTTGAAGGATTCGGAGGTGTAGAAGGTGTTATCAAAGGAAAATCAGAATTATATGATTATCTTAAAAAAGAAAATAAACAAATCTTAGTTAATGCCAACGATACCATACAGGTAGAAAAAACAAAAGACTACTCTAAAATCATTTGTTTTGGAACACCTCAATCTGACTATGATTTCCAATTATTCTATGATAATCAAAGAGTGGGACTTATTTTTGAAGGCGAAAAAATGATTTCGCAACTTACAGGAGCTTATAACTTTACCAACATATCAGCAGCTGTAAGTCTAGGACTACATTTTGGCATTGATAAAAACCTTATTAAAGAAGCCATACAAAAGTACACGCCTACCAATATGCGTTCTCAAATTATGCAAAAAGGAGATAAAACCTTGGTGTTAGACACTTACAATGCTAACCCTAGTAGTATGGCAGTTTCTTTAGAGAATTTTGCTTTGTTTAATGGCAGTAAAACCGTAATCATTGGGGATATGCTAGAACTAGGCGATGCTTCTGAGGAAGAACACAGAACTATTCTTCAAAAAGCACAGTCTCTTAATTTTGATGAAATCATTACTGTTGGGAAACATTTCTCTAGTGTAAATACACAAGGTACAGCATTTCTTAACACTCAACAACTCTCCGAATATCTTAAAACCCAACCGCTAACTACCAAAAACATTCTACTAAAAGGCTCAAGAGGTATTGCTCTAGAGAAAATATTAGACGATATTATTTAATCTAAAATAAAGATTGATTAGTAGTTGTATATTCTTAAATGTTTGAGGATAAATACGCTCTTGTATTTCCTTATGCGACTTCCACTCTACTTTGCTTATACCTTCTTCTATCTGTGGAGAAGGCACTTCAGAGCCGTTGTATTTCATCGTAAACCAATAGGTTTTCTTGAGTATTCTTTTCTTTTTTTCGGTATAAATGTGATAAGTTTCTTGTAAGAAATCTAACAGCTCTAAATCTGTAATCCCTGTTTCTTCTTCTACCTCTCTTACAGCAGCTTCTTTTACACCCTCGCCTTTCTCTAGTTTACCTTTAGGCAAATCCCACTTCCCTAGCCTGTGTATAAATAAAATTTTATCCTCTTTATTTACTACCAAACCTCCTGCCGCTTCTACAATATGAAATAAAGATTTAAAGCACTTCCACAATTCGTCTACATTAGAAGCGTAAACACAAACCTCTCTTGTAGAAGTTTTTTCTAGTAGCTCTATCCCTTCTTCTATATTTTTCTCATCAGTAAATATTATGTTATGCTCCGTACTTTCGGGTTGATTACTGATGATTAATCTTTTTTCATTGATAAAAACTTTATACATTTGCGGAAGTTTAATAATTTAACAAAAATAAGAAATGAATTTAGAAGGAAGAAAAATTATCGTAAATAAATCAGCAAAACAGTTATCTGAAATGTTAAAACGCCCAGAAGATTACAAAGAACTGATGCCTGAAGGACTACAAAAATTTGAAACCGTAGCTGATGGTTTTAAGTTCGGACTTAAGGGTATGCCAGAAATCGCCCTTAAAATAGACGAAGTAAAAGAAGGCGAAAAAGTAGTATTAAAGTCTGCTAGTTCTAGCTTAGACTTTGGTCTTACAGGAATGATGAACGCTATTAACGAAAACCAAACAGAAGTTCAGCTTTTATTTGAAGGAAAATTTAATCCTTTTATCAAAATGATGGTAGAGAAGCCACTTCAAAACTTCATCAATAACTTAACGGATAAGATAGAACAGTTATAACTCTATAATATCAGCCTTACTTAGCTATTACTATTTTCACAATAGCGTCCTAAATAAATTTTTAACACATACTTAAAATATTGATATTTAACATATTATATATTTTTAACATAGGTAATTTCATTGTTAATCAATTACTTAAATATTTAGGACACTATTGACTTTTTATATTAACTTAAAGAAATAAATTATGATAAAGAAAATATTTTTTCTTACTTTAATCTCCTCTAATATTGCTTTTTCACAAATATCTTCATTGGATGGCACTTTTGCTATTAACGGAATTTATACTCAAAATGAATCTTCTAAACAATGGGATAACTCTAAGTTATTACAATTAGATGATGGGAGTTTGTATTTTATCAGACAAAGAACAAATTCAGTAACGAATAAAGAGGAAGATATAATAACAAAGTTAACTCCTAACGGAAATATTGATACTTCCTTTGGAGTCAATGGTGAAATAAATTTAGGCTATAATGTAGCTGATAATGGTTTGGCGATGAGACTGCAAAATGATGGTAAATTAATTGTTGCAGGAGGTGTTATCGATACTAAAATCATGAGGATTTTACCTACAGGGCAAGTTGATCTAACATTTGGGAATAATGGTAAAACTACTTTGATGGGGAGTGGGACGAACTCAACCTTTGATAATCAAAATCTTTTGATACAAGGAGATAAAATAATAGTTTATACAAGTATTCCTGATAATAAAATATTTAGACTAAATTCTGATGGAACAATTGATTCTTCTTTTGGTTTAAATGGTTCTGCTTCGACAATAGCAGATCAGATTTTTATAGACTCTTCTAAAAATATTGTTGGATTGAAAGGTGTTTCAAACAATCAATATTCCATTCAAAAATTTGATAACAATGGACAACCATTAACCAATTTTGGCATTAGTGGGATTCTAAATATAACTACTTCTAGAAATTTTGACAGTATATTTCAGGCGTATTTAGATAATGATGATAATATCATTTTTTCTGCAGGTTCAAATGATGGAGTTTTATATAAAATTAATTCAGATGGGAATTTTGATAATAATTTTGTTTTTGATTTCGTATCTCATCCAATACTTATAACAACTATTAATAAAGTGGGAGATTTATATTACATTGGAGGTGCTGAAGTTGATAATAATAATGAACTAAAAAGTTTATTTATTTCTGCAGTTAATCAGCTAGGTAAGTTATCTTCAAAATTTAGTTATTATGTAGAGCCTAATCTTAATTTAAAATTTATTGAAAGTATGGTTGTAAATCCTAATAACATTTTGGTTTCAGGTAGTTTTTCAGATGTAAATAATAGCAAAAAATTTGTCGCAAAGTACAATACTGTAGCATCTTTATCAACTGTTGAAAAATCAAGACCCGAAAATTTCTTCGTTGAAAATCCAGTATCTACAAAACTTAATTATATATCAGATAGAAAAGTCCAATCTATTAATTTATTTTCCATAGACGGAAGATTTCTTAAGAAATTAAATAGTGATAATAACGATGTTTCCGACTTAAGCAAAGGAGCTTATATGATTCAGATTCAATTTCAAGATGGGGAACTGGTAAATAAAAAAATTCTGAAAAAGTAAAGATATCAGCTTAATATATTAAATAAATATTAAGCTTATTTCCCCATTTCAGGGATTGCCTTAGCGCTAAAGTTTCCAGAATTGTTATACAAAACATATTCAGAGAAGTCGTCTTTGGCATTCATTCCTCCAGAAGCCACAAAGGTATTCCCGTCTTTATCGGTAATAAATACAGTGTCTTTGGTGTACATTTTATTATTCTTTTTGTCCCAATAGATAGACTGCATTACAAATGTTTGTCCCTCGTTATTGATGACTTTTACATTACCCTTGGCTTCGTAGAAGTCCTTTTTTTGTATTATTTTGGCATAGTTTGCCCATAGTTTACCTGGTACTTTAGGCTTCTTTTTATCATAAAACTCTAGGTAAAGCCCTTTCTTAATTTCCACATAAGGCGTGTCTATAAACTCGTACTCTTCTAAAAGAGGAGCTTTAAACCTAACTTTTATCGCTCCAGAGTCTCTTTGCACAATATCTGCGTTATAAATAATCCTAGAAGCAAAGTTGGTCGGTTTATTTTGATTGTACTTGGTAAGGTCTTCCTCACAAGAGGTTAAAACAAAAAATATAGCCCCCACAGATAGGGTAGCTATACTTTTAGTTAATATTTTAGCTATTGCTTGTTTCATTGATAGCCAACTCCAATATTAGTCGTACTGGCGTTTGTTAAACCATTTATCGGCAAAATTAAGCCCTATTTTGAAGTTGATAAATCTTTCAGAGATAAGATTATTGCTCAAAGCCCCTCTCTTACCTAAATCAATTCCTAAATCAATTCCGTTCATTCTCATTACATTAGAATTTTGGAACGGAAATGTCCCTCCAAGGCTGATACCATACTCATTGATATTGGTATTATTGATGTTAAGATTGCCTTTTTCATAGTAAGCTCCATAACGGTAGATAACTCTAGAAAAATAGTTTCTAAAATCGTTATGGTTCGGTAGATACCACCCTCCCACTGCTATACGGTAAGCATCTTTAAACGTAGCAGGAGCTCCCGAAAACTTTACTGCTCCACCTTTGGTATAATCCATTTGAGCTGAAATAAACCACTTAGCATCATGCCCTAGACCAAGCCCTAATGAGGCTCTTTGTGGGATAATATCGTTCTCCTTATAGCTTTCCTTAGAAATCACCGTTTCGTCCACCTTTTCTTTACCATAGTAGTAATAGGTACTATTGAGGTAAGAAGCATCTATAGTTCCCATATTTCCGAAGGTGTAGGTAGCCCCTATCGTCATTTTTTTGTCTTTAGGTAATTTCTTTTGATATACAGAACCTAAAGTAAAGTTCCAACTTTTTATCTTTCTAGAAGTTTCAAAACCGTTGATGAGCTCTGCTCCAGAGATAGCCACTTCTTCTCTATCTATAATCTTCCCAAAATAGAAATTACTTCTTAAACCTAAAGAGAAAGACGGCGTAATCTGATACCCTATGGCAGACTGAATGGTATTGAGCGTACCTTCTCCTGTGAAAGAATTAGCCTGTGTTACACTTCCATTCACTGTGGTTTGAGAAAGAATATCATAACGCTTAGAGCTGTAAGGCTGATAGCCTAAACCAAACTTAACCTTCTCCGAAAGTGGAAATGCTATAGAGATGTTGGATAAATAAGAAGAATGCTTAGTAACATCTAGATTGTTATAGTTAGACTTGAGGTACTGATTGTCATTATTTACCTGTACTTTAAAAGCCGTTAAACCAAAATTGGTATTTGCGGCTGGGTTGCTAAAGTTAAAACTATTGTTAAAGTCCCAAACATAAGCCGTAGAAATCCCTGCCATAGCACTTATTTCCGCAGTATTATCATATTTAGTATCTCCTATTCCAAAGGCAGCATAGGGCGAATTACCTATATTCTGTGCAGACAATAATCCTGCAAAAATGATGAACGATGCGTTAATGATTTTCTTCATTATCTATATAAATATCTTAATCAGAACGCAAATATCCTAATTATAAATGAAATGAGAAAATTTAAAAGGCGTTAAAGTTTGTTAAGGCGTTACAGAACCTAAAAAAATTGGAAAATAGAGAGATTTTAGTATCTTTGGAACATGAATTGGGAAGCGGTTATTGGTCAAAATAAAATTAAGCAAACTCTACTAGAAAGCATTGATAATAATAGAGTAAGCCATGCTCAATTATTTTTGGGAGAAAGTGGCTACGGGACTTTAGCTCTAGCTCTAGCCTACGCCCAAGAAATCTTAAAACGAGAAAACCAAAAGTCCGCTACCAAAGTGGAGCATCTTAATCATTTAGATGTTCATTTTAGTTTTCCTGTGTTTAGAGATGATAAGGGGAAATCTGTAAGTAGTTTTTTCTTTGATACTTGGCGGGAGATGATGCTTAAAAACCCTTACTCCGAACATCACGACTGGGTAAACCAACTAAATGCTGAAAACAAACAACTCTATATTTCTGTAGATGAAATTCTAGATAAAAGCGAAAAGTTTAGCCTCAAAAGTTTTGAAGGTGGTACCAAGATACTCATTATTTGGAATGCCGATAAAATGCGTGAAGACGCAGCAAACAAATTCCTTAAATTTCTAGAAGAACCGCCTGAAAAAACTATTATTATCCTTACAGCTAACTCTTCGGAGGTGATGCTTCAGACAATACTTTCTCGTTGCCAAATCATTCAGGTTCCTAGGATTGAAGAACAAGATTTAAAGGAAGGCATTAGACATCTTACCTCTGACGAAGATAAAATTAAAGAAGTCCTACACCAAGCTCAAGGCAACTATAACACCGCCTTAAAGCTCATTACTGCAGAAAATTCTGACGAGGAGTATGAAGACTATTTTATACAATGGGTAAGATTAGCTTTCCAAGCGAAGAAAAATCCTAAAGTATTAAAAGACCTTATTATTTGGGCTAAAAATATCTCCGAATGGAACAGAGAAAAACAAAAAAACTTCTTAGAATACTGTACCGAGATGTTTCGTTTGGCAATGTTACAGAATTATGGTGTCCAAAATTTAGTTTATAAAAGACTAATGAAAAACAATTTTAATTGGGAAGCTTTTTCTAACTTTATCCACGGTGCAAACATAGAGGATATCCTTTCTGAGATTTCTGATGCGGATTATCACCTTAGCAGAAATGCCAATGCGAAAATTCTATGGACGGATATGGGAATTAAACTAACAAGGTACATTCATAAAAGTAGTTCTTAAAAACTAAAAAAAGGCGTTTTGTAACGCCTTTTTCATTATTTCAATAGCATCTCTACTGCTTTTGGTAGGATTTTATATTCTATCTCGTGTACTTTAGCAGCTATACTTTCAGCGGTATCATTAGGAGTTATTTTAACTTTGTCTTGTAAGATAATATCTCCTTCGTCTATTCCAGAGGTTACAAAATGTACCGTAGCACCCGTTTCTTTTTCTCCTGCTTCTAATACGGCTTCGTGAACATTCATTCCCCACATACCTTTACCTCCAAATTTTGGTAATAATGAGGGATGTAAATTAATCATTCTACCCTGATACTCTTCAGTTAATGGTGATTTTATGATAGATAAGAAACCCGCTAAAACAATCAAATCCACATCTTTAGGAAGTCGTTCTTTTAATTCAGAAGAAAAGTTTTTTCCTCTTTTAATCATTAAAGTTTCTATTCCGTGGTTACGAGCCCGTTCTAAACCATAACAATCTCTATCTGCAACCACCATACTTATTTGGGTGTTGCTAATTTCTTTGTTTTCTATTGCTTCTATCAATCTTTGGAGGTTACTCCCCGAACCAGAAACTAGGACTACAATATTTTTCATATTCTTAGACAAGTCTAGTGTAGTACAATTTTTTCTGAATGTTCTTCTATAACTCCTATCTCGTAAGCATCTTCAACAAGAGATAATACCTTATCTTTATCCGCTGAATCTACCACAACTATCATACCCACTCCCATATTAAATGTGCCGAACATCTCTATTCTTTCTACACCACCTCTTTTCTCTAATTCTAGCATAATTTCAGGAATTTTTATTCTTGAGGTATCAATTTTAGCACATAATCTATCAGGGATAATTCTAGGAACATTCTCTATAAGTCCTCCGCCTGTAATGTGAGCAATTCCTTTTAAATCTACCTCTTTCATTAGTTTATGAATAGGCTGATAGTATAACCTTGTAGGTTCTAAAAGAGTCTTATAAATAGGCTCTCCATTGAACTCTTCATAAAAATCAGGAAATACTTTTCTAACTAAAGAAAAACCGTTAGAATGAAAACCAGAACTTGGCAAAGCAATAATAGTCTGACCCTTTTCAATTTTAGAACCATCTATAATTTGGTCTTTCTCTACAATTCCCACACAGAAACCTGCCACATCGTAATCGCCTACTTGGTACATTCCTGGCATTTCGGCAGTTTCACCACCAATTAAAGCACAATTGTTATCCTTACAAGCCTTTACCATTCCTAAAACTATTTCTGCTGCTACATCTGCATCTAGTTTTCCACAAGCCAAATAGTCTAAAAAGAACAAAGGTTGGGCTCCATGACACAAAATATCATTAGCACACATCGCAAAACAATCTATCCCTATAGATGAATATTGTTTGGTGTCTAACGCTATTTTTAACTTCGTCCCTACTCCGTCTGTACCGCTTACTAAAACCGGATTTTTATAATTAGAAATTTCATAAAATGCCCCAAAACTTCCTAAATTATTAAGTACATTTTTGTTGTGAGTTTCGGCTACGGCAGATTTTATTTTATCTACGGTTTTGTACCCTTCTTCCTTATCTACTCCAGCAGATTTGTAAGTATTACTCATTTTTAACTTTTTATTTTTTTATTAGTCCACAAATATAATGAAAAACGAGAAATTATTTAATAATGTACTAAAATAAAAGACTTGAAATGTATATCTAATTTCAAGCCTTAATCTTAATATATTAAAAAAGTATCTGATTAGTATTCAAATAAGACACTTCCCCAGGTGAATCCACTACCAAAAGCAGCAAGACAAACCAAATCGCCTCTTTTTATTCTTCCTCCTTCTACAGCTTCGCAAAGAGCAATCGGAATAGAAGCTGCCGTTGTATTACCGTATTTCTGTATATTGATGAATACTTTATCTTCAGGTAATTTAAGTAATTGCTGAACATACTGTGCAATTCTAATATTAGCTTGGTGAGGTATCAACATATCTAAATCCTCTACCCTTTTCCCCGCTTTATCCAACGCTTCCAAGATACTTTCAGGGAAACGAGTAACCGCGTGTTTAAACACAAAATTACCATTCATATAAGGGTATAGCTCTTGCTTGGTAATTGCATTGGTATCGTTCAGTAGGCGGTCGCTCCAACCGTGTTTAGTACCTGGAAATTTTACGGCTAATTCTTCTGCATATTTCCCTTCAGAATGCATATTAACTGCTAAAATGTCTCCCGAATCTTCAGAATTGGAAGCTGATAGAACCATTGCTCCTGCCCCATCTCCGAAAATAACGGAAACACCTCTACCTTCATCAGAAAAATCTAATCCAAAAGAGTGTATTTCGGCACCTACAACTAATATATTTTTATAAACATTTGCTTTTATAAAAGCATCGGCCACACTCATAGCATAAACAAAACCAGAACATTGATTTCTAACATCTAATGCTCCTATAGTATTACAACCTAACATTTCTTGCAAAAGCACCCCACAACCAGGGAAATAATAATCTGGAGATAGTGTAGCAAAGATAATATAATCTATATCCTTAGCCTCCAATCCTGCACTTTTAATTGCTTTTTCCGCAGCCTTAAAACCTAGATAAGCCGTAGTTTCTTCTGTATCATATCTATTTTTACGATGTCTTCTTTCTTTAATCCCTGTTCTCTCTGTTATCCACTCATCATTAGTGGTCATTAGTTTTGATAAGTCATCATTAGTTACTACATTATCAGGAACATAATAGCCTAATCCTTTAATAATACTTTTTTGCATAACTTAATTTAAAATAACAAAAATAATGTTTTGATAATAACCTTCAAAATGTTTTGGATTATTTGGTCTTAATACATACAAACTATTAAACCAAAGTGTTTTGTGAAAATTTTTAGATTTAGGTCTAAAATACTAACTTTGCAAAAACCTAATCTAATGAATCTAAAAAAAGACTTTTTCCTAGAATGTTATCAACTAGGAATTATCAAATTTGGAAAATTTACACTAAAAAGTGGTATAGAAAGTCCATTTTATGTGGATTTAAGACCATTAGCTTCTAACCCTAAAATTCTGAAAAAACTAGCGACTTATCTTCTAAATCTTACAAATACGCAAGATACAGAGTTGATATGCGGTGTGCCCTATGCGGCGCTGCCTATGGCAACAGCAATGTCTTTAGAGAGTGAAATACCACTTATCATTAAAAGAAAAGAAGCTAAAGCCTATGGTACTAAAAAACTAATAGAAGGAATTTATAAGGAAGGACAAAAATGCCTTTTAGTAGAAGATGTGATTACTAGTGGCAAATCTTTACTTGAAACTATCCCTGAAATTGAAAAAGAAGGGATTAAAGTAACCGACATTGTAGTAGTGCTAGACAGAGAGCAAGGAGGAAAAGAATTATTAGAAAAGCAAGGCTACCGTGTGCATACACTATTTGGAATAAGAGAAGTCTGCGAAATACTTTACCAAGAAAATTTATTATCAGCAGAGGAAATAACGCAAATAAATCAGTTTTTAGACGGAAATCCTATTCAGTTTCAGGAGAAAAAAAGACTTTCTTATGAGTCTAAAATTGTTCACGCTAAACAGCCTGTTGCTAAGAAATTATTAGAAATAGCCTTAGAGAAACAGTCTAACCTTATAGCTTCTGCTGATGTTATCACAACCAAAGAACTGCTAGACTTTGCCGACAAGGTAGGACCTAATATCGTAGCTTTAAAGACTCACATTGACATCATCACCGATTTTGATTTTGATAACACCATACTTCCACTCAAAGATTTGGCACAAAAGCATAATTTCTTATTGATGGAAGACCGAAAGTTTGCGGATATTGGTAATACTCAAGAATTACAATATTCTTACGGAGTTTATCGCATTTCGTCTTGGGCGGATTTAATTACTTCTCAAGTGATTGGTGGAGCTTCTTCTTTAGATTATTTCTTAAATTCGGGAGTGATTGCCATTTTAGGAATGTCTTCCGAAGGCACACTTACAGATGCTAATTACCGTGAGAAAGCTATTAAAATTGCACAAACACACCCTAATGTTATAGGTAGCGTTTCTCAAGATGCTTTACCTGAAGAGATGCTTCTTTTCACGCCGGGTATCAATCTTGAAGACAAAGGCGATTCTAAAGGACAACAATACAACACACCTGAATACGCCTTTAAAAAACTCCATACCGATTTTATAATCGTAGGTAGAGGTATTTACAAATCTGATGACGCAGAACAAGCCTCTCTAAAGTATAAAATAGAGGGTTGGAAGGCTTATCAAGAATCGTTATAATAATCACAAAGAGCTATGTTTGCTCTATTGATGCCCCCGCAAACATTAAACAGATAGACAAATGAACAAAAAAGCCAACACTTCTGCATCACATTACCGCACCGAAAAATAGAAAGCTGAAATGACACTAAAAGAAACATTTTCAAAATATACACTAACACAGGGACAAAACTCACTTCTTGATGAATTAGAGCGGTTTCTATGTGATAATTCAACTTGTTTTCTATTGAAAGGTTATGCAGGAACAGGTAAAACTTTTATGATGAAAGGACTTACCGATTTTCTTACGGAAACCAAAAGAAGCTTTAGAATTGCGGCACCGACAGGGCGAGCTGCGAAAGTGATTTCGCAAAAAACCAAACGAAAGGCTTATACTATCCATAAAACGATTTATTCAAGTAAAGACCTAAAAGAATTCAAAGTAAAAGACGAGGACGGAACTGAAACTTTTAAATTCTACTACGAACTCAAAAATAACGAAGATCCAAACAATACAATCTACATTATTGATGAAGCCTCAATGCTGTCAAATGTATATTCAGAAGGCGAATTTTTTAGATTTGGTTCGGGCTACCTACTCAAAGACTTGATAAACTATATCAACTTTGATAATAACGACCACAATAAAAAGATAATATTTATAGGAGATAACGCACAGTTGCCACCTGTAAATATGAATTTTTCGCCTGCACTTGACAAAAAATATTTACAAGAAAACTTCAATCTTGTTTCAAATGAATTTGAACTTACAGAAGTTGTAAGGCAAAAAGCAGAAAGCGGAATTTTGCATAATGCAACCAAACTACGACAATCATTAAAAGCAAACATTTTCAATCAACTTGATATTGAAACTAATTTCAAAGACATCAATAAAACAAAATACGAAGAGTTATTGTCAAAATATCTTGAAGCTTGTAACAATACAATTGACGAAGAAACAATGATTGTTGCATATTCAAACTCATCAGTAAAGGAATATAACGATTTTGTCAGAAATCATTTTTTCCCAAACCAAAATAAGATAACAGTAGGTGACAAAATAATTTTAGTCAGCAATAACTACAATTATCCGCAAATGGAACTTTTAAATGGCGATTTTGGAATTGTAAAGGAAGTTGCACCAACGAATGATGAAATCAGAACAATCTCACTAAAACGAAAAAACAAAAAAAACGAAACGATTATAGTCAGCGTTCCTCTTACTTTTCGTAATGTTACAATTGCATTCACTGACGAAGATTTTAAGAAACACGACATTGAATGTAAAATCATAGAGAACTTGCTTTACTCACATCAAAGAGATTTGAGTTCAGATGAGTTGAAAGCCCTTTACATTGATTTTAAAATCCGAAATCCAAAACTAAAAGCAGGATCAAAAGAATTTAAGGACGCTTTGCGAAGCGATAAGTACTTTAACGCTTTACGAATTAAATTTGGTTATGCTGTTACTTGCCACAAAGCACAAGGTGGAGAATGGACTAACACATTTTTGAATTGCAAAACATCAATGGAGTATTTCAATCCAAGTTATTTTCGTTGGCTTTATACAGGTATTACAAGGGCAAAAGAAAAATTGTTTACGCTTGATGAACCACATTTTAGCATAGCAAGCAATATTCAACCGCCCAAAATTGAAAACATTAAACCAACAGAAAATATTCTTAAATTAAATACAGAAATTTCAGAAATAGAATTGCCATTTGACTTTTCAAATCAAACGTCTTTTGTGAAACATATTTATCTTGCAATTAGTGAGTGTTTGAAAGATGAAAATGTAAATATCAGCAACATTCGTCACACCAATTATTTGGAACATTACACCTTTTCGCAAGGAAATGAAGTTGTAATTTTCAAAATCAATTACAACAGTCATAATAAAATTACAACCATACAAAAGCCAGCAAACTCAACGGAATTTACTGAAAGCATTTATACGAAACTTGCTAAACTTCAAAATAAGATAATCATAATTGCAGAACCCGAAACAAACGAAGCGGAATTTGAGTTTGAACAATCATTTCAAAAAGAGTTTTACGAGAATTTAAAGGGAAAATTACAGCCTTTCAATTTTCAAATAGCCAAAATTGAACACAAACAATACCACGAGATTTATGAAATAAAGAAAAACGGTTTTACAGCGACATACAAATTTTGGTATGATGGAAATTTTAGGTTCAAGAAAACTGAAATTATTCCGTCAAGAACAACAGGTTTAGTTGAGGAAATAAACGAACTCTTATTAGAAAAAATATTTTGATATGGACTCTAAAACCGTTTTTGAATTACGAAATGAAGCAAAGTATTTATCAGGAGTAGAAAAACTGAATAAATTAAACAATGCTTTAAACATTTCACGACAATTATACTTAGAAGATGGTTCAGATGAATGGATAAAAAAAGCATTTGCTTGGATTCTCATAGATTTGTGTAAATACTACATAGCCGATAGAAAATTAAATCAAGCAGAAGTTTGTTTTAAAGAGCTAAACACAATAGATTTTCAAGGTCACGAAGATGATATAATTGAAAATCAAAAAAACTTTCTTCGTCCAAGAATTGACACTAATTATTCGGAAGTTCAAAAAGCAGAAGAATTAAGTAAAAACGGAAAACATCAAGAAGCATTAGCAATTTTCAAGAACCTAATTTCTCAAAACAGGCTTACAGAATTACATCACGAACCTTATGGTTGGATAATTTACCGATACATAAAAGCGAAAGAAAGTAATCTTACGTCTGTTGAAGTGCGAATGTTTTTGAGAGATTATATGAAGTTAAAGAATGAAAGGCCATCAATGCTTCATTCTATGATTTTAAATTTTGCTTTAAACTATTCAAAAAAGCACAATGACTTTAAGTTTTACAACTTTTTTCTTTTGTGGAATCCTGACAATCTTCGTTACGAAGATTTGAACGGTGGATATAAAGATGGAAAAGATATTCCTTCACTTATTTCACGTATTTGCAGAGAGTTTGTAAACTCAAATACCGAGATAAACATTGAAGAGTTATTATGTAAAATAAATCTTAACAAAGAAGTTGTTATAGACTTTTTCAGAGAAACTATTTTTTGGAACATTCTAAATGCTCACAAGGAAAATAAATTTTCTGAGTTGTGGAATCTGTTTGAGCAATACAATAATAATTATTCCAATCTCGGACAATCAAAATGGCATTCCGAAGTTTTAAATCTTGCTGAGAGGTTTATGCAAGAAAATGACGAGTGGCGTTTTCTCAACTTTTTCAAAAATTGGAATCCAGAAAATCTAAGAATTGACGATTGGAAAGAAACAAGAAAAGAAGAATACACATATAAACCATTAGCAATAAAAGCACTTAAAAAATCTTTTGAAATCCTGAAAACTCAAACAATTGAACAAGATTTATCTTGGCTAATCAAACCGTATAAAACTGCAATCAAATTGTTTCCATATGATACATGGTTGTTGAGAGAAAAAGCATTGCTTCATTTTAAAAATAACGAATTTGATTTAGCAATCAAAATATACAAACAACTTGTTTTGGAACTGGCGAACAAACATTATATTTGGCAGGAGTTTTCAGACTGTATCAGTTCCGATAATTCTTTAAAAATTGGGATGCTATCAAAAGCATTGAGTTTAGAAAAAAACGAAGATTTTTTAGGCGACATTCATTTAGATTTAGCAAAAGTGTTAATTGACGAAAATCTTTTAGAAAATGCATTTGTAGAACTTGAAGCATACAAGAAACATAGAGAAATAAAAGGTTGGAAATTATCATCACTTTTTGACGAATTATACAAAAAAGCAAGTTCAATTAAACAAAGTTTAAAAGACAATCGGGAACTATACAAAAAATATATTCCTTTTGCCGAAAACTTCGCTTATGCTGATTTTAATTGGACAGAGCTTGTTTTGGTTGATAAATGGAAAGACGACAAAGGAAAAGACCGTTTAACTTTTACAGATGGAAAAACGATAGAGTTTACAATTAGTAAAAATCGTTTTGCAGCCTTGAAACAATCTGAATTAGGACAAATTTTAAAGTTCAAACTTCACAAGCAAGAAATTAAAAAGGAAGTTGAAACAAAATTTACATGGTTTGAAAAAACAATTGTTATAGAACACAAGTATATTCCACTTATTACAGAAAGATCTGAAAGGAAACATTGGGAAATTTTAGAAGACACTTTTGCTATTGTTGATTATATAAACAAAGAGAAAAACATTATTTACGCAATTACAACGGAAAACAAAGAAGTCTTTTTTCCTCAAATTAAACCTGAACTACAAATTGGAGATTTTGTAACAGCCAAGAGTTATATCAAAAAAGTAAAAGATGAAAACAGAACAGAACTGCGACAAATCCAGAAAATTGACAAAGGTTCTGTCATTTCAAAATTCCAAACTCAAATTGCAATCATTGACGGAGTGAACGAGCAAAAGCAATTATTTCATTTTGTCATTTCATCCAAGTTGCAAGGAATAGTCAAATTCACAGAAACAAGCCTAAGACCAAACGAAGGCGATTTTTTTAAACTTTCATTTGTTATAAAAATAGAAAAAGATAAAAAAATGAGAGTAAAAGCACTAAACATAGAATCAACAAACGAAATAAACACAAGTTTACAAAAAGACATCACAGGTCTTTTAGAAGTAAAATACAAGGATTATAATTATGAAGAAGATATTCCTGATTTTGCTTTCATTGGAGACTATTATGTTCCGAAATATCTTTTGGAAAAGAACAATATTTCTCACGATTGCAGGGTAAAAGCAAGAGTTATTTATGGAGAGGATAAAATGAAACGCCCAAGATGGAAAGTAATAAAAGTTGAGAAATGTACGACCGAATAAAATACTTAAAGTAAATGACGGAAAAACAAAAATTAATAGAAGCTTTTAAATCTTTGGACTTTGAAGCATTACAAAATCTTTTAGATGATAATAGGTCATATATGGATGTATCCAAAAATCTATTTTTGTCTACATTAAAACAAAAAATAGATGAATACGAAGATTTAAAATCATACGAAAATGTTGTAGAAGGAATTTGCAACCATTGTAATAAAGGATGCAAAGCATATAAATTTAAAGCTGAAAATTTACCGTCATTACCCTTATATTTTGAAGAAAAAGACGGAAAAGTTACTGACAATATTTATGTAATGATTTAAAGGAAGATAAACCTGATGAACACGATTGGGATATTCATTTTAGTTTTTACGAAGAAGAAAAATTAGCCTTTAAGCCATCAATAGAATACTTAATAACCCTCCAAAGAGTTGAAAAAGCTGTTGATGAATTTAATAATCTTGAAAAAATGGGCTTAGTACCTATTGAAGAAGTGATTTACTGGTATGATAAATATAAACTTTTAGCAAGAGAATTAGAATTAGACAATCCATTTGTTGCAATAAAATATAAAGCATACAAACATATAAATTCTCTTTATAGCGAAGTTTCCAATCTGATTCACAATTTTAAGAAAAATAATTTGGCAAAAAATGCTTTAGATATATACCATAAAATAAACCCAGAAAACGAAAAAAGTATTGTAAAATGGTTGTTAGAAAATGACAATAATTATTTCTTTGATTTAAAAAAGACTGACAATTGGGAAAAAACAGGTTTTCTAATTTTAGAAACTAATCCAAATTTACTTGTTGATTGTAGCGGATATTTAGACGGATTTTTTCTGAGTGAAATTTACTCTAATCACTTGAACGAAATTATGGAAAAATATCAACCAACAAGTGAGCATTTTGAACAAAATGGAGGAAGTGTTGAATGTTCTTTGAAAAGCTATTTGAAACTTCACAATAAATACTTAGATTTACTTTAAGAATTCCAATACTTTTGGTAACACATAAAGCCAAACAAAAATGCAAAAGAGTCACCAAGCCAATTTTTCTTTTTATATCATCTAAAAATGTATCTTTGGCAACATTTTAAGTTGTGAAAAAAGCATTACCATCTATTCTAATATTTTTATTTTCTATTCTAAGTTGTGCTGTAAAAGCTCAGCAAGATAGTATTTGGGCTAAAGTTTCATTTCCCAAAACGAAAGAAAATAGAGTTATTATCAATCAAAAAATAGTTCGTTATCAAAACGAAAAATCGGATAACTTTCAGCTTCTAAACTGGATAGCAGCTTATCAACCCAAAAACACCACCCTTGCTAAAAGAATGCTAGAGGCTCGAAAAACTGACCTTTATTTCTCCAAACCAAAAGACAGAGGTTATCTAAAAAGTTTAAGTATCAACGGTGAAAAATACACCAATCTTGACCAAGAAATTATTTCTGTACCATTAGAACATGCTAAAAGTAAAGATAATAAAATAGAATTGAATCTAACCTACGAACTACAACTTCCACACTCCAAATACACAGGTATAGGCTGGAATTCAGAAAAAGAAAAAGCCTTACTAAAGTATTTCTTTCTAGTTTCTAATACCAGCAATGAGCCAAGATATTTCCAAAATTTAGACGAAAAACAATATATAGGTGTTTTTTGGGACGTACAATTAGATAACCCTCTACTTAAAGCAAGTAGCAATCTACAAGAAGTTCAGCCAAACCACTTTACAGGAACTCTAAATACAGACCCTGAATTTGTAGTTTCATTAAAAAATAATGAGGAAAAATTCACAATAGTCCACAAAAATACTTTGGTAGAGTTCACCTATCCTATAAGTCAAGAAGAAAAGCAGTCGCTCTATTTTTATGTGCCGCTCCAACTCAATTTCATAGAAGAAAGTCTAGGTAAATTGCCTAAAAAAATACTCATAAGTGAAAGAACTAAAAACGAAAATAACTTCACAGGAATTGATGATTTTAAGTTCGGGAAGTTTAAGCTTAAAATGTTCAGCGACGCTCAAAAAACTGATCTTAATTATTTCTCCATCATTTCAAAAAAGTGTGTAGAACATCTTTTACAAACGGATAATCTTAATGCCCATTGGATTGAAAACGGGCTAAAAACATACCTAGAAATAAGGTATTTAAAGACTATTTATAACGATGAAAAACTCTTAGGGCAATTACCTGATAAACTCACTCTTTTTAAAATAAGCCCTCTAAAATGGAGTAATGCTTCTAAACTCAAGCTTACAGAACGGTATGGGATTACTTATCAATACATTACCAGCCAAAATATTGATCAGCCTATAGACACACCGCTCCAGCTAATGAGCAACTTTAACACCACGGCAGTAAGCCAGATGGAAGTAGGAAGTTTATTTAACTTTATTGCTGAAAAAATGGGCGTAAATCAGTTTAATAACTTTCTTAAAAGATATTTATCTGAACATAACGGAACGGTTATCAATAAAGAAGATTTCTTAAATCAACTCATTATTGAATCCAAATATTCTGCAAATTTTGCAGCTAATTTCATCAGGAAAAAAAATAGATTAGATTTCAAAATTAAAAAGGTTGAAAAACAGGAAAATGGACTACTCGTTCATATTCACAAAAATACTGAGGAAAAAGTGCCGTTCCAGTTAAAGGTTACAAACTCTGATAACCAAGATAGTCTATATTGGTACGATTCTTCAAACAAAAAGAAAGAAATTTATCACATTCCACAAACCGATGTAGAAAAAATCGTAATAAACGATGACTATCTTCTCCCCGAATATAATGTCAGGAATAACTACCTCTATACTAAAGGAATATTCTATAATATGAAGAAACCAAGGCTAAAATTTTATACCGATATTCCAGACCCAGAATATGAGGAAATTTATATTTCACCTTGGTTAAATTATAATTTTTACGATAAAGTACTTATAGGAGCTCGCATAAGTAACAGTAATCTTTTAGACAAGCCTTTCCTTTATTCTGTAATGCCTTACTATAGTACAGGAACTAATAAACTTACTGGCTCAGCAGGAGTATCCTATAATATTTTACCACCTAACAGTTTTTTTCAAAATTGGAGAATAGGAGCAAATGCCACCTATTTTCACTATAATAAAGACTTGGCTTTTAGAAGGCTAACAATTTTTTCTAATATCACTTTGCCTAAAGATGCTAGAAGCCAAATAGAGCAAAGATTTGGGGCTTCATTTCAGCATCTTACAAGAGATTTAAGCCCATTGATGCAAGAAATGAACGATTATGATAAGTATAGCCTATTCAATATAAATTATACCTATTCTGATAGAAAAGCTATACATGAAAAACTATTTTCAACCAATTTCCAAGCAGGTGGAGATTTTAGCAAAATTTCAGCAGAAGCTTTTTACAGATGGGAATATCAACAAAATAAAAAACTTAGTTTAAGATTTTTTGGAGGCTATTTTTTACAGAATCAAACAAGAAACTCTTACTTTGATTTTGGAATTTCTTACTTATCTAACTATGCATTTACCTATAGTATTATCAGACAAACTAACAGCAACTACCTTGCACCTAGACAATTTATAATGGCAGAGGGAGCGTTTAAGTCTGCCATAAATGATACTGCAAACCAGTGGATAAATAGCGTTAATATAGACTTGCATTCGTTCCGTTTCTTTAGCGTATACGCAGATGTAGGATTGTATAAAAACAAAAACCAATCTCCACGCTTTATATGGGATACAGGTGCAAGTCTAAAAGTTATCCCTGATTTATTTGAAATCTACTTTCCTATCCAATCCTCTTTAGGGTTTGAGCCTTCTTTTAAAGACTACTCTAAAAGGATTAGATTTATGTTTAACTTCAATCTAAACGCAGTAGTAAACCAACTTAGGAGAGGTTGGTTTTAAATGAAACTGTATTAAATTTACTTTTTTATAAGTTGATAATCTTCTTTAATATCCTTAGAACCAACTTCTGGAACTAAGAAAAGACCTTTATCAGAAACATAGAATACTTGTTGTTCCTCAGCATCTTCTCCGTCGGTAAGTGTAATAAATTTTTTGGTAACATCCCATGTAAAAGTTCCGTTGTTTTCTAACTTTTCCTTATCCATATAATCTGAAGTCATATGGTAAGACCAGTCTTTTTGGTTTAAAGTCAGAGTAACCTTAATCCCGTCACAATCAGCACAAGGAAATACTCCTTCATAAGTTTCAGTAGCCTCATTCTTATCCGTAACGCTTTCTTGAACTACCTCTGATGAAGTATGATTTACAGAGTTTTTTTCATTTTCTTTTTTATTACAAGATGCCAATGCTCCTAAAACCAAAACAGCAATACCAAAATTTTTCATTTTACTTCTAATTTTATTTGTGTCCAAAAATAGACTAAAATATTCAAAAAATCTACATTTATAACTATATTTGTAGCTCATTAAGATTTTAATACCTAAGTTATGCTTAACAATAAAAAATTAGCTATAGATTTTGATGGCACTATTGTAGAAGACGCTTACCCAGGAATAGGTAAGCCTAAAGTTTTTGCATTTGAAACTCTAAAAAAACTCCAAATGGAAGGCTATAGACTAATACTATGGACTTACCGTAGCGGAAAAGCTCTAGACGAAGCCGTAGAATTCTGCAGAAAACATGGACTAGAATTTTATGCTATCAACTCAAGTTTTGAAGGAGAAGTTTTTGATAGTGCGACACAAAGTAGAAAGCTTGATGCAGATTTATTTATTGATGATAGAAACCTTGGTGGTTTTCCAGGTTGGGGCGAAGTCTATAATATCATTAAAGATAAAATAGAATTCAGAGTAGAAGGTAAAGAAGTTTTGGCATATTCTAAACTGAAAAAAGAAAAGAAAAAAGGGCTTTTTTGGTAAAAAGTTCATAAAAAACAATCATTTATGATACAACTTAAGACGATTGAGGAGCTAAGATTGATAAAGGAGAGTGCCCAACTGGTTTCTAAAACTTTGGGTATGCTAGCAAAGGAAATAAAACCAGGTGTTACCACCAATCATTTGGATACTCTAGCCGCGGAATACATAAAAGACCACGGTGGAGAACCTGCTTTTCTAGGAATGTATGGCTTTCCTAAAAATCTTTGTATTTCGCCAAATTCAGAAGTGGTACACGGTATTCCTAATGATACTCCTCTTAAAGAGGGCGATATACTTTCTGTAGATTGTGGTGTCTATATGAATGGCTTTTATGGCGACCACGCTTACTCTTTTGAAGTAGGAGAAGTAGCTCCAGAAACCAAAGAATTACTAAAAGTAACCAAAGAATCTTTATACAAAGGGATAGAACAATGCGTAAGAGGAAAACGCGTTGGTGATATTTCTCACGCTATACAAAGCCACTGCGAAGCTCATGGCTATGGCGTGGTAAAAGAACTTGTAGGGCATGGTTTAGGCAGAAAAATGCACGAAGACCCACAAGTACCTAACTACGGTAGAAAAGGAAGTGGAAAGGTACTAAAAGACGGTATTGCTCTAGCCATAGAACCTATGATTAACATGGGAACTCACGAGGTGGTTTTCCATAGTGATGGCTGGACGGTAACTACTAAAGATAACCTTCCTTCAGCACACTTTGAGCATAATGTATGTATCATCGGTGGAAGACCTGTTTTACTCTCTACCTTTAAATATATCTACGAAGCACTAGGCATTAGTAGTACAGAAGAAGAACCTTTTAATATAGATTTTTAAATAAATTTTAAAGCGGTTTGATTTTTTGTCAAACCGTTTTTTATTTTTGTTATCAATTTTTTCCTAGCCTTCTAAAAGATACTCGTTATAATCGCCTAGAAATTTAACCTTAACTCCTATAGACTCTAATTCTTCCAATGCATTTTGATAAAGGATATTTCCCCAATCTCCTACAACATTGATGAAAAAAAAATAATTACCAAGTCCTGTTTTTAGAGTTCGGCTTTCTATTTTAGATAAATTCATCTTACGCCACGCAAATACCGATAGAATTTGATGCAACCCTCCAGCATAGTCTGTTGGTAAAGTAACCAATAGACTTGATTTTTGAGCTAAAGACTGACAAGGTAGTTCTAACTTATTTCCTCCTTTCTTTGAAACCACCACAAAACGAGTGTGGTTTTGTTCAAAATCCTGTATGTTAGAATGTAAAATTTTAAGGTTATAAAGTTTCGCTGCATAAGTATTGGCAACCGCCGCCCAAGGTTTATCTGGATTTTCTGAAACTAGTTTTGCCGCCGCTGCCGTAGAAGTATAATCTGTGGTCAAAACTTCTTTGAAATGATTCCTTCTAAAATGAAAAGTTTGGGCTAATGCCTGTGGGTGAGAAATAATATTCTCTACCAAAGTATTATTGGGATGCACCATTAAATGATGAGAAATAGGCATCACTACCTCTGTATTGATAGTAATATCTTTAAAATCATATAAATAATCCAGAGTTACTGAAACGGTGCCCTCTATGGAGTTTTCTAAAGGCACTACAATTTTATCTACCTTACCCTCGTCTAAAGCTATAAAACAGTCTAATATACTGGTTTGAGGTAATAGCTCCTCATTCAAAAAAATCTGAGAAGCTGCCAACTGTGTAAAAGAAGCCTGTGGCCCTAAAAATGCTATTTTATTCATTTCAAAAAAATCAAACAAAAAAAGCCTCCTTTCTTTCAGTATAAAAAGGAGGCTTTGTATTTTAATAATAATTTTTATTTCAATTCATCCTTTTTCTTTCCTTTCAAGAAATCGTAAGCAATTGCGGAAGCAATAAATATAGACGAATAAGTACCAAAACCTATACCTAATAATAAGGCAAACATAAATCCTCTTAAACTTTCACCTCCGAATATAAATATCGCCAAAATTACCATCAATACCGTAAATGAAGTATTAAAAGTTCTACCTAAAGTACTGCTAATAGAATCATTAAACAAACCAGATAATGTAGCTGATTTCTTTTCTCTAAGATACTCACGGATACGGTCAAATACAATTACGGTATCATTGATAGAGTACCCCAATACCGTAAGGATAGCTGCTATAAAGTCCTGATTAATCTCCATATTGAAAGGAGAAATTTTATAGAATAAAGAGTAAGCTCCTAAAATGATAATAGCGTCATGGAACAATGCTAACACAGCACCTAAAGAGAACTGCCATCTTCTAAAACGGAACAAGATATAGACAAATATTCCTAATAAAGAGGCTAGCACTGCAAAAGTACCACCTATCTTAATATCATCTGCTACAGATGGTCCTACTTTAGTAGATGAAACTATACCTAAATTATCTCCCTCCGCACTCTTAAATTTATCTAATGTATAACCAGCTGGATAATTAGACTTCAATCCTTCAAATAATTTAGCTTCAATCTCTTGGTCTGCCGCTAATGATTCATCATCAATCTTATAGTCAGTTGTGATTTTTAACTGATTAGAAGTACCAAATGTCTTTACATCTACTGAGTTATTCTTTCCGTCCTTAGTTTGGAACAATTCTGATAGACTAGCTTCCGCTTGAGCAGCATCTACAGTTTTATCAAACTTAACCACATAGTTTCTTCCTCCTTCAAAATCTACCCCTAGCTTAAAGCCGTTTACCGCTATAGAAACTATACATATTGCAGTAAGAATTCCTGAAAAAGCATAAGCAAACTTTCTCTTCTCTATGAAGGCTACCCATACATTTCTAAATACATTTTTCGTAGCTGATGTCCATACAGAAAGACCTTTACCTTTATTAAGTCTACTAAATATCATTACTCTAGAAAGTAGCACTGAAGTAAAGAATGTCATAATAAGACCTATGATAAGTGTCACTGCAAAACCTTGGATAGGTCCTGTACCAAATATATAAAGTACCACCGCAGTAAGCAATGTAGTGATATGTCCGTCTACAATTGCTGAAAGTGCATGTTTGAAACCATCATGATAAGCCTCTCTAATATTTTTACCTGCAAAAAGCTCTTCTTTAGTTCTTTCATAGATAATTACATTGGTATCTACTGCCATCGCCATCGTTAAAACAATACCCGCAATACCTGGTAAAGTAAGCGTAGCATCCATAGAGTCCATAATACCAAAGATATAGAACAAGTTGATAATCATAGCAATTACAGCATAAACACCTGCACCTCCGTAGTAGAATATAATATAAACTACAATGAAGATAAATGCTATAATAAATGACCACATACCAGCATCAATAGAAGCCTGACCTAAAGATGGTCCTACAACATCTGCCTGTACAATTTTAGCACTTGCTGGTAATTTACCTGTGTTCAAAACATTTACTAAATCTTGAGCTTCATCTTGAGTAAAGTTACCCGAAATTTGTGTACGCCCATTAGGGATAGCATTTACTACATTAGGTGCTGTATATACTCTATTGTCTAGAGTAACCGCCACTGGTTTACCCACATTTTTTTCGGTTAGAATCTTCCAGTCTTTAGTTCCCTCGCTATCCATCTGCATATCTACCACTACTCTACCTATTTGGTCGTAGCTGATATTTGCCTTATCTACTGCACCATCTACAGGAGCTTTACCTGAAATATTAGAACGAATAGCATACAGTACCAAGTGGTCAGGATCTGTAGATTCAGGCTTATAAGCCCATAAAAACTTAGTATATTTAATGTTACTTGGTCTTGCGTTTAAAGCTACTGAGCTATTAAGAATTTTGTTAATCGTAGCTGTGTCGCTTAATTTAATATTACCAACTCCATTACTTCTAAGCGTATTTAGATTAAGCAACGCTGGGAAATTAGTTGTTTTAGCAACACCCATAGAGTCTCCCTTAGCTAATACTAATTTTGAAAGTTGCTCAAAGTAAGGTGCTACTTCTGGCACTTGCTGAACTTCCCAAAACTGAAGTTTAGCAGAAGTCTGAAGCATTTTCTTTACTCTATCAATATCTTTAATACCTGGCATCTCCACCAATATTCTACCTGTACCTGGTACTCTCTGAACATTAGGCTGAGTAACCCCCATTTTGTCTATACGAGTTCTAATAACTTCGTAAGCAGAACCTACCGCAGCATCTATTTTCTTTCTGATGATAGATTTAACCTCGTCATCAGTAGTATTAAATTTGATTTCACTACTTAATTTTTGAGTTCCAAATATTTCTGGACTCGCCAACTTTAAGTTTGCTCCTTTGCTCTTGTTTACATTATCAAACTGAACAAAGAAGTCCTCTATATAAGATTTAGTAGAATTTTTCTGAGCTACATCTGTTTTATCTAGTGCTTCTATAAGTATTGGATTAGATGAATAGTTAGTTAAATCCATCACCAAGTCTCTTTGGTTAATTTCTAAAAGCACATTGATACCACCTTTTAAGTCTAGACCTAACTTCATTTCACGCTCTTTAGCAGCAGTGTAGTAAAGTTTAGTAAACCCTAAATTAAGCGTATCTTTAGACAGACGATCTATCTCTTTTTGATACTTTACCTGATTGTCTCCTGCTATAGCTCTAGCTTCTTTCTCTACCTTGCTCGCATAAAAAGTAGGGAGCATTTCGTTAAGACAAATAAGCCCTAGAACAATCGCAACAACTGTAATAAGTCCTTTTCCTTGCATTTTCAGTAATTTACAACATTAAAAATTATAGTCGGCAAATATAATGTTTTTCAGTATAATTATAAACTTTATTTGCCATTGTTTTCATTTTAAACAAATGAGAAATATCAATACTCTTCTAAACAGTCATAGAAAAAATTCTAGTTTCTGGAGCTTTTCTTAACATTCTCAAATCAAAAGTCATCGCTACATTTCGTGTGAATGCCTTACCAGCTTCTGTAATTCTGATTTTATTTTCTGATATTTCCACAAGACCATCTGCCTCCATCTCTTTAAGTTTCTCTATGGTAGTTTCTAGCTCTGGAAAAGCCGTTGCATCCGTCCAAGAAGTCTCTAGCTGACACATAATATTGAGTATATGACGACGGATTTTCAAATCTTCATCGGTTAGGATATGCCCTCTAAACACTGGGATTTCTCCTTTCTCTACTCGTTGCTGATAGGCTTCTACCGTCTTTTCATTTTGAGCAAAAGCATACCAAGAGTCAGAAATAGCACTCATACCCAAACCTACCATAAGTTGAGTTTTCCCTGAAGTATAACCCATAAAATTCCTATGAATTTTCTTGTTAAGCATCGATTGATAAAGGTCATCGTGCTCTAGTGAGAAATGGTCCATTCCTATCTCTTTGTAGCCTAACTCTTCCAAAAGCTGTTTTCCATTCTCGTAGAGTTTTCTTTTTTCTTCGCCTGATGGAAGGTCATTCTCATCAAAACCTCTCTGCCCTACTCCTTTAATCCAAGGCACATGAGCGTAAGAATAAAATGCTAGTCTATCGGGTTTCAAAGTCATTGTTTTTCTTATGGTATATTCCATTTTTTCCCAAGTATGGAACGGAAGCCCAAAAACTAAATCGTGAGAAACACTTTCGTAGCCTATTTCTCTAGCCCACTGGGTTACTTTTTCTACATTCTCAAAAGGCTGAACTCTATTGATGGCTTTTTGTACTTTTTCATCATAATCTTGCACCCCAAAACTCACCCTTCTAAATCCTAAATCGTAAAGCACTTGCAAATGCTCTCTAGTGGTATTGTTAGGGTGTCCTTCAAAAGAAAATTCGGGCTTTTCTGCTATTGTTCCACCTGAAAGAATTTCCTCTATCAATATTTTCAAGTTTTCAGGCGAGAAAAAAGTAGGCGTGCCTCCACCTAAATGTAGTTCCTTAATTTTAGGTTTTTCATCAAAAAGAGCCAAGTACAGTTGCCACTCTTTAATCACCGACTGCAAATAAGGTGTTTCTACAGAATGTTGCTTTGTAATCCTTTTATGACAGGCACAAAAGGTACATAATTGCTCACAAAATGGCAAATGTATGTAGATAGAAATTCCTTCGTCTTTAGACTCCTTAAATGATTTTATTACCGTGTGTTCCCAAGATTGATGAGAAAAACTCTCTTCTTCCCAGTAAGGTACTGTGGGATATGAAGTATATCTAGGACCTGGTATATTATATTTATCTATTAGTGAATTCATTTTGCAAAAATAGTGTTTTTTAAACTCATTATAAAATTCTAAACACAAGTATTCACCATTAACAAATAGGAGAATCAAAGTCGTATTTTTAAGAATTTTTTAGAAAGTCTATTTTTTTACCCCACAAGAAAAAGTTATCTTTGCGATGTTTATAGAAAATGATTTTCGTATGTCGCCAATTCTCTTACTAGGAATTATTATTGCCTATTTTGGCATTCTGCTATGGGTAGCTTATAGAACGGGTAAAGGAAGTAATAATGATAGTTTTTTTATAGGCAATAGGAGTAGTAATTGGGTTTTGGTAGCATTCGGTATGATAGGGACTTCTCTCTCTGGAGTTACCTTTGTAAGTGTACCTGGACAGGTGGGAAAAGACAGCTTCCACTACCTACAAGTTACCATAGGATACCTCATAGGATACATTGTAATTGCGTATGTCTTATTACCTCTTTATTACAGACTAAAACTGACCTCCATCTACGGATACCTTCAGCAGAGAATGGGAGCTTTATCTTATAAATCAGGAGCTTCTATTTTTATTGTATCTCGTTTAGTAGGTGCTACGGCTAGGCTTTATTTAGTGGTAAATATTTTACAAATGACTATCTTGGATAGCCTTGGCGTTCCTTTTATTGTAACTACGCTCATTATTTTGGTAATGATTATCCTCTACACCTACGAAGGCGGCGTAAAAACCATCGTATGGACGGACACTCTGCAAACCACAGGAATGCTTTTAGGACTGATTGTCTGTACTTTCTATATGCTTAATCATTTAGGACTGAATATCGCAGATAGCTTTACCGCAATGAGTGAACAAGGTTATACTAAAGTATTTGACACCAATGTTAATGATAAAGGGTTCTTCATTAAACAAATCTTAGCAGGAGCCTTCATTACCATTACAATGACAGGAATTGACCAAGAAATGATGCAAAAATCTATCTCGGTAACCAACCTAAAAGACAGTCAGAAAAATATGGTAACTCTAGGGTTTATCTTGCTAGGTGTTATTTCATTATTCCTTTACATGGGTGGGCTATTACATCTTTATGGCATACAAGAGAATATTTCTAGCACTGGAGACCAGCTATTTCCAGATGTGGCTCTTAATCATATGCCGCCATTTATTTCTATTATTTTCATTATTGCTCTTATTTCCGCCCTATTTCCTAGTGCTGATGGAGCTATGACAGCACTGACTTCATCTCTTTGTATTGATATATTTGGACTGAAAGAAAAAAATATCTCCGCTTCCGAAAAAGAAAAATTTAGAAAGAGAGTACACCTTTGGGTGGCAGTATCATTTTTAATAATGGTACTCATTTTTAAATGGATTAACGATAATTCTATGATAGGGCTTATCCTTAAATTAGCAGGATTTACCTATGGACCTCTACTTGGGCTTTTCGCTTTTGGGATTTTCACTAAAAGAACGGTTAAAGATAAGCTAGTGCCTTACATCTGTATCGCCGCTCCTATCTTATCATTTTTAATAGATAAATATCAAAGTCTTGTTTTTGGAGATTTCCAAATCGGGTTAGAATTACTTATCATCAACGGATTGCTTACCTTTGTAGGACTTTGGTTTATCAGTAGTAAAAAACAATCATTTCAATAAAATTAAACCTATATTATAATGGCAAAATCAGTAGAAGAATTAAAACATCTCACCACACAAATCAGAAGAGATATTTTGAGAATGGTACACGCAGTAAACTCTGGACACCCAGGTGGCTCTTTGGGTTGTGTAGAATACTTTACAGCTCTTTACGGAAAGGTAATGAACTACTCGCTACCATTTAAAATGGAGGGCAAAAACGAAGATTTATTCTTCCTTTCTAATGGGCATATTTCTCCTGTGTATTACAGTACACTTGCTAGATTCAACTTCTTTCCAGTAGAAGAATTGGCTACTTTCAGAAAACTAGACACTAGATTACAAGGACACCCTACCACACACGAAGGTTTACCTGGAGTGAGAATTGCTTCTGGTTCTCTAGGGCAAGGGCTTTCTGTAGCTGTAGGTGCAGCTCTAGGTAAAAAGCTAAATGGTGATAAAGGTATTGTATTCTCTCTACACGGCGATGGAGAATTACAAGAAGGGCAAATTTGGGAAGCTCTTATGTACGCTAGCCATAATAAAGTAGATAACCTAATTGCAACCATAGACTACAACAACCGACAAATAGACGGTGATGTATCTGATGTACTTTCTTTAGGGAATTTAAAAGCTAAATTAGAAGCCTTTGATTGGCAAGTATTGGAAGTTAAAGAAGGTAACAACCTAGAAGCTGTAATTGCGACACTAGAAGAAGCTAAAGCACAAACAGGAAAAGGAAAACCTATCGCTATCATTATGCATACTGAAATGGGTAACGGAGTAGATTTTATGATGGGAACTCACGCTTGGCACGGTAAGGCTCCTAATGACGAGCAACTAGAAAAAGCCCTTGCTCAACTTTCTACAGATAATTTAGCTGATTATTAAACCTCAAAAAAAGAAATAATGAAATATACTTATACCGAAAAAAAAGATACAAGAAGTGGCTTTGGTGCTGGACTAGCAGAACTTGCTGACAAAAACCCAAATGTAGTAGCACTTTGTGCCGACCTTATCGGCTCTCTAAAAATGGAGAAGTTTATAGAGAAAGCTCCAGAAAGATTTTTCCAAGTAGGCATCGCTGAAGCAAATATGATAGGCATCGCTGCAGGGCTTAGCATCAATGGTAAAATACCGTTTACAGGTACTTTTGCTAACTTTTCTACTTCTAGAGTTTACGACCAAATTCGTCAATCTGTGGCTTACTCTGGTAAAAATGTTAAGATATGTGCATCTCACGCAGGGCTTACCTTAGGAGAAGACGGTGCAACCCACCAAGTGTTAGAAGATATTGGTATGATGAAAATGTTGCCAGGTATGGTAGTTATCAACCCGTGCGACTATAACCAAACTAAAGCGGCTACCATTGCCATTGCAGACTATAACGGTCCTGTCTATTTAAGATTCGGAAGACCTGCTGTACCTGTGTTTATGCCAGAAGATATGCCTTTTGAAATCGGTAAAGGGATTTTGTTGCAAGAAGGTAAAGATGTAACCATTGTAGCAACAGGACATTTGGTTTGGGAGTCTCTAGTAGCTGCAGAAGAACTAGAGAAAGAAGGTATCTCTTGCGAAGTTATCAATATCCACACGATTAAACCTTTGGACGAGGAAATCATTTTAAAATCTGTAAAGAAAACAGGAAAGATTGTAACGGCAGAAGAACATAACTACCTTGGAGGACTTGGCGAGTCTGTAGCAGGACTACTTGCAAGAAAGCACCCTACAAGACAAGAATTTGTTGCCGTAAACGATACCTTCGGTGAGTCTGCCACACCAGCCGAGCTGATGAAAAAATACGGAATAGATGCAGAAGCTGTGAAAAAAGCAGTGAAAAAACTAATGCAATAGATAAATATTATTTAGTCTTTGCTCTAATAAAAAATAGCCATAGAATTAAATTTCTATGGCTATTTTCATAATATAATCGTCCATCACAAAGCCCTCGCCTACTTCCAGCACCACTTCCTGCTCTACCTCAAACCCTTGACTTTTATAGAAATTAAACGACGGATTTTTCTTATTAACATTTAATATGATAGCCTTATCCTTATGGCTTTTCACTTCTCTTTTTAAAAAGTCTATTGACTCCTTTCCTAACCCTTTTCCTTTAGCCTCCGCTAAAAGATAAAGTCTGTGTAATTTGGTGGTTTGAGGTTCATAGCCTATTTCAAACCCCATAAATCCTACCTCTACACCATCATTCAACATCAAATAATAATGATATTGAGGGTTATCAAAATGTTGGTTTAACTCTTCATCGGAGTACATCATACCCAACATATAATCTATCTGCTCTTGCGAGATAATTCCTATATAATGGCTATTCCACGACTGCTTTGCAAGACTTTGTATCAATGGTATATCTTCCCTTTGGGCTTTTCTAATCATTTTATCACTTTAATTTGGATACAAATCTAATCATTAAATTAAAATTTCTAACCAAAAACATTTCCAAAAAATAGGCGTATTTAGTACCTTTGTAAAAATGAAATCGGAACAAACTATGGAAAGTAAAAATGAAAAAATACTCATCACAGGAGCTTTAGGGCAAATCGGTACCGAACTTACAGCAAAGTTAGTAGAAATTTACGGTAAAGAGAATGTTATTGCTTCTGGAATTGATAAATGGAGAGAAGGCATTACTACTGCTGGACACTACGAAAGAATAGATGTAACGAACTTTAAACTATTGGAAGATTTTATTAAAGAAAATAAAATTACTACGGTTTATCACTTAGCATCTCTCTTATCTGGAACTTCAGAGAAACAACCACTTTTTGCTTGGAAGCTCAATCTAGAACCACTACTTCACCTCTGCGAATTAGCAAAAGAAGGCTATTTAAAAAAGATATTTTGGCCAAGCTCCATTGCCGTATTTGGTAAAGGCATTCCAAAGCACAATGTTGGGCAAGATGTGGTACTTAACCCTACCACTGTGTATGGTATTTCTAAAATGGCTGGAGAGAAATGGTGTGAATATTACCACGATAAATATGGTGTAGATGTGCGTAGTATAAGATACCCGGGTCTTATTTCTTGGAAAGCTCCTGCAGGTGGAGGTACTACCGATTATGCCGTGGAAATATTCTACGAAGCAGTAGAAAAAGGCGAGTACCAATGTTTTATTTCGGAAAATACGGCTATGCCTATGCTCTATATGGACGATGCTATAAACGCTACCATAAAACTAATGCAAGAACCTGCAGAGAACATCAGTGTTTGGGGTTCTTATAATCTAGGAGGTATGTCTTTTACACCCGCAGAACTTGCAAATGAAATTAAAAAGATAATGCCTGATTTCAAAATCTCTTATCAACCCGATTTCAGACAAAGCATCGCCGATTCTTGGCCTGCTTCTATAGACGATAGCAAAGCCAAAGAAGATTGGGGACTTTCCTATGAGTTTGACATCAAAATGATGACCGAAGAAATGATAAAAAACCTGAAAATTAAGCTAGGAAAAAGCTAACTACTAAGAATCTAAATACAAAATAGTCCTAATAACGAAAATTAGGGCTATTTTGTATCAGATAAACATTTCTATCCTAAAAACACTTCCTTTACCAATCTCTGTATGGGCAACTTTTATATCGCCTTTATGGTAATCTTTAATCACTCTTTTAGATAGAGATAATCCTAATCCCCAACCTCTCTTCTTAGTAGAATATCCTGGGTTAAAAACATTTCTTACTTGTTTTGCAGACATACCACAACCTGTATCTTGTATATCTATAATGATTTTTTTATTTTTTTGATACAATTTCAATTCTAATTTACCGTCACCTTTCATCGCATCTACCGCATTTTTAATAAGATTTTCTATGACCCAACTCATCAGAATACGATTGTGAGGTATCAGCACTTCCTTAGATGGTAAAACTATATTAAATTCCACTTTCTTAGAAATACGAGTTTTAAGATAATCATAGTTTTGCTGTAGAGTTTCATTGAGGTTAAAATCGTTAAGCTCTGGGACTGAACCTACCTTAGAAAAACGCTCTGATATTGTGGTAAGCCTATGTATATCCTTTTCTATCTCCTGTACTCCAACGCTGTTTTCATGCTCCATTCTTAGAATTTCTATCCAACCTATCATAGAGGAAAGCGGCGTTCCTATTTGATGTGCCGTCTCCTTAGCCAATCCTGCCCAAAGATAGCCTTCGTCTGTTTTTTTTACGATTTTAAAAAACCAATAGGCAAACAACAGATACAATAAAATGAAAAAACCAAGCAATGCAGGATAGTATCTAAGGTTATTCATCAAATCCGAATTATCAAAATAAAGATACTGTATATTACCTTCCGAAATTTGCAACTCAAAAGGTGGATATCCTTCTTTCATTTCCTCTAGGCGAATCTTCAGAGCCTTTGGATTATCTTTAATTTTATCAGGAATATTCTTAACAAATTCTTTAATTGGTTCTCCTTGGTGATTAGTTACAATAATTGGGATATTATCATTAGTGGTAATAATTTCCTGAACCAGTTCCAACATTCTTACATCTCCCTGATTTTCATCTTGTAAAAACCTCATAGCTTTGGCAAAAACCGCCATATTAGCCGTTTCTTTCTGCCTTAAATCTCTCACAATAACCACAGAGTAAATGATAAGAGCAAATACAACCGTACTAAACAGCAGAAAAACCACTAAAAAATTGACTTTAGAGAATATGTTTCTGTTTTTTTTCATTAGGGATAACAATACAATTATTTAAGGTTATTAAGAATTGAAAACAATTCATTATTGATACCATCTCCATCATAATTATTCACGATAATAGAAAAGACATACTTTTTACCATTTTTAGAAGTATGATAACCTGTATAACCTTTGGCATCTTTTATTGTACCGCTTTTCATTTTCATATCATTATAAATAGGCAATGCATTATAAAACTCATTAAACCAAGGTTGCTTTTGAGCCCAAAGTAAAGCCTGAACTTCTGCCCTAGCCGAAGCATAGTTCTGAGGCGACAATCCACTACCGTCTGTAAAATTAATCATCGCAGTATGAATGCCTTTAGATTTCCAAAAGTTTTTCAGCACCGAAACACCACTGGAAAAACTAGAATCATTATTTTGTTCTTTTCCTAGAGTTTTAATGAAGGTTTCTCCGTAAAGATTAACACTTTTTCTCAAAAACCAATAGACTATTTTACTCAACTCAGGAGATTCATATTCAAAAAAAGGCTTGCCTGTAACAGACGGAACAGATTTTCCATCTAAAAGTAATTGTCTACCCGTTATGACTTCTCCCGAAAACTCTATCCCTTTAGATTTAATGCAATTAACCATTTCTGCACCCAACTGAACTGGCGGATTAGGCGTTGCTCCCGAAATTTTAGTCGTTTTTTGAGCAGGAAGTGTTCCGTTGATACTCGCCACAGAACTGTATGGAGCGGTATAAATTAAACTTTTATCTCCCGAATTTGAAACCGCTGAAGTTAACTCATTAAACCATTTCACCTGTACCAAAGGATAAGAAAAAGACTTAATTTTTGTAGGTTTACCAATAGAAGCTCCTCCCTCAATATCTATATCAAACTGATTTTCTCTCCAATTAACGCCCCAAACGCCAGCACCATAATAATTGCCTATATCGTTCCAAGCCCAACCTCCTGGCGTGGTTTGAAAATCAAAATAAGTATCATCTATAATTAAATTACCTTCTACCTTCTTGATACCTTGATTTTTTAAAGCTGTGTAAAACTTTTCTAGAAAATCTTCGGGTTTATAACCTTCGTACCTCCAACTTCCAAGAGTAGGGTCTCCATTGGAGATAATATAAATATTTCCCTTTAAAATATTCCTTTCTAAAACGCCATCATAAACGGCTTTAGTCTTATATTTATAATCTTTCCCTAAAAGCTCCAAAGCCGTAGCAGCAGTAAATATCTTCTGTGTACTAGCGGTAGAAAGCCCTTTATTTCCTTGATATTCATAGATGAAATTTCCATTTTCATCTGCTACATAAAAAGACATATTAGCAGCGTACATTTTAGGAGAATTTAAAAATGCTTTAGTTGCTTTATCTAGCTTATCCTTAATGCTTTGAGCTACCCCTAAAGAGTAAAAAAATGTTAATATAAAAATCAAAAATTTAGCCATCTTCATAATTTAATGTTTTTCAAAGATAATCATTTTAAAAATTACTTTACTTTCCCCAAAGTTCAACCTACAAAACCATTTTTTTAATATTCAAAAGCTAATTGGCACAATTTTTACTACTCAACACAGTATAAAATAATATAATAATGAAAAAACTACTTTTTACTGGACTTATAGGAGCTTTATCTTTATCTGCATGCTCCACAGTACAGAAAGGTCAACAAGCTCAAAATCAGCGTTCAGACTTTATGAAACTTAAAGGAACTTGGGAAGTTGTAAGTGTTAATTACGATAAAAACTATAAAATTAAACCCTTTGATGAAGGTGTAGATGCTAAATGTTTCTTGGGAAGTACTTGGTCTTTAGTACCTAATAATTGGACTGGCAGCTATACTCTTAGTGGAAATAATGGTTGCCCAGCAATATCTCAGCCTATCAAATTTGAAGTGGTAAATGGAAATCAGTTTCAGTTTAAAAAAATACACTCTGGAGAAAAAGCTAAACAAAATGTTTCTGGGTATGTATTAGAATTTCAAAACCAAACAGATAACTCATTTACATTAGTTCAGAATGTTCCATTCGAAGGTAACTATATAAAAGTGTATTATGAATTTCAAAAAGTAAATCAATCTAAATAAACTATAAAATGAAAATATTTAATAAAACCAATGTAGCAGCATTATTTTTATCGGGAAGTTTGTTACTTACAAGTTGTGAATCTGTTCAAAATGCTAATAATCAACAAAAAGGAACGGCTATAGGTGCTGCTGCAGGAGCAGTTATAGGTGGTATACTAGGTAATAATATAGGTAATGGCAGAAATGCTCCTGCTGGTGCTGTTTTAGGCGGTATCATTGGAGGTGTTGCTGGTAATGTTATTGGTAGCAAAATGGACAAACAAGCCAAAGAAATTAAAGAGGCTTTACCTGGTGCGGAAGTAGAAAGAGTAAATGAAGGTATTAAAATTACCCTTAATGAAAATACAGTTAATTTTGGGTTTGATTCTGCTAACCTTACTTCTGTAGCTAAAAACAATTTGGATAAATTAGCCCAAGTGCTTAAGAATAATCCTGATACCAACATCAATGTTTACGGACACACAGATAGCAGAGGTGCTGATGATTATAACTTAAGACTTTCTGAAAGAAGAGCCAATGCAGTAGTAAGCTATCTTTCTTCTCTTGGTATAGCATCTAGTAGAATGATTGCTAAAGGAGTAGGAGAAGCAGAACCTATTGCTAGTAATGATACAGACGAAGGAAGAGCAAAAAATAGACGAGTAGAGTTCGCTATCACTGCTAACGAAAATATGATAAAAGAGGCTCAAAAAGGGAACTAATCCAAGTTCTATATAAAATCAAAACCGCATTTAATTGCGGTTTTTTATTTTATGGTTATCTTTGTGCTTTGCAAAACTTATGAAGAAATATTTTAATCTACTTAGAGTAGAGCAATGGGTAAAAAATCTTTTTATATTCGTTCCTCTCCTATTTTCAGGTAAAATACTTGAGGTTGATTTATTTTATCTTAGTTTTTTTGCGTTTCTTATTTTTTCACTTACTGCAAGTAGTATCTATATCATCAACGATTATATGGATATAGATTCTGACAGACAGCACCCTGAGAAAAAAAACAGACCTCTAGCCAGTGGAGCAATTTCAAAAACCACTGCACAAATACTTTTTGGTGGACTTGTTTTATCAATATTGGGTGGTTTATGGATAGGACTTTCGGTATTTAATATTGGTAATATATGGAAGTTTGGAAGTATAATTTTATTCTATTTCGTAATGAATTTGGCGTATACCTTCAAACTCAAACATATTGCTATTTTAGATATAACTATTATTGCAATTGGTTTTGTACTTAGAGTATTAGCAGGAGGCTATATTACAGGACTTATCATTACTCAGTGGGCGATTTTACTCACTTTTGTGCTTGCTTTAGTTCTTGCGATTGGGAAAAGAAGAGGCGAATTAGTAAATGCTCAACTAACAGGTAAAACTAGAAAAGCATTAGACGGCTATAACATTCAGTTTGCAGATATTGCACTTTCTATTAGCTGTGCTTTGGCCATCGTTTGTTATCTTATGTTTACTTTATCTCCAGAAGTACAGGCTAGGTTTCATCCTAGAGTTTTCTATACGGTGGTTTTTGTCTTGTTTGCGTTTTTAAGATATTTACAGCAAACTCTAGTCTATAATCGAACTGAATCTCCAACAAAAATAGTCTATAAAGACAGATACATACAAATTACATTGGTATTATGGATTGTTGTTTTTCTTTACCAAATTTACGCTAAACAATAATGAAAAATCATATACAAAAAGTCTCTAATTGGGGGAATTTCCCCATTGTTGAAAAGGAAATAGTTACAGACGATAATCTTGAAAAAATTAAAGATTTTGTTAAAAATCGTCCCGAAGTCATCGCTAGAGGAAATGGCAGATGTTATGGAGACGCTTCTTTAGGGGAACACATTTTCTCAACCAAAAGACTCAACAAATTTATTAGTTTTGATAGACTTAACGGAATTATTGAGTGCGAAGCAGGTGTTCTTCTTTCTGATGTTTTAGAAGTTATTGTACCACAAGGTTACTTTTTGTATGTAACTCCAGGTACTAAATACATTAGCATTGGAGGAGCCATAGCTTCCGATATACACGGCAAAAACCATCATTCAGAAGGTTGTTTTTCAGAATATGTTTTAGAATTTAAACTACTGAATGCCAACGCTCAAATAATCACCTGCTCTAGAACTCAAAACACAGACCTATTTTGGGCAACCATTGGCGGAATGGGACTTACAGGTATTATTTTATCTGCAAAATTTCAGCTTAAAAATATAGATACGGCTTATATCCGACAAGAAAGCATCAAAGCAAAAAACCTAGACGAAATCTTTCAACTATTTGAAGAAAGTGAAGATTGGACTTACACCGTAGCGTGGATAGATTGTTTACAGAAAGGAGATGACATTGGTAAATCTATACTTATGAGAGGAGAACACGCTCTAAAAGATGAACTTGCTTCTAAGCTAGCTAAAAATCCTTTAGTTCTAAAGCCTAAATTAAAACCAAGTGTTCCTTTTTATTTTCCAAATTTTATTCTAAACCAATGGACTGTAAAGATCTTCAATTGGCTTTATTACAAAAAACAGTCTAAAAAAATCGTCAAAAATATCATTGATTATGAAACCTTTTTCTACCCTTTAGATGTCATCAATGATTGGAATAAAATCTATGGTAAAAATGGTTTTATACAATACCAAATGGTAATTCCGAAAGACAAAGGCAAAGAAGGTATGGAACGAATTTTAAAAACCATTGCTCATAGTGGTAATGGCTCTTTTTTAGCGGTACTAAAGTTATTTGGAAAGAATAATCCAAACGCATACAATTCCTTCCCTTTTGAAGGTTATACTCTAGCACTCGATTTTAAAGTGAATAAAAAGCTCAAAAAACTCGTTGAAGATTTAGACCAAATTGTATTGGATTTGGGTGGCAGAATTTACCTTACCAAAGATAGTATGAGTAATCCTCAACTGACTAACTATCTCAAAAATGTAGATAATCATAAATTTAGGTCTTTACAAAGAAAAAGAATTACGAATTAAAATCTTACTAAATTGAAATTCAGAACCGAAGTTAATCTTACGCCTTCCTCAAAAAAAATAGAAATTACAGATCAAGTTTTTTCTATCGGCTCTTGCTTTGCTTCGGAAATGAGTAACCGACTGTCAGAAGGACAAATAAGATGTTTGAATAATCCTTTTGGGACGCTATTTAATCCTTTTTCTATTGCTAATGCTTTAGAAAGAATCGTTCATTCTGAATATTATCACGAGAAAGATTTGGTTAATCATCGTGGCTATTACCTTTCGTTAGACCATCATACCTCGTTTGACGGTGTTTCTGAAACCACTACTTTAGATAAAATAAACACAGAGCTAGCCAATGCTCATTTATTTTTAAAAAACACTTCTTGGGTTATTATCACTTTAGGAACTTCATTTATTTATGAGTACCTTCCTACAGGGCAAAAGGTGGCTAATTGCCACAAGATGCCAAACACTCTTTTTAATAAAAGAATGCTCTCTGATGAAGAAGTACAAACCCACATCAAAAAAGCGATAGAACTCATCAATCAACACAGTCTTAATACCGTAAATATTTTATTTACAGTCTCTCCTGTAAGGCATACTAAAGATGGTATAGTTGAAAATCAGCTTAGCAAATCAAAGCTCATCAATGCATTACATCAAGTGGTGGCAATGTATCCAAATGCTCATTACTTACCTATTTATGAGATTTTAATGGACGATTTAAGAGATTACAGATTTTACAAATCAGACCTAATCCATCCTAACGAACAAGCCATAGATTACATCTTTGATAAATTTATAAAAGCCTACTGCACGGAAGACACACAAAAATTTATCATTGATAATCAGAAAATTATTTCGGCTTTAAGGCATCGCCCAACCCATACCGAACACCCTGATTATCTAAAGTTTACAGATAATCTCAAACAAAAAATACAAGAGCAACAAGCCAAAGTTAATTTTAAAATTTTTTCAAACTTCTAACTTTCAATTATTTATGATAGACACACATACTCATTTATATTCAGAGGAATTTGATGAAGATAGACATTTAATGATACAAAGGGCATTAGATAAAGGAGTTACTCATTTTTTTCTACCAGCTATCAATTCTGAATATCACGAAAAAATGCTCCATCTAGAAGCTGAATATCCTAACCAGATATCAGCAATGATGGGTTTACACCCAACTTATATAAATCCTGAAACTTACAACCAAGAAATAAAATTGGTAAAAGATTATTTGGAACAAAGGGACTTTTGTGCTATCGGAGAGATTGGGATAGACCTCTATTGGGATAAAAGCCATCTAGAACTGCAAAAAGAAGCCTTTAGACTACAGATAGATTGGGCAATAGAAAAAGACCTGCCTATCGTGATACATTCTAGAGAAAGTTTTGATGAAACTTTTGAGGTTTTAGAAGAAAAAAGACACCCTAAATTAAGAGGTATTTTCCATTGTTTTACGGGAACATTAGAACACGCTAAACAAGCCATAGACCTCAATTTTAGTTTAGGAATAGGCGGTGTGGTTACTTTTAAAAATGGCAAAATAGACCAATTCTTAAATGAAATACCTTTAGAACACATCGTTTTAGAAACCGACTCGCCTTACCTAGCACCTGTACCTTACAGAGGAAAACGAAACGAATCTGCCTATCTAGAACAAATCATCGGTAAACTAGTAGATATTTACCAAATACCTATCAACGAAATAGATAGGACAACCACTAACAATGCTAAGCAAATTTTTGGACTAGCTTAAATAAAAAAACACGGGTAGAAAATCTATCCGTGTAATTTTTTCCATATTGCATCTTTAAGTTCTGTAAGCCCTTCTCCTGTAACTCCAGAAATAAACAAGGGTTGTCTGTTTTCAGGAAACTTAGCTGCAACTTCTTTCTTGAGTTCTTCGTCTAACAAATCAGACTTTGAAATGGAAATGATAAAATCTTTATCTAGTAACTCAGGATTGTATTCTTTAAGTTCGTTTTCAAGTATTTTAAACTCTTGGAAATAATCTTCCGCATCCGCAGGAATTAAGAAAAGAAGAATTGAGTTTCGCTCTATATGCCTTAAAAAACGATGTCCTAGCCCTTTACCTTCAGCAGCTCCTTCTATAATACCTGGTATATCTGCCATCACAAAAGACTTGTAATTACGATAATCTACAATACCCAAGTTAGGCGTAAGTGTTGTAAAAGCATAATCGGCAATTTTAGGCTTAGCCGCAGATACCGCAGATAACAATGTAGATTTACCTGCGTTAGGGAACCCCACCAAACCTACATCTGCTAATACTTTTAGCTCAAACACGATATACCCTTCTTCCCCAGGAAGCCCTGGCTGTGCATAACGAGGCGTTTGGTTGGTAGCAGATTTAAAATGCTCATTTCCTAAACCACCCTTACCGCCTTGCATTAAGATAATCTCTTGCCCATCTTCTAAAATTTCGCCTATGATTTCTCCCTCTTCATTTTTAGCGATAGTACCAATGGGCACCTCTATATAAACATCTTCCCCATAACGACCTGTCAACTGATTTTTACCACCTGGCTGACCGTTTTCTGCCTTAACATGCCTTGTATAACGCAATGGTAATAAAGTCCATTCGTGTGCATTTCCTTTCATAATGATATGACCACCACGCCCACCATCTCCACCATCAGGACCGCCTTTAGGAATGTATTTTTCCCTTCTGAGGTGGGCTGACCCAGCACCTCCGTGCCCAGACTTACAATGGATTTTTACATAATCTACAAAATTTGACATATCTTATTTAATTAAATGCTTATTACACGATATAAAAACAACCAAAAAACCATCAAAGCTTAAAACTCTGACAGTTTCTTGATTATCATTCTATTGTTATTATTTTAAAATTTTCTCTACTTCTGAGAAAAGTTTTTCTGCAATTTCGGAAATTTCGCCCACTCCATTTATCTCTACATATTTCCCTTGTTGCTTGTAAAGTTCTGCTACTTCGGCAGTTTTTGCATAGTATTCTTTAATTCTGTTTCTAATGATAGACTCATCTGCATCATCTGTTCTACCACTAGTTTCACCTCTCTTAAGAAGTCTTTGCACCAAAATTTCGTCCTCTACTACTAGCGATAAACAGATGCTTATCTCCTCATTAAGTTCGTCTTTTACAATCTTTTCTAAGGCTTCTGTCTGTGCTGCTGTTCTAGGGAAACCATCAAATATAAACCCTTTGGTATCCGTAGGTTTTCTAACCTCATCTATCAGCATATCTATGGTAACTTGGTCTGGAACCAGCTCTCCTTTATCTATATAAGATTTTGCCAATTTCCCTAGCTCGGTATCGTTTTTCATGTTATAACGGAACAAATCTCCTGTAGATATTTGTTTCAAATTGAACTTTTCAATCAGATTTTGAGCTTGAGTACCCTTACCACTTCCCGGAGGACCAAATAATACAATGTTAATCATCTTTACTTCTAATTTTTAGTATATCTAAAATCGCTAAAACACGATTTATCAATGTTAATTTTCTTTGTTAATGGTTAATTCTACCTTCTTCTAATTGGTATAAATCTGGTAAATTTCTTCCTAATTCATCATAGTCTAAACCGTAGCCTAACACAAATTTATTAGGGATTTCTTTTGCCACATAGTCTATGGTAAAGTCTTTCTTAAACACTTCTGGTTTTAATAAAAGAGAAGCTACTCTAAGCGACTTAGGGCGGTGCGTATTTTTAAAATATTCAAAAAGACTTTCTATGGTATTTCCAGTATCTACAATATCTTCCATAAGGATAATATGACGCCCTTCTACCTCTTTAGTAAGTTCCATTTTAGTGTAAACAATCCCCGTAGATTGTAACCCTCCGTGATAAGAGCTTACCTGAACAAAGGCTACCTCACACTTCCCTGGGTAGTGTTTTAAAAAGTCTGAGAAAAACATAATTACCCCATTAAGTACTCCTACAAATACAGGAGTTTCGTCTTTATAATCTTCGTAAACTTTTAGAGCTAATGCCTTTATGTAAGTTTGTATTTCTTCGTTCTTTAAATAAGGAACAAAAGTTTTGTCGTGAATTTTTACTTTTTCCATTGTCTTTCCAAAATGCAAATTTAAGAAATTTTTAGTGGTTCATCTTTGTATCACTTGTGTTTTTTTGGGTTTATAGCACTTTCTATTAAGTTTTCAGTAATTTCTAATGCTTTTTGTTTTGAAATACTCTTTACCTCTCTAATGTTTTGAGAGTTTAATACTTCTTCTATATTTTTAGAAAAAACAATCTTTTTACTGTACTTCATCGCATCACCATTATTACCACTTACCTTCGTTTTACCGTAATATTCTGCAATGTTAAAAAAATGTGTTTTCTGCTGTATGGGGGCCCAAATAAGACTGGCCTTTAGTAAATACTCATCAAACAATTCTTGTGGTACTTTCTCTGTAAAGTAGGTTACTTTCAGATTATTTAATTTTTTCTGTTCTAAACTCTTAAGCCAACCTAACTCCTCTCCCATTGCTTTTCCTAAGAAAACTACTTCAGTAGGTTCGTTAAAGTGTTGATTACTTAGGCTTTCCACTACCGCTTTGTAATCTCTTCGTTTTTGTGATACAATCCCTGGAATAACCAATGTTAAACCCTTATTATTAGAAAGCTCCTGCTGATATTCTGTATAAAAAAGCAGAATATGCTTGTATCTAGAAGAAACTAAGTCTTCCGACAACACCCAACAGCTTACCGAATTTTGGTAAACGCTATTTTTCAGCATCAGCCCTTCCTTTAAAAGGAGTTTTAGCCTATAAACGAAATCTTCTTTCAATAAGACTTTTAGTAAGTCTGTATTACTCGCTTTAATGAAATTGAGATTATGGCAAATAATGGCGGTCTTATAGTTTTTAACTATTTTATCAAAGGTATTAAAATAACGGTGTACCGTCCCAACCACCACCAAATCATACTCTTTAGCTGATAATAACTTAAGTATGGTATTAGGACTTGCCTCTATAGTGTTAGGCGTATTTTCACCCAACAACTTCTTTATTTTATTAGAAAAAAAATAATCTACCTCTACCCTGCTAGATGCCTCCATCAATGCTTTAAAATTAAGAGCTATTTCTGCATGAGTGTCTAGCTCCACATAAGCTATTTTATATTTAGTCATTACCTTTTACTCTAGATTCTCTCTCTTTATCACCCAACAAATATATAAAAATAGCCTAAGCCAAAACGGAATATTTAGGTGTTTTGATTCTAAATCCATTATCTTTGCGAAATCCAAACCTATTTATATTTAATAGATGAATCAAAAATTCAAATTGGGGCTTGACGGCATTGCTGTACTTATAGGGAGCTACATCGTTGCTTCGCTTATACTCGCTGTGTACACTATCGCTAATGTCTTTATTTTAAAGGAAGAGGTTGCTACTTCTATGGGGCTGAATTTAATTTCATTTGTACTTTCATTGGGGCTACCTATTGCAGCGTTTGATATTTTTATTGTAAGACCACAGACCAAAAAACCGCTCCGCTTAGGTGTAGGCAATGTAACGGCTTCTAATGTTCTTTTATCTCTAATGATGATGGTAGGTATGGTACTGATGGCAGAAGTCCTTACTTCTTTTATCCCAACGGAAGGCGGCATATTAGGAGAGCTTTACAATACTTTTATGGGAGTTTTTAAAGGAATGCTTAACGATAAGGTAGGACTTGCCATTATGGTAGTGTGCCTTGCTCCTCTATTAGAAGAGGTTTTATTTAGAGGTATTATACAAGGTGGACTTACCAACAAAGGCGTTGCTCCTAAGAAAGCCATTGTTATCTCTGCTTTAGTGTTTGGTATTGTACACGCCAATCCTTGGCAATTTGTGGGCGCGTTTTTATTGGGGTTGGTATTGGGATTAGTTTATTTCAAAACCAAATCTATTGTAATCCCTATTTTACTACACGCTTTTAACAATTTCATCTCTTATCTGATGCTAGTCTATGCCGATACAGAACACTCTTATGAACTCCTAGGCATCAACAAAATAGTGTCTTTTATTATAGGCATGGTTATCTTCGGAGTTGCCTATTATCTATTTATGCATAGAAAAACCCATTTTACTAAATAGAAAACAATACTCTAATGAAAAAAGAAATCTTAATAGCGACACACAATCAACATAAAAAAGAGGAAATCCAACAAATCTTAGGTGATGGCTTCCTAGTAAAAAGCCTTTCCGATTATCAACTTAATGATGAAATCGTGGAAGACGGCAACACTTTTGAGGAAAACGCATTTATTAAAGCCTCTTATTGTTTCCAAAAAACAGGCATTCCAAGTTTGGGTGATGATAGTGGACTTGTAGTAGATGCCTTAGACGGAAGACCGGGGATTTACTCGGCGAGATATGCTGGCAACCACGACTTTAAAGCCAATATTGCTAAAGTTTTAGAAGAAATGCAAGGCAAAACCAATAGAGCAGCTCATTTCATTACTGTATTATGTTTGGTAGATGAAAACGGTACTTCCTATTTTGAAGGCAAAGTACATGGGCATCTACTAGAGGAAGACCGAGGACACCAAGGCTTTGGCTACGACCCTATCTTTGTACCTAACGGCTACGAAACCACCTTTGCCGAAATGGCTCCAGAGGAAAAGAACGCCATTAGCCATAGAAAAAATGCCTTAGACCAGTTTTTAACCACCATTACCCAATAAATTTCATCTAGCAGTGAGTGTACATTTAACCATATTAGGCTTCAATTCTGCAATTCCTACCGTAAACTCGTCTACCACCTCTCAGCTTTTAGAGGTACAAGAACGCTACTTCTTAATCGATTGTGGCGAAGGGACACAAGTACAGCTAAGAAGGGCTAAAGCCAAGTTTTCTAAAATCAATCATATATTTATCTCTCACCTACACGGCGACCATTGTTTTGGCTTACCAGGGCTTATTGCGTCGTTTCGTTTGTTGGGGAGAGAAACATCTCTGCATATCTATGGTCCGAAGGGAATCCAAGAGATGCTAGAAACTATTTTTAGAATTACAGAAACCCAAAGGGGATTTGAAGTGATTTACCACGAGCTAGAAGGCAATCAGTCGGTAAAAATCTACGAAGACCACAAAGTGGAAGTCTTTACCATTCCGCTCAACCACAGGATTTACTGCAATGGCTACCTCTTTAGAGAAAAACCAAAGGAACGCCACTTGAATATGGAGGAAATCAGCAAATATCCTGAAATAGAAACTTGCGACTACCACAACCTTAAAAAAGGAAAAGACTTTACGCTCTCCGATGGTTTTGTACTCAAAAATGAGGTGCTTACCACCCCACCACAACCTTCCGTGTCTTATGCTTTTTGTAGTGATACCCGCTATTTGGAAAGCATCGTCCCAATTATCAAAGGTGTAGATGTACTCTACCACGAGGCAACTTTCTTACACGATTTAAAGGAAATGGCAGACTATACAGGGCATACTACCGCCCTAGAAGCGGCTACTATTGCCCAAAAAGCAGGGGTTAAAAAACTCATTTTAGGACACTTCTCTAACCGCTATGCCGACTTAAATGTCTTTACTGATGAGGCAAGAACCGTATTCCCTAATACCTTTCTACCCAAAATGCTAGAAACCATAAAAATATAATGGATTCCAACGAGTTAAAAGACTTCCTAAACGAGAAGGCAGACCTATACAACCACCCCAATTTTATAGAGCAAGACCCTATACAAATACCGCATAGTTTTTCTCTAAAGCAGGATATTGAAATCTCGGGGTTTATAGCAGCTACCATTGCTTGGGGCAACCGAAAATCTATTATCAAAAGTGCCAACCATATTATGGAGCTTATGGGACAGTCGCCATTAGATTTTGTGCTGAACCATACCGATAAAGATTTAGACAAGATAGGCACTAGAGCCATACACCGCACTTTTAACTCGGAAGATTTAATCTATTTTATCCAAAGATTTAGGCATCTCTACCAAAACCACTCGTCTATGGAAGAGCTACTACTCCCCCAAGACGGCGAAACCAATTTCTACCACGCACTAGAACGCTTTAGAAATGCTTTTCTAGATACCACCACCCAGCACCGTAGCCACAAGCACATCAGTTCTACCTACAAGAAATCTGCGGCTAAACGGCTGATGATGTTTTTAAGATGGATGGTAAGAAAGGACAACAAAGGCGTAGATTTTGGCATTTGGGAACAGCTAGACCCTGCCCTACTGTCTATCCCACTAGATGTGCACACGGGCAACATCGCAAGGCAGCTCCAACTGATTACAAGAACCCAAAACGATTGGAAAACTGTGGAAGAACTAGACCACACCATTAGAAAATGGGACGCCAAAGACCCCGCAAAGTACGATTTTGCTCTCTTTGGACTGGGCGTTTCTGGAGAGTTTAAATAAGTAAATTTTATTTTTTAGCCACTAAAATTTGCATACTTCCGCAAAAGGTAATAAGTTTGCTTCAGTTTTATGACACACGATACCAATTACATACAAACAAGTATAAAAAAGTTACAAGATTATTTGGCTATCTCAAATAATTTCGTAAACACACACACACACACACAAAAATAGTTTCGTGGGTATGCGTCGTATTATCTAGAAAATTACTTCAACTTTTATCGTTAATTATAAATATAATTCCACCAACTTTCGTTGGCGGATTTTCGTATTTACACCATTCTAAATCTAGCTTTCATAAATATAGGCTAAAAGCACCATTGTTTTGTCTTATAACATGGTCGTTTTTGTTAGGTGCTTTTAGCGTTCAGAGAGGGAGTTTTTACTTCCTTTCTGCTTTAGCCTTTCCTCTCGTTTTGTGTGTGTTTAGAGGGGAAAGGCGTTTTTTAAGGGTAGAGGTGAGATATGAGAGGTTAGAGCTTAGTATCTCCTCAACCTTTAAGTCTAGAATACAATCTCTAAAATCTAAAATCCAATATCTAACCTCTATAATCTTAAACAATTAAATATCAACAATTTTAAAATTAAACATTATGAAAACAAAGACTACAAAATTAAGTGTGTTAGCCTTTTTAGGTCTAAGTCTAATAGCTTACGGACAAACCGATGGTAAAGTGGGGATTAACACCTCATCTCCCAATGCTACTTTAGAGATAAAACCCAATACAACTAACTTATTAGACGCAACTAACGAGGGTATTATTGTGCCTAAACTGTCTAAAACAAGAGTCGCTAAAATGCCTTCCCCTCAAGAGGGAACATTAGTCTATGTAGTAGATGATGCCAATGCAGAAGATGGAGGTGGCACAATAGCGTCTTACACTGGTACCGATGTTAGAGTAACAGATATTACAGAAAAGGGCTATTACTTTTATAATGGGACTAAATGGGTTAGACCAGCCACTGCCACAGAAACAAAATCTTTCACACGAAATTACAGGGAAGACGATACCCCTATTCCAACTATAAAAGATGACGATTATTTTGTCTATTTAACTAATCCTAGTAGTTTAACTTTACCTGCTCCTACTGCAGATAATAAAGGAAGAATGTTATGTTTCTTTAGCCCTGAAAATGATGTTTCTATTTCCCCACAACCTATAGGGCAACAACAATCTTTAACAGCAGGTTACTCTTCTTGTTATATATCCACAGGAACAAAATGGCTCAATACAACAGGTCTTTAATTTTATATTATTATGAAAAAACAAATATTCATATTAGTGGCATTAAGTATCAATATTTTATCTTATGCTCAAATTAAGACGAACAAAACAGTATCTCAAAATGTAATTCCTAATCAGACTGCTTTTTTAGACGCTTCGTCCACCCCTCAATGGAATACCTCCACCAACATAGGAAAAGGGTTAGTTTTTCCGAGAACAGATTTAACCCAACTCAATACCTTAATTGCAACTCCAAATGGAGTTTCTTTAGCTTACCCTAACCGTTTAGACGGTATGATAGTATATAATACAGCAACGGGTAAATCTGCTATCGGTAATGTAGATGTTACCTCTGGGTTTTACTATTATGAAAATAAAAGCAACACGCTTAGTGGGGGTACTTGGAAGCCTCTAGGAGGAACCTCTCCAATAACTACCAATATCTATACTGCAGACGGCACACTAGCAGGTAACAGAACGGTAACTCTAGGGACTAATAATCTTTCGTTTATGGGAGATGGCAATGTAGGGATAGGCACCCAAAGCCCATCACAAAAACTAGAGGTCAACGGCAATGCCAAAATCAACCAAATGACTGATGCTACACCGCTAGAAAACGAATATACTAAAGCCGTAGTTGCAAAACCCGATGGTACTTTAGGAGTGGTAAGTAGAACTAATCCTACAATACCTAGTGGAGTAGAAATGATTTACGGTAACGCACCTATTGAAACGAATATTATGCCCAATGAAACTTTTTACTCTATACAACAAAATTCTGCACGTGGTTTACATTTACACCGATATTCAGGTCAATCTATTACCTTACCTCCGGGGAAATGGGCTATTTATTGTGCTTATTTAGTTACTGCCGCTCCTGCAGAAGTACTTTTGCCTACGGGAAGTTCTGTTTGGGTTAGAGCGAGTATAGATGAAACCATGCAAGAAGGTGCTTATAAAACAGCGGTTATACCCGGGTCGCCTACATTAATTTCGTGTTCTTTTAATTCGGGAGACTTATATCAAGTTGCTTCTGGTGTTTGGTTGGTAGACAATAATACCAATGCCGAAAAGACTTATTATGTAAAAATATCTTTACAACCTAATGGGTTGTTCAAAGACACTGATGCTCATAGGTTAGCTAATATGTCTAGATGGATGGAAGATTACATTTTTGCTTTAAAAAGAAACTAGTTTAACTATCTAAAAAAATATCAATATTATGAATACCTTAAAAGCGTGGTTGCGTCCCAACCTACTCACGAAAGATGACCCTAATGATTTTGTAGCCGTACCACTTCTAGGCGGTAGCCTTGGTATTACAGAAATCGTAGAAGCCCTCAAAAAAGAAGGTATGGAGATACAAACCGAAACGGCGGTGGATATTATCACTCGTTTTAATCGCAAAGCCTCAGAGCTAGTACTCAACGGTTATAGTGTAAATACAGGACTGGTGTATATGCGTCCTGCCATTAAAGGCGTATTTTACGACAAAACTTGGGATAAAGAAAAACACTCGGTGTATGTGAATGTAAACCAAGGTCTAGACCTTAGAAAGGCAGTAGCAGACACTAAAGTAGAAATCCTAGGCGAGCAATCCAGCCCAATGAGCGTGTTTAGCATTACCGACAAAGCCACAGGCAAAGCAGACGGCACACTTACCAAAGGCAAAAACGCAGAAATCAAAGGCACATTCATTAAAATAGACGGCAATGACCCTAAAAATGGCATCGTCTTTAAAAACCTAGACACTCAGCAAGAAGTGAAACTCTCAGCAGAGCATATTGTGCTTAATGAGCCGTCGAGGTTACTCATTCTCGTTCCTACAGATTTAGAAGCAGGAAATTATGAACTTAGCCTCACGACACAGTTCACCAAAGGCAACACGCTCCTCAAAGACCCTAGAACCGAAACTTTATCTACCCCTATCGTGATTGTATAGTAGCAGTTTTCAGCTAGGTTTTATAAAGCAACGCTTCGGTTGGCAAATTGCCAACCGAAGCGTTCTTTTTTACGCCTATGCGTTGCTTTACCCTGCAAAGCTGCATTGCCTTAGGCTGCACCTGTGCGTTGCTAGGTAAGGCAACTGGGTGGTGAATTTATATTATTTATTAGGTGTTAATTGTGTTTCTTTTTTAAATCGTCTTCCATTCTTTTTGCCATAAGTATGGAGTTAACCGACCATGCCAAAAAGTATCCTGTAAGAAGAGGAATAACTACGACAAACACCATTAAAATAATATCTCTTATACTCTCATGTTTAAACTGATTCAGAAATAATAACAAAGCAACTCCGGTTATGAGCAAAAATAAACCTATAGTCAGGACAATATTACCGAATATTTTTTCAAATTTACTAATTCTTATTTTAACCCCTTCTTCCTCAACCCGAAGATGAGATTTTGCAATCCTGATATGCTCCCATGTAGCTCCAGTAGCTTTTTTAAAATCAATATATTTTTTGATAGACTCTATATCAGCTCTTATTCCAGTGTTAATATAAAAGTTATTTTCTATCACTTTAGGTAAAATAAAATCATTATAATATTCTGGAGCATGTTTTTCAAAAAAGCTAATAACTTCTACTCCATCTATATTGTTGAAAAACTTTCTCCTACCATAAGCACTAAATAATTGAAATACGTGAGGTGAAAACAATACAGAAATTACACACACAATAATTGCGGATATAAATGGTAAATATTTTGAAATTTCTTCCATAATGTTAATGTTAATTTAGTTAATACTATTATTCATTTTAAAGTTCACCACCCACGCCTTTAAACTTTTCTACAAACGCCGTTATTTTCTGAAATACGCTTTTCTTTTTGGTGAGGTATTGTGGGTTTAGAGGACTCATCTTAGGTAATAGAATTGAGAGCCGTTACATATATTGTTTATAGTTTTATATAAAAAATTGAGGCTCTATAAAAAACCTCAATTTTCAAAAATTCAATAATTGCTATACTTTACTCTTAATACCCTCCTTTTTCAATAAAGTGTTTTGCTACTTTTTCAGTAAGGGCTATTACATTAGGGGTGTTGGTATATTTAGTAAATCTTCTAAGACCAGAAAGCATCATTCTTTGCTCATCGCCTTCTGCAAAAGATACAATACCTTCTTTAGCAGATACAATAATCTTCTCTACTGCTTTATAAAGGTTTAGCTGTGCCATTGCTGCCTCTGCAGAATCTGGTGCGTAATGCTTCTCTGCTCTTAAAATAGCAGACTCTGCCATATAAATTTGGTTAAGAATTTCAGATGCATTTAGTAGAAGATGTTGTTGTTTTTCAATATCCATCATATACTTCTGCAAAGCCGCTCCTGAAACCATTAAGAAAACCTTTTTAAGATTGGCAATCATCGCCTTTTCCTCACTCATAAATGCAGAATAATCTGGCGTTTCAAAAGATGGGATAGACATCAACTCCTTACCTACTGCCATTGCTGGAGACATCAGGTCTATTTGCCCCTTCATGGCTTTTTTAATCAACATACCCACGGCGAGTAGTCGGTTAATCTCGTTAGTTCCTTCGTAGATTCTAGAAATTCTAGAGTCTCTCCAAGCCGCTTCCATTGGTGTATCCTCCGAGAAGCCCATTCCTCCAAAAATCTGAATTCCCTCATCAGCCGATTGTTGCAACAAATCAGACACGAATACTTTTAATATAGAACATTCTACGGCATACTCTTCTACCCCTTTAAGCTCTGCCTCTTGGTGGTTCATTCCTCCCGCTACAAGTTCATCTATTTTATCCTGAACATCTTTAGCCGCACGGTAAGAACCTGCTTCACTTACAAATATACCGGTTGCCATTTCCGCTACTTTCTTACGAATAGCCCCAAAAGTAGAGATAGAAGTTCCGAACTGCTTTCTCTCGTTAGCATATTGGATAGAGTAGTTAAGGATTCTTCTTTGAGCATCTAAACAAGCCGCAGCAAGTTTAATTCTACCCACATTAAGAGCGTTAAGAGCGATTTTAAACCCATTGTTTCTCTCTCCTAAAAGACACTCTACAGGCACTTTCATATCATTAAAGAACACCTGACGCGTAGAAGAAGCACGAATACCAAGTTTATGCTCTTCCTCTCCGAAAGTTAGACTTTCCGGATTTTCTAACTCGGAACGATTAACCACAAACCCTGTGATATTTTTATCGTCATCTATTTTAGCAAAGAAAGTGAAGGTATCTGCAAAACCTGCATTAGAAATCCACATTTTTTGACCATTGATGATGTAATGTTTACCATCTTCTGAAAGTCTTGCCTTAGTTTTTCCGCTGTTGGCATCAGACCCTGCATCTGGCTCTGTAAGGCAGTAAGCTCCAAATTTAGCCCCTGTAGCTAAGTCTGGTAGGTATTTTTGTTTTTGAGCTTCCGTTCCGTAAAGTAAAATAGGCAGCGTACCGATACCTGTATGTGCTCCGTACGCCGTAGCCAAAGACCCCGTAGCTCCCGACAGATAATCACAAGCCAACATAGTGGTTACAAAGCCCATACCCAAACCACCATAAGACTCAGGAACCGAAATCCCTAAAAAGCCCATAGCTCCAATTTCTTTCATACACTCTTCTGTGAAAGCATAATCTTTCTTTTCGAAACGCTCCCTATTTGGGATTACGGTTCTATCTATAAACTCCTTAGCAGAGTCTCTAAGCATTTTTTGTTCTTCTGACAGTTCCTCTATTGAGAAAATTTGTGTTGCTGGAGTTTCTTTAATTAAAAACTCTCCTCCTTTTAGTATTGTACTCATTTTGTAAATTTTAAGTGTTGTATTATTAAATATTAAATCATTTTTGAATCTTATAAAAGTTCAAAAATACTAGCAGCTCCCTGTCCTGTTCCTACGCACATAGTTACCATACCATATTTACTACCTCTTTGTCTCATTTCCTCTAAAAGCTGAACGGTAAGTTTAGTACCTGTACAACCTAGCGGATGTCCTAATGCAATAGCACCCCCATTCACATTTACAATCTCTGGATTAAGGTCTAGCTCCTTTTTAATCGCTACCGATTGGGAAGCAAATGCTTCGTTAAGCTCTATTAAATCTATATCTTTAAGTTGTAAGCCTGCTTGTTTAAGTGCTTTTGGAATAGCATATACTGGTCCCATACCCATAATTCTCGGTTCTAGACCTGCTGCTGCATAAGATACTAGTCTTGCCTCAGGCTGTAAACCTAACTCTTTTACCATATCTTCAGACATGACGATAACAAATGCTGCTCCGTCTGACATTTGTGATGAGTTACCTGCCGTAACGCTTCCACCATTCGCAAATACAGGTCTTAGTTTAGCCAAACCTTCTAAAGAAGTATCTTTTCTAGGACCTTCGTCCACAGAGAAATCAAAAGATTTAGTTTGTAACTTTTGACTCTCATCAAGGAAGGTATATTCTACTGGAATAGGCACAATTTGATTAACAAATTTGTTTTCTGCTAATGCCTTTAATGCTTTTTGGTGCGACTCAAAAGCGAACAAATCTTGCTCCTCTCTACTGATGTTGTATTGTTTTGCCACCGCTTCTGCTGTATAGCCCATTCCCCAATAGTAGTCAGGGTTAGACTTAGCTATATCCGTCTCTGGTACAGGTTTGTACCCACCCATTGGAATAAAGCTCATAGATTCCGTTCCTCCTGCAATAATGCAATCCGCCATACCTGCCTGAATTTTAGCCGAAGCAATCGCAATAGCTTCAGACCCTGAAGCACAATATCTGTTCACCGTAACCCCTGGAACTTTATCTGTATTAAGCCCCATAAGCGAAATCAGCCTCGCTATATTAAGCCCTTGTTCTGCCTCTGGCATTGCATTCCCCACGATGAGGTCATCTATTCTATCTTTATCTAACTGAGGCACATCGCTCATCAATTTTTCTATCACTTTAGCTGCCATCACATCTGGTCTTGTAAATCTTAAAGACCCTTTAGGAGCTTTGCCTACAGCCGTTCTGTAACCTTTTATTATGTATGCTGTTTTCATATATTTTATTGAATTTTAGAGATTAGATTTTAGAACTTAGAGTTTAGATTCTAATCCTTTTGAAGTTAAACTTGATTTTAATTTATAAATCATTTTTGTATTTCTGTTAAATGTTGTAACGTAGGCATTATGTCTTGATTGTTTTTCATTTGTAATTCTGATAATAAAATAAGCTGAGTTTCTAGTTCGTAACAAGACCCCGAAGCTATTCCTAAAAAATGAATGAACTCTTTTGGGTTATTTCTTCCCGCTCCTTCTGCAATATTAGAGAAGGTATAGAAATAGCACACCTTTTCATCTGTGAGGTCAATCCAAATTTTTCGTCCGTAGGCAACGCTTCACTAATAAGGTAAATCTCCTTAGCTAAAGCGATAGCCTTTTGCCAAACTACTAATTTATTCAATTGATGTGCACTCATTTAGTATCAATTTACAACGTCTAAAATCTCATATCCAACATCTAACAAAAATTAATTTCTTAGTGGTTTTCCTTTTTGAAGCATAAATTGGATACGCTCTAAAGTTTTTCTTTCTCCACAAAGCTGTAAGAAAGTCTCTCTCTCTAAGTTAAGAAGGTACTGTTCTGTAACTAAAGTTTCTTCGGAAAGGTTTCCTCCTGCCATTACAAAAGCTAACTTATCTGCAATTTTCTTATCATGTTCGGAAATGAAATTACCTGTAAGCATTTGGTCTGTACCCACATAGAACATACCTAACGCATCTTTACCTAAAACCCTCACTTTCTCAGAAACAGGCTGTGTATAGCCTTGCTCTGCCATTAGTAATGCTACTTTTTTAGCCTCTGCAATCTGTCTATTTTTATTGACTACCACAAAGTCTTTACCATGCTGAAGAATATCCATATCATAGGCTTCGTAAGCCGAAGTAGCCACTTTACCCATAGCAATATTCATAAAGGCATCTCTTAGACGGTTGTTTTTAACATCATCTTTAGACATTTGTTTCATGGTTCTTAAAGTCATTTCTTTAGTACCCCCACCGCCTGGGATAACCCCTACACCTACTTCTACTAGACCAATGTAAGTTTCCGCAGCAGCTACCACACGGTCAGCGTGAAGCGTCATTTCACAACCACCACCTAATGTCATTCCAAACGGAGCTACCACCACTGGTATTGAAGAGTAACGAAGCCTCATCATTGACTTTTGGAAATAAGCAATCGCCATATTCAAATCGTCCCAATCTTGGTCAATTGCCATCATCAAAATCATAGCTAAGTTAGCACCCACCGAGAAATTAGCTCCTTGGTTAGCCACTACTAGACCATCGTATTCCTTTTCTGCTAGGTCTATCGCTCTATTAAGTCCGTCTAAAACTTCTCCTCCAAGAGAGTTCATCTTAGAACGAATTTCAAAGTTGATGATACCATCACCTAAATACTGTATCGCCGAACCAGAATTGCTCCAAAGCGTTTTATTTTTTCTAATATTATCTAAAATGATAAAGGCATCTTGCCCTGGTATAGACTGATAATCTGCCTTAGTTTTATCAAAGTATAAAGTTTGACCTTCTTCACTCACCTGATAAAATGCTTTACCTTGCTCTGCTAAAGATTTAACCCAATCTGATACTTCATAGCCAGCTTCTTTGGCCAATTCTACACCTTTCTGAATCCCAACAGCATCCCAAATTTCAAAAGGTCCATCTTCCCAACCAAATCCAGCACGCATAGCATCATCTATCTTATAAACTTCGTCTGAAATTTCTGGAACTTTGTGAGAAACATAGGCAAACAATGCTCCCAAAGTGCTGCGATACAGCTCTCCTGCTTTATCTTTACCACCTATTAAAACCTTAAATCTATCAATAGGCTTATCAATATTTTTAGTTAATTCTAGAGTAGGGAAAGAAGACTTATCCTGTAACTCATATTCTAAGGTATCTAAGTTTAATCCTAATATCTCTGATTTGCCATCGGCATTTTTAACTTTCTTAAAGAAACCTTGTTGAGTCTTAGAGCCCAACCAATTATTATCCATCATTTTTTGGATATAATCTGGCAACTGGAATACTGCCTTAAACTCTTCTGCCTCTGCTCCACTTTCTCTAACGCCATTAGCCACGTGTACAAGTGTATCTAGCCCCACCACATCTGCCGTTCTAAATGTCGCAGATTTTGGTCTACCAATTACTGGGCCTGTTAGTTTATCTACATCTGATACGCTTAACCCTAGTTTTTGTACTTTATGAAGTAAATCCATCATACCAAAAACACCTATTCTATTCGCAATAAAGGCTGGTGTATCTTTCGCTAAAACTGTAGTTTTCCCTAAAAATTTAGCTCCATATTCCATATAGAAATCTACCACTTCTGGAGCTGTCTCTGGAGTAGGAATAATTTCTAAAAGTGGTAAATATCTTACTGGATTGAAGAAGTGTGTTCCTGCAAAATATTTCTTAAAATCATCGCTTCTACCCTCAGTAAGAAGATGGATAGGAATACCCGATGTATTAGAAGAAACCAAAGTACCTTCTTTTCTGTATTGCTCTATCTTTTCGTAAACAGATTTTTTAATATCCAATCTCTCTACTACCACCTCAATAATCCAATCGGTATTTTTGATTTTAGACATATCGTCATCAAAGTTACCTACCGTTATTCTATCTGCAAATTTTGGAGTGTAAAGTAATGCAGGACTTGCCTTTTTAAGTTTCTCCAAATTTTCAGTCGCAATTCTATTTCTAAAGGCTTTATCCTCTTTAGTAAGACCTTTTTTCTGTTCCGCTTCTGTAAGTTCAAAAGGAACGATATCTAGCATAAGCACCTCTACACCTATATTGGCAAAATGAGCCGCTATACCAGCACCCATAATTCCTGAACCAAGAACGGTAATGTGTTTAATTCTTCTTTTCATATTAAGTATAATTCTATTTTTTATTTATTTTTTACGATTGAGTTCGTTGGCAATCTTCACAATATCATTAGTTACCTCTTTAAAAACCTCTAGCTTTTCGGGTGAAATTCTCTCAAGAATTAATTTGTTAAAGTTAAGTACCATCGCCTTGGATAAATTCCTAGACTCTAAACCCTTTTCAGTTAGTTTAATGATAACTTCTCTTTTATCTGTAGATGACTTATCCTTATAGATATAGCCATTATCCTCCAATAGTTTAATAATCCTTGTAAGCGAAGTGGGTTCTATCGCCATTTTAGGACCTAAATTAGTGCTTCTAGTTCCGTTCTTTGGGTCTATCTTCAGCAAAGTAAGTGCCTGTACAGTAGTTGAATCATGCTCTTGAGCTTTCTCCGAATACATTCTAGAAACAGCTAACCAAGTGGATTTAAGTATTAAATCTATGTTTTCTATTTTGTCTTTATTTGATTCCATTTTTATATCTAAAAACTTTGTACTTCAAATATAATACAAAATACTATGCATGCATAATAATTAAATGTTAAATTTAAGTTAAATCAATAATAATCAATATTATAAATAATATGCAAAACATACAAAATAAATTCCATATAGAAACTAATCATCAGATTTATAACAAATTAAGGGCTTGATGAAAACCACCAAGCCCTTAAAATATAATAATTAAGATATAAACTATTTAACCTTAACCAGTTCTACATCAAATAACAGCCATGCATTAGGCGGAATAACACCACCTGCTCCTCTTTCTCCATAAGCCAAATTAGATGGGATAAGCAATGTTGCTTGCTCACCTTCTTTAAGAAGCATAATACCTTCGTCCCAACCTTTGATTACTCTACCCGTTCCCACAGGAAACTCTATTGGTTCTCCTCTTTTAAAAGAGTTATCAAACTCTTGTCCATTAGTTAATCTTCCTGCATAGTGTACTGCCACCATATCACCCGCTTTAGGAGCTTTACCTTCAGTGGATTTTGTAATTTTATATAAAAGCCCAGACGCTGTAGCCGTCATTCCTGCCTTTAATTCTTCTAACTTCTTAGCTGCCTCTGCTTCTTTTTTAGCTATATAAGCCTTATTTCTTTCTTGGATTTTAGATTTACCTTCATTAAATACTTTTGCTGCATCATAATTTTTGTAAGAATCACCTTTAGTGAAAACCTCTACCTTTTGTATTACTACATCTTGTTTTGGCTTATGCTGTGCTCCTATTTCTACATTAGCAATAGCATCTATAACTTCTAAACCTTGTATTACTTTACCAAACACCGTATGCTTACCATCTAACCAAGGTGTAGCCACTTCTGTAATAAAAAACTGAGAACCATTGGTATTAGGACCTGAATTAGCCATAGAAAGATAACCTTTACCTTCGTGTTTTAGGTCGTTCTTTTCGTCATCAAATTTATAACCTGGGTCTCCCATTCCTGTTCCCATTGGGTCTCCCCCTTGAATCATAAAATCTTTGATAACTCTATGGAAAATAATCCCATCATAGTAAGGCTCTCCTTTTTTCTTAGCTTTATTTTCTATTGTACCTTGTGCTAATCCTACGAAATTAGCTACGGTTACAGGAGATTCTTTGTCGTTAAATTGGATAATCATACTTCCTTTAGAAGTTTCCATTTTTGCATAAACACCCTCTGGAAGAGCGTTGTAAAATTCTTTTTCGATATTCATTTTTTTGTATATAGGATTACAATTAGTTAATGATAAAATTGCTAATAAAGTAGCACACAAAGATAAGATTTTTTTCATCGTTAGTTTAATTTTGGAATGGCTAAAACGAAATACCGAGATTTGAGTATCTCGGTATTACCTTTATTTCAATTATAGTAGATTAATCTTCTTTACTTTGATCATATCTATCCACTATCTTCTGAGAAACCCCAGTATTGCTAAATCCTCCATCATTGAAAAGGTTTTGCATCGTTACCTTTCTTGTTAAATCAGAAAACATTGCCACGCAGTAGTTAGCACAATCTAAAGCTGTTGCATTGCCTAGTGGAGACATATCTTCTGCATAACCTAAGAAACCTCCAAAGCCTTTCACTCCACTTCCCGCTGTTGTAGGTGTTGGAGATTGTGATATGGTGTTTACTCTCACTTTTCTTTCTCCCCAATAGTATCCAAAGCTTCTCGCAATACTCTCCAAATAAGATTTGTTATCTGCCATATCGTTATAGTCTGGGAAAGTTCTCTGAGCTGCAATGTAAGAAAGTGCTAAAATAGACCCCCACTCGTTCATACAATCTTTATCCCAAGCGGTTTTCATAACTTTATGGAAAGAAACAGCCGATACATCCCAGCCTTTTTCTAAGAAGCTATAATTAAGGTCAGTATAAGGCTTTCCTTTTCTTACATTAACCGACATTCCTATAGAGTGTAAAATAAAATCTAGCTTTCCAAATTTTTCTATCGCAGCATCAAAAAGTTTTTCTAAATCCTCCATAGAAGTAGCGTCTGCACCAATGACCTCTGCTCCTGTTTTTTCTGCCAAAGCGTTTAATTCTCCCATTCTCATAGCGATAGGTGCATTAGATAAGATAAATTCAGCACCTTCTTCATGACATCTTTCCGCTACTTTCCAAGCGATAGATTGCTCGTTAAGAGCTCCAAATATAATTCCCTTTTTTCCTTTTAATAATCCGTATGACATAATTATTTTATTTAGCAACAAAAATAATAAAAAAAATAAGATTGGGATTACAATCCACCCTAAATTTGACTAGACTTCTTACATTAAATTACTATCTTTGCTGAAACAAAAATCTAATTAAAAAATGAAATTTTTTATCGACACCGCTAATCTTGAACAAATTAAAGAAGCTAAAAATCTAGGTATTTTAGATGGCGTAACCACCAACCCTTCTCTAATGGCTAAAGAAGGTATACAAGGGAAAGAAGCTATAATGAATCATTACAAAACCATTTGCGAATTGGTAGACGGAGATATTTCGGCAGAGGTACTTTCTACAACCTACGAAGAAATGATAAAAGAAGGTGAAGAATTAGCTGCTATCCACCCTAATATCGTAGTGAAAATACCAATGATAAAAGACGGGATAAAAGCTATAAAGTATTTTTCTGATAAAGGTATTAAGACTAACTGTACTTTAATATTTTCGGCAGGACAAGCTCTTTTGGCAGCTAAGGCGGGAGCGACTTATGTATCGCCTTTCTTGGGAAGACTGGACGACATCTCTACTGATGGACTTAATTTAATAGAAGAAATCAGAACGATATATGATAACTATATGTTTGAAACTGAAATTCTAGCCGCTTCTATAAGACACTCTATGCACATTATAGATTGTGCTAAAATAGGTGCTGATGTTATCACTTCTCCTTTAGCTCCTATATTGAGTTTACTTAAACACCCTTTAACGGATAATGGTTTGGCACAGTTTGTAGCTGATGCACAGAAATTAGGTTAGTAAACAACATCATAATTAAAAACAAAAAATCCTCATAACTTAGTTGTGAGGATTTTTTTATTATTTGATTTAGATATTAAACATTAAATCTGAAATGCATAATATCGCCATCTTGTACAACATACTCTTTGCCTTCCACAGAAAGTTTACCCGCTTCTTTTACCTTAGCTTCCGAACCGTAATTGATAAAATCTTTGTACTTAATTACTTCTGCACGGATAAACCCTTTCTCAAAATCGGTGTGGATAACTCCTGCCGCTTGAGGTGCCGTCCAACCTTTACCTATCGTCCATGCTCTTACCTCTTTTACGCCTGCCGTGAAATAAGTTTGCAACTTTAAAAGTTCATACGCTTTACGGATAAGACGATTAACTCCTGGCTCTTCTAGCCCTAACTCTTCCAAGAACATTTGGCGTTCTTCGTAGGTTTCTAGTTCGTTAATATCTGCCTCTATCTGTGCTGCCAAAGCCAGCACTTCCGCTCCTTCTTTTTGAGCCATTTCCTCTACTTTACTTATCCATTCGTTGCCATTTTTAATAGAGTTTTCATCTACATTACAAAGATAAAGCACTGGCTTTTTAGTTAATAATTGTATTTCGTCTATAATAGGCTGGGTAATATCGTCAGTTTCAAACTCACGAGCATTTCTACCGCTTTCTACAAATTCTAAGATACTTTTTAATGTTTCATATTTTAAAATATCTTCTTTCTTCCCTGATTTTATAAACTTCTTGGCTTTTTCTACCGCTTTAGTTAGAGTTTCTATATCTTTTAGTTGTAACTCTATATCTATAATTTCCTTATCTCTAAGTGGGTCCACCGAACCTTCTACATGTACGATATTACCATTATCAAAACATCTCAACACATGGATAATAGCCTCACACTCACGGATATTTGCCAAAAACTGATTACCTAAACCTTCTCCTCTACTCGCTCCTTTAACCAGTCCCGCTATATCTACTATCTCCACCACAGCAGGAAGAACTCGCTCTGGATTAACCAATTTCTCCAACTCAAACAATCTTTGGTCTGGTACAGATACCGTTCCTAAGTTAGGCTCTATGGTACAGAAAGGATAGTTAGCACTCTGTGCTTTTGCATTACTAAGACAGTTAAACAAGGTTGATTTTCCTACATTAGGCAAACCTACAATTCCACATTTCATAATCAGATATATTATAATTTTGCAAATATAGTTAAGTAAGATTGGATTAGAAAATAAGACCTCTGTTTTTTAAAGTTATTTGAGGATTTTTTCATTACTTTGTGTGAAGCATATTCTACTTTTATGAAAATAAAATACCATTTACTCATTATAACAATGCTCATCTTATCACAGATAAGTATAGCACAAACTCTTAATTTTGATGATTATTTCACCAGTGGAAGTCTCCGCATAGATTTGTTACTCACAGGTAACCATACCCACAAAACAGCTACGATACATCAACTAAAAAAAGAACCTCATTATGGTGGTGGGACTTCAGCACAGCTTATTTTTCCTAATTTGGGTAATTATAGAATTGTGATAAAAGATGAGCTTTCAAAAAAAGTGATTTTTTCTAAAGGTTTCAGCCCCATATTCAGCGAATGGCAAGCCACCGAAGAAGCTAAAAACAAATACAAGTCTTTTGAAAACACTTTCACCATACCTTTCCCTAAACAAAACATTATTCTTGAAGTACAGTCTAGAGAAAGAGATGGTTCGTTTTCTAATCTTCTTACAGAAACCATCAATCCTAATCAGTTTGATATCATCAAAGAAACACCTTCTTTCTATCCTTCGACTAAAATTTACGGTCATAAACCTCCACAAAACGCAGTAGATATTGCCATTTTAGCAGAAGGCTATACCGCCGAAGAAATGCCTAAATTTAAAAAAGATGCTCAACGCTTTATTGATTATATGATGAGCGTAGAGCCTTTTAAATCAAATAAAAATCACTTTAATGTATATATTATAGAGTCGTCTTCCCAAGAATCTGGAACGGATATTCCTGGAGAAAATATTTATAAAAACACCATTTTAAACTCTCATTTTTATACCTTCGGAGAGCCTCGCTATCTTACCACTTTATCCTCTTTTAAAATTTCGGATATAGCCGCCAATGTACCTTATGACCAAATTTTTGTTATCGTAAATACACCAAGATATGGTGGCGGTGGTTTTTATAATGTGATTAACTTGGTATCAGCGGATAACTACTTATCTGAAAAAGTTTTTGTGCACGAATTTGGACACGGCTTTGCTGGTCTCGGAGATGAATATTACAACAATTCTGGCGGAACTACCGATTTATACAATCTAAAAGTAGAACCTTGGGAACCTAACCTTACTACTCTAGTAGATTTTGGCAAAAAATGGAAGCATAAGGTTAATAAAAATACACCTATACCAACGCCTAGAACGGAGTTATATAAGAATAGTATTGGGGTATTTGAAGGCGGAGGCTACACTTCAAAAGGTATCTACAGCCCTGTACAAGATTGCAGAATGAAGTCTAACACTCCAGAAAATTTCTGCCCTGTATGTACAGATGCTATGTTAGAAACTATATTATTCTACACGAAATAAAAGTGTTTATTTCTTACTCAAAAACAAGCCATTAAGCACAGAAGTAACGACAGACAAAGCAATACTAAAACCTAATGCCCACCAAAAACTATCAATCACAACACCATTGACTAGATATTCTGCTAAAAGCATAATACAGGCGTTAATCACTAACGAAAACAAACCCAAAGTAATAATAGTTAATGGAAAACCTAAAATTTTCAAGATAGGTTTTACCGTGATGTCTAACAGACCCAAAATAATAGCAAATATAACTGCAGTGCCAAATGAAGCAATATGCACTCCTGATAGGACATTCTGAAGCACAAAGGCACTTACCGCTACAATAAGAAGTTTGATAATCAGTTTCATAATAACAGAAGTTTAGTCCATTTTATAGAGAATTGCATTGATATTCATTCCTGCTCCTACAGAAGCGAACACAATATATCCTCCTTGTTTAAATTGATGATTACCTAGCTTCCCTTTCTTGATAAGATTATACATCGTAGGCACAGTAGCCACGGAAGAATTACCAAATTTCTGAATCGTCATTGGTGCTATTGCCTCATCGTAGGTTTTTATTCCGTAAAGGCGATGCAAACGAGAAATAATGGCGTGATCCATCTTAGCATTAGCCTGATGAATTAAAATTTTATCAATATCCTGAATGCTTAAACCAGCTTTATCTATTGTAGATTTTATAGCGTCTGGGACATATTTAAGAGCGAACTCATAAATTTTTCTCCCACGCATTCTGATATAATTTTTATCTTGAGGTGCATTTGGGTTCAACGAAGCCGAGTTTTCTAAATAACTTAGCTCTTCCCCATTAAAACACAAAGTACTATCCGCAATAATGCCTTTATCTTTACTCTCGTCAGCCTTTACCACTACGGCACCAGCTCCATCAGCAAAAATCATTTTATTTCTATCGTAAGGGTCGGTTACTCTACTCAGAGTCTCTCCTCCTACAACCAAAATATATTTAGCTCTCCCTGCTTTAATAAGACTATCCGCCAAAATCATAGCTTCTACCCAGCCTGGGCAACCAAATATCATATCATAGTTAATACAACTAAGTTTCTTAATTCCTAGTTTATTTTTTAGCCTTGCAGACATACTAGGCATAAAATCAGAAACACCACTATTACTTACCTCACCAAAATTACTTGCATAAATAATATAGTCTAGTTCTTCTTTATCTATACCAGCGTCCTCCAAAGCCTCTAGAGAAGCCTTTAGTCCTAAGTCAGAGTTATACTCTTCCAGATTACTATAACGGCGTTCTTCTATTTCTGTAATTTCTACAAACTTGTCTATAACTTCCTGTACAGGTTTATCAATCAACTCTTTATTATCATCAAAAAAAACAGAATCTAAGAAATCTGACCCTTTAATTATATTGCTTGGCACACAACTTCCTGAACCTATAATGACTGTATTTGGCATAAGTATTTTGGATAAATTAGACTGCAAATTTAATAATTATAATGATAAACACTTTAACTTTAGGGAAAGTTTTATGTTTTACGAGTAAAATTGCTCAAATCGTGGTTTTATGTTACCTTTGTGGCTGTAAATTTTTAAGATTATGAATTTATCTGCTCCTGTAAAAGGGTTTATTTTTTCCTTTCTTGCGGTTATTTTAGCCTTTGCTATTTACTTCTTTTTCTTGGCTAAGAAAAATTACTATTTGGTAGATAACCCAACGCCTAACACTTATTATTTTAAAATAAATAATGGTTCTGAACAGATTATAAGTGCAGGGCAATCTGTACAAGTAGATTTATCTAAAGGTAAAAACAGCATTCAAGTTTTTGATAATAACAAAAAAATCATTTACGACTCTGCTTTTCAAGTAAATAAATTAAGAGGTTTACTTAATATCGCTCATCAAGATTACTATGTTAATAGGCAGTTTTATGGCTATATTCCTAACAAAGATTCTCTTTTATTATCTCACGGAAAAACTGTAATAGACGGTAAAGATTATCTAGGCGATGTAACCCATTATAACAAACTATACATCGAAGATTTCTATTATAATGTAGACGAAGATTACGATGCTGTGGTAAAAAACATACAGAAAGTAGAGTCAAGAACCAAGCTATTCAGAAAACAAGATTTTCTAAATTATTATAACGAATATTATAAATTTTAAAAAACATTAAAATTGAAAACACAAGTTACTCCATATAACACCGAAGCAGGAAAGAAAAAAGAAGTAGAAGCTATGTTTGATAATATAGCTCCACAGTACGATTTTCTAAACAGAGTACTCTCTTTAAAAGTAGATTTAATTTGGAGAAAAAAACTCGTTAATTGGCTTAAAAAAGACCAACCTAAACTAATATTGGACATTGCCACTGGTACAGGAGATCTCGCCATCGCTATGGAAAAAGGTACTAAAGCCGAAATTGTAGGTCTAGATTTGTCGCAACAAATGTTAAATATTGGAATAGAGAAAGTTAAAAAGCTAAATCTTTCTGACAAAATAAAAATGATGAAAGGCGATGCCGAAAATCTACCTTTTGAGGATAATAAATTCGATTCTGTAACTTCTGCCTTTGGCGTTAGAAACTTTGAAAATTTAGAGAAAGGGTTGTCCGAATTCCGAAGAGTGGTAAAAGAAGGTTCTAGCATCTACATTCTTGAGTTTTCTAAGGTAGAAGGCTTCTTGGCTCCTTTCTATATGTTTTATTTTAAAAACATTCTCCCTAGAATAGGCAAACTTATCTCCAAAGATAGCCGTGCATACACCTATTTACCCGATTCTGTAAATGCCTTCCCTTATGGTGAAAAAATGAAAGAAATCTTGCTAAATGTAGGCTTTAGAAAGGTAGAATACAAAAAACAAAGTTTAGGTATTGCGACTATTTACAAAGCAACAAAATAAAAAACCATATTCTCTGTTTAATATCTTACAATAAGACATTATTTTATGAAAAAAACACTTTTTTTAATCCTCATTAGTGTTACTGCCATCGCTTCTGCACAGTTTAGAATAAAGGATAGAATGGACAGAATGGAAGGTATTGATGATAAAAAGTTCAGCTACGGATTTTTCCTTAATGGTAGCCAAAACGATTATAAAATGGTACTAGACCCTAAATACGGCACTAGAGGAAATAAAAATTTGGTTTCCTCCAAGCCTACTTATAGCTTTGGTGCAGGATTGATAGGGAGAATGAGAATCAACAAAAATCTAGATTTGAGGCTAGAACCTGGAATGCAATTTATAGAACGAGATTTATATTTTGATACCCAAGTTAATGATATTTACGCTACTGATGCCAAAGCGCCATTCACTCCAAAAAAACTTACCGAAGAAGATAAAGTGAGAAAAATTAAGGCAACTACAATAGACATTCCGCTTCTGCTAGAAATACACGCCGATAGATGGTTTAACTCTAGACCTTATGTAGCAGCTGGTGTTAATTGGCTGGTGAATTTACAATCCAACTCTAGTAGCGAAGATGATAATGCCAATGGCACCTTCCGTAGTACCACCCACAATTTTGGTTATTCTGGAGAGGTAGGCATACAATTTTATTTCAGTAAATTTAAACTTACGCCAGCCTTTAGAGGCACTTTCACTATGGGCAACGAACTTGTGAGAGATAATGCCAACACTCTACCTTACTGGACATCTGCACTTACCTCTACCCAAGGGAGAAGTTTTATGTTTGTACTTAAATTTGAATAATAATAACTCATAACCGAATAATACAAAGCACTCACAATATTAAAAGAGTGCTTTTTTACTCTCTGTACATTTAAAAATAGTTTTACTTTAAATGTTTACTAATGGCTACAGTCGTTTATTACTAAAAAATGGATAATCGCAATCGGAAACAGTCATTTTTACTAAAAAATAGAGCGTCGCAGTTCGGAAATGATAATTTATTACTAAAAAATAGAGTGTCGCAATCGGAAACAGTCATTTATTACTAAAAAATAGAGCGTCGCAGTTCGGAAATGATGATTTATCACTAAAAAATAGAGTGTCGCAATCGGAAACAGTCATTTTTACTAAAAAATAGAGCGTCGCAGTTCGGAAATGATAATTTATTACTAAAAAATAGAGTGTCGCAATCAGAAACAGTCGTTTTTACTAAAAAATAGATAATCGTTAATTACAAATTGCCTTATTAAAACTAAACATTATGCTAAAAAACATAGTTCCTTTTATTGTTATTTTTTTCTTACTAGAGTTTTACATTTATAATGCCATTAGAACACTTTACTCTAGCCCTTGGCTTAAAATCACCTACTGGCTTATCACTATTTCATTATATGGTTGGCTACTTTTTGAAATACTAACCTTTGATGCTTCCGCTAGAAATAATAAAAAAGTGTTTATTATCTCTAGTATTCTTATGATTTTTATACTTCCAAAGCTACTCCTACTCGCTTTTATTTTATTTGATGATATTATAAGAGTTCTACAATTTGGGACTAAACGCATTTTGTCCAAATCCGCTTTCTATCCAGAAAGAAGAAACTTCATTACCTTAATCGGTATGGGCGCAGCAGCTTTGTTTTCAGCCTCTGTGATTGACGGGATTATTTTCGGAAAATACCGCCATACTTTAAGACAAGTAAGACTGAAACTAAAAAATCTACCGAAAGAATTTAAAGGTTACAAAATCATTCAAATTTCTGATGTCCATAGTGGTAGTTTTAGTCAGCCCGAAAAATTGCAAAAAGCCATTGAACTCATCAATTCTCAAAATCCAGATTTGGTTCTATTTACAGGAGATATGGTGAATAATTATGCAGAAGAATTTTTACCTTTCGTTGATTTATTTTCTAAAATTAAAGCCAAAGACGGTAAATATTCTGTACTCGGAAACCACGACTACGGAGATTATGGACAATGGAACTCCAAAGAAGAAAAAGCCCAAAATATCCCCAAACTCATAGAACTACAACACAAAGCTGGTTTCAAAATGTTAAGAAATGAACACCATACCATCAATAAAAATGGAGCTTCTCTGTACCTTATCGGCGTGGAAAACTGGGGAGAATTGCCTTTTCCTCAACTCGGAGATTTAGACTTAGCGACTAAAGGCATTCCCGAAGAAGCCACTAAAATACTTATGAGCCACGACCCTACCCACTTTGACCACATAGTAAAACATCACCCCAAAGATATACAGCTCACACTTTCTGGACACACCCACGGAATGCAGTTCGGAATTGATTTAAAAAACATCAAGTGGTCTCCCGTAAAATACCGCTATCCTAAATGGGCAGACCTCTACGAAAGCAATGGGAAATATCTCTATGTAAACAGAGGTTTTGGAGTATTAGGATTTTCTGGAAGAGTGGGCATCAATCCAGAAATCACCCTATTTGTCTTAGAATAAGAAAAGGGGCAATATCGCGGCTATCTATTTTTTAGTGATAAGATACCGTTTCCAGTTGCGACTATCCGTCTTTTAGTAGTAAAGTCAATAACATTAAAACAAAACCATTTTTAAAATGCACGACGAGGCAGTATTTAAAAATTATACCTTATTTTTGTGAGAAATTTTTTACTTTTTGGAAATCAATTATGTTTAAATTCATTAAGAAAATACTGTTTTTAGCTGTACTGATAAATATACTAATGCTAATTAGTGGGCGGTTTTTCAATCCCATCATTACCATTACACAGGTAGAAGGATTGATAAAATACCACAAACTAGATAGAGATTATATTGCATTTTCTGAAATGGGCAACCATGTAAAAAAAGCCGTTATAGCCTCCGAAGACCAAAATTTTTACACCCACAACGGCTTTGATTTTAAAGCTATTGAAAGGGCTATGAAACACAACGAAAAAGGCAAAAGCATACAAGGAGGCAGCACCATTTCTCAACAAACTGCCAAAAACATCTTCTTATGGAATGGCAGAAGTTGGATAAGAAAAGGGCTAGAGGCTGTCTATACCTTTATTATTGAAAAGATTTGGTCTAAAGATATTATTCTAGAAAGATACCTTAACTCTATAGAAATGGGACAGGGCGTTTTTGGGGTAGAAGCGGCATCGCAATACTATTTTAACAAACCAGCTAAAGACCTCACCAAAAGCGAAGCCGCTTGGATAGCTGCCGTATTGCCTAACCCAAAGAAGTACGACCCTAAAAACCCCACGCCTTATCTCAACAGAAAGCATAAGTGGATTATGAGACAAATGAACTTTATCTCTTTAAAATAGTTTTTATGAATATATTTAGTAATCGTCCTATAGAATCACTAGAATCTCTCATTACAAAATATTTTAAATTTCAGAACGAAACCTCTGCACTAGAACCTTTGTCTGAAATATTCGAAGCTACTAAAAAGGAAGGCTTCAGCCATTTATTAGATATACTCACCCAAAATGAAGATTTAAAGCATAATTTTGCTCATTATCTAAAAAATATTTTCCGAGGAAAACGAATGGTTCTGGCTCTTACAGAGGCTAATATTTTATCCGAAAATTCTTTCTTTGCAGAGTTTAAAAAGAGAGTAATTGCGAAAGTACTCCCAGCAGTAGAAGATGAAGACACAGTTTCTTTCGTCATAGAAAAAATATTACTTAGCTCTAAAACCAATTTTGATTTTCTGCTTAACCTCTCCAAAGAAGAAAAAAATACTTTTCTACAAATTATGGGGTTTGAGAGCCTTTTTGCACAAAAGGTCGTTCAAGAAGATTTATTTTTATCCATCAACATTTTAGCCTGGAGAGCCATAGGAAATGCCCTAGATGTAGAAGTACTTAAAATGGCTCCAGAATATAAAAATTTTGACAACCCTTTTATTGCCCTACAAAATGAAATTGACCGCCTACTAGAGTTATTTCAAGAAACTTCAGAAGTTAAAATTTCTACTAAAAACGAACATTATAAACAAGCTAAAGTTTACCTTAACCAATGTTTAGATTTCATTAAAATAGCATTTAAAAACACCTCTAAATACGGGCTATCTAGCAAGACCAACCAGTCTTTAATGAAAATTAGACAACAGCTGGTAAGAATTTCTGAAATATTACCGCTACTGGTTACAGAGGATAAGACCGCTCATCTTGAACAGTCTAAAACTTTAGTAGAAAACATTCTAAGGTACAAATCTCACAGAAACAATTTCAGCGAACTATTTGCGGATAGCACCTTACAACTTTCTCACCTCATTACTACTCATACCGCACAGGCAGGAACTCATTATATCGCTTTCAATTATAAGCAGTATATGGATATGTTTAAAAAAGCGGCCGGAGGTGGTATCATCGTAGGATTTTTATGTGTACTAAAGATGCTTTATAGCTACAGTAATGGTAGTGAATTTACCCACGCATTTTTGTACTCGTTCAACTATGCTATGGGCTTTGTACTCATCTATCTCTTGCACTACACTTTGGCGACTAAACAACCTGCTATGACAGCAGCTACTATGGCGAAAGTATTATCCGAAGATAAAAACACTTCTAAAAACTACACTGATTTTGCAGATTTAGTATCAAAATTATTCAGAACACAATTTATTGCATTTGTAGGCAATGTATTGCTTGCCTTCCCAGTAGCTCTACTTATTATCTATGGATTGGATATTATCTTCCAACAAAACCTTGCCGCAGATAAAGCTAATAAACTTTTGAGGGACTTAAACCCTGTAGAATCCAAGGCTATACTACACGCTAGTATAGCTGGGGTATTTTTATTTATTTCAGGGATTATATCTGGAAATATCAGCAACAACTCTAGGTTTTACCAAATTCCTCAACGAATAATTAAAAATCCTTACCTTAACAAAGCCTTTGGAGCAAAGGCTGCCCGAAGCATTTCTGCATTTTATTCTAAAAACTGGGCGGGTGTTGTTTCTAACTTTTGGTTCGGAGTATTCTTAGGTGCCACAGCTCCTATTGGTAACTTTTTAGGATTAGATTTGGATATTAGGCACATTACCTTTGCCGCTGGCAACCTCGCTTTAGCCATATACGGAAAAGGGTTCGATATTGATATGGGAACTTTTTGGATTAGTTTCATTACAGTATTTCTAATCGGATTTTTCAACTTTATCGTAAGTTTTGGGCTATCAATGTCGTTAGCGTTCCGTTCTAGAAAGGTTAAATTTGGAGAAGTAGGGTTAATCTACAGAGAAATTTTTAACACCTTTGTTAAAAATCCAGCTAAATTTTTCATTCCATTACCTTCTGGTGTAAATACCAATGCTGAAAAAATGGTAGTAGAACTAGAAAAAGAGGGGAAAAACTAAACAAAATAGACCTCCTCTACTACATTTTCACCTGCTACTTCTTTAAATTTTTGAATAAAAAAAGTTTTCCTCATTCTAAAATCATTTTTTAGCAATGGGGATTTTACTTTTATGGTTAAAATTTTGTCCAAAAGATTAACATCTCCTATTTCTTCAAAAAGTTCATCGTCCAAATAATCTTCTAAAAAATCTTTGATTTGGAAAGCTAATAGCTTCTCTTCAAACCCAAATTTCTTCGCAAAAATTTTAACCAAATCCGAAGACTGATAAGCCCTTTTTTTCTTATTCTTCATTAAATAATGTGCTAGTTTTTAACTGATAATTTAGATTGCACTTCTTTACAATTACTTTCTATGGTATTGCAAATTTCGGTTACCGTTACAGAAGTCTTATTTTCAGAAAAAGCTTCTCCGTAAAGGTTAGCCAGCTTATTTATAGTTAAAAAAGAAGTACTAATAACCACCATAATAGGAATGGCTAAAAACTCAAATCCACTTTGCTCTCCACCCAAATCTATATCTCCTATAAACAAAGGAATCAAAATCACATAAAAACTCACAATAATCTTAGTGAAAGCACTATAAATCATTAAAAAAGGAGTATTTTTTATCCTTTCTGCCTTACCTTGTATATCGTAAAAACGATTGATATGTTGCATCAAATCGCTTTTTTCAATGTTTGCAGTATTCTTAAAGTCTTCTTCTATCTCTTTAGAAATACTTACCAACAATTCATTAGAAATTTTATGTTCCTCGTTGATATTATACCTCTCTAATAACACCTTTGATTTTTCATCAAAGATAGGTTTAGGATTATTATGAATTTCATTTTTAAACTGTTGTATATAAGCGATAGTCAATTGAATAAGGTCATATATTTTAGCGTTTTTTTCTAGAGTAGCCAAGTTGATATTCTCATCATTACTGTAATAAGCATAGATTTTAGCTACAAAACTCCTAGAATTATTGGTAAGTTCCCCAAATATCTTTCTCGCTTCCCACCAACGGTCGTATGCGGAATTCATTCTAAATCCCAAGAAAAATGCAATCGCAAGACCAAATACAGAGCCTATTTGCCCCGATATTTTATAAATATGGTCTCCAAAAAGCTCTTCTAGACCTAACACAAGCATGGCATACAGCGTTGTGTAAATAAGATATGGTAACGCTATTTTAAATAGTTGTAATAATCCCTGTTTTTCTGTTTTAATCATATTATGTTAAAAGAATATCCAAAAATAGTGTTTTTTATATAAAAAAATCCCTGCTACAATTCTATAACAGGGATTTTAGTTTTTATTTAGTTCTACAAATCTTTCAGTAGCTCTTCTACTGCTCGTTTAAGCTGATTATCCTCACCTTGATTGGCTTTTTCTTGATCCAAATAAACTTCTATATCTGGCTGAAGTTCAAAGTTTTCTAAATAAGTACCATCTTCTTTTTCATAGCCTACCGCAGGAATTCCAAAGATTAATGTTGGGTCTTGCAATGTAACCCAATTAACCGAAGTCATTGTACCAGGAACCGGTGCACCTACCAATTTACCTAACTTTAAATGCTTATAAACCCACGGCGTACCATGTGCATTAGAATAATCGGCTTCGTTAATTACCATAATAGATGGTTTCGTCCAACGGCGACTAGGCATTACCCCATACTTCTTCCCTTGAACCTTCTGAATAAGGTATTTTTTAGCACTAAAGAAAACCTCTATATCCTCGTGCAAACGCCCTCCTCCATTATTTCTAATATCTATTACGATACCTTCTTTATTATTATATTTCCCTAAAACATCAGAATACACCTCACGGAAACTATCATCTCCCATAGAACGAATATGCACATAGCCTAACCTTCCGCCAGACCATTTTTCTACATCTGCGGCTCTTTGCTTAATCCATCTTTGATAAAGGATTTCGTTCCATCTCCACGCATTTATCCCTTTTATTTCTTCGTCCCAGCGTGTTCCATCTTTAGGATTATAAAGAGAAATTAAAATCTTCTTTCCTGCTTTACCTTCCAAATACTGATAATAATCTACTTTAGGTGTAATAGCTTCTCCATCTATTTTTTCAATAATATGCCCTTGTTTCGCTTTAGAACGATAATTATCGAACGGACTATTTACAGGTATTTCTTCTATCAAAAGTCCATTATCCTTTGGGGTAACAAACACACCTAATTCTGCTGTTGCCGCTTGATATGATGCTGAAGGACGGTATTTAGACCCTGTATGTGATACATTAAGCTCTCCTAAAAGTTCACTAAGCATTTCCGAAAAATCGTAGTTGTTATTGATGTATGGAAGGTATTTTCGGTATTGTTCTGTGAGTTTTTCCCAATTAACGCCGTGTATATCTTTAACATAGAAACGCTCTTTGAGTTCTCTTTTTACCATATCAAACATAAATTCTCTTTCCTTAGTTAAATCCAGCTTCATATCCGCTGAAAAACTAAGGTCTTTTATCTTTTCTGATGGCAATTCTAAAAGTTTGGCTTTTTGTCCGCTTAGTAAAAAGATTTTCTTACCATCTTTACTTGCCTCTAAATAAGCCGACGAACCATTGAGTTTAGACAATAGCTTTGTTGACCTTTCTCTTAAATCGTGTACCCACAAATCAAACCCTTTTTCAAAAGAAGCTAGATAATAGAGTTTCTTTCCGTCCTTACTGATAATAGCATCGCCAAGCTCCGAAGAATTTGGTGTAAGCCTTACCACTCGTTCGGATAGATTCTCCCATTCTATATTGATGTCTTTAGATTTCTTATCTTTCTTAGGCGTTTCCTTTTTATCGTCTTTGTTGTCTTTAGCATCTTCCGCTTCGGATTTTTTTTCCTTCTTTTCAGCCTCAGTTAAAAGTTCGTATTCCTCTTTGTTCATACGATATTTATCGTAGGCTTCTCTATTAAGAAACACTATCATTTGGTCGCTCATAGACCCCCAAGAAGCGTGATTACGCATTCCGTAGCGTTCAGATTTCCAAATAATAGCATTACCATCTAACGCCCAATGAGGATTGGTATCAAAATAACCAGAGTCTGTAATATTCACAATCTCCTTACCACCTTCTGTACTTATGATACCTATATCGGAATAAGGCACCCTATCCCTCGCAATATACTGTACCACAAGCCATTTACCATCAGGCGACCATTCGTAATTGATGTATCCATTTCTCTCTGTTTGATACTTAGGATCTGTAATTTTTCTGATTTTTTTAGTTTCAAAATTGTAAATAGCAATATGTGTTCGGTTCTGGACAAAAGCTACCTCTTTACCGTCAGGCGAATATTGAGGATACATTTTCTCCGAATTATCACTAGGAATGAGCTTTTCCTCAGTAATTAGAGTTGCATTAGAAAAGTTAGGGTCTTCTTTTCTTTGAATACTTGCCTTGTATAAATCCCAATAGCCATCTCTATAACTAGCGTAAACAAGACTTCTCCCATCTGCTGAAAAACTTACACCTTGCTCTGCTGCTGCTGTTTTGGTAATTTGTTTGGTTGTATTATAGTCGGTAGAACTTACAAAAACTTCACCTCTAATTACCATAGCTATCTGTTTACCGTCTGGAGAAACTGAAGATGAAGTCGCCCCTGAACTGAACGCCATAAATTTACTCTGCTGATTAGAAACATCACTAATGATATTTACATTTACCTTCTGAGGTTTGCCCATTGGTTTAGATAAGTAGATTTCACCATCATAACTGTAAGCTATAGAGCCGTTATTCGCTACAGATAAATAACGTACTGGAAAATCTTTATGAAAAGTAACCTGTTCTATCTTAGAAGGCTGTGCAACAGAGGTTTTAAACACATTAAAATTACCCGCTCTTTCACTAAGGAAATATAAAGCCTTCCCGTCTGAACTCAATACAGGATTTCGGTCTTCTCCCTTCCAATTGATAATTTGAGTGTGCTTTTTAGACTTAAAATCGTATCTCCATATATCTCTCGTAACTGAAGAGGTATGATGCTTACGCCACTGATTTTCATTACCTTTAATGTTTTCATAATACATAGCCTCCCCATTAGAAGTCAAGCTAATAGACTTAGTAGAAGAATTAAAAATTCGTTCTGGTTGTCCTCCATCAATAGAAATTTGATATAACTGTATAGAAGCTGATGGAAAAATAACATTCTGAGGACTATTTTGAAGGTTAGCCGAATAAATAATGTATTTCCCATCTTTGGAGAAAGCTAATGGCAATGCCGTCTGAGAATGAAAGGTTACTTGCTTGGCTTCTCCACCTTGTGAAGGCATAATAAAAACTCGTTGAAACCCATTTTCTCTATCACTACTAAACGCAATAAATTTCCCATCAGGAGACCATACAGGGTCTGAATCGTAAGCTGGATGTGTAGTAAGCCTTGCTGCAGAACCACCCTCCGAAGATACTGTATAAATGTCTCCCATATAGGTAAACGCAATTTTTTTTCCATCAGGAGAAATAGCTGTATTCCTCAGCCATAAGGGCGAATTATTCCCCAAAGCACTAGCCCAAACCAGTAGCAATAGTAAAGCAAAATTTAACTTTCTCATCGTTTTTTATAATAAATTCTTGGTTAATCAGTAGAAAGTGAACCCTCACTAAAGACCTCACTCCCCAAAAATACAAAAAATATATAAATAGGCTTTCCTCTTAAAATCAATGGAAAAACAAAAGACTGCCTCAAAAGACAGTCTTTAAAATTGAATAAATCTTTAAATTTATTTTACTGGTTTAATAGAAATGGCATATCCTCCACTTCTTGCCATTTTAACAGGAATTTTAGACTTGCTAGTTACCACCTTTTTGTAAATATGATACGATTGTGGATTATTAACATAATCAGCATCTTTACCATCTTCGTAGATAGTTGCTTCATATTTTTTACCTTTATCAAGGAATGAGAAATCTACCACAAAATCTCTAGCATTTTCGTCTGTAATACCGCCTACAAACCATTCTTCTTTTCCTTTAGCCTTTCTAGCAGTATGAATGTAATCTCCCGGTTCTGCAGCTAGGATTTTAGTATCGTCCCAATCCACAGCAACATCTTTGATAAACTGGAAGGCATCTAAATGTTTCTCGTAGTTTTCTGGTAAATCTGCAGCCATTTGTAGAGGCGAATACATCACAACATAAAGCCCTAATTGTTTTGCTAAAGTGGTTTTAACAAATCTAGTATCGTTAGGGAAATAATAGTTCATTTTAGTTTGGAAAATACCTGGCGTATAGTCCATTGGACCACCCATAAATCTCGTAAACGGCAATATGGTCTGGTGTTCTGGTGGGTTACCTCCAAAAACTTCGTATTCAGTACCTCTAGCAGCTTCAGCAGCTACCCAGTTAGGATAAGTTCTATTAAGTCCAGAAGGTCTTACAGACTCGTGAGAGTTAACCATAATTTTGTAATCTGCTGCTTTTTCTGCGATACGGTTGTAGTGGTTAATCATCCATTGACTGTAATGATGTTCTCCTCTAGGAATAATATTCCCCACATAACCACTTTTAACAGCTGTATATCCGTATTTATTCATCAGTTTAAATGCCTCATCTGCCCATCTTTCGTAGTTAGTTGCTGCCCCCGATGTTTCGTGATGCATCATTAGACGAATTCCTTTTTTATGAGCATAATCGTTAAGCATTTTTATATCAAAATCAGGATATGGTGTAACGAAATCAAAAACAAATTCCTTTGATTTACCAAACCAATCTTCCCAACCAATGTTCCAACCTTCAATTAAAAGTGCATCAAAACCGTGTTTAGAAGCAAAGTCTATATAGCTTTTTACCTTTTCGTTATTAGCTGCATGCTTTCCGTTAGGCGTTAGCTTAGTAAAATCGGTTTCTCCTATTTTTACATTGTCTGCCGTAGAGTACGCCCACTGAGATTTACCTATAATCATTTCCCACCATACGCCCATGTATTTAGTCGGTTTAATCCAAGAAGTATCCTTGTACTTGGTAGGCTCATTAAGGTTGAATAACATTTTAGAAGCTAAAACTTCCTCTGCTTTTGGTGATGCAATAATGGCTCTCCAAGGTGTAACCGCAGAAGTTTGAACATAACCTTTTGCTCCTTGTGCATCAGGTGTAAGATGAATTGTAAATTTGTAATCTTTAGCACTTACATCTAGGTTAGACGCAGGATAATCTATCACAGCAGCTTCTGCCAAGTTAATATAGAGCGGCTTCTTACCTTCTCTTTTAAGCATTAACGGTGTCTGAACTCCGTTTTTGATAGGACTTTGCGAAACATTGTCTTCCACAGCAGCAGCCCATTTTGCTGGTATTTCGGAAACATTACTCGTCTGATAAACATACTCTTGCGTATCATAATCTCCAGCCAACCACCACGCCTTCATATCCGTAGGGAAATCAAACTCGGTAAGCTCTTCTTTTATGATAAAATAGTTGAGATTTTCTTGTTGTGGAAATTCATAACGGAAACCTAAACCATCATTAAAAAGCCTGAATTTAACAACGATATTTTTATTCTGTTCCTTTTGATTTAAAGTAATCGCAAGTTCATTATAATGATTTTTATAGAACTTTTTTTCACCTAGAACAGGTTGCCATTCTTCATTTTTAGAATCTCTTTTTTCATCTACCTTTACAAAGCCTGAACTTAAGTTTAAGCTCTCTTGATTGCTGATGTCTTTATAGTTATAAGTTGATTTCTTAAAAACTTCAAAGCCTAATTTTGACGGTTCTAATACAGGATTACCTTCATAACTAAGGCTATAATACGGAATCCCATTCTCTAGTTTGAAATTCATTTCAAATTTGCCATCAGGCGATTTTAGGCTCTGTGCAGACAAGACTCCGAAAGAAAGTCCTAAGAATGCTATGGCGATATTTCTTTTCTTCATAACTGATATTTATATATAGTTGAATTAAACGGCAAAAGTGTTGTTTTAGGCAACACTTTTGCTATATTTAGGTTATAATTACACTAGTAACCAGGGTTTTGAATCAAGTTAGTATTAGCTATTATATCCTTTGCAGGAATTGGATAAAGGTTTCTAGTATCACTTACTGCAGTACCGCCTTTAACACCTCCTTTCCAAGGCCATAGATAAGCACCAGAAGTAAATTTACCGAAACGAATTAAATCGGTTCTTCTTGTACCTTCCCAAGCCAACTCTCTAGCTCTTTCATCTAAAATGAAGTCTAAAGTCAATTGTGATGCAGTAATATTTCCATTAGTATTGCCATAAGCTCTTTCTCTAATTTTATTTACATAAGTAAGAGCTTTGCTAAGGTCTCCAGAACCTCCTCTCAATACAGCTTCCGCATACATAAGATAAGCATCTGCTAAACGGAATAGAGGGAAATCTGTATCTGTAAAGTTTCCTGAAACATCAGAACCTGCTTTACCTGCTCTATCTATATTTTTAAACTTAATGAATGCATAACCATCTGTAAATGATGCTATATCGTTAATTTCATAATTCTGTCCATTAGTAAAGAATCTACCTCTTTTATCTATATCTCCTAAAGCATTAGGGAATTTTTCCACTAAATTTTTAGTAGTTCTAAGTCCCCACCAACCACCGTTGATACCAAAATCAGAAGCTTTCATATTTCCTCCTACAGCAGCGTGAACTAAGAAAGTTGTCCCACCCCAAGTACGAGTACTGATACCATCATAGTTGATAGAAAATACCACCTCATTATTATCCAAATGGTTATCTGCTAAGAAAAGCTCTTCATAATTTCCTTTTAAGCTATACCCTGCTGTTGCTACCTTTTCTGCATAATCAGCTGCTTCTGTATATCTTTTTTCTCCTGTATAAACTTCTGCATTAAGATAAAGTTTAGCAAGTAGCATCCATACAGCAGCTTTATCTGCTCTTCCGTATTCGTTAGCTCTTGGCGCTTTTAATAATCCCTCTAAGTCTTTTAATTCTTTTTCTACATATTGGAATAAAGCTTTCCTTTCTATTCTCGCAGGAGGTGTTAAACCTATTTCTGTGTTTTCATTTACAAAAGGAACATTACCAAATAAGTCTATAGCGTGTGCATAACTCAATGCTCTTAAAAAACGAGCTTCATTTCTGAAAAGTCTAGCTTCTTCAGCTTGAGCTCCAGTAATACCACGAGAAGATAGTTTATCGTCAGAAGTTTCTCTAATAAATTCACTGGTAAGTGTTACTTGATATATAACACGGTAATACATTGCTGTAATAAACTGGTTATCAGAACCCCACTTCATTGTGTTCATTTCTGGTAAATTGGCATCTCCCCAACCTATCACTGCTTCATCAGTAGGTAATTCTTGTAGCTGGAAATACTGTCTTAAATAGTTAGACATACCTCCATCAATACCTTTTACATCGGGTTTACCATCACCTCCTTCTTGTCCACCTATTGCTAACCCAGCATAACATTTCGCTAAGACATTTTTGTAATTAGCAAAATCTGAGTAAACGCTTACGGAAGTAACATCACTACTATGCACTTGATCCAAATCTCTTTCGCACGAAGTAAGAGAGAAATTGAATGCTAAAGCAGCCATCCCTATTTTTAAATATTTTAAGTTCATTATTTTAAATTTTTAACTTGTATAACTTTTAATTAAAACTGAAGATTGAAACCTAATGAATACACACGAGGTCTTTGGTAGAAGTTATTATCAATACCATTGAAAACTTCTGGATCTACCCCACTATATTTAGTAATCACAAAAACATTGTTTACAGAAGCATTCACTCTCAATCTTGCATTCCCTATAAATTGAGGGAAATTATAACCTATGTTGATATTATCCATTCTTAGGAATGAAGCATTTTCTACATAATAGTCTGAAAAATATTGAGCCTTAGTAAACCCTGTATTAAGATAGTCTCTAGTCACATTTTGTAGATAGCCATTAGTTCCTATGTTTTGTAGATTTCCGTATCTAGCGTTAGCATTATTATAAACATAGTTACCTAAACTAGCTCTAAGAGCAAATCCCATATCCCAATTTTTATAAGTCATTCTAGATGTAAATGCAAACAAGGCTTTTGGCATAGACGACTTATGTTCGTACATATCTTGCTCGTTTATAATACCATCTCCATTTCTATCTACATATTCGCCTTCTATTGGTCTCCCGCTAGCGTCATATTTCTGCTGATAAACATAGAAAGAATTTGGTCTATAACCTACAGAATGTGTTTGTATCAAACCACCTGTAATACCTGATATACCACCAACAAGCACTCTTTGACCTGCTCCTTCATTAGCTGCTAAATTGGTAATTTTAGCATCTTGGAATGTTGCATTAGCGGAAATATCCCAAGAGAAATTTTCGTTTTGAATAGCCTTCCACAATGCACCAATTTCAAGCCCTTTAGATTCCATATTTCCTATGTTTGATAAAAGTAAATTGGTAAAATTAGCACCTCCTGGGGTTGGAGCCTCACTTAGTAAATCTACTGTATATCTCTTGTAAGCATCTACATTAAATAGTAATCTATCTTTTAAGATACCAAAGTCTAATCCTATATTGGTAGTTCTTGTAGTTTCCCATCTGATATTTGGGTCATAGCCTTCTGGACGATAAAGAGTGTAAGGTACACCTCCAAAAAGATAATTAGCTCCAGAGTTAGAGATACTATATACTGCCAAATAAGGATAATCACCTGAAATATCTTGTTGACCAGTTACTCCCCAACCCCCTCTCAGTTTAAAAGTAGAGATTGTAGTGTTACCTTTAAGGAAGCTTTCTTGATCAATTCTCCACGCTAATGATACAGATGGAAAATAGCCCCATCTATTATTACTATTAAACCTAGAAGAACCATCTCTACGCACAGAAGCCGTTAGTAAGTATCTATTTTTGAATGTATAGTTTAATCTAGTATAGTAAGAGAGTAATAAGTTTTGCGTAAAGAAATCCACACCACTTGCAGGATCATTAGTTCCATCTCCATAGATTGTAGGTGCAAAAGGTTTAGTTTCATTCCATTTTTGGTAAGAATACCCCGCCATTACATCAATATCAGACTCTATAGAAGGTAGTTTTTTAGAATAGTTTAGATAAAATTCTAAAAGCCTATTTTTCTTTTCTTGCTCATAGTTTCTATTTGTTCCTTTTTGGAAGTATGATGAAGCTAATGTAGGTAAAGTAGTAACTGTTCCGTTGGAATTAGATAGGTCTAGACCTAAATTTAAGTTAGCTCTTAGCTCTGGTAAGAAATGGAATTTATAATCAAATTGAACATTCCCCAAGAGTCTTTTTACATAAGAAACATCTCTTCTTTGGTAAAGCATAGAAAGAGGGTTTCTGGTTGCATTTTGGTTAGGTATTCCATTATCCATCCATTCCCAATAACCGCCCATCGCTTGATTAGAAGCATCGTAAATATTTTGTGTTGGATCAAAAGACGCAGCTGCATTGATAGCTTCTCCATCAGTAAACCTATTTTCTACATAAGTCCCTTTTAAGTTAAAATTAATATCCAAATGATTATTAAATAATTTTGGATTTAAGTTTAAACCTGCAGTGCTTCTTTCTATATTATTAGTTCTAATAATACCATCTTGGTTAAGGTATCCTAAAGATAGTCTAAATGGTACTTTACCAATTCCTCCAGATAGCGTTAAATTATTATCAAAACCTGTCGCTAATTGATAAAAGGCTTCTTGCCAATTGGTACTTGCATTACCTAATTTAGAAATATAATCCGCTGATGCTTTATCTTTTACTAAAGTTCTGAATTCGTTAGCATCCATCATATTCACCGTTCCAAATCTCTGAGAAACAGATGTTGTGGAATTATAGCCTACTCTAAATTTTCCTCTAGTTCCCTTCTTAGTGGTAATGATGATAACCCCATTAGAAGCTCTATTACCATAGATAGCCGCTGCAGAAGCATCTTTAAGAATGTTAAAAGATTCTATATCGTTAGGGTTAATAAGGGCTAATGGGTTAGCGGCTCCATCAATTCCTTTGGTATCTAATGGCATTCCGTCTATAACGATAAGTGGGTCATTAGATGCATTAAGAGACGCTCCACTTCTTACTCTAATTGTAGAGCCACTACCAGGAGCACCACCATTAGTTGTAATCTGTACACCTGCCGCTTTACCTTGAATAAGCTGTTCTGGCGAAGACAACATACCATCATTAAAATCTTTAGAAGAAATTGCCGTTACAGAACCTGTAAGATCTGATTTTTTCTTCTTTCCGTAACCTATAAGCACTACCTCATCTATACTTTTGGTTTTGGTAGAATCTACCTTTTGTGCTTGTAGCATCGCTCCCGCTAGTAGAAAAGCTGGAGCAATCTTTAATACTGAATAGTTTTTCATTGTATTTTATTAAAAATCAATAGTTATAAATTTAATATTTATTCAACTCAATAAAATCGAGGGGGCTAAATTACAATATATTTATGAAATAATTAACTACTCTGAGTAATATCATAAAGTACAGAATAACAAATCAAATTTCATCTTTCGAACACAGAAAAAGCAGATTTTATTTATAACTCTAAGATAGTACAAAAAAGAAATAATCTTCTGTTTATATCGAAAAAAAACTTAATTTTGGTCCTCTAAATTTTAGAATAAGAAACGGAAATGAAAAATTTATCAGGTCTAGGGGTTGCTTTAGTAACTCCTTTTAACGAAGATTTATCTATCGATTTTGATGCTCTTACAAAGCTCATAGAATACAACATAGCTAACGGAACAGATTTTTTCGTAGTTCTTGGTACAACTGCAGAAACAGCTACTCTCTCCAAAGAAGAAAAAGAAGCTGTTATACAACACATTGTTAAAGTTAACAATAAAAGACTTCCTTTAGTTCTAGGTATTGGTGGCAACAATACTTTAGCCGTAAAAAAAGAAATCGAACAAACTAATCTTGATGATTTTGAGGCTATTTTATCAGTTTCTCCTTACTATAATAAACCTAACCAAGAAGGGCTTTATCAGCACTATAAGGCTTTGGCAGAAACAGGTAAAAACATCATTATTTATAATGTACCAGGGAGAACAGGACAAAATATAGAAGCTGAAACTACACTACGATTGGCTAAGGAGTTTCCTAACCTATTTATGATAAAAGAAGCTGCTCCTAACCTTACGCAGTACTTTGATATTTTAAGAAAAAAGCCTACAAATTTCTCGCTAATGTCTGGTGATGACGAGTACACTCTTCCTGTAACACTCGCTGGAGGTGATGGAGTAATCTCAGTAATTGGACAAGCCTACCCTAAAGAATTTTCTGAGATGATAAAACTCGCAAAAAATGACAAAGTAAAAGAGGCTTATGCCATCCATAATCAACTGGTGGAAATCACACGCCTTATTTTTGCTGAGGGTAATCCTGTTGGTATCAAAGCTGTTTTAGCACATAAAGGCATCATTAAAAATCACCTTAGATTACCTTTAGTTAAAGCTTCAGAAAGTCTACAACAAAAAATAAATTCAGAGGTTGACAGACTAAACTCTGTTTTTAAATAATTGATAGAATATCAAATAATCTAACTAGAGCTATCCTCTTTAGGGTAGCTTTTATACCATTAAAAACTCTATAATGCCTATAGATACTATTTTTGAAAGCGACCTCTGTAAGTGGATTGATGTTACAGCTCCTACTAAAGAAGATTTAGACTCCCTGCATCATCAGTTTCATATCAATAAGTTACACTTAGATGATACTGTAGACCCGAGTCATCTTCCTAAATTTGAAGAAGTAGAAGGCGTAAAATTTTTCTTAACTAGAGAAAATGTAGAACTTCAAAGAAAAAACTTAAATGGCATCAATGATGTAAGTACTAAATTAGGCATATTTATCATAGAAAAAATAATTATCACTATACATAGAACTGATAATAAGAGTATTCTAGAAATTAAAGAAGACCTTAACAAAAATCCTGATAAATACAAGAAATATTCTCCAGATAAGTTAGCTCTAATCTTAGGACTCAAGATAATGAAATCCTTTGATGACGAAAGTAAAAAACTTATAGAGATTATTGACAAGTTAGAGACTGAGATTTTTATGCAAAATAGCCCTCAGCTCAACCCTATAAAAAAACTCTACAAAATTAAAAGAAAGGCAGGGCTTAATGCTAGAGTACTTAACATGTCTTCAGATTGGATAGGTGCTTTTAAGAAACTTAATCTAAAAGACATTGAAATAGCAGACCTTGTAGATAAACAAAAAGATGTGATGTCCGATTTTGACCATATTAGTGCTCAGATTACCAACCTCATTTCGGTCTACATTGCCTTATCTGACCAAAAAGCCAACCAAGTAATGAAGCTATTAGCAATGTACTCGGTCTATTTTTTACCAATTACCTTTATCGCTGGACTTTACGGAATGAACTTTGAATTTATGCCAGAGCTTCATCATAAATATGGTTATTTTGCAACTTTAGGTGTAATGCTAAGCATTATTATAGCCACATTCATTTATTTTAAAAAGAAAAAGTTTTAGAATTCTATCTCCCACACAAAAAAATCTTTTATTTTTGTGTCTATGAACTCTCTTACAGAAGAAAATTACCTAAAGGCTTTATTTCATCTAAAGACTGATAACAACGAGGTTACAGTAAACGAACTCAGCAAATTTTTGAACATTAAAATGCCGAGTGTTAATAGTATGATGAAAAAATTCGCTCAAAAGAACTGGGTGATTACCGAAAGTTACAAACCCATTATCCTTACCGAAATTGGACAAAAAGAAGCAGCGTTAGTGATTAGAAAACATAGGCTTACAGAGATGTTTTTGGTAGAAAAAATGGGCTTCGGTTGGGAAAATGTGCACAAAATAGCCGAGGAGCTAGAACATATACACTCCGAAGAGTTTTTTGATAAAATGGACGAGTTGCTTAATTACCCTAAGGTAGATCCTCACGGAGAACCTATCCCCGACAAAGAGGGCAATATTATTGAACAAAATCTAAAGAAACTCAGCGAATGTACCGAAGGCTCTAAGGTAACACTAGCCGCTGTAACTGTAGATACCAAAGATTTCCTTAGCTTTTTGAATGATAAACAACTCAATTTAGGAAGCCAACTTGCAGTAAACAAAAAAGAAAAATTTGACGCTTCTATGATGGTTACTATAAACGGTATTTCCCACTCTTTCAGCAAGGTAGTTTGTGATGCTCTTTTAGTAAAGCTAGATTAAAACTCAGCTAAAAGTAGCTCTTTTAATTTCATCATACCTTCCGTTGCCGAAGTAGCAAAGCAAGTAGCCTTTTTTGTATAATGCTCGGGAATTTGAGGGTCAATGAGAAACAACTCACAATGTTGTGGAATATAATGCACCAAAGATGCCGCAGGATAAACCTGTAATGAAGTACCTATCACTAAAAATAAATCTGCCGAAGTTGCTAGGTTTATAGCCTTTTCCATTTCAGGCACAGCCTCACCAAACCATACAATATGAGGTCTAAGTTGAACGCCTTTTTCATTGTTGTCTCCTAGATTAAGGTCGGTTTCCCAATTTATAATCTCGCTTTCAGAGTTTATAGGTCTCGCCTTTTTAAGCTCTCCGTGAAGGTGAATAATATGAGAAGATCCGGCTCTTTCGTGCAAATCATCTACATTTTGAGTAATAACAATTACCTCATAGTACTTTTCTAATTCTGCTAAAATGCTATGAGCCAAATTTGGTTTAATCTCTGCTAATTGCCTTCTTCTAAGATTATAAAAATCTAAAACCAATTGCGGATTTCTTTCAAACCCTTCTGGGCTCGCCACGTCTTCTATACGGTGGTTTTCCCACAGCCCATTAGAATCTCTAAATGTTTTAATGCCACTTTCAGCAGAAATACCCGCCCCAGAAAGTACTACTAATCTTTTTTTCATGAGATAATTTTTATAGTGAAATTACTATTTCTCTAAACACAAACTATAAAAAAAACAGTTTAATTTATACACATTAAATGCTAATCTGAGAACATATAAAATTATTTTAAAAATTTTCTATTTATTTTACCATTTGTTAGTGCATAAACGCAATTATTTGAATATCCCAATTTTTGAATATTTTCATCTGCAGTAAAATCTAAAGACCAAGTATTTCCTCCGTCTTTAGTAAGAAATATTTGATTATCTGATGAGACATAACCTATTGATTCATTTATGAAAACCATAGAGATATTTCTTTGAGCATTTGGAATATCACTAATTAGATTCCATGATGCTCCACCATCTAATGATTTAAACATTTTAACCTTTGGATTAGCATCAAAAGTATAAAGTGAACAGTATCCTACCCTATCATTAACAAAATAAATATTGTTTACCATACTTTTGGGATAAGCGGTAAATAAGTAACTATGCCAATTTTCGTTATTACCGTTACAATAAAAAATTAGACCTGTTTCAATTGCCTGATCATACCCAATTGTCCAAATATTTTGATAATCTAATTTAAATGGAGCTCTCTGAATATCAATCTTTGTAGAGCCTGAGTTATAGACTTTAACAAAGTTTTCACCATCCGATGTTTTATAAACATTCCTATTTGTCGTAACTAATAAGCCCGTTCTCATATCATTTTCAACAAATACAGTAGCGAATTTTTCAGATGTTCTTGAATCTGTAGTAAAAAAAATATTTAAAGATAAGGGACTTCCTCCCTTAGGGACTTTACCAAGACCAAAACCACTATCCGCAAATCCTTCATCATTATCAGTAGCATGAAAATCGCTTAAGAAACTAGAGTTATACCATACTTTCCAAGTAATCCCATCGTCAGGTGAACTGTAAGTTCTCTTTGAAACATTATAATATATTTTTCCATTATTTTTTATCTGTATCCCTCTAATATAATCATTATCAGAAATAAATATTGCAGACTCTGTAGAGGTCCAGTTTCCAATACTCTTATTAATAACAGCAATATTTTTGTTATAATCATTTGTAATGTTATTGACGACATTTCGATTTTCAAAAATAAATTTTAATGTTGGAATGGACCTAGCAACATTTGGAACTTTAATAGTAATTTGTCTAGAGTCTTTGCTTACATTAAGTATTTCAGAATACACATCATCAAATAATATTTTACACTTTTCTTTTATAGGAAAGTTTTCTCCATAAATAATTACTTCCTCCCCCGAATATGCATAGTTCTTAGAATAAGAAGTTATAATAACATCCTTTACCTCTTCTGGTAATTGTGATTCATTTGTAATTTCGTCATTTCTTGAACAAGACACCAGTATTATTAGTATCAATACTAACTTAAAATTTAAAACTTTTTTTGCCATATATACACTTTAATTCTTTTAAATCTCTTTAAATAACTTTTCGGAATTCCAAACAGTTGCAAATTCCTCATTCAGATTTGCAAGCGTTGTTTGATGGATTAACTCTGAATCGTATTTTTCTCCATTAATTCCAACCCTATCAAATGTTGCTGTCGCGTCCGAAATAAGATAAGTTTCATAACCATAATTTCCAGACATTCTAGTTGTTGTAGAAACGCAATGGTTGGTAGTTATTCCAACAATTACCAATGTGTTAATATTTAAGCTATCAATTTGCTCTTTTAATGTAGTTCCAATAAATGCACTATTTACATTTTTAGTAATGATAGGTTCAGAATCATTTGGGGTAACATACCCACTAAATTCAAATCCTGCGTTTGTAATATGAAGTTTTGATTTAGGATTATCTGAACTATGCCTTATATGGAAGATTGGTAAATTTAATTCTCTCCATTTTTTCAAAATTTTACCACAAATTTCTTCAGCATTTTTATTATTACGATTTCCGCCCCAATAATCTTCTTCAAGAAAAGCCTTTTGAACATCAATTAAAACTAATGCAGGATTTTTTTCTCTTAATTTCATTTTAAATACTCTTTTAGAGTTGCTACTAATTTACTACTTTTTCATAAGAGGACTATACCCTTCTGAAAAGAAATTTTTAGTATTTGTATCGTATAAGTATTTATCCGTGAGTTGTAAATAAGATAACTTTTCAAAGTCAATATTTTTTAAATACAAGGTATCATTAGAAATTTTATACTTTCCGTTCCAATGATGAAAAGCATGAGGCGAGTATTCTGTAATTTGAAATGTTTGATTTTCAAATAATGTTATTTCTACTTTCGTTTCAGTACCAATAGAATATGTTGATAGTACTTCTCTATTTTTTGAGTGACAATTATTAAATATGTTAAACAAAACCCCAGTCATACCAAACAAACAAATAAGCTTTAGTGTTCTGAGTTTTTTTCTTCGCTTTTGATAGAAATATAAAACCAAACCATTAACCAATATTAAACAAACCACAAACGGAATTATTATAATATCATAAACTGATTCTACGTAATCCCCATAATACTTTGTTAGCTTAAATAGTATTAACAGAAGAAAAACTAGTGTCAAATATTTCAATATTTCCTTAATGATTCTCATCTCTATTTTTTATAACCAACCGAAGCAGATGCTTTTCCAATGAAACTAAATTAGTCAAAATAGTTGAATTGAAAAGTATATACGACTAAATATTTCTGCTTTTCAATTCAACACCGCTCGCCACCTTTTGCAAATACTATGTTACCTGCAGGGCTTATTTTAAGTCATTGTAAAAAATTATTAAAATTAAAAAAGATGCAATAAAACAGCCAAAAATTGTCATTAAAATATCATTTACATCAAATGAATATAATGCCATTCTTATAACTTCCCAAATTGTAAAACCTATAACAGTAAATAAATTTGCGAATAGAAGGCTTTTCCAAATCTTATATTTATGATACTTTATTTTAACAATTCTATGAATGACAAAGACTAAAGCGACATAACCAATAGCTCCAAATAAACTTGGTAATGTGCCAAGTAAAAAATCGTTAATTTGTAAAAAAGTAATTTTTTTGGGTCTTATAAAATATTGGATTAATGCAACCAAAATCATTGAAAATATTTCCAATCCAATTAAAAATGTATATTTTCTCTTATCGAATTCTTTAGTATTATTTATTTCTTCGATGAAGTTAGTGTTTTTAACTTCTGTTATAAACTTTTTCAAAATTGCTAGTTTTATATGTTATTTTGAAAAGACTTGCAGGTAACCCCTCTAAATATGCAACATTAGTTTTGCTATGGTAAAGTAAATCAAAACCCCTAAAATATCGTTAGAAGTCGTAATAAATGGACCTGTGGCTATTGCTGGGTCTATTTTGTTTTTATTAAGAAGAATAGGCACTATAGTCCCAATAACAGCAGCCACCAAAATAACCGCCAACAGCGAAACCGAAATAGCAATAGACACCATCATATCGTGCCTATTGACAAGCAAATTAAACGAAAGAATAATCACTGATAAAATAAATCCAGATGCTGCGGAAACACTTACTTCCTTTATCAAGGTTTTAATAGTATCTGTTCCTAGAGTATTATTAGCTAAACCTTGCACAATAATCGCTGATGCCTGCACCCCAATATTACCTGCCGTTGCAGCTATTAGAGGCACAAAAAACATAAGAGCAGGTATCTTTTGTAGGGCATCTTGGTTCCCTTGTAATACCTGCGAGCCTATTAAACCACCTACCATACCTATAAAAAGCCAAGGCAACCGTGCCTTTGTAAGCGAAAAAATAGTATCCGTAGAGTCCACATCTAGGGAGATACCCGATGCTAACTGATAGTCTTTTTCTGCTTCTTCGGTTATAAAGTCAATAACATCATCTATCGTAATACGCCCTACCAAGTTACCTCTAGCATCAACCACAGGAACCTCAAAAAGGTCGTACTTTTGCATAAATCTTGCTACTTCCTCAGCCGTATCCGTATCCATCACCGAACGGATTTTAGGATTATAAACCTCCGAAACTTTAGTAGAAGAAGTGGTTGTAAGTAGTTTTTTTAAACTTAAAAGTCCTAGCAGTTTATCATTATCATCTACCACATAGATAGAATACACCTCATCTAAATCCTCGGCTTGCTTTCTCATCTCTTTGACCGCAGAAATAATGGTTAAGTTCTGGTTAACTTTTACCATTTCCGTTGCCATAAGACCTCCAGCCTCGTCTTCGTCATATCTAAGTAAGTCTACGATACTTTGAGCGTGTTCCTCGTCATCTAACCTTTGGATAATTTCGGTCTGCTGATGTTCTGGAAGCTCAGAGATAATATCTGCCGCATCGTCAGAATCTATCTCATTAATAATTTCATCGGCAATTTCTTGTGAAGAGAGACCTTTCATAAAGCTCTTTCGCTCATCTTCGTCTATCTCTAAGAGTACTTCCGCAGATTTCTCATTGCTCATTAAATCATAGAGAAAATGCTGTTCTTCCTCCTCCAAATCTTCAAATATAGAAGCAATGTCTGGTGCCTCCATTTCGGAAAGCATCAGAGCCACCTCTTTGGCATTTTTCTCCTTGATGAGATTTTTTATCAGTTCTCTAAGAGCAACGGTTTCAGTCAAAATAAGATTTATTTAGTAGTTAAACGGCTGACGATTTTAGTGCATTTTGCCACTCATTAGTAAAGATGATAAAATCTTCTACACTAAGTTCTTCCGCTCGCAAAGTTAAGAAATTATGCGTTAATAAAGCCTCAGGAATATTGAGTCCTTTAAGAGCGTTGCTTAATTTTTTTCGTCTTTGATTAAAACCTGCTTTTACAATTTGTTTAAACAAAATCTCATTGCCTTCCAAACCTTTTTTAGGATTTCTGGTAAGCCTGATAACTCCAGATTTCACTTTAGGTGGTGGCGTAAAAACATTTTCGCTAACGGTAAAAAGATACTTTACATCGTAATACGCTTGAACCATTACCGACAGAATTCCATAGCTTTTGGTACGAGGTTCAGCGGAAGTTCTTTCAGCGACTTCTTTTTGGAACATTCCCACCATTTCTGGTATTTGGGCGTAATTATCTATTATTTTAAATAAAATCTGTGATGAAATATTGTATGGGAAATTCCCTATAACAGAAACCTGCTCCGAATTGAAAATTTCGGTCAAATTAGCTTTTAAAAAATCACCTACAAAATGTTTTTCTTCTAGTTTTGGGTAGTGTTCTTTAAGATAGGCAATAGACTCAACATCTATCTCTGCCACAAATATTTCTGAACTTTTATTAAGAAGATATTTGGTTAAAACACCCATCCCTGGACCTACTTCTAAAACGAAATCCTGAGCATTAGTATCTAGGGCTTCTACGATTTTAGAAGCTATATTTTCATCATTAAGAAAATGTTGCCCGAGGTGTTTTTTAGCTTTTACTGTCAAAATGAAATTATTTTTTATGATTTTATTAACAATGATTTTAGTCTTATTGGGAGCAAATTTCGGAAGATTTTTTCTATTTTAGCCGAAAAATTTCATTTAATGGCTAATACAGTAGACGATTTTAACAAAAGAAGGCTGAGATCCAGCAATATCACGGTAGTTATTAGTATAGCATTAGTTTTGTTTTTGGTAGGGCTTTTTGGTCTTATTCTTATCAATGCTCAAAAATATTCAGACTATATTAAAGAACAACTTGTAGTAAACGCCTTTTTCTCCGAAAACTACGATGCTAAAGATTCTCTAAAAATAGCAAAACAAGAACAAGAAGCTATAAAGACCATACAAGCACTTCCGTTTGTTAAAAAAACTACTTTTATCTCAAGACAGCAAGCGTCTAAAGAGGCTAAAAAAAGTATGGGTATAGATGCTGATGCTCTTTTTGAAGAAAACATATTCCCGTCTTCAGTAGAGGTTTCTCTAAAGCCAGACTTCGTAAGCCCTGAAGAAATACAAGGCGTAGTTAAAGAATTAGAAAAAGTAGATGGCATTGTAGAAGTAAAAAACAATAGCGACCTAATGATTGAGGTTTACAACAACCTTAATAGAATACTCACTTGGATATTAGCATTTTCTTTAGTATTTTTAATTTTAGCGATTGTACTGATAAACAACTCCATTAGACTAAAAATATTCTCTAAAAGATTCATTATTAAAACCATGCAACTTGTGGGTGCTAAGCGACGTTTTATCCTTAAACCATTCATCATAGAAGCCGTTATTTTAGGACTCATTGGTGCTGTTATTGGGCTTTTAGCACTATTTGGAGTTTGGTATTATTTTACTAACCAAATAGGAACTCCGTTTGTACAAGATACTAATCAGTACATACAATTGGTTTTAGCTGTTTTTGGAGTGGGAGTTCTTATCACTGTTCTAAGTACTATTTTTGCAACTTGGAGGTTCCTTAGAACTAATATTGATGATTTATACTATTCTTAAACTATGGCAGAACAAAATAAAACAAACGAAAATAGTTTTTATTTCAAAAAAGACAATTATAAGTGGATGCTTATAGGCTTGGTGTGTATCGTTTTAGGATTTATTCTTATGATGGGTTCTGGGGCTAACACAACACCTGATGGTAAATTTGACCCAAACTACTGGAATGAAGATATTTTTTCTATCAGAAGAATACGCATTGCTCCACTATTGGTAATTACAGGATTTGTGATACAAGTCTATGCTATTTTGAAAAGAAAATAATTATTTTTTATAATACAAAAATTAAAGTCAATTGTTATATAATGCAATTGACTTTTGCTTTAAACTTTTTAAGTTATGAATTTTTTAGAAGCTATTATTATTGCCATTATTGAAGGTTTAACAGAATACTTACCTGTTTCCTCTACAGCACATATGATTTTCACAAGTTCTATATTCGGAATACAAGAAGACGAATTTGTTAAAATGTTTCAAGTATCGATACAGTTGGGGGCGATCCTTGCTGTAGTTTTTTTATATTGGAAAAAATTTTTCAATTTTCAGAATTTCAATTTTTATATCAAACTTGGTTTTGCCGTAATTCCAGCATTGGTTTTAGGCTATCTGTTTGATGATATGATTGACGATGTTTTAGGAAACCCTATTCCCATCGCCATAGTTTTAGTTTTAGGTGGCGTGGTTCTTCTATTTATTGACAAAGTGTTCAAAACTCCTGAAATACATACAGAAAAAGAAATCAGTATAAAAAAAGCTATTACCATCGGTTTTTGGCAATGTTTAGCTATGATGCCTGGTACTAGCCGAAGTGCAGCTTCCATTATTGGAGGTATGCAACAAAAACTATCTAGAGAAGCTGCTGCCGAGTTTTCTTTCTTTCTAGCTGTACCTACCATGCTTGCCGTTACGGTATATTCTATTTTTGTAAAAAAATGGGAATACTTAGGCGTAGAACAAAAAGGCTACGAAATGCTTACACACGGTGATAACCTAAAACTATTTTTAGCGGGTAATCTAGTGGCTTTTGTAGTTGCTGTGATAGCTATTAAATTTTTTATAGGAGTGATAAAAAAATACGGTTTTAAACCTTGGGGCTGGTATAGAATTATCGTAGGGATAGCATTGCTTGTCTATTTCACGGCCGTAAAATAAATCTATTAATATTGAAATATTGATATAATCTCTGAGACATCATTAAACTGAGAAATCAGTAGTGTATAACAGACATTTAGCCTATATTTGTTAAGTTAACAGCTCCACATAAACACCAGTTATAATGAAACAATGTCTAGAATGTAACGAAACAATAGTAGGTAGAGAAGATAAAAAATTTTGCTCAGATAGTTGCCGAAATTCCTACAACAACCGTATGAATAAGGACTATACTAACCTTATGAGAAATACAAACAATCAACTAAGGAAAAATTACAGAATATTATCTGAACTAAATATAGAGGAAAAAACTAAAGTTCCTAAAATAAAACTCTATAACAAAGGATTTAATTTTGATTTAATCACCTCCATCATCAATACTCAAAACGGCAAAACCTACTTTTTTGTTTATGACCAAGGCTACCTGCCATTAGATGAAGAATGGCTTCTTTTGGTAAAAAAGAAACAATAATCATTACTTTAAACTATCCAATGGGCTTTTTATTGTCCGCTGATGTTCAGAAGTAACCTGTGTATAGATTTGAGTAGTCTTGATATTATTATGTCCCAAAAACTCTTGTATATATCTTATATCTGTCCCCATTTCCAAAAGATGAGTAGCATAGCTATGCCTTAAACCGTGTATGCCTACTGTCTTATTTATACCTGCCTTTCTCATCGCAGTCTTAAAAACCGACTGAACCGACCTTACCGAATACATACCACCATATTGTCCTTCAAATAGATACTTTTTAGGTTTATATTCCCGATAGTAGGCTCTAAGTTCAGGCAAAATACTTTCAGGTAAAGGCACCATACGGTCTTTTTTACCCTTAGCATTCTCAATCCGCACACGCATAGTTTCGCTACATATATCCTCTAGTTTTAAATTAACAATCTCACTCACTCTCAAACCCATACCATAACAAAGCTGTAACATACATCTATGTTTGAGGTTGGTGGTTACTTCAAATATTTTTAAAATTTGTTTTTTATTTAAACTCTTTGGTAGTTGTTTTTTTGTTTTAGGACGAGGAATATCAAAAAACATTTTTTTGCGATGTAAGACTTGCTCAAAGTAAAATTTAATCGCATTGATACGGCTGTTTATTTCCGCCTCCGAAAGTTTTAAATTCTCAAAACAATAGAGAAAATAAGACCTTAAGCGTTCTTCGGACAATTCATCTACTGGAAAATCTTTTAGAACATAAAGCAGTTGGGCAAACTCTACGGCATAAGTTCTAAGCGTATTTCGACTGTATCCTTTTAGTTTTAAATGCTCCTGAAAACGCTCAAAAGCAGAGCGATTAACCGCTTTTATTTTTGAAAATACCATTTTGCCAACCAAAGGCTCTTCTGTAATACTAAAAAGGGTTCTGTAATGTCTATTGTTAGGGACATACCAACTTTTTTGACTAGCCGACCAACGGGCAGTGGTATGTTCTTTAAGAAGGTCAATAAGCTCCTTCTGATACGGAAAAGAAATCCATATCACATTTTTCTCACGATGTTCTCCAACTTTCGTTTGGTATAAGGAGCTATTCCACTGCATATCTTTTTAATTTACTCTTCTACCCTATCCAAAATCTCTTTTGCTTGGTCTGCCAAACTTTCATCTACTACAAGAATATAGTTTTGGTTTACAGGCATTACAGCTACATTATTAACATACTCATTTTTGATATAGCTTTCTATACCTTCAGACGAAAGTTTAGACTTCATAATCTCTACTTCGTATAGAAATCCTGACTCAAATATTTTTACCATAACCAAATTTATTTTATTCAAATATAATAATTTTAACTATATTAGTAGCGTTTAAACATAACCTTATCACATTAGTATGAGTTATTATCCACTTAGTAGTATCCCAGACTATTACATGCTAGATAGCCTTCTTACCGAAGAGCATAAATTGGTTAGAAATTCTGTGAGACAATGGATACAAAGTTCTGTAATTCCTCAGATAGATAACGCTGCACAAACACACAAAGAAATCCCAAACCTGATGCAACAATTGGGCAATATAGGAGCTCTAGGAGCCTATATCCCAAAAGAGTATGGAGGTACTGGGCTAGACCAAATTTCCTACGGCATCATTATGCAAGAGTTAGAAAGAGGAGATTCTGCGGTGCGTTCTGCGGCTTCGGTGCAATCATCATTGGTAATGTATCCTATTTTTGAATTTGGAACAGAAGAACAAAAAAGAAAATTCCTACCTTTACTCGGAGCGGGTGAAATCACAGGAGCTTTCGGACTTACCGAACCCAACCACGGTTCTAATCCGTCTGATATGGAAACTCACATTAAAGATATGGGCGATTATTTTCTGCTGAATGGAGCTAAAATGTGGATTACCAATGCTCCTACTTGCGACATCGCTATTGTTTGGGCTAAAGATGAAACCAATACCATTAGAGGGCTAATCGTAGAAAGAGGAATGGAAGGTTTCACTACTCCAGAAACACTCAATAAATGGAGTCTAAGAGCTTCTAGAACGGGAGAATTGGTGTTCCAAAATGTAAAAATCCCTAAAGAAAATCTCCTACCGAATGTAAAAGGAATTAAAGGTCCATTGTCCTGTCTTAACTCTGCTAGATATGGGATTTCTTGGGGCGTTATAGGTGCTGCTATAGATTGCTATTGCACCGCAGTACAATACGCCAAAGAGCGTACACAATTTGGGAAACCTATTGGTAGCTTTCAACTTCAACAAAAGAAATTAGCCGAGTTTCTCACAGAAATTACTAAAGCTCAACTTCTTTCATGGCGTTTAGGTCTGCTTAAAAATGAAAACAAAGCTACTCCAGCACAAATTTCTATGGCTAAAAGAAATAATGTAAAAATGGCATTAGACATTGCTAGGGAAAGCAGACAAATACTAGGTGCTATGGGGATTATGGGAGACTTCCCTATGATGCGACACGCTGCCAATCTAGAATCTGTAATTACTTACGAAGGCACTCACGATATTCATCTTTTAATAACAGGTATGGATATCACGGGTATTAATGCTTTCTCATAAAAATTAACTATAAAAACGAAATTGAAACTATGAACGAAAAAGACAAACGATTCATCACTTTATGGCAAAACTTACGACAAAGTAGACTCAAATTTTCGGTAAGGCAAGGCGTCGTAATCGCCTTTATGTTTATACTTATTGCTGCTCCTATCAATTACTTCATTACTAAACCTGATGATTTCAAAGCCTTTTTAGGGAAAAATGGGATTATTTGGTTGGTGGCTTCGGCTATTCTTAGCTTGTACTACTACTTTGTGGGCTTTAATAAGTATGAAAAAAGATATAAAAATTTAATAAATCAATAGAATTAAATCTGAAAAATGATAGATAAAACTGTTAAAAATGTGCAAGAAGCCTGCGAAGGCATCAAAGACGGAATGACCATTATGCTTGGCGGATTTGGGCTGTGTGGCATCCCAGAAAATAGCATTGCCGAGCTAGTAAGAAAAAATGTAAAAAAACTTACTTGTATTTCTAATAACGCAGGTGTTGATGATTTTGGACTAGGACTTTTACTTCAAAAAAAGCAAATTAAAAAAATGATTTCTTCCTATGTGGGAGAAAATGCCGAATTTGAAAGGCAACTACTAAGCGGAGAGTTAGAAGTAGAGCTTATCCCACAAGGGACTCTAGCAACTAGATGTTTGGCTGCGGGGTATGGTATGCCTGCTTTTTTCACTCCAGCTGGCGTGGGAACAGAAGTTGCCGAAGGTAAGGAGGTCAGAAACTTTAATGGTAAAGATTATCTTTTAGAGTATGCCTTTGATGCTGATTTTGCCATCGTTAAAGCATGGAAAGGCGACACAGCTGGGAATTTAATCTATCGTTCTACCGCTAGAAACTTTAATCCACCAATGGCAATGGCAGGTAAAATTACGATTGCAGAAGTAGAAGAGCTTGTACCTGCAGGAACATTAGACCCTGACCAAATACATACTCCTGGAATTTATGTACACCGCATTTTCCAAGGAGAAAACTACGAGAAGAGAATAGAGCAAAGAACCGTAAGAAAAACCAATCAAGACTAACCTCAATTATGGCTTTAACAAAAGAACAAATAGCACAAAGAATTGCTAAAGAAATAAAAAATAATTCCTATGTTAATCTAGGCATAGGTATTCCTACCCTAGTTGCCAACTACATTCCAGAGGGCATAAATGTGGTACTACAATCCGAGAATGGATTATTAGGAATGGGACCCTTTCCAGAGGAAGGCAAAGAGGATGCAGATTTAATAAACGCAGGTAAGCAAACCATTACTACTTTACCAGGTTCAGTAGTTTTTGACTCGGCGATGAGTTTCGGTATGATTAGAGCTCAAAAAGTAGATTTAACCATACTAGGTGCGATGGAAGTTTCCGAGAATGGAGACATCGCTAACTGGAAAATACCGGGTAAAATGGTAAAAGGTATGGGAGGAGCAATGGATTTAGTTGCTTCCGCAAAGAATATTATTGTAGCAATGCAGCAAGTGAATAAACACGGCGAGTCTAAACTCCTCCAAAACTGCAGCTTACCTCTTACAGGAGTTAAATGTATCAAAAAAGTAGTTACAGAGCTTGGCGTTTACGAAATAGTACCCGAAGGAGGCTTTAAATTATTAGAAAAAGCACCTAATGTAAGCCTAGACGATATTAAAAAAGCAACAGCAGGGAAACTCATTATAGAAGGAGAAATCCCAGAAATAGTTTTAGACTAAAACAAATATATATTATGGAGGATAGAAAAACAAAACTAGAGCGTTTTGAAGAAAGTGTGTTATCTAAATATCAGATTTACAACAGTATTTTTATGACATTACCTTTTAGTGGTGTGTCTAATGTGGGGAGATTTTTGCCTCTGTTTGGCGAAGAATGTAAAAAAGGCTATCAAGATAATAAAACACCTACCGAAATCGTAGAAGAGTTTTTCAAAAAATACGCTCCACAATCCTCCGAAAAAGAAACTAACGACCTTCTGTTTAGGTTTATACAATATATTGAAAGGCAAGTAGTTTTGTTTGACGCTATAGAAGATGCCGCTTTCTCCACAGTAAATAATATGGACGGACTGGGCAGTATCCGAAATATGAAAGAGAAAGCCGAAGCTCGTAACAAGGTTACTGAACTTAAAGCTACTCTACAAAAACTTAAAGTAAGACCTGTACTTACTGCTCACCCAACTCAATTCTATCCAGACTCTGTATTGGTTATCATTAACGATTTAACCCAAGCGATTAAAGATAATGACTTAACCACTATCAAAAAACTTCTAGCACAGCTAGGGAAAACACCTTTTTATAAAAAGGAAAAACCAAGTCCGTTAGATGAAGCTATTGGGCTTATTTGGTATTTAGAAAATGTGTTTTACCATTCTATGGGGAATATTTACAGCTATCTTAAAAAACATATTTTGAAAGATGAAGCTCTTAAAAACCCTGTGGTAGAACTAGGCTTTTGGCCCGGAGGCGATAGAGATGGTAACCCTTTTGTAAAACCAGAAACCACTCTAAAAGTAGCGGAAAGACTCAAAAAAAGTATTCTAAAAAACTACTATAAAGACATCAGAGTCCTAAAAAGAAGACTCACTTTTAAAGGAGTGGAACATTTAGTAAAAAATCTAGAAGACCAACTCTATAAAGCAGCATTTTTAGAAGAAGAAAACACTCTAACGCTTCAAGAGTTCAGACAATCTCTTGAAGAAATACGAGCCATTTTAATCTCAGAACATCAATCTCTATTTGTAGATGAGCTAGATGCTTTACTCTATAAAATTGATATTTTTGGATTCTATTTTGCAAGCCTAGACATTAGACAAGATTCTAGAATCCACCGAAGTGTGATAGAAGATATTGCAAAATCGACCTCTGGAAAAATTATTCCTGAGAACTATTCAAGTCTTTCCTATGAAGAACAAATCCAAACCCTATCAAAGGCAAATGGCGTCTTAGACTTAACCTCATTTAACCAAGAAATTACTAAAGATACCTTGGGTTCTATTCTAATGATGATGGCTATCCAAAAAGAAAATGGAGAAAAAGGTTGCAACAGATACATCATTAGTAATAATCAAAACGCAACTAATGTACTAGAGGTATATACTTTACTAAAGCTTTGTGGTTGGCAGAACCCTACCGTAGATATTGTACCACTTTTTGAGACCATAGATGATTTGAACAATGCCGAAGAGGTAATGACAACGCTTTACCAAAATAAAGATTACAGAGAACACCTTAAATCTAGAGGCTATCAACAAACCATTATGCTCGGTTTTTCTGACGGAACTAAAGACGGTGGCTATCTAAAAGCCAACTGGAGCATCTATACCGCTAAAGAAAGACTTACCAAAATCTCTAGAGAATATGGTATAGAAGTTCTGTTTTTTGATGGGCGTGGTGGACCTCCAGCTAGAGGTGGCGGCAAATCTCACCAGTTCTATGCTTCTTTTGGTAAAGATATAGAATCTGACGCTATACAAATTACAATACAAGGGCAAACCATTAGCTCTAACTTTGGGACTTTAGACTCTTCTCAGTATAACTTAGAACAGCTTATTAGTGCTGGTGTTAATAATAAAATTTTCACTAGTGAACAAGCTAGTATTTCTTCTGAAGAGAAAGAAATTTTACAAGATTTAGCAGACATTAGCTATCAAAAATATACGGAATTTAAAAATCATCCTAAGTTTGTCCTGTACCTCGAAAAGATGAGTACGCTAAAGTATTATGCTAAAGCCAATATAGGCAGCAGACCTTCCAAAAGAGGTAATTCAGATACACTCAACTTTAGTGATTTAAGAGCCATTCCGTTTGTGGGTAGCTGGAGCCAACTAAAACAAAACGTACCTGGTTTTTATGGTGTGGGTACTGCTTTGGCTCATTATGATGCTAATGGAAATTTTGAAAAACTAAAGGCACTATACAAAAAATCTCTATTTTTCAGAACTTTACTAGAAAATAGTATGATGAGCCTTACCAAATCTTTCTTTAAACTCACGGAGTATATGAAAGACGATGCGGAATTTGGTGCTTTTTGGCAAGAAATTTATCAAGAATACCAACTTTCTAAAGAGATGCTCCTAAAACTTACAGAGTTTAAAAGCCTTATGGAAGACCACCTAGCTGGTAAAGCCTCTATACAAATGAGAGAAGAAATGGTTCTGCCTCTACTTACCATACAACAATATGCCCTAAAAAAAGTACAAGACAGAAATCCTCTTTCCGAGGTTTATGAAAATATGGTGGTAAGGTCTCTATTTGGAAACATTAATGCGAGTAGAAATTCTGCGTAGATATAGTTGTTGTGTGCAATTTTCTGAAAAATATAGCACCAGAAAGACAAATCTAGTTTATAGAGATTAAAAAATATAATTTATGAGAACAAAAATATTTCTCTTGATTTTTGGATTTTCATTTTTTTTAATTCATGTAATTATCGAACAAAAAGCAATGTTAGATTTGAAAAAAATACAGGAATTAAGTTTCCAGATTCTGTCGAAGTAATTCAGGATAGATTTGAAGATGCAGGTCCTGACTACTCCTTGTATTACAAGTTTATAACAAATGAAGAGGACTGTCTGAAGATTTTGCAAAGTCTTGAAACTTCTAGAGAATGGAAAAAAACTCAAGACAATCTCACATTTTCAAAAACAGTTAATGGAATTATATAGGGCATAAATAGAAATATACAATAACATAATAAATAAAAAAGCCCGAAAAAAGCCGATGAATAAAGGCTTTGCAAAGAAAAAAGCCCGAAAAAAGGAAATAAACGAAATGTACAGAAACTACCATTTACTACCATTTTATTACCATTGCAAAGAGCTTTAATTTCTCTTTTAAGGGCAATAACTACCATTACCCCCGTAAAACTACCGAAAACCTAATAAAAACGCCCCTTTTGGGGCTTTTTTTATGCCCTATAATGAGCAAATGATGGACCTTTTAGGTGGCATTAACAAAATGGTATGCGGAACCCCTTAAAAATTGCGTTTTTAAAGTTGGGGTTACAGTTGGGGTTACAAAACTTATATTTTTGAAGCTAACTCGGATATATTTAAGTGTAAAAAAAACGCAAAAAATAGCCGTTTTTTCAAAACTCGCACCCCTTTAGTGTATCGTGGTATTTTTGTAAATAACTGATTTTAAATAAAATAATAGATAAAGCAGTAAAAAAACATGTGCGTAAGCCATTAGCCCCGTATAAATGGTGCTTTTTTTTCTTACATCTTTTTACCGTACTACCCTACAAATACAGGGTCTGAGCTGTACTCTTTTACCACCCTACCCAAGACCAAGAAAATTCTTCTGATATTTTCTTTTCTTATTTTAAATGGCTCGTGGACTAGCTGTCCGTCGGGATAAGTTTCTGTATTGGTACTATACGCCATAATGCACTCATCATCTGTTTTACAGGTTTGCATTCGCTTTGTTACTCTTATTTCGTCAGTTTCTATCACATAATTTCTCCCCCAAACAATACTATTAGTGTCGTAGATACGCTTTAAGGCTAGTATGCAGCCGTTAGGATATTCTACCATACTGGTTCCATAGTGTCTAATAGCAGCTGTGGCACTCGGGAACCAATCTCCTGCGTCTATATAGTCTGTGGCTACGGATACTACGTTGTAGGTATCTGCGACCAAATCTGTTCCTCCAATGGTTGCTACATCATCATAGAAAGGGATTAAATTTTTAGATTTTTCTACTTCGCCACCCTGTTTACTTTTTATCATTTCCCCTTTTCCTGTAAGGAGCCATTCAGGATTAATTTCGGGAAAATAATGTAAAATTTTACACGCCTTGTCGGTTCCCATATTGCTGCTATTATCTAAAAATTTGTTAGAAAAACCTAAATCTTTACAAAATTTATATTTACTAATACCTTTATATTCAATAAATTGAACCACTCTTTCAGTTGCTCCCATAAAATAATCGTGTTTTTTTTACGCTAATAATTTGTTTTAATGTAAAATTTTACATTATATTGCCCTGTGAAATAATTCTAACCAATTTAAACAATGGACAAAAGTACTAAAAGAAAATCGTATAACATCTATAACAAAGATATTATCCGAAAGCTCAGAAAGAAGTACGGCACTTCGCCACACTTTATTTATGCCAGTTTACGGGGCGACCGAACTAGCGAAACCTCCATAAAAATCTGCGAGGATTACAGAAAAGCAGAAGTGGAAATCAATAAAACCCTAGCAAAATTATAAACTCATATAATTATGATAAAGATAGAAATAAAAATAGTGCCCAGCACACAAATAGGAGTTTACAGAATTATAGAGCGTAAAAACCTATGGAGCTGGACACTTTCAGAGAAAATCACCTCTATTGAGGTTCAATCTTCGGCTTTTGAAGATGTACGGTTAAGGCAATGCCATTTACAGAGTTTGCTATTGTTACAGGCGAGTAAAAAATACTTTTTACCACATAGGCTGAGAGATTAGAAAAGCAGGTCCGAAGACTAGAACAAGGGATATCTGGAAACGGTATTGGTTCTAAGATGAAAGGCTGGAGAAACGATTTCGCCAACTCTTTACCTGGTGCGGACCTTATTAAAAACCCTCTTACTATGGCAGGTGCCGCAATGGGAGGATTATGGAGTGCTACGGAAAAATCAATGGAGGCTGGAAAAGAAAAAATGAAGCTCCAAACTTTAGCAAGTACTCAAGAAGTAGGAACGGCTTTATATGACGGTCTGACAAAATTTGCTACGGACACGGTTTTCGGAACGGAAGTTTACGATATGGCAAATCAAATGCTTGCCAATGGGATAAAAGATGCCGATGTACTTCCTATTATGCAACAGCTTGGCGATATATCTATGGGCGATGCTAATAAATTAGGAAGTTTATCATTAGCCTTCGCTCAGATTAACGGCAAAGGTAAGCTCGCAGGACAGGAACTTCTCCAGCTCATTAATGCAGGGTTCAATCCATTACAAGTACTTTCAGAAAAAACTGGGGAAAGTATGGAAAGCCTCACCAAAAGAATGGAGCAAGGGGGAATCTCGGTTAGCGAGGTAAGAAAGGCTTTTGATTTAGCAACAGGTAAGGGTGGTAAGTTTCATAATATGCTTACCAATGTTGCTAACACTCCCTATGGTAAAATGGAAGGGTTTAAGGGAAAGCTTGAGCAAATCATGGTAAAAATAGGAACGGTGTTCATTCCTATTGTTTCGGCTCTTTTAGACCTATTTAGTACAGCGGCAGATTTCTTCGGTCCTTTTATAGAGCCTTTAGCCATTGGTATAGGTGCGTTATCCGCAGGAATATTGGGACTTGCAGCAGCCCAATGGGCTTGGAACTTGGCAATGTCACTTAATCCTATTGGCTTAATTATTATGGGAATAGTAGCTCTAGTAGCAGCTATTGCCTATTGTATTTACAATATAGACGGGTGGGGTAAAGCGTGGAAGCATACTACCGAAGGCGTAAAGCTATTATTTCAGGCTTTTGTATCTGGTATAGAAATACAGTGGAATAATCTCGTTAATGACTTAATGTTAGGACTTAACAAAATTAAGGAGGGCTGGTATGAGTTTAAAAACGCCGTTGGCTTGGGTAATGAGGCTGAAAATAATGCTGCCCTAAATGCCATTGCTCAAGATACCAATAATAGAAAAAAGCAAATAGTCGACGGTATAAAAAAAACGGTGGCATTAGGAACTGCCGCTAAAAATGAGTTTGGAAAGGTAGGTCAATCGCTTTCGTGGAAAGGGGCGTCAATGTCTGATGTGAAAGATGGAATAATGAGCAAAGTAATGCCTACCGTGGGCAATAAAGGAGGGTATTTAGGTGGAAATGCTGGAGCGTCTAAAACAGATAAAAAAACAAAAGGTAACGGTACGGGAAAACAAAAAACCGATAGTATTATTTCGGGGGGCTCAAAACAAATGTCCATCATTGTAAATATAGGGAAACTTCAAGACCAAACAGTCATACATGTAGATAGTACAGAAAAAGGGCTTAATACACTTGGAGACAAAGTGCAAGAAATGTTATTGCGTTCAGTGAATAGTGTTAATCAATTACAATCAGGATAGAATAAATGGAATTTGATGTAAAAGAATTAGTAGCAAAGGCTCATTTTGATTATGTAGGTGCTACATTTCCGCAATGGTGGGGGCAGAATAAAACCAAATTTGTTTTGCCTTCGTTGACAGGTATTGCTCGGGAGCTTCTTTTAGGTAGATTATTTTTTCAAACCTTAAAGCTGAGTTACAATGGAGAAGAATTTCCATTTCCTAACGAGCCTCTTATTTCAATGAGCCTAGCTAAAACCATAGTAGAAACGGCAACCGTAGGTAAAGAGAGGAAAGGAACAGTAAAGGAGTATATATGTACGGAGGACTATCAAATTACCATTAGAGGCGTGTGTATGTATGAGGATGTTAATAAGCGGGATGAGTATCCAGCGGAGCAGGTGCAAAACCTCCAACGCCTATTTGAAATCAACGATACTTTAGAAATAGTTAATAATCCTTTTCTACTGCTCTTTGATATTAAAAGTTTGGTTTTAAAAGATATTGAATGGGAAGAAATGGCAGGAAATCAAGGGGTGCAAAAATATACCATCAAAGCGGTAAGCGACCAAGATTTTTACGCCGATTTAACAGAGAAAAATGCGATGGCAAATAACCTTTCAAGATTACAATAATGTTTGTATTGACTTCAAAAATAGAAATTGGAAATTTTGTTTTTAACTCCATTACCGAAGTAGAAGTAATGAAAAGCGTGGAGGAGCTTTCCAATACGGCAAAAATTAAAATGCCGTCAAAGTTTAGAGTTAGACAAAATGGAGAGTTTAAAAAGGTAGAAGAGGCAATAAAAGTAGGCGATAAAGTAAAAATAACTTTAGGCTACGAGCGAAGATATGAGGGCGTCGAGTTTATGGGTTTTGTGACTTCCATAGGTTCAAAAATACCGCTTGAAATAAAGTGTGAAGATGCCATTTGGTTATTAAGAAGGAAAAATATAAACAAGGCGTTCAACCAAAAAACTACGCTGAAAGAAATTTTAAAAGAAGTCGTAAAAGACACTTCTGTAGAGCTATCTGATAAGATACCTCATGTACCGATAGAAAAAATGGTAATTAGAAATAATAACGGTGCTAAAGTTTTGCAGGATTTAAAGCAAAATTTGGGAATAAGCATTTATCTAGATGATGAGGGTAAATTGTACGCGGGATTAGAACAAGTCAACAATATAGGTAAGGAGGTCTTGTATGACCTAAATTATAATCTGGTGGAAAACAACTTAGAGTATAAATCTGCGGATCAAAAAAGGTTAAAGGTTCGCTATACCTATATTGACAAGAAAAATAAGAAAAAAAGTATTGAAGTGGGCGACCAAGATGGAGAATTAAGAACCTTTCATACATCTGTATTGTCAGACGAAAAGAAAATGAGGGAGCTTGCTAATGCCGAAATGCAAAAATTAAAATATGACGGTTTTGAAGGCTCTGTAAAAACATTCCTAATACCTTTTGCCACTCCCGGAATGGCTGCCAAAATTATAGATAATGAGCATAAGAATCGTGAGGGTAAATACTTTATAAAAAAAGTAGTTACCACTTTTGGAACAAGTGGAGCGAGACGAGAGGTAACAATAAGTAATAAGTTATGAGTAAAGAGCTACAAGACGCATTTAGGGAGTTAGCTAAAAGAGAGGTTGATACTTTTCCAGTGCAGGTAATTTCGGTAGATAAAACGGCTGGAACATGCACCGTTAGCGATGGAGAAATAGAGTTTACTGATGTGCGGTTGTCTGCTACTATTGATAACGAAGCGAAGCGATTTTATTTATACCCAAAAGTTGGAAGTTTCGTGCTTGTTTCTCCTATTGAAGAGGATATAAATAGGCTTTATGTAGAGTTTTTCAGTGAAGTGGAAGAATTTGATTTTAAAACTGAAAACTCCCAAATAAAAATAAATGATAAGGGTTTTCTCCTCCGCAAAGAAAACGAAACGCTAAAGGCGTTGATGGTGGACTTGATACAAGAAATTAAGAAAATGAAATTCACTACCAATGCGGGACCAACCATCAGGCTAATAAATAAACCTCAGTTTACGGCAATTGAAAACCGATTTAAAAACTTTTTAAAAGATAATTAAAATGCCACTTAACAAAGAAAGACTAAAACAAAAAATAAAATCAGCCTTCCTACAAGAACAAAACGAAGAGGAAAGTTGGGACAGCTCAGTGGAGCGATTGTCGGATAAAATAGCCACAGCTATCGTGCAAGAAATATTGGAGCTTCGTGTGGAAGTTCCAGTGGGAATAAAGGTAGCGACCACAGGGTCGGCAACCTCCCAAACAGGTGCTACAACAGAGATAAAGATTGCGAATTTAAGCTAAATAACATGAATATACAGGATTGGATTACTCTATTATTTGGAGGAGGCTCTGCAATTACAGGGCTTGGTTGAATTTTGGAGCGAAGAAAACGCAACGAGGAAACGAGGGGAATAGCCGTAGCAAACGAAAGTATAGAAATCGAAAACGAGCGAAAAAAGGTCGATTTGTACCAAGATATGCTCAATGACCTTCAAGCTCGCTATGAGGCGAAGTACAAGGAGTTTGAAGAAATGCACAACAGAAAGGTACAGCTTCTTGAAGACGAAATAAAGTTACATAAAAGAGTAATCGCCAACTTGAAAGCAGAAAACTCTGAGCTTAGAAGTAAACTAAAACAATATGCAAATAACAGCCCTACATAATCAAACCTTGTTAGATGTATGCCTACAGCACACAGGCACCATAGAATGTGTTTTTGAATTGGCAATGGCTAACGATTTGAGCATTACGGACGATGTGCAAGCTGGGGCGGTTCCGCAACTTCCAGAAGACATCAAGAGAGATAGAGATATTTTCAATTATTACGCCGCCAAAGGCATACAGCCTGCCACAGCGATAACGGAAGTTGTGGAGAAGTGCGAAGGTATTGGGTGTTGGGCAATAGGCGTAGATTTCAAAGTAAGTTAATTATGGAAAGAAGCGTAGAAGAAATACAGAACGAAATACTAACCGCAAAGCAGAATGAAGCCGCTTTGGCAGAGCTTAATAGCACCAGTAAAACCTCTATTTGGAGGTTATGGATTTACATAACAGCTTTCGCAATTTGGGTGTTGGAGAAACTTTTTGACGCGCATAGAGAAGAAATCAACGAGAAACTTAGAACGCAAAGGGTTTTCTCTCTTCCATGGTACAGAGATATGGCTCTAAGGTTTCAGTATGGAGATGCTTTTAAATTGGTTGACGGTAAGGATTTTTACGACAATACAGGAAAAGACCCGCAGGAGGTTGAAGCCTCCAAAATTATAAAATATGCCGCCATTAACGAGGTGGAGGGCGTTTTAGTACTCAAAATAGCCACAGAAATTGACGGCGAACAACGGAGGATTAATGGCGAACAAGAAAGCTCTTTCTCCTACTATATAAGCAGGATAAAGCCTGGAGGCGTTGAAGTAAGGATTATCAACGCAGAGCCGGATTTATTGTCTCTCGGTTTAAAAGTTTATTATGACCCGTTAGTTATTAAAAAAGACGGTCATTACATTCAACCCGACGGCAAGGAAGGGACACCTGTTGAAAATGCCGTAAAGGAATATTTAAAGCAACTCCCGTTTAATGGAGAGCTGGTCCTTGCCCATTTGACCGACTACTTACAAAAGGTCAAAGGTGTGGCTATCCCAGAAATCTATTTGGCAGAAACCAAATGGGTGGATGATGTAAGTTTTAAAACGATAAATACGAGAATAATACCCAATAGCGGGTATTTTAAACTAACTAATCTAACCGTAGAGTATGTCCCAAATATATAATACAGACATAGAGAAATTAGCTGTATTGCTGACGCCAACCTTTTTAAGAAAGGAGCGATTTATGGCGTGGTTGAGATGCTTATTGTTTCCTATAAAACCTATACAGGAAAGGGGGTTGTCTGAGAGAGCGGAAGATTTGTACAAGCTAGAACACACCGCACAAGTTTGCTCTATTGAAAAAGTTTTGAACGATAGGTTTGATGTTTCGGAGCGGAGGATTAGAATTGTAGATGTGGATAGAAAAGAGCCTTTTTACATTTTTTCTGAGGCAGAAAGAACTCCAAAGTTTATAAATCCAGCTCCTAATACAAATATATACCTCTATTCCGAGGGCATTTCTAAGAAAGGCGGTGTGGACTTTTTAATAAAAGTGCCGCTGGAAGTTTGGAATAACGAAAAGACCGAAGTGGACTTTGGAGAGTATCGTTTCTATGCCATAGAGGCTGTGGTGGATTATTACAAATTAGCAGGAAAAAAATATAAAATAATACTCAAATAAATGGATAGACTAATATTAAATTGGGACGGACGGCTTCCCTCTCTATACCGACACTTTGGCGGAAGCCCAGAAAGGCTGGAGCGTGTTCAATGGGCTTACAGGCTTGGCTGGAGATTTAGCTATTATTAAAGGCTGTGAGGTTATAGGCTCGCAAGTTTCGGATGGTTATGTAAGTATAGGCGGAGAACTTTACCCTTTTAAAGGTGGAAGTATTGGCAATAATATTATTATCAAGGAAATAGTTACTGAGCGAGAGTTCAAAGACAAAATTGCCAAACCTGTATATGCCGAAAGATACGCCACTTTTGGCTCATCAACGCCCGACCAAACTTATCGTTGGGCAGATTTCAAAAGGGTATTCCCAACCACTGAAATAGCTGCTTTCAAAAAGAGCTTAGAGGATAGAATAGAAACCTTAGAAAAGAAAAAATACCCTATTCCTATTGGCTTAATAGCTATTTGGGGCAAGCCTGCGAGTGAGCCTATTCCAGAAGGTTGGCGAGAGTATGTGCCGCTTAGAGGTAAATTCCCTATTGGACAAGACCCAGATTACAATTTTGACAGAGAGGGTCTCAACTCGCACCTAAATGAAATAGGCTACGAAGGTGGGGAAAGGCATCATACTCTCACGGTAGAAGAGATGCCGAGCCATACCCACACGATGGGGTTTCAAAGAGACAGGGTGGGAACAGGTAACACAAATGCATTGTCTATACACGGAGGGCGTGATTTCAAACACACGGGCATAGAGGCAACAGGAGGTAATAAGCCTCACAACAACATGCCTCCTTACCGCGTCATCAGATTTATTGAATTTGTTGGCGTCTAATATCCAAAAACTAAAACAATGACAGATAAAAATACAATAAAGAACTGGTTCCGCAACAACCTAAAACCTACCCAAGAGCAATTTTGGGTGTGGATGGATAGCTATTTTCATAAAAGCGAGAAAATACCGCAAATGCAGATAGAAGGGCTTGACGAGAGCTTGGCTAACAAAGCTGATGCAAGCCAATTAAACGGAAAAGCGGAGAAAGATGCTTCGGGACTAACGGAAGAAAATATAATCTCTTGGAAAGAGGCCTTGGGTGTTGGAGAGCTTCCCTCTAACATAGCTACCGTAGATAGTGACGATATAGAGGGTAACGTCCACACCAAAGAGCAAATTATGGGGATTCTTAATGATATAACCCTAGAAAAGGCTGTTAATAATGAGAATTATACTCCTAGAGACATACTATTCCGAAAAGAATCTGAGGATATAAAAGAAATTAGATTTGGAACAGACATCTCTACAGCTTCACTCTATTTTGGTACTTTTAATAAGTTAAGTACAGGAAATTATAATGTAAGCTATGGTATTGGTGCATTAGAAAATAATACTACGGGAGAAACAAATACAGCAATAGGAGGATATGCATTGTATAGTAATACGGTAGGAAAATATAATACAGCAATAGGTACTTCAGCACTACAAAAATTAAATGATGAATCTACTGATGTTAATGATAATAGTTACAATCTAGCTATTGGAAGTAATTCTGGCTTTAGTCTAAAAAAAGGAGGTAGAAATACCTTTATAGGACAAGCAACTGCTAATAGTTTACCTAAATCTTATTCTAATACATTCATTGGGCAAGCAACTGCTTATAGTCTAAAAACAGAAACTATTGATATAGATGATATTAAATCTTTATCACCCGTAATAGCTAAATCTGCATTTGTGGCAAAAAATAATGTAGGTAAGCAATATTTTGGTATAGACCCCAATGACCCTAATGATAATTATACATTGCACTCTGGAATGAACACATTTGTAGGAAATATTCTTACAAGCACTAATGGACCAGATAAAGCTATAATGTCTACTATCATAGGTCAATCTCCTTATTGGAATCTGTTATACAGATGTTATAATAACCTTTTCATAGGTTCTGGTAATTACTCTACTTATGGTAGAGTGCAGTACCTTAACTCTGTTGTTATAGGAAATAATTTGGACTTCGGAGTAGGTTCTGGATTTAGAGACAATATACATACACAATGATAAACATAATTTCACAAAAATAGATGATGGTTTAATAACAGGAAAGTTTGATGAAAGATGGTTTAGAATTAATGGTAGATTTGAAGTCAGATTAAGTGATATGCCTAATGCTAATGGAGACCTATTATATAATAAGTCATTAGTTATAAAAGATAATGGGTGGATAGGTTATGAAGATAAACCTAAAATCAAAAGGTATGTATTGAGAAATGATGTTGTGGCTAATAATACAGAAGTTAAAGAAGCTACTGATTTATTCTTCCCAGTTCAAGCAAATAAACTATATAAAGTAAAAATTTGTGTAAAATTTGGTAATAAGAATGTAGTATCTCCTTTTTTAGGTTTTTACTCTACAGATTTAAGCCAAAGATATGATTCTTTCATAGTTAATATGAGACAGTTCTCTATATTTAACACTCCTGATAATTATTCTCTAAATCCCCCCACAGTAAATGCACAGTCTTTTGTGTATGAATTTTTATTAGAAACTAATGTGGATACTATAATAAAAAATAATTTAAAAGTACAGAATAATAATAGTACTGATTATTTTATAACATTAGGTAGAGGTACATTTATAGAAGTTGAAGAAATAACAATTTAAAAATAAGACAAAATGGCTAAAATACAATTAAGAAGTACAAAGGAATTAAATTTTCCACCATTCCATAAAGGATATATAACTATAGATGTGGATTTAATTCAAAATAAACCAAAAGAAGAAAAATATGAACTAAGAATTGTAGATACTTGTACTAAGGAAGTTGAAGAAGAAATACAAGTTCCTATATATCCAGATAATTTTGACCATACAGATTTTAGTGAAGAAAATCAAAATAAAGTAACTTTTGAAACTAGAAAACAAAAAGTTACAAAAATATTAGGTACTCCTAATGTTAGATTTTCTATACAAACTTATGAACAGACAAAACAATTAGTTCAATTATTACAATCAAAAACTCAAATTAAACAAATAGATTTAGATGAAGCTATTATAGAAGCATTTAGACAAGGTTTATACTTAATTACCAAAGATGAAATTGAGAATAAAGATTTAAAATGGTATGGTTGTGAGAGTATAAATGATTGGGAAATTGTTAGAGACTAAAAAACAAGACTATGAAAAATTTTATCATAAACTTACTATTGTTTTTGATAGCTCCAGTATTAGAAATATTACTTATGCCCATCAATGTAATTATTGTCTTTGCAAAAGATTGGAATAAAAGAGGGTTTAAAAACGCACTCATAGGTATTTCAAACTACTTTAAAGAATCCGCTCTCCGAAAAGATGTTTATCTATGTTCGGAGTACCGAACCCTTTGGAACGCTACACTAAAAACCAAAGAGGGAGCTAAAATAGGCGTCAGCAATCGCACATTATCCGCCGATTTAGGTCAACAAGACCAAGAAATGACGATGTCCAGAACAGGAGCGATTCTGAACCTATTCTTGTTTTTAATTGAAAGAAATCACTCACGAAAAGCATACGGAAAATGATACAAATAAATACTAAAGTATTCCCTTCGGCTGGGCATCATTCAGCCGACCCTGGAGCGGTAGCCAATGGCTACATTGAGAGAGACGAAATGGATAAACTTCGCAATATGATAGTTGCGAAGTTGAGAGGAAAAGGACACCCATTTAATACAGACGACAATAGCGAGAATAACCGACAATACCAAGGTAGAATTAGGAGAGAGCTAAGAACTGGTGATGTGGTAATGGACATGCATCTGAATGTAGGTCCTCCAACAGCCACTGGTGTCGAAGTATTCATAAGTCGTAATGCAGGAGCTGACAGCCGTGCAATGGCACAAGAAGCTGCGAACGGGTTGGCTAAGATTATGGGCATTACAAATCGAGGAGTGAAGACAGAAGGGCAAAGTCAACATAATAGAATTGGTATTTTGAACCTACGAGGCACGGCGATTTTAATAGAGTTTTGCTTTATCACGAACAAATCAGATATGCAAAAGTTTATTACGAATAAAGAGCATATTGCGGAATTTTTAGTTCAATTATTAATCAAATATGATAGAAATGCATAAAAGATTATTATTTACACTACTTATCGCCTTATTAGCGGTAAGTTGTAAGACAAAGAAAGTAACTATAGACACTAAAACGGAAAGTGTCCAAGTAACCAAAACGGAAAAGCTCGAGAGTTTGGAGCAGGTACAGAACCACTCCGAAAGTGTTCAAGAGGCTATTAAGAAAGTGGAACTGTTTAACTATAATTTCACGCTGAAAAGTCAAGACACTACCCAACCTGCACGGCTCACAGAATACCGAGAAGGAAAGCCTTTTAGAACTTTAGAGGTCAAAAACGCCACCTACACGGAAGGCAAAGCGATAAGTGATAGTACAGAAAATAAAAAGGTAACGGATTTCGAGAGCCGATACACACAATTAAAAGAGCTTTCAGAAAAACAAGAGTTGCGAATAAAACAACTAAAGCGAGAACAAGAACAGATACGAGTGGAAGGTAATAAACTTGCTAATAATTTCAAGTATGCACTTTGGTTGCTATTGCTAATAGCTGTTATATGGATATGCGAACAAGCAGGTCTTTTTAGGTGGTTTAAAAGCCGTTTAAAAAAGATTTAAAGATAAATAAACAGGTTGGGAAACGAGCCTTCAAATCGCCCTTGTCCAGTTAAGCAGTAGCCTTAACTCTGCAAGTGAAAAAAATAGGAGGATTAAAAAATGTTCTCCGCTTTTTAAAAATATCTGACCACTTTTAAAAACAAGAACCTAACAGGCTATGGAGGACAATAAGTCTTCTGTACCTGTTGGGTTTTTAGTTATGTGGTCAGAGGCACTAATATAAGAATAATCAATAAATAACTATGAATAAATATCACGAAATATTGCAAAAAATACTTACCAAAGGTAAGGTACAAGAAAATAAAAAGGGTAAAATTAAATATCTACTAGACCAACAGCTTAAGCTCAAACCTGCCGATTTATTGGAGATATTTGAGGGGCACGGTATTGCAAGGCTGAAACTAAAAAGTGAATTAGAGTTGTTTCAGAAAGGCGAAAGGCTCACAGAAAAATACAAGGAGGTAGGCATAGACTGGTGGGACTATTGTGGACCAATCCTCGTAAATAGTTATCCTACTTATTTTGAACGATTGCCTCGCAGGTATAGAGGTGGTTTCAGAGGATTACAAGCACTTATTTGCAAAATGGAAAGATATAGATAATGTGGTATTTTTGGTTGACCCTCCGTACTTATCGACAGATACCGCTACTTACAAGAATGACAGTTACTGGCACCTAACGGATTATTTGGAAGTGCTAGAGACCTTGCAGGGTGCTAATTACTTCTACTTTACGAGTAACAAGTCGCAGATAATTGAACTTTGCCAATGGTTGGAAACTCGAACGGTAGATAATGCTAATCCATTCAAGGGAGCAACATGCACCGCAGTGAACAACCAAATTACTAGTAAATCTAGCTATATAGATTTGATGTATCACTATAAAAAAGGGACTGAATAAGCCCTCTTTTTGTGTCAAAAAATGTACATTTCAAATTAAATTTTTGTACATTTCGTTTTGCCGATTATACGGGTTTGATTATGGAAAGTATATTCTGTGATTTAAAATTCATCTTTGTCCTGTTTCCAATAGGTGTGATTTCGGAAAACGTTCCGTTGAGAGCAGTATTGTTCTCGTCCCTGCTACAAGAAATAAATAGACAAATTAGAGCAAAAGTTAACAGAATTTTTCTCATAATTGTATAAATTTAGACATTATCGTATTTCAATTTTATGCGTATGTTTTTCTAAAATTGCGTACAACGGGAAAAGTATTTGCGAAGGGCAGGACTGAATTGGACAACAAGTTCAATTCAGCACAACCGAAGCGGATGCTTTTTCCGTATTGCTAAACTAAGAAAAAAAGTAATACGGAAAAGCAGAAGCGGATAAATATTACCAAATTTTCAACCCTGCACTTAACCCGCCTTTTGCAAATACTATGTTACCTGCAGGTTTTTCTCTATTTCCAAAATTTCCACTTATTTTTTTCCTTTTTGGCTAGATTTATATTTTCTGATTTAGTTATTGATTTTAAATTTCCGCTATAGTCAAATATGTATTTTTCATAATTCCAATCCATAGCAATTATTTCATTTTCTGTAAAGTAAAAATCTTTTTTTCCTTCTGGTGTAGTGAAAATATCTTTTCCACCATTTTGCCATACGATTTTTCCATTTCTGTCCATTCTTGTAATTTCAAGTTCACCGTGAATTAAATAATCATTTTCAAGATAAAAAATTTCAAAGCAAGTCATTGTGTCAGATATTGTTTTCCATTCTAACTTAAGAGTTGGAACTGTAAGTTTGATTATTGAATTTCCACAACAAAAAACAATTCCATCATAACTTAAAAGGTTAGAGTTGTTATGAATTGCTGTTGAACCACCTTCAGAACCAATAATGCAAGAATTAATTTCTTTATTATTTTCAAAAATTTTTATACCAATAAGGTTAGATTGAGTTTCAAGATTGGCATAAATAATTTTAAAATCACCATAATTATCAGAATAGTTTAAGTTAAATAATTCAATGACATATTTTTCAGAAACTATGATTTGATGCGGTTCTCTCATAAACTTGCAGGTAACGGCTCGGCGGCTTTGCGAAGTTTCCTCTGGAAGCTCTGCTTCCGTGAGGGAATTTTGCAAAACCGCTTGATGTGCGAAGTTCGCGAAGCGACGAGCTCATCAGGCGGTGTAAGCCGCCGAGCCGATGTAGCGAAATCCGCTTCGCTCCTTTCGCTACATCGGTCCGGGTATTGCCGAAGGCGGGGCTTATTAGCACCTAACTCCAACTGAAATACCATACTTCAAAGATAAACAAAAGTTTCTAAAAAAACAATTAACCCCGCTTGCGGCAATACCTTGTTGTAGGCAGTGCTATTTTCTTTCAAACCAATTTTCGATTTTTAGGTTCTTAATGTGTCTAAAATCCTTTTCGTTGTCAGTTACCAAAATCAATTCGTTTGCAAGAGCAGTCACGCCAATTATCAAATCAAATTCATCGTGCATTGGTGTTCCGTTTTTCCTTAGATAAACTTTAGTTTCAGCATATTCTTTAACAGAGCCCAAAATTGGAATTATATTTAATCCGTTTATGAATTTATCAACTGCTTCGTGGGATTTTTTCGGGTTGTCGCTATTTTCTGCACCAAACTTTAATTCAAATATAGTCAGTTCGGATATGAAGCAATTTTCAACTCCCTTTTCCCTGATGATTTCATTTAAATTAAGTTGTCCACGCAGAAAAAATACGCAGATATTAGTGTCAAGCAAATATTGCATAATCGCTAAAATTTCAAATCTTTCTTTCTAAACTTTCTACTTTCCTTTATTTCTCGAGCGATATCTTCTGCTGATTTGTTTGAAACAAACGCTCCAAATGATTTAAAAAATTCCTCATCCTTTGATTTAGATTCTTTTCTGATGGATTTGGCAAGTCTTTCAATTAGTTCAAGTTTACTCACAGAACTTAACCTTTCAAAAATACCTGAATATGTTTCAACTATATGTCTTTCTGCGTATGTCATTTTTTTATTATTTACTGTCAAATTTATAAAATTATTTTTTTTGATGTTTTACGTGTTCTGGAAGCATTGCCTACAACGGGAAAAGTATTTGCGAAGGGCGGACTAAATTGAACCAATAGTTCAATTTCGACCAAACCGAAGCGGATGCTTTTTCCGTATTGCTAAACTAAGAAAAAAAGTAATACGGAAAAGCAGGAGCGGATAAATATTCCCAAACTTTCAACCCTGAACTTAACCCAGCCTTTTGCAAATACTATGTTGTCTGCAGTAATTCTCAATCATAATGAAATCTGCACTTTGCTATTAATATTTGGTCGTCCTCAAATTTATAAATCAGTCTATGCTCATCATCAATTCTTCTTGACCAAAAACCGGAATATTTATGCTTTAGAGGTTCAGGCTTGCCAATGCCCTCAAATGGATTTCTTGAAATGTCTTTGAGTAGATCATTAATTCTCTTTAGTTTCTTTTTATCAATTTTTTGCCAGTATAAATAATCCTCCCAAGATTCGTCTACAAAAACATATTTCATCACTCTTCAATTAATTCTTTTTGAAAAGAAGAACCTTTTTTAAGTTTTTCAATAGCAGTATCAAGTCTCATTTCGTTTTTCTTTGATGAGAGTTCATGATTCGTTGCCATTAAAGAATTATACTCGTCTAAAGACATCACGACAATACCTGAATCCTTTCCTCGATTGATGATTAAGGTTTCAAAGTTTTTCGTCACTCGGTCGAAATAACTTTTAATGTCTTTCCTAAAATCTGATACACTTGCTACAAACATGATTTAATATTTTGTACAAATATACGTACAAATTTTTAATAAAATTGGATTCAGCGTAATAATTGGTAAATTATTGCAGACAACGGCTCGGCGGCTTTGCGAAGTTTCCTCTGGAAGCTCTGCTTCCGTGAGGGAATTTTGCAAAACCGCTTGATGTGCGAAGTTCGCGAAGCGACGAGCTCATCAGGCGGTGTAAGCCGCCGAGCCGATGTAGCGAAAGGAGCGAAGCGGATTTCGCTACATCGGGAAAAGTATTTGCGAAGGGCGGACTAAATTGAACCTTTCGTTCAATTTCGACCAACCGAAGCGGATGCTTTTTCCGTATTGCTAATTTACTCAAAAAAGTAATACGGAAAAGCAGATGCGGATAAATATTTCTACTTTTCAACTCATTACTCCTCCCCGCCTTGCGCAAATACTATGTTATCTGTAGTTTTTTAATTTCTATATAATTCCAAATCTAAATAGTTATTTGTTTTTTCTTTAATATTTTTGGCTGCCTGCTCTTTTTCACGAATAAATTCACTTATAGGTTTATCTCTACCTGTTGCTACATCTTTAATAGTTATTTTTGCTTCACCATCATTTAATAAATTTCGCATTTTTCCTACAGGATCAGCAAGATAATTATACCAAGCTTTTTTAAACTTTTTTGGACTAATATTTAATTCTTGAGTTCTTGAAATATTGATTGATTGGGGAGTGTAATTTAGTTTTTTGTTCCCAATGAATCTAAAATGGTGATCATCCTTAGAATCATGTAATTCAATAATTAAACCTGGTAAACCATGAAACTTGTAAGGACCGTCATTAAATGGATAGTCTTCGGTAAACCATGCTGTCCATTCTCTTCCTATAAAACTTGTTATAGCCTTTTGTACCTTCATTCCTTCGATTATTTTTGTTTCTGGTATGATTTTCCAATTGATTTTACTATTTTCAGTTATTGAATATGCTTGACCACTTATTTGTGTGTGCAATACAATTTCATAACTAGGATATCTTTTCTCTAGCCTGAACCGTAAAATCGGATTGGTGTTATTTCGGGGGATAATTATGTTACTGCCTGAGATAGCAACTCCATTATCAATTCTTTTACTAACTAAAGAGTCGTAATCAAACATGTTTTTACTATAAAAATTAGATTTATCTTTTAAAATGTCCAAATACATGAATTCTTTTTCATCTACATTTCTATGTAATGAATCTAATTTAAAGGTATATTCATACACAAACCTATTATTTTGAGAAAACATATAGGATGTTATTAGGATGAAAATTAATTTTAAAACTTTTGCGTTCATTTCAAATTGTTGATTTTGATTAAAAATTACAGATAACGGGAAGAGTATTGCCGAAGGCGGGGATTCTTAGCACCTAACTTCAACTAAAATACCATACTCCAAAGATAGACAAAAGTTTCTAAAAAAGAAATAAACCCCGCTTGCGGCAATACCTTGTTACCAGCTGTACTATTTTTTCGGTGTGGTGTCTTTCCGTATAATTTTTAAATCCGTACGTTTTAGACGTTTTCAGCGTTCAAGCCCGCAATCTATTCATTTCGGTCTTTTTAGTTTCTCCGATTTTAGTCAGTTTCGTATAGTTTTTAGTTATTCTTTTTCATTTTTCAGTTCCGAAATTCAGTTGCTTTTTCGCTTTTCGTCAATTTGAATTCCCTTCCTTCTAGGCTTTTCCTTTCTTCTTAGGTTTTAAAATCTAACATTCAGTCAAGCGTTAAAAGTTACTAGCTGTACTCTCCAACATTTTTTAAGAGTCGGCTCATTCAAAATACTTTTCAATCGTCCGTAGTAGAAAATGAATTTAGACCCATAACACGTACTGTTCGGCAGGGTCTAAATTCAGTTTCTTATTATTCACAATTTAGAGCGTTTTTTTAATCGTTTCAAGTCCTTAGCGAAATGTTTGGAGAGTATAGCTGGTAACGGTCAGGGTATTGCCGAAGGCGGGGACTTCCCAGCACCTTACTTCAACTAAAATACCATACTTCAAAAGTAAACAAAATTTTCTAAAAAAACAATTACCCCCGCTTGCGGCAATACCTTGTTGTGCGATTGTGCTTCTCAAATTTTATTTTTCGAATCTTACCATAAACCCTTTTCTCGTATTCATTTTTCTAAAAACATCATAATATCCACTTCTGCAAATGAATAATGTGGCAAAAGTATGATTTCTACTTTCAATTTCCTTGATATATTTTTTTTGATTCTCGTCTAAGATAACATTTTGATAATCTATTTTACCGAATGAGACTAGAGAAATTATTTTATCTTCGAAATTCCATTTTTTTATATCATAAGATGACATTCCAAATGAAACATTTGTTAAAGTTGGATTACCATATAATTTGGTTAGTTCCATTGAGAATTTTTCTATATCTTCAGTCCTTATACTGCCGGTTTCACCTAAAATCATAAGCAGATTGTTTTTTAAATCTGTTATTGCATTTACTTCATCGAATTTTAAATTTTTTAAAAAACCAACACAGTAATCTTTATTCCAATTGCTTCTGCCTATACCTGTTTGACTATAAATGATTGCATATGGTTCAACAATTCTAAAATCATTTCCATCAATATCAATTGTATCTGACTCAGATTGAAAGAAATAAATTTCTTTTTGATTACTCTTCCTCATTTTATGATAATCTGCCCATTCTGCTTTCAAAGATTTTGAGTAATATTTTCTTGTGTTGAATGTATCAAAATTCAGTTTTTCAAAGTCAAGATTTCCATCTTCTAAACTTGACTGGCAAGATGCCAATAAAGGAAAAATTACAAATAATATTAAGATTGTCCTCATTTATTTTTCTATTAATTTATCTTTAGCGAATGTTGATTTAGCATTTCGCACAACGGTCCAGGTATTGCCGAAGGCGGGACTCCTCAGCACCCAACTTCAAACAAAATGCAATACTTCAAAGATAAACAAATTTTTCTAAAATGCAAATATCCCCCGCTTGCGGCAATACCTTGTTGTGTGCAGTTATATTAAATCCTGCCTCAATTTTTTCCATTCTATCCAAAATTGGCGAAACCCCTCTTGTTCAAAATTATCGTTAGGAAGCTCCTTTTTACTTGGGTCCCCATAAAATTTTTCTATCTCATCTGTAAATTCTATTACTTGAGCTACATAATAATCAAACGTTATTACTACCCTGTTACCATTTTCGGTAGTCAACTCAACCATTCCTTTTTCATGCTTAATATTCCAATCAATCCCTGTATTACAACCATAAATCATAACACAATTCGTTTTTTCATTAGGAATCATAAAATGTCCACAACAAGGAACTAAATAATTATCAAAATCTCCAACACAATGGTCTTGCTTTATGGTACGAAGTAAATAAAGCCCTGTTGCACTTAAACACCAAGAACCAGAGTCAACATCTGATAATATTTCATTTCCTATCCTAAGATAAAGCTCTCCATGTGAACATAAATCTGATTTATCATCAAATCCATCATCTTTAATCCAATGCTGTCTTAAAATTTTTATTTCAAAATTTACATCTGTCATATTCAAGAATTTCCACGGCATTCAAAATGTTAACAAACAAATCATTACGTTGATTTTAGTAATTATCTTATAAAGATAACTAAATTTTGTTTTTTGCGATTAATTTTAATAGATGAAAAAATCAATTAGTAATATTTTCAGGTTCTATTTCGGTCAAATATAAACTTCTCATACTTATTCTTTCATTAAGTTTAATCTTGCATTCATATCCTGCTCCATGAAAAGCATTAATTGCATATTGATTATAATGTTGATTTTTATATTTAAAGTCTTCCCAAGATTTAGAGTCTGTCAATATCTGATTCCATTTTTCATGCACAGATTTTAATATATATGTATCCCAAAACACATCCTTCCATTTACAATCTACCAGCTCTCCTATAATTTCACCATTATATTCAATATACCAACCATATTCTCTTCCCCAGTTAGATTTTTTAAGGTCTCTTTTATCTTTATATTCTTTGATCCACTTATGTATCATGACATTTTGCTGGGAGAATTGCACACAACGGTCCGGGTATTGCCGAAGGCGGGGCCTCTTAGCACCTAACTTCAACTAAAATACCACTCTTCAAAAGTAAACAAAATTTTCTAAAATGCAAAATCAGCCCCGCTTGCGGCAATACCTTGTTACCAGCTGTACTATATTTTTCTGCGTGGTGTCTTTTCCGCATAGTTTTCAGTCCGCACGTTTTTCACATTTTCAGCGTTCAAGTCCACAATTTGACAGTTTAGTTTTTCAGCCTTTAAGTCAGTTCCGTAGTTTTTGGGTTACTCGTTTTCAGTTCCGAAATCCATTCGTTTTTCCGATTTTCGTCAGTTTGAGGTTCTTTCCTTTGGGTTTTATTCTCTATTTCAAGTTTTAAAAGTCCAACATTCAGTCGAGTGTTATGAGTTGCCAGCTGTACTCTCCAATATTTTTTAAGAGTCGGCTCATTCAAAAATATGCTTTTTAAGTCGTCCGTAGTAGAAAATGAATTTAGACCCTTTAACACGTTCTGCTCGGCTGGGTCTGAATTCAGTTTCTTCCTATTCACAATTTAGAGCATTTTGAATCGTTTCGGTTCCTTAGCGAAATGTTTGGAGTGTATAGCTGGTAATGGTGGGGCTTTGCGAAGAAGCGGGCTAAAAACCGCTAACCTTCCCCCAATTACACAAAGGTAATAAAAATTTCATTATGTCCAAATAAAACCGCTCCCGCTTTTTTGCAAAACCCGTGTTGCACGCTGGACTTTCGTTTCAGTTGTTAGTTAGTATTCACAATATGGTATATTCACACAAGTTAAAATTCAATTTTCCAAGATTTTTCAGTCAATTTCGGTTTCCTAAAATCAATTCCTGTTTTTCAAATTCAATTCTTCTCTATTTTCAATTCAGCTTTTCATAGGAATTATAGTCACTAAGTTAGTAAAGTCAATTCAGAGTCTGCTTCGTTATACGCTATACTATTGAAAATTCACTCCGAGGAAAAGTCAATTCTATTCCGTGATACAAAAACAGAAAATGAATTCAAACCTTTCTACATTCTCTTTGTTCGGTTTGGATTCAGTTTCTTTTATAACTCAAAAATTTAACTTTATTTCAGCTGAGTGATTTTCAGTAGTGTGGCGTGCAACGGCTCGGCGGCTTTGCGAAGTTTCCTCTGGAAGCTCTGCTTCCGAGAGGGAATTTTGCAAAACCGCTTGATGTGCGAAGTTCGCGAAGCGACGAGCTCATCAGGCGGTGTAAGCCGCCGAGCCGATGTAGCGAAAGGAGCGAAGCGGATTTCGCTACATCGGAAAAAGTATTTGCGAAGAACGGGCTACTGCAAACCAAAAGTGATAAGGAAAAACCCCGCGGAGCAAAATGCTTTTTCAGATTTCTAAATTACTAAAAATTGAAAGATGAAAAGCATTTTTGCGGATATAAAAAAATTAATTCTCAAAGGAAAAATTCAACCCCGTTTTTTGCAAATACACTGTTATCTGCAGTGACTTTTTATTTTATGAAATCCTGCAAATTACTTTCCTGAGACCATTTGTTTTTCAAGTCATAATTTGCAAGGTTAGAATCAATAATAATAGAAAATCTAAAATCATATTCTACAATTGTTCCATAAAAAATTGCAGGTTTCCATTTGTCAAGATCTTTTTTAACGACCATTTTATTTATTTGATCGCAAATTTTTCTGTCCGCTATTTTCAGACATTTAATTTTTTTTACTTTTCCGTATTTGTCGATAACAATGGACATTATATTTTGACCAAATTTTACATTATCAAGTTTTATGTTCTCAAGTATTTTATTTCTGAATGCTACAGTAGCAGAGTCAAATCTTGGATATTCAAGAATTCTGTCATCTATAAAATTAATGTGAACTTTTGGATCTGCTTTAGAGATGCTGTCCGCCTTTCTTTGGCTTTCAGCTATTTCTTCAGACTGCTTTTTATGGAGCAGGTAACTTTCTTTGTCAAAAATAAATCTTCCCTTTTCAATCGTAAATTTCACCTTACTTGTCTCTTGACATAAAAACCACATAGGAATTGTCAAGAATATGAAAATCAAAAATTTCATGTTTACGGCTTGCTTTAATTTCATTGCAGATAACGGGAAACGGCTTTGCGAAGGCGGGGCTAAGAAGTTCGAAACTTTCTATAAACACGAACCTGAGCAAAAACTTTTTCCATTTTTAAAATTACAAAAAAATAAAAAATGGAAAAGTTTTTTGCGGATAGAAATTACAAAACTTTCACCGCAAGGGAACTTCACCCTCGCTTTTGCAAAACCGATGTTACCTGCAGGTTTTTTTTATTGTTTTCCTAAAATTGGATTTAATTTGTCCCTCAATTTTCTTTCTATAACTGGAACAACCCAATCATAACTATCTGAATTAACTTCTATTACACTCAGTCGAAAATTTTCTTTCCAAATATTTTCTCTTGCCCTTAATTTTAGAGCAAATGTCGTTTTGTTAATGTCTTTATAAATGTGTTGAAATATCCTACTACTTATATTTTTAGATTTTCCTAAATATAAAGGTATCCACTCATCTAATTCTTTATGTTTTCTAATTCTCTTCAATTTGATATTTGGGACAAATTTTCTTTTATAGCGTTCATCTTCCCAATCATTTTTAAAATTTTGTAACCATTCGTCGAATGTTAATTCCTTATTTCTTATTTGAATTTCGATGAAATAAATTCCTTGAAATTTTATCAGATCCCACGGAATATCACCACAATTTTCCATATTGAAATTACAAATTTCAGTAAGTTCTAAATTTTCAACGAAATTTTCTAATTCAATTTTTATTTGATCTAATTTAAGATTTATACTTTGCAATGCTTCCATTTATCTGATATTAGTGTAAATTAGAAATATAATTATGAGAAATATTAACAAAATTATTGGAAAACTTACTTGCCAAGTCTTGAAAAAATTTGCAATTTTAGAAGGCTTTATTGAATGTCCTTGCTCTATTAAGGAATTAATTTCGTTTAATTTTTGTTTCTCATTTTCCTCATATTCACCATCAAGTTTGGCAACTAATTCCACAATTTTTCTTTTTGCATCTTCAGAACGCTCAACTGAAGAAAAATAAGCATTTGATGGTAATAATGGAGGTAATGTATTTGATGTCATTAATCCAAACAATTCTTGTTTTTCTTTTTTTGTAAAACCTTTCAAGCCAGTTATGGTTTGAGATAAAAATCTTTTTTCCTCTTCTTCAATTTTTCCGTCTGCTTTTGCCACATGCAACATCAAAAACATTTCATGTTTTCTATCAATTTTGTCAAGATATTTTTTTGTTGAAAATGCTTTATTTAATAGTTCAAGGTATCTGTCTTTGAAACTATCTTTTTCTTCTGCAATTTCAGCAGGATTACTATGAAATAAAACTTCTCTTTGTTCATCAATACTTAATATGGATACTTTATGTTGTGTAGCAGAAAGTATATGAGTATACGTAAAGGTAACGCAAGGAATTGCTTCATAATAAATATTCTCCTGTAGAAGTTTTGGATAATTATTCTTACTAATACCAAAATTATCTAATGCTTTAGTGGAACAAAAAAGACTATGTTCGTCATAGTTTTCAAAATTTTCATTATTGTAATTTCTATAGATAGTTTCCAATTTCAAATTTGTATTAGCAAAAGATCTAATTTTTTCTAAACCAAAATTTGGTGCATTTATTTCAGTTTTGTCTGTGAAAAACAATTCATCATTATTGGAATACAATGTAGTTTCTACATAAGAAATTTGAGCAAGTTCACCAGCAGTTTGACACTTTTCACAATCCACTTTACCGTAACGATTATCTAAATGGTCACCATAACAAACTGTACATGTGATTCTTTTTTTACCGTCACATTTTTTACAAGTTATTTCTCCACGTCCCGAACAATCACCACATCTATACTCGCCTTTACCTGCACATTTCTCACAACGTATCATTCCATTTCTACATTTAGAACATTTTTCATAACCTCGTCCAGAACATTTCCCACATTTTTCACCATTACTATTTCTACCTTTTCCATAACAAGAATAGCACTTCTTTTCACCTTTTCCATTACAACTAGAGCAAGTATATTCTCCTCTTTTATTACATTTTCTGCAATCAATCCAACCCGAACTACCGCAATTTGTACAATCTACTTTTCCTGTAGCGTTGCAATTGTTACAGTCATAAATATGTTGTCCTTGACATTCACTTTCTGTACAAACTGTATATTTTTCTCCATTACAATTGTTGCAAGTATGTTTTTCGCTCTCTGTTGGTATGTAATAGAATGGTTGTTGAAAAGAAATCTCACCATTTTCAGTTTTGAAGTCTAAATTATTGAAAGGAATTTTTTCATCTATATATTTCTCATTGAGATTTGGAGAAAATCCATTGGATAGAATACTTTCTAAAAACAATGAATCATTTAAGACTGTTGGTTCACCGTAATAATTTATGTTATCATCAAAATCCTTTTTCCAAGAAGTGAAAAGGGGGAATTTCAATACAAAAGGTTCTCTTTTAAATGCAATTGATTTGTATTTGACATAATAGTAGATTTTTCTCTCTTCTTCGTCAATCAACATTTGGTCAAATCTTTCAGGATAATTATTTTTAATAATTTCAATTAAATTTTCAGTTGAAACTTTTTTAGCATTTTCAATTCGCTCTTCAGTTGTGTTCTTCATTAAGTCGGTATATTTGGTTAAACTTGCAGGTAACGGAAAAAGTATTTGCGAAGGGCGGGCTAAATTGAATGGATAGTTCAATTTCGACCAGCCGAAGCAGATGCTTTTTCAATGAAACTAAATTACTTAAAATAGTTGAATTGAAAAGCATATGCGGCTAAATATTTCAGCTTTTCAATTCAACACCTTAACCCCGCCTTTTGCAAATACTATGTTGTAGGCAGTGCTTTTTATTTTTATGGGTAGGGAATCGCTTTGTTTTTTTCTATAGGTTTATAATATTTTTTTATCATTTCCTGTAAAAACTTTCGTTTTTGATCAAGCTCTTCTAAAGAAGTAATATTTTGACCATTGATATTTACAACTCCTCCATTTTTCAAAGTTTTCCTTACCTCTGCAACTGGATCATTATAACTGTCAATTTTTATTTTATGATACTGTTTTAAAGTTATGGAAATAGGCTTTACTCCATAGTGTGTTTCTAAAAAATTTTTCGTATCAAAGGTTACTGACAAATTTAAACTTTTAATTAAAGAATACTTAAAGTCATTTGTTTCATCACTCAATTCAAAGATTAGCCCAGGAAGTCCGCGAAATTTATATGGTCCTTCTTGAAAAGGTATTTCTTCTGAAAACCAAGCAGTCCAGTTTCTTCCTCCAAAACTAGTTGTTGCTTTCTGAAGTTTGTAATTATGAAGATTTTTTATTTCTTTTTCAATTTTCCAATTTATTTTGTCAGTCGAATGCAATGCGAAATAATCAAAATCATTGTCGTGAAAAGTTGTATTCTCATTAGAGTTTATTTTTCTTAACACAAGTTGGTCTGTCATTGTATTTGTCTGCCAATTTTCACCTGTTTTTTTACTAATAGAATCCATTTCGAGGAACTTGTAATCATAAAATTTCACGAAATCTTTGTCTATATCAAGAACCATATTAAATTTTTCAACTTTATCATCAAGTTTCATATCAAGTTGATAGATAAATCTATAAGTTTGAGAAAAAGTAATGATATGAATTAGAAAAGAAATGATTAATCCGATTTTTTTCATAATCTTTTTGTTAAACGGTTATTTTGATAGCATTGCCTACAACGGGAAAAGTATTGCCGAAGAAGCGGGCTTTTTATAACTGAGATTTCAAAAGAAACACTTCCCGAAGCAAAAATTTTTCCCTTTTTCAAACTTCCAAATTTCTTTGGAAAAGGGAAAATTTTTTGCGACTATTTTCACTAAATGCTCAAAGAATTTCTTCAACCCCGCTTTTTTGGCAATACTATGTTAGCTGCAGGTTTTTATTTTAAAATTCTTCAGTTCGTCAAATTTATATACTTCAGTTTCTTTAGTTTTCTTATTGTATATAAAAATAAAATTTCTTGATTTCCCAAAAAAAATATTATTCAATTTATCAGTTTTAATAAGTTCATCATTGATTTCAAAAGATACCTCTTGTTTAGCTTTTCCGTTTTCTATTTTGTATATATCTGAAAATGCGTTAAATACAGAGAAAAGAAACATGAAGAATATACTAAATACTAAGCAATAATTCTTAGAAAATTCTATGTCTTTATCTAAGTATAGAAGTATAAAAGCGAATATTAAAGTTAGATAGATCATTATTTTTATCAACTTTATATCCAAAGGTGAATTATCAAAACAAGTATAGATTGTTAAAATTATAACAGCAGGTATTGCAAAGTTTGTGAACTTATTTGAATATTTGAAGCTGAAGTTTTCTGATCCATACTTATTTCTAAAATATGTTCTGGCATATATAAAAGGTAAATATATTATAAATGATATTATGAATAAAAAATAAAATAGAACATCATTTATAAAAAGCAAAGGGAATTCAGAAAGGTCTATATATTCATTTATATTTACGCTAAAATTTGAAAAATAAATATAATTTTTTAATATGCTACTCAATAAAATTATTATTGATAATAATGGTAAAAATTTTAATAATTTTTCAACGGTATCTTTCATAAACTTGCAGCTAACGGCGGGGTATTGCCGAAGGCGGGGCTTATTAGCACCCAACTTCAACTAAAATACCACTCTTCAAAAGTAAACAAAATTTTCTAAAAAAGCAATTACCCCCCGCTTTCGGTAATACCTTGTTAGTGGCTGCCTTATTCTGTCCACCAATATATTTTGTCAATTTTTTTAGTTTCTTTCTCAGTTTTCTGCATTACAATTTCAAAATTTACTTTTCCATCTGCCTCATAATCGTAATCTTCTGGGTCAAAAAACTGTCGAATAGTTAAATTATAAAGTCCATTTTCCAATTTTATTATGAGGTCGGAATTGTGTTTAGATGGAATTTTTGTGTCTTCAAATTGTGCAGACATTGTTAGGTCATCATAATTCGTAAGATAAAGTTTTTCGTTCGTTACGTGTATGGTTGATGTAAATTCACGAAAAGCATTTTTATTGGAAGGTTTGTCAACAAACGAAACTGTCCAATTGCTTTGTGTTCCTGTAGCCCAAAAAATAATATTCTTATTGTTCATTTCGTGAACAAAATGTTGCATAAGTTGAGTTAGTTGCCAATCTTCGTCAACGAATGATTTGTAAGTTTCGGAATTTACGATTGCTAAAAATCCAGAGTCGTCAGATATTTTTAGTTTTTTAGTTGCCTTGAAAAGTACATCTTTTAAATAATTATTTCAGTTATTCAATAGTCTCTTTGTTTGTACGGTTCTTCAAAGGTTGCCACTAACGGCTCGGCGGCTTTGCGAAGTTTCCTCTGGAAGCTCTGCTTCCGAGAGGGAATTTTGCAAAACCGCTTGATGTGCGAAGTTCGCGAAGCGACGAGCTCATCAGGCGGTGTAAGCCGCCGAGCCGATGTAGCGAAAGGAGCGAAGCGGATTTCGCTACATCGGAAAAAGTATTTGCGAAGGGCGGGCTAAATTGGACTATTCGTTCAATTTCAACCAACCGAAGCGGATGCTTTTTCCGTATTGCTAATTTAAGAAAAAAAGTAATACGGAAAAACAGGAGCGGATAAATGTAACCAAATTTTCAATTCGACACCTTTACCCCGCCTTTTGCAAATACTATGTTAGCTGTAGCTTTTTTAGTCAATTGTAAAGTTTACAAATATTATCAGCTTCTTATCTTTCGAGATTAGTTTTATATCCTTTTTTTCAGTGTCTGCATTTCTCTTATCTTTCAGGTTTAAAATTTCGTCAATTTTTCCAAGATGAAACTCTTCTATTGTTTGATTTTCACAGATAATTTTTAATTTATAATTCTCCTTTAATGAGGAACTTGGTAGAGTTATCTCATTTAGATTTTGAACAGAAATTTTTTCGGGAGTTTTTCTAATTGCTTTTAGACTGAAATCATCCGTTTTGGCATACGGAAGATTGTCTGTTAGATTTACTATAGATATATGGCAACTTTGAGTGTTTCTATTTTCTTGAAAATTTTCAGAATGCTCATCTTCATAGTTTTCTTCTTGTTCAATGATTGTCAAGTCAGCGTAATCATTTTTCACAAATGTAATACCGTCAAAACTGACTTTATGGTTTGTAGTTTCAGGCAACAATTCTTTGGTAACGAATGTGTAAATAATTGCTATAAAAAATATAGTTCCCATAATAAGAAAAAGTGTCAATAGTTTATTGTTAAGTTTTGTCATTTATTTTTGATGTTTTTTGATTGATGGATTTGAAAAATAAAAACGAGAAAAAAAGAAGGAGTATAGATGAAATAAGTAAAACAGGAATTTCGTGTACTTCAATATCATTATAACATCCGTAATAGTAAATATAACTCCATATGTCAAGTTTATTCGCTACGTCACAAATATTATCGATGCTCAAAAAAATGAAAGAACCAATGAACAATATTGCTGGAAAGAGTATAATGAAAAATATTGTTGAAACTATTTTGATAGACCATTGTTTCAAACTTCGTATAAAATACAAAAATATTCCACCAAAAATTAGCAAATACAAAGGCAAGATAATAATTGCCAAAGAGTTGTCCACCCCAGGAGTTCCTTCACATTCTCCAATTGTTATAAAGGCGTTAGGAAAGATGAAAGCCATATATCCGAACCAAATTAGTGTAAATACAAAGCTCTGTATTAAAAGTTGTGTATTAGTAGGTTTATGTTCAAATTTATGCTTCATCAAATTTATGCGTATGCTTGGGAAAAGTTACAGCTAACGGAAAAAGTATTTGCGAAGGGCGGACTAAATTGAACGAAAAGTTCAATTTCGACAAACCAAAGCAGATGCTTTTTCAATGAAACTAAATTATTAAAAAAAAGTTGAATTGAAAAGCATATGCGACTAAATATTTCCGCTTTTCAATTCAACACTTCTCCCCGCCTTTTGCAAATACTATGTTACCTACAGTTTTTTAAATTAAACAAATAATAAATATAAGTATTGGCGTTAAAATTAAAATTAATGTATACCAACCGTATCTAATCCAAAAATTTATACGCTTTATCTTATTAATATCTTTTTGTTGAATTTCTGTAAAATATTCACGGTGGCTTATCTTGAAATTTTGATAATCAATAGTCAAATGATTTTCATATTTTGATAATATATTTTGATACTCTTGAGAAAGTTTTAACGCGAATTCTCTTTTTGTATATTCGGAAGGGTTTTCGTGTAATGTTTTAAAGTTTCGTAATTCGTTATAAAGTTTGCTTAATTCCAAACCACAATTATGATAATTATTCGCCCTCAAATTATAATTCTGCGAATTTTCATATTGTGATAACACTAAAAGTAAAATACTTAAGGCAGTAACAACATAATTTATTACATCAATTTTTATGTCGGAATTAATATTATACACGGAAATCAACCCCGATATTATCAAATAAGCGGAGAATATTGATAAAGTTATGCTGGAAGTTTTCGAAACGATTGTCAACCTTTTATCTGCTTCAAATCTGGCACCTTTTGTTGACCAAATCTTATAATTTAATTCTTCTAAAAAACTTTTTTCAAGATACTCTTTTGAGCCTTGAAAAATTGATTTATTCTCATATTCAGTCATTATTGGCGATTTTTGGGTAAAATTGTAGGTAACGGCTCGGCGGCTTTGCGAAGTTTCCTCTGGAAGCTCTGCTTCCGAGAGGGAATTTTGCAAAACCGCTTGATGTGCGAAGTTCGCGAAGCGACGAGCTCATCAGGCGGTGTAAGCCGCCGAGCCGATGTAGCGAAAGGAGCGAAGCGGATTTCGCTACATCGGAAAAAGTATTGCTGAAGTGCGGGCTTTTACACCTAAAATTTCTATTAAAACCTGCACGAAGCAAAAAATGTTTTCCGCTGACTAAATTAATAAAAAAATGGAAGCGGAAACATTTTTTGCAACTAAATTTCACAAAACTTTCAACGCAAGAGCCTTCAGTCCCGCATTTTAGCAATACGATGTTATCTGCCGTTTTTTTATTTCTCAACTTTCACGTCTATATTTAGAGCAGGACAAACTGTTGGTGTCTTTTCCCATAGTCCAAGATTTTTTCTGTAAAATGCAGGTTTGAAAACAGTTCCGCTCAAAGCTATGGATCCTTTGAAAGAATTTAATATTTGGAAAGAAACATAAAACTTATTTTTTACCCAAATATTTTTGTCAGATACATCTAATGAAAATTCACTGTCTTTTATGTCTTTTGGATTCATTAAAATAGAAATATCTTCACCTAAAATTGAATTCCAATTTTCATCATAAACATTATATCTTACAAAAACGGGGCGGTCTGCTTCAAAATAAGCAATGTTAATGTTAATTTTTTCAATTGTCGCTCGTTTTTTTGTTTCAAACGGCAAAGCAAGTTCCTTTGAAATATCTTGCTGATTTTTCTCAGGATTATAACTAAATTGAATTTTTTTTGTTTTGGCATTAATTCCCCAATTTTTTGCAATAAATTTTTTAGGTGTAATCACAACTTGCTCTATGTTTACAACTTTCTCGGAAAGAAAAAAAGTCTTATTGTTTTCAAGCAAGAATTTTTCAATGGAATTTGAGTATGGCTCATAACCTCCAACTTCAATTTTTATTTTCTGATTTTTGTCTTTATTTGACAAGTCAATTGAAAAGTTTCCATTTTCGTCCGAATTTATTCCATATTCGCTTTTTTCAATTCCAATTCTTGCGAAAGGAATTGGTAATTTTGTATCGGCAGAAACTATTTTCCCATTAATGATTTGTGAACTCAGATTTATAAATGTTAATAAAAAAAGAATAAAAATTTTGATTTTCATTTAATTTGCGAGATTTTTATAAAATAGCAGATAACGGCTCGGCGGCTTTGCGAAGTTTCCTCTGGAAGCTCTGCTTCCGAGAGGGAATTTTGCAAAACCGCTTGATGTGCGAAGTTCGCGAAGCGACGAGCTCATCAGGCGGTGTAAGCCGCCGAGCCGATGTAGCGAAAGGAGCGAAGCGGATTTCGCTACATCGTGCCGCGTATTGGCGATGGGCGGGATTTTTAGCACTGAACTTTAATCGAAGAACAGAAATTGAATTTTGCACTTCCGTTGATACGAAGCCGTTCAGCCCGCCTATTGCCAATACGATGTTGTACGACGTAGTTATGTTTTGGGTTTTAGTCCAGCTAAATATTTTCGTATGTCATTTTCTAATTTATCCGGGTATTTGTACTCTAATTTTTTTGACAATTCAGTTCCTATTTCTGAAACTAAATCAGTCATTGAAAATAGAGCAGTCCAATTTTCCTTTATATTGCTCCCTGAAAATGTTTGTTCTGTTTTAGCCCACATTTCCTGGTTAAGATACTTTTTGAAAAGTCGTCCATATTTATTGGTCGTTATGTTCCAATTGTGTTCACTTGCAATGTGCCATTCAATTAAAGGAATTAAATATTCTGTGCGAATAACGGTTTCCGACATAAATTTCGCATAGAATATTTCATCTCTCACAAGACACTTTGCCACGTAAGTTGTGTCCCACCAAAAATCGTTTATTAGATTTTGAAACTCTTTTTCAGACGGTTTTTTGATAATGGAAATTTGATAAGTTGGTTTCAGCATTTGCTTTGTAATACCATCTTTATCAATTAAAATTTTATAACCAATATCCCAATCTTCTGGTAATTCTTTCTCTTGCGTTTCCTTTATAAATTTTGATTTGCTGTAAAGTTTAAAATCTACTTTCACACCGTCTTCATAAAGTAGCATTTTCATTGCGTGTTTATGGTTAAAACAACTTTCGTCTTCTTCAATCATAGCAATTGGATTTCCGAATTTAAGCGTCCAGCTTTTGTCTGAAATGTAATTTGTATTATCCTCAAAAACAAATTCAATGTCTAAATCACTAAATTCGTCAACAAGTGCTAAAGGATTTACAAGTGAACTTGTCAGAAGAAGAACTCTTACATCTTCGTTTTTCTCCGACCATTCTATAATTGTTCTTAACTTTTCTTCTCTGACTTTCATTTTGTTTGGTTCGGTTTTACTATGTCGTACAACTTATTTATTGATACGGCTTTTCTGTACAAAACAGCATAATACTTGATGTTTTTGTGCAGGTTTGTTTCTTTATTTGATCAAATATAACGAAAGTAGGTAGACAATGATTTCTTATTTCTCATCAAGTAATCACGTTACCTCCAATACCTTTTCACTTCAAACGCATAGGCATTTTTCTCATCCACTACTTGGGTTGCTACCGTTTCAACATTCCAAGCGACAGCTTCGAATTTCGGGAAGAAGGTATCTGCACCAAATTCGCCCTGCACATGGGTAATAAACATCTCTTGAACACAATCAAGCGCTAAAGCTTCTCGGTAAATTTGTCCGCCTCCAATTATGAAAACGGTTCGTTCCACTTCATTTTTATAATGATCCAAACAGGATTCCAAGGAAGAAAAAACAACTGCTCCAGGAGCATGATATTCGGTATTGCGTGTTAAGACCGCATTCTCGCGGTTGGGCAACGGCCGAAAACGTTCCGGAATGGAATCGTAGTTTTTTCTACCTGTAACCACAATATGTCCCGTGGTTGTTTCTTTGAAAAATTTCATATCTGCAGGCAAATGCCACATCAAATCATTGTTCTTTCCAATACCGAATTGCTGATCAACAGCAACAATCAATGCTACTTTCATGGAAGTACTTTGTAAATTGTAGGTGAAATGAACACCATGCGGGGATTTGGAATTACTGCATCGTGAACCTGTGTTCCCCTGGCCTCTTCTTCCGTGAGAAAATAACCAATTACCCAATGATAGGTTCCATCCCAAATCTTCATTCATTTTGGCTTCAAGTCTGTGCCGTTTTTCCAAGTCTTCTTCATTTCCAAAGTCAGAATTTAGTTTATATTCAATTATTAGAAATTTTAAATCATCTTCGTCTATTTGCTCATAACCTTCATTAATCTTCTCATTAATTTCCTGTTGAATTATTTTATGAAAATTTTTTAAAAGTGTGGATTTTACTTTTTTTTGCTCTCCATTTTCTCCAACAGTTCCCCAATGAACAAGACCTGTTTTGTCATCTTCATCCCAAGTTTCCCAATAATGAAGAACTCCATTAATTTCTTTGTAAAGTTTTAGCATTTTATTTAATATTTTGTCAATTTAATGTGATTGGATAAAATGTCGCATAACGGTTAGTATATGAAAAGTAGGCGATTTCGAAGTGCCAAATTTTCGGTTAAGCACAAAGTATAATACGAGCCAAAAGCCTTGAATTTACTACTGTTTCGCCTATTTTTTATATACATTGTTAGCGGGTCGTTGTTTTTGTTTATCAGTCATTTATGTGTTTTTCTATTCCATCAATAATTGATTTCCAATCATCAACGTGTAATTCGTGTCCTGTACCTTCAAGGGTGATTAGATTTGAACCTTTTATTTTTTCTAGTAAAAAACCTGCATTCTTATAATGCCAAATTTTGTCGTCTGTTCCGTGGATAATTAAGGTGGGTTGTTTGATTTCGTTTAATCTGTTCCAATATTCTTCACCACCTTGCAATGCAGCGTGATTGAACATACTTATATAATTGTTGGCTCTATTGAACTCAGCTCTTATCAGTTTTTCACTTCTTTGTTTGTCAAATTGTTTCTTGCCACTCATTAATTCTGCACCCTGAATTAAATAGTTTACCACACTGTCTTCATTTGTCCAATTGACTGTACCTGCTTTACTATGGAAATCTAAAATACTCGTGTCCATTTCAGGTATAGTTGGGTCTGAGTCTCCCCAAGGGCCTGATGACATAAGAGTTAAGGAGTTAACTCTGTCGGCAAACTTTATTGATGCTATTTGAGAAATTAGTCCGCCCAAAGAAATCCCCACAAAATGTGCTTTGTCAATCTTGTAGCCATCCAATATTGAAATAGCGTCATTAGTTAAGTCAACAATATCGTATGGAGTAGAACCTGGTTCATAATTAGTGGATTTTCCTACATCTCTGTTGTCGTAACGAATAACAAAAAATCCTTTTTCAGATAATTGTTGGCAAAATTCAGTGTCCCAATACAGCATTGATACGGTTGCACCTGCTACCAAAAGGATTGCTGGATTTTTCTTATTTCCAAAACTTTCCGTACAGAGTTCAATGCCGTTTGTTTTAATTATTTTCTCTTTCATTTCTGTTTTCCTTTGTTTGCAACTGATTATTATCAGTCCTAAAATTAATATCCAAAGTAGTTTTTTTTTCATTTATCAATGTTTAACTGTTATGCTGGTATCTTTCACAATGCCCGCTAACGTTTGGCAAATTGGCGATGGAGCCGACTTTTAGCACAAATGTTGAATAGAATTACTAATCTTCAACATTGCACAAAAGTTCAATAGAAGTACTTCACCGGCTCTATTGCCAATTTGTTTGTTATGTGCCGTTTTATTCCATTTTATACATTTAACAATTGCTGAAACGTAAAGTCGGGTTTAAACATTTCAATTTCGTTTTGAGTTGATTCTTCTTGTGCTTCTTTGCCATAGATAAACATTTGCTGTTCATAATTTTCAATAGCCTCTTCAATGCTGTTAAATTTCCCATTGGTCAGATTATCCGACAATATCAAGGCATCCATCAACCCGCTGTTTACGCCTTGTCCTGCAAAAGGAGGCATCAAATGAGCAGCATCTCCAATCATCGTTATGGGTAATGGACGCTTACTTTTCCAAGACTTACCTAAGGGAAATATTCGTGTCGCTAACCCTACAAAAGATGATGTCACACGAATCAGTTCTTTGTAGCGTTCATCCCAATCGGAAAATTTTTTCAGGAGAAAATCAACGACACTATTTCTGTCTTGAAAATCTACCAGAGTCTTGCTTTTCCATTCATCAGGTGTTTTAAAACTTATTCCAAAATGCAATGCACCATTATTATTAGGATTCGCAAATAATAAATTACCTTGATGAGCAGCCATTAGCCGGTTTCCATTGCATAGCTGAAAAAATCCAGGGCAGTTCACCTCTGGTTGATGAATATCGGCTTGTATATTGAAAGTACCTGTTTCTTCAACTTCCGTGTCGGTAACAAATTTTCTTACTTTAGACATTCCACCATTGGCAATAATAACCAGATCTGCTGTTTCACTCGGTTTATCTTCAAAAGTTAGTGTCCACTTCTCCTTATCAGGTTCAAGCGTAACAAGTTTTCTATCCCAAATGACGGTGTCATTTTGTAGGCTATTTAATAAGATAGTTCTTAAGTCATTTCTGTTTATTTCAGGATTGTCAAACCGATTTTCGGGCTTTACATTTTTTGTGGTTAAAATATTACCCTTTTCATCAGCAATATTTACACCCATTGGTAAAGCTAAGTCATAATAAGTTTGTAACAATCCCGCTCTTTTCATTGCTTCCTGTCCCGAATCCCTGTGCAGGTCAAGTGTCCCACCAAAAATCCTTGCATCTCGGTCTTTGTCTCTCTCGTAAACTGTAACGTCCACGCGGTTTTGCTGTAATAATTTTGCCATAGTCAGTCCAACGGGTCCACCACCAATTATTGCAACGTTCTTATCACTAAGTAAATTCATTTGTTTGTCTGTATCTATTCGCATTGTCATTCAAAAATGGCACATAACGGTTGAGTATTTGCGAAAGGCGGACTAAATTTAACTGAAAGGTTCAATTTCAACCAACCGAAGCAAATTGCTTTTTCGTGGAACGAAATTACAAAAAAATATGTAACGAAAAGCAAGTTGCGGCTAAATTTTACAAAAAGTTCAACTTGAATTTGACTCCCGCTTTTTGCAAATACTATGTTAGCCGTAGTTTTTTTATTTAAAATTTTCTATTGATTCAATATAACTTTCTTTTGCTAAGTCAATTATATCGTCTATTCCACAAATATTAAAAATGAATGTTGTATTTAATAGACTTACGAAAAATTTATTAAATATTTCTTCTGCAAGGTTAAGACAGATTTTCAAATCCGAAAGAGTTTCAACTTCAATTTCATTTTGTTTTGATGGGTCAAGATGTGCGTAATATGAATCTCTACGACTTTTTATTTTGTTTAAAATTTCTTCAACTTTAGAAATTTCAAGTCTTATCCTTGATATTTCTATTTTGATTTCTTGTTTGTTCTTAAATAAATAGTCATATTCACCAACATCTCCTTCTTCAAATTTTTCTTTATTTTGGTTTAAAACTGCTTTTAATTCATCATCATAAGTAAAATTTTCAAGTTTATTTAATAACTTGTTAAAACTTCTTTTTTCGGATTCCGCAAAAAGTTTTGAAATTGTTATTACGCTTTGTGTGTAACATAAATTTACATAATGGTTTAGAAAAGGTCTAATAAAATTAATCTGTTTGTAATTATTTTTATTTTCTTCTACTATTTTTTCAACATTTGAAGTGCAATTTATTAACTCTTGAATCATTATTCTAAATGACCTTAAAAAATCTTCAACTTCTCGTTTTGTAAGGGTATCTCTCATAAAATTACGGCTAACGGTCCGGGTATTGCCGAAGGCGGGGCTTATAGCACCTAACTTCAAACAAAATACCATACTTCAAAAGTAAACAAAATTTTCTAAAATGCAAATATCCCCCGCTTGCGGCAATACCTTGTTACCAGCTGTACTATTTTTTTCTGCGTGGTGTCTTTTCCGCATAGTTTTCAGTCCGCACGTTTTTCACATTTTCAGCGTTCAAGTCCACAATTTGACCGTTTAATTTTTCAGCCTTTAAGTCAGTTCCGTAGTTTTTGGGTTACTCGTTTTCAGCTCCGAAATCCATTCGTTTTTTCGCTTTTCGTCAGTTTGAGGTTCTTTCCTTTGGGATTTTTCCTCTTTTTTTAGGTTTTAAAAGTCCAACATTCTGTCGAGCGTTAAAAGTTATCAGCTGTACTCTCCAACATTTTTTAGGAGTCGGCTCATTCAAAATATGCTTTTAAGTCGTCCGTGGTAGAAAATGAATTTAGACCCCTAACACGCACTGCTCGGTTGGGTCTGAATTCAGTTTCTTATTATTCACAATTTAGAGCGTTTTTTAATCGTTTCAAGTCCTTAGCGAAATGTTTGGAGTGTATAGCTGGTAACGGAAAAGGTATTTGCGAAGGGCGGAACTGAAATGAACCTATAGTTCAATTCAGTCCAACCGTAGCAAATGCTTTTTCAATGCCACTAAATTAAACAAAATTGTGGTAATGAAAAGCATTTTGCGAGTAAATATTACTAATTTTTCTATTACCCCCTAAACTCCGCCTTTTGCAAATACTATGTTAGCTGTAGTTTAATTATCAGTCTGTTGAATAATTCCGTTCTTCCATTCTTCAAATTGGGTTTCCGCTCCTGGTAAATGATATGCTTTTTTCATTGTAAGATTTATTACAGCAAAAGTTAATAAATGGAATTTATCTGTATTGTATTTTGTAGAAATTTTGTCTTGATTTTCTATCAATGAAAAATATCCTAAAACTCTAACATTCTCTTCTAATTTTAGCCTGTCTTTGTCGTTCATCAATGAACCTATCCAAATGAAATTATCGTTATCAATGTTACATTTGTAATAAGGTTTTTTCTTCGGTCCTTTTTCAATGTTCTTAATAGCACATTGTACAGAAATTAATTTTCCATTCCATTTTTCAGGATTAATTTTTGCCGATTTAAGACTGTCAATATCGAAATTCACAGGAAATTGTTGAGCATTAATTTTAGAAACAAAAATCAAAATAAAAATTAACACACCAGTTTTAAAAGTCATATTTGTACGCATTTTTGGTAAAATTACAGCTAACGGAAAAAGTATTTGCGAAGGGCGGGCTAAATTGAACGAAAAGTTCAATTTCGACCAACCGTAGCATATGCTTTTTCGATGAAGCTAAATTACTCAAAATAGTTGAATTGAAAAGCATATGCGGAATAAATGTTCAGCTTTTCAATTTAACACCATATCTCCGCCTTTTGCAAATACTATGTTAGCAGATGTATTTTTTATAGTTTTGTTTTTCTTCCATTTCCATCAATTATATATTCATTACCGTTTTCAATTAACAAACCTTTGGTTTTGTCAGAGTTCTTTTCTTGTCCGTGAGCAACATCAATATTTATTAATTTTCCATTATATTCTTTTTTGATATTGTCGCTAATTGTATGACCAAATACTATTTTTTTTGCTTGATAAAAATTCAAGACTTTGTTTAATTCGGTTTCAGATATTTTGTTGTAGTGTTTATAATCAATTGCTAAGCCTCTATACCAAAATATGCCTTCTCTACCAATTAAAAAATTGGCTTTTTCATTACTTCCTGGTTCGTTGTATAAATCTTTTGACCAGTTTTGTTGAGAAAGACTGTTAATATCTGAAATTGATAAATTATACTTTAAAATATTTGGACTCAATCCCGCATGAACAAAAATGTAATTTCCTATTTTTTCTATTCCATTTTTTGAACGCAACCATTTTCCTAATTCTGTTTTTTCAGAAAATATATATTGAGTTGCTTTTTTCCAATCCTCTGTTTTACTAATTAAACTAGCAACCTTAATATATTTTTCGTTATTATATTTAAATCGTCCTTGAAAATTTATTATCTCGTGGTTACCTAATATATAATGTACTTTTCCACCTTGTTTTTCAGACTGTTCTTCCAATTTATAAATTAGCCAAAGTACTGCGGTTACATCTGTACCTCTGTCTACAAAATCCCCCGTAAGGACTAAATGTCCATTACCAAAAATCCAGTTATAATTAGTATCTACTACTTTATTGTTTATGAGAAAACTTGAAAAAGCATCAAAATTTCCTTCAATATCTGAAATTGCAATTAACTTTTGTGGCATTGCATAAGAATCAGCAGTTTTTTGAATTATTGCTTTTTTTAAGAAGTAAAATTTATCTAAATCTTTATTATTTACCCTAACTAAAATAGAGTCATTTTTTTTATATCTCGTTGTTCTTAAAATATTTAAAGAATCTACATAATACATTGTTGAGCCAATAATATAAGGACCGTCAAAACCATTTAGTTTTACAATATGTTTCTTTTTGTAACAAAGTTCAAAGTCTCTATCTTCAAATAAAACTCTCAAGCCTGACCAAGTGGAATGTGTCCCATCTTGATATTCTATATTAATCCCGAAAACTAATAAAAAAATAATAATAGAAGAAATTATTGTAATGGTTACAATCTTTAATATTTTAAATATTCGTGTTATTAACGGTTGTTTCATAAATATATCTGCTAACACACAAATATACGAAATATTTCCAATCAGAAATAAATTTAGCTAATTTCTTAAAAAGAAATCAATTAAATTATTGATAACTAAATATATAAATAAAAATAATTATTGCGTGTTTTATATTATTTTTATAAGAATGAACCCTAATTTAGAGAACAAAATAAACACCTAATACGCATAATTATTTAGAGATCATTTTTTTTAACATTACAAAAGACTTCTAATATCTTGTACCAATTCTCTAAATTCCTCTCCTGAAAAATTACCATTAAAATTAGCAATACTTTTAGCATAGATTATTTTTCCTCCAAAACGAGGCAACATATTCTTAGTTATTTCCAAAGCAGACTTCGCTCCCATTTTCCCAGGAGAAGCACTTAGGAGCACCACTTTTTTATTTTCTAAAAAATTTCTTTTATAACGAGATAGCCAGTCTATAATATTTTTAAAAAACGCCGTTAGATTACCATTATGCTCTGCCACAGAAATCATAACTACCTCTGCATCAAATATTACATTATACAAAACCTCCAAATCTTTTGGAAAACCCTTTTGTTCCTCGTCTATGCTATATATGGGGATTTCGTATTGTGTAAGAAACACTTCTCCAAAGCCTAATTTTTGCGAAAGATACCCAATCAATTTTTGGTTAATAGAAGTACTACTATTACTTCCTGCTATACTTATATATTTCATTATCTTAATTATTTTAACAAAAATACTCTTTATATCGTAACAGTATCATTGATGTAAGTTAAGAAATTTTAATCAATAAATTAGATAAGACATCAACAATTTTTTGTTCTGTTTCTTTTTAAGTAATTTTTTTTCATTCTATTACAAAAAGACACTTATCTTGTATAAATACCAATTAGTATAGATTAAGAATTTTAAAACAAATGTTAATTATTTTGTTAATTTTGCAGTTCATTGTTTGATTGATGAATGTTATTGCAAGACAAGGAATAAAGTACTCTATCATAGGTTATTTAGGCTTTATAATAGGCACTCTATCCTCTATATTTCTATTTCCAAATGATTATGAATTTTATGGAAAACTAAGGTATATTCTTCCTATGGCAGAGACATTTTTACCTATTATTGTCTTTGGAATTTCTTTTTCTAATGTAAAATTCTTTTTTTCCGCAGAAAAACAAGGGCTCAACCCAAGTATGCTCTCTCTCTCTCTGCTAGCTGTAGTTTTTAATTTCATAGTATTTTCTGGAGCGTTCTTTCTTGCTTGTTTCCTATTTCCTAGTCTTAAAGAAACTCAGTTTTGGAATATGAAATACCTCATATTACCATTACTTTTTCTACTTTCCATTTCCTCAGTCCTCAACAAATACATTTCAAATTACAAAAGAATAGCAATACCTAACATTTTTGAAAACTTATTCCCTAAAATCGCTAATATAGGAGCATTTTCGTTGTTTTTCTTTCTAGGAATTCCAGAATACGGTGCTTTGGCTTTTTTTCTAGGAATATTTGTATTGTCTTTGGCAGGATATTTTTGGTATAATAAAAAATTAACTGGGTTTAAATGGGATTTTTCTACACAATTTTTTAGAGCTAATAACACTTGGAAAAAATTTTTAGAGTACAGTTTTTATGGATTTTTAGGAAACATAGGCAACTATATCGCTATCAAAATAGATAATGTAATGATAAGCGAATTTCTCAACTTTACCCTCAATGGTGTTTACTCCAACATTTACTCTATCTTACAACTTATTGCCGTACCTGCTATGGGACTTTACACCATCTACGCTCCACTGATAAACCAGTGTTTTGAAGAAAACGACATGGCTAAACTCCAAACCTCTCATCAAAAAACTTCTCTTAACCTTTTCTGTATAGGGATTATTCTTTACACCTGTCTTTTGGCTGGATTTCCATTTTTAGGACAGATGATTAAAAACGGAAACGAACTATTAGACCACCAATATCTACTATGGATACTAGGACCTGCCATTCTTTTTGATTTAGCCACAGGTTTCAATGGGCATATTATTTCAATGTCCAAATACTTCAAATTCAACATAGTAGTTATGCTGTTTTTAGCATTTGCTACAATAGGGCTTAATCTCGTATTTTTACGCTATACCAATTTAGGAATTATGGGAATAGCCTTAGCAACCGCTATTTCTCTCACCACTTTTAACATTATTAAAATTATATTCAACCGAATATATTTTGGGGTATTTCCACTTTCTTTAAAGATGCTATATATGTCTTTATTATGTGGTGGAACAATACTACTGACATACAATCTACCTGCTTCAACTTGGGCAATAATAGACTTTATTTATCGTCCTGCACTTGCACTTAGTATTATTCTTTTAGGCAATTATATCTTCAAAATTTACCCAACCCAACAACTCATTGCCCCTCTATTAAAAAAATTGAAACGATAATTTTTTATTTAACTTTTTTTAACACACAAAACCAATACTTGATGTAAAATATTTTTCTATTTTCACAGAAAAATATTTGCTATGAAACATTTTATTCTATCAACCCTCTGCTTATTCGTAATGAACTGGGGCTTGAGTCAAAACCAAAGATTCACTTATGAGTACAAATTTACTGTGGATTCTACTAAAAAAGACTCTCTAATTTCAGAAATTATGAATTTAGATATTTATAAGGAAAAATCGGTATTCTATAGTAAAATAAAACAAGAAAATGATTCTATAATCAATCAAGAATTTAAAAAACAAAGTCAAATTTCTTCTGGTAACATTAACCTTGGTCATCTGAAAGATATGAAAAGAGCCAAGGTTAAAGATTGGGTACTAAAAACTTATCCAAATTATGAAGTAGAGCTTTATACCAAAATAGGTTTTGATGATTATGCCGTACGTGATGAAAGAAAAATGCAATGGAAAATCATTCCAGAACACGAAACCTTTAAGAATTGGAAAGTTCAAAAAGCTACCACTGAATTTGCAGGTAGAAAATGGACAGCGTGGTTTACCACAGATATTCCTATTCCAGACGGACCATACAAGTTTCACGGCCTACCAGGGTTAATTGTAAAAATGGAAGATCACCAAAAAATGTTTTCATTTGAACTCGTTGGTAGCCAAAAAATAAACAATACTCAAGAAGTGAACCTTACCGACAAACTAATAAATTTAGTTAAAATAGATAGAAAACAATTCAAGAAAGCATTTCAGGAAAACCGTTCAGACCCTACTAAATCCCTTAGGATGATGGGAGGTAATGTAATATTAAAAGCCTCTATCAACGGAAAAGAAGTTTCTCAAAGCGAACTCATAAAAAAGATGGAAAAAAGTGCTAAAGAAAAGATGAAACGAGAAAATAGTTTCATAGAGCAAGATTGGATAGAGTAAACCTATTTCACCTTCTTATTTATAATCAATCTAAACTCCTTAAAATAACTATTCCATATAAAATTCGTATTTTTGTAGATATTAAACTTTAATACGAAAAATAAATCATTTAATAATATGACTTTTGACTTTGATATGATTAAGAAAGTTTACTCTGATTTTGAGAACAGAGTAAACGCTGCGAGAGAGTTTATGGGAAGACCTCTTACCTATTCTGAAAAAATCCTTTGTGCTCACCTTTTCTCTGAACAGAAACCAGAAGCTTTCAAGAGAGGAGAATCTTATGTAGACTTTGCTCCAGATAGAGTAGCAATGCAAGATGCTACGGCACAGATGGCTCTTTTACAGTTTATGCAAGCAGGTAAGGCTAAAGTGGCAGTACCTTCTACAGTACACGCAGACCACCTTATACAAGCTCGTGTAGGAGCAGATAAAGATTTACAAGAAGCTGAAAATAAAAATAACGAAGTTTATCAATTCCTTCAATCGGTATCTAACAAATATGGTATTGGATTCTGGAAGCCAGGAGCTGGGATTATCCACCAAGTAGTGTTGGAAAATTATGCATTCCCTGGTGGTATGATGATTGGTACCGACTCACACACACCTAACGCAGGTGGTTTGGGTATGGTAGCCATAGGTGTAGGTGGTGCTGATGCTGTAGATGTAATGGCAGGAATGCCGTGGGAACTTAAATTCCCAAAAATGATAGGTATCAAACTTACAGGTAAACTTAATGGTTGGACTTCTGCTAAAGATGTTATTCTAAAAGTAGCAGGTATCCTTACCGTAAAAGGAGGTACTGGTGCTATTGTAGAATACTTTGGTGAAGGTGCTGAAGCTTTATCTTGTACAGGTAAAGGTACTATCTGTAATATGGGTGCAGAGATAGGTGCTACTACTTCTATTTTCGCTTACGATAATAACATGGGGGAGTATCTTCGTTCTACAGGCAGAGAAGATTTAGCTGAAGCTGCCGACGCTATCAAAAATGTACTTCGTGCAGATGAGGAAGTTTACGCTAATCCTGAAAAATACTACGACCAAGTTATTGAAATCAACCTTTCTGAATTAGAACCACACTTAAACGGACCTTTCTCTCCAGATATTGCAACACCTATTTCAAAAATGAAAGAGGAGGCAGAGAAAAACGGTTGGCCTACTAAGGTTGAAGTAGGATTAATTGGTTCTTGTACCAACTCTTCTTACGAAGATATTTCTCGTGCCGCTTCCGTAGCGAAACAAGCTCAAGAGAAAAACTTAAAAGTAGCTGCAGAATACACTATTACACCAGGTTCTGAACAAGTAAGATTTACTGTAGAAAGAGATGGCTATTTAGATACTTTTGATAAAATCGGAGGTAAAGTATTTGCTAACGCTTGTGGACCTTGTATTGGACAATGGGCTAGAGAAGGTGCTGAAAAACAAGAAAAAAATACGATTGTACACTCGTTCAACAGAAACTTCTCTAAGAGAGCAGATGGTAACCCTAACACTTATGCTTTCGTAGCTTCTCCAGAATTAGTAACGGCGTTAGCTATTGCAGGAGATTTAACTTTTGACCCTAGAAAAGACAAATTAACTAACCAAAACGGAGAAGAAGTTTTATTAGACGAACCTCAAGGGTTTGAACTTCCTCCAAGAGGATTTGATGTTGAAGACGCAGGCTATATTGCTCCAGCAGAAGATGGTTCTCAAGTTCAAGTAAAAGTAGCTCCAGAGTCTGACAGACTACAATTACTAGACGCTTTCCCTGCTTGGAACGGAGAAAATGTAATGGGTGCTAAATTGTTAATTAAAGCCTTTGGTAAATGTACTACAGACCACATTTCTATGGCTGGACCTTGGTTAAAATACAGAGGACACCTAGATAATATCGCTAACAATACTCTTATTGGTGCTGTAAACGCATTCAATATGGAAACCAACAAGGTTAAAAACGAACTTACTGGCGAATATATGGAAGTTCCTGCATCAGCGAGAGCTTACAAAGCAGCTGGTATTAAAACGGTTATCGTTGGGGACAACAACTACGGCGAAGGTTCTTCTCGTGAGCACGCTGCAATGCAACCTAGACATTTAGGAGCTATGGCGGTTCTAGTAAAATCTTTCGCTCGTATCCACGAAACTAACCTTAAAAAACAAGGTATGTTAGCTCTTACTTTTGCAAACGAAGCTGATTATGACAAAATCAAAGAAGGAGATACTTTCAACTTTGTAGATTTAGCTGAATTCGCTCCAGGTAAGCCTGTTACTATTGAGTTAGTACACACAGATGGTTCTAAAGATACTATCTTAGCTAACCACACTTATAACGATGGACAAATAGGTTGGTTTAGAGCTGGTTCTGCATTGAACTTGATTAAGCAACAGCAACAGAAATAATTTATAATCTGTATAGTAAAAAAGCAGAGCCAATGGCTCTGCTTTTTTTTTATTATCATCTTAAACACTAAGTTTCAATCCTATTTTTTCCGCTTCTTTTATTACGAAATCTTTAGCTTCTTCGGGAGTGTTAGAAATTTCACCTTCCAAAATTGCTTCTTTTACTTTTTCCTTTAAAATCCCAATTTCTCTACCTGGTTGTAGTTGGAACAAAGCCATTATTTCCTCCCCAGAAATAGGCGGCTGGAAATTTCTTATTTGGTCTTTCTCCTCTACCTCTTTTATTTTTTGAGCAACATACTCAAAGTTCTTTCTAAAGCGTTCTTGTTTTTTGGTGTTTTTAGTAGTAATATCAGCCTTACATAGCGTGAACAAGTCTTCCAAATCTTCCCCTGCATCAAACAACAAGCGTCTAAGAGCCGCATCAGAAGTATCATCTGTTACCAGAGCAATAGGCCTAGATGAAAGTTTTACCATTTTCTGCACATACTTTAAGTCTGCCCCTAGAGGCAACTTCAATCGCTGAAAAAGAGGTTTAGCCATCTTAGAACCTAAAAACTCGTGTCCGTGGAAAGTCCACCCAGTACCATCTACAAATTTCTTGGTAGGTGCTTTCCCAATATCGTGCAATAGTGCCGACCATCGCAACCAAAGTTTATCCGTATGTTTAGAGATGTTATCTACTACTTCTAGTGTATGGTAAAAATTGTCTTTATGCGTTTGTCCTTCTATTTCTTCTATACCTTTAAGAGCGGTAAGTTCGGGGATAATCTTCTCCAAAAGTCCTGTATCATCTAAGAGTTTCAAGCCTATAGATGGTTTTTCGGAAAGCATTATTTTGTTAAACTCTACCATAATACGCTCCATTGAGACTATCTTTATCCTGTTGGCTTCCTGTTTTATCGCATCTAGAGAATTTTGTTCCACCTTAAAATTAAGCGTAGAAGCAAATCTAATCGCTCTCATCATTCTAAGAGGGTCATCAGAATAAGTTTGCAGAGGCTCTAGCGGAGTTTTCAGAGTTTTTAACTCTAAATCCTGTACTCCACCAAAAGGGTCCACCAAACGTCCAAAATCTTCCTTTCCTAGAGAGATTGCCATCGCATTGATGGTAAAATCGCGGCGTTTTTGGTCATCTTCTAGGCTTCCTTGCTCCACAGCAGGCTTTCGGCTATCTTCCGAATAGCTTTCTTTTCTCGCACCTACGAATTCCAATTCTAGCCCTTTCCACTTTATCATAGCAGTCCCATAGGTCTTGAATACCGATACTTTCAGATTAGAATCCAGCTCCTTTGCCACCGCTTGTGCCAACTCTATCCCACTTTGCTCCGTTACAAAATCTATATCCGTAGGCACTTGTCTTTTCATAAGCAAATCCCTCACATAACCTCCCACAATATACGCCGTCTGCCCTCTCTCCTCCGCTACTTTAGAGATAGTTTTAAACAGTTTAAGATTTCTATTCTGATTAAGATTGATATATTTTTCCATGAATTCTAAGAACCAACTAGCTATTTAACCCTGCAAAGATAAAAAAGAGAAAACAAACCCCCACCCTTTTGCTCCCAATAATTAGGGCGTACCCCTCGCCGAAGCATTCCCTACCGCTAGGGTCAGGCTTTCGGCTTTATCTTTTTCTCGTCGTTCCTCCTCAAAAAAGGATACCGCCTCTATCCTTTACGCTTTAATATCCGTTTCTGTATGGAGTTATGGTTTCATTTTAGTACTTTTGCAGAGGATAAGTCAATGCCTTTATCATGAGTATTGACTTACTTCCATTCATTTTAGAATTAAAAACAATAAAACACTTATGCAACTTATACACCGCAACCTACTTATTGGCATACACGACGCACTTAGAGAAACCTTTTTTGAGAAAAACAAATACGCCGACAAGGTCATAGAACGACTGCTAAAAGCCAACAAAAAATGGGGGAGCCAAGATAGAGCGGTGGTTTCAGAGATATTTTATAACATTATCCGTTGGAAAAAACGCCTAGAATACTATATGGGCGAAGGCGTAAAGCCCAACAATATCTATAGGCTTATCCTCGCTTATTTGCTTTGGAGCGAAACGCATTATAAAAAGTTTGAAGAATTTGACGGAATTAAAATAGCCGACATCATCACCAAACTGAAAAAAAATACCGTCCCTACCAAAGCCATAGAACATTCTATCCCTGAATGGCTCGCGGAAACACTAGAAAAAGAACTTGGCGAAGCATGGGAAAAAGAAATGATAGCCCTTAACCAACAAGCAGCTACTGTACTAAGAGCCAACACACTCAAGACAACGCCAAAGGAGTTGGTAGCAGACTTAAACGACGAGGGCGTGGAATGCCACAACCTCAAAAACTACCCTGAAGCCATAGAGCTAAAGGAAAAGAAAAATGTTTTCCTTATCTCTGCTTTTAAAGACGGATTGTTTGAAGTACAAGATGCAGGGTCTCAAAAAATTGCTCATTTCTTAGAGGTTAAAGAAGGTATGAGAGTGGTAGATGCTTGTGCAGGTGCAGGCGGCAAGACACTTCACATCGCTGCCCTGATGAAAAACAAAGGGCAAATTATTGCTTTAGATATTTTTGAGTGGAAACTTGCCGAACTAAAACGCCGAGCTAAAAGAGCGGGAGCTCACAACATAGAAACTAGATTTATAGAGGACAACAAAGTTATTAAAAGGCTACACGAAAAAGCTGACCGCCTTCTACTAGATGTACCTTGTTCTGGATTGGGCGTTCTAAAAAGAAACCCCGATTCTAAATGGAAAATAGATACCGATTTTATAGAAAGAATAAAGAAAGAGCAGCAACAAATCCTCCAAGATTATTCTAAAATCCTAAAAAAAGGAGGTAAGATGGTGTATGCTACCTGCTCTATCCTACCATCAGAAAACCAAAATCAGGTAAAAACATTCTTGGCTACAAACCCTAACTTTAGACTTATCAAAGACCAAAGCCTCCTCCCTAGCGAGGGCTACGATGGTTTCTACATGGCTCTTATAGAAAGATTGGAAGATTAACAGTAAAGCATTATAAGGTCGTTTAAAACAAGTTTAAACGACCTTTTTTAGTTTTAAAAACACCTAGAGTTTCTAATTTATCAAAAAAAACTTGCATACTTCCGCAAAAGGTAATATGTTTGTCATAGTTTTTATAACACACTATATCAATAACATACAACTAAGTGTAAAAAAATTGCAAAATTATTTGGCTAGCTCAAATAATTTCGTAAACACACACACACACACACACACACACACACACACACACAAATAGTTTCGTGGGTATGCGTTGTATTATATAGAAATTTACTTAAACTTTTATCGTTAAACCCAAATACGGTTCCGCCAACTTTCGTTGGGGGCATTTTGTATTTATCCTATTCTAAATTTAGCTTTCATCAATACTTACTAAAAGCACCATTGTTTTGTCTCATAACATGGTCGTTCTTGTTGGGTGCTTTTAGTGCTCAGGGGGAGTGTAATGCTCTTTCTGTTTTAGCCTTCCTCCTCGTTTTGTGTGTGTTGAGAGGGGGGAGGCATTTTTTTAGGGTAGAGGTGAGATGTGAGAGGTTAGAACTTAGTACAGCCTCATCAACCCTTAAACCGAACCTACAAAATCTAAAATCCAATATCTAACTTCTATAATCTTAAACAATTAAATATCAACAATTCTAAAATTAAATGTTATGAAAACAAAAACAACCAAACTAAGTGTATGTGCCTTTTTAGGTCTAGGTTTAATGGCTTATGGGCAGTATGACGGTAAAGTAGGCATCAATGAATCTCACCCCCAAGCCACTTTAGAAATAAAACCGAATACCGCTAACAGTCTAAGTACAGCTTCTACTGTAGAAGGGGTGCTAATTCCTAGGGTCAGCCGTTTGAGGGCTGCCAACATGGGGTCGGGTGTAGCAGAATCTACTTTGCTTTACATTAGCTCAGTGGCAGACGGTACTGCTTCGGGAACCACGGCTAATGTAGATGCTACGGGTTTTTACTTCTTTAAAGGAGGCGTTTGGGTAAAATTGGGAGCAGGAGCTAGTAGTACTACAGGAGGAACGACACTACAATCTATTACAGGAGGAATTAGAGTGGTAGACCAAGCCAACTCTACAGAATGGGCTGTGCCTGGTACATTTTGTTTGGTACAAACTACAACGGCTACTATTAACCTTCCTAATCCTTCGGGCTACACCAATAAAATTATAGCGGTGAATAATCAAGCAGGAACAAAACTGGATTACTCAGGGACTAATTCTCCAGCAAATAATTCTACTATAGATGCAGGTAAGGGGCATATACTAATGTCTGACGGGGCTAACTGGTATGTTATAGGAGGAAGCTACTAATACTAAATCATAAAGTCATGAAAAAAATATTTACTTTAATAGGGTTATGGGGAGTTGTTTTTACTTCCGCTCAAGTTAATTTACAGTCTGCCCCTAATGCTTCGATATCACAAGAAAATCCTTTTATAGATGCTTCAGGTTATAGAACATCTAATAATAATGTGGGGAAAGGCTTATACTTTCCTACTACTAATCTAACTACTTGGGAGTTTAAAACAAGTAATATTAACCCAGGTAAATTTTCTAATTACTTTGATGGTATGGTGGTGTATAACTCGGGGACAGGTCTTACAGTATCTAATACCAGTAAAGGTGGCAAACAAGTGAGTGTAAGCCCAGGGTTCTACTATTTTAAAAACCCTAACCAAACTTTTCCTACAGGCAGTGTTGCCAATGGGGAATGGGTAAGATTGAGTAGTGACGGTGGGGTATCTACTAACCTCTACACTGCAGATGGTACTCTAGCAGGTAATAGAACAGTAACTCTAGGGTCTAATAACTTAGTGTTTAAGGGAACTGGGAATATAGGGGTTGGTACTGATGCCCCAACTACTAAGCTAGATATAATTGGAGGAGTAAAGATAGCAGACGGCACCCAAGGCGAAGGAAAAGTTTTAACAAGTGATGCTGAAGGAAAAGCTACTTGGACAAGTACTGCTCTGAAAGCTCCTAACTATGCTGCTCCTGATGTTTGGTGGGGTGCTGATGGAAAACCAAACGAAATAGACTCGCAAGGTGTGGTAGTTTACGGTCCCTATACTGTTCCTAAAACAGGCTGGTACACTTTAGTTTCCAGATGGTTTTATACGCAGAATCCTAATCCGAATAATGGCGGAAATGCAGATGATGGCTCTGCATCAGCATGGATACAAGTATCTGATGTAAACACTCCTTCAATGGATGTGGGTAGTCTTTTTTATGAAGATAGAAAAGTTATAAATACTTTTTTTTCAACTAATATCGGTAATGGGGCATTTATTTATTTAAAACAAAGCACAAATTATTACATACATCAGTATACAAGATATACAATGAAACCTGGAACAGGTGAGCGAAACTTTCGTTTACATTTTGTACAATAATTATCATATAAATATCTAACATTAAAATTTCACACTTATGAATACTTTAAAAGCGTGGTTGCGTCCCAACCTACTCACCAAAGATGACCCTAACGATTTTGTAGCCGTGCCTCTCTTAGGTGGTAGCCTTGGCATTACAGAAATCATAGATGCCCTCAAAAAAGAGGGTATGGAGATACAAACCGAGACCGCAGTAGATATTATCACTCGTTTTAACCGTAAGGCTTCGGAGTTGGTGCTCAATGGGTACAGCGTAAATACTGGATTAGTGTATATGCGTCCTGCCATCAAAGGTGTGTTTTACGACAAAACTTGGGATAAAGAGAAGCACTCGGTGTATGTAAATGTCAATCAAGGCACCGACCTAAGAAAAGCTGCCAACGATACCAAAATAGAAATCCTCGGCGAGCAATCCAGCCCAATGAGTGTGTTCAGCATCACCGATAAAGCTACTGGCAAAGCAGACGGCACCCTTACCAAAGGCAAGAATGCGGAAATCAAAGGCACTTATATTAAAATAGACGGCGACAATCCTAAAAATGGCATCGTCTTTAAAAACCTAGACACCCAAAACGAGGTAAAGCTAACCAAAGACAATATTGTGCTTAACGAGCCATCAAGGTTACTCATTCTCGTGCCTTCGGATTTAGAAGCGGGTAACTATGAGCTAAGTATTACCACACAAAGCAGCACTGGTTCCGTCTTACTAAAGGAACCAAGAACAGAACGACTGCCTAATCCCGTGGTTATTGTCTAGTAAAAAGTATTTTAATAAAACTAAGGCTACTCATTAGATGAGTAGCCTATTTTGTTGATGTAATATTTATTTAATTCCAAAAATCTAATAGATTTTGTATAGCTTTTTGAAATAATTTAGGAGATGTTACACTTAAAACCAACTGTCCGTTTTTGTTAAGTAGGAACCCAACTTCTATTTCTACAATAGAAGTTTCTTCGCTCCCAAAAAGGACAACGGTTCTAATAATTTTGTATTTAGGATAGTGTGGCTTGATATAAGCTTTTTCTATAAAGTCAAAAGTTTTTATTTGTTGTATTCCATTACCCCTATTTACATACTTCTCACCTTCAATATTTATTATTTCATTTTCATTTGAATCTAGTAAAATAAGGTCTGGTATTTCTATGATTTGTTTTTTGTCGCCCGATTTATATTTTTCTCTATCCTTATACTTTTTTAATGGAATAGGAGTACCGTCTAGAGGAAAAAAATAACCCTTTTCGGAGCCCGCATGATTTTCAAATATTGAATATCCTTGCGTAAACTCTTCAACGACTAGATGTATAAAAATTGTCCCCAACTTTTCTCCATCTTTGTCATATTTCCAATAATCTTTATGCATTTCTACCTTAGGGATTTTCAACCCCTCCAACTCTATTCCTATTTTATTTGCGATTTGTATAAATTTATTTCTTTTTCCAATATGTTTTTGTTCCAAACCGTGTTGGGTGATAACGATATTTTTCACCCAACCTAATTTTCGCAAAACAGCACTAATGATACTTAAAGCTCCTATATTAGGGTCGTAAGAGAGTCCGTTATTTTTAAAAAGTCTCCCAGAAATTTCAATTTTATCTTTCGATTTTGTTAATAATATCGGAATATTCCCCTTAGGTGCTTTTCTCATTTTTGCTTTTGCTTCTACAATTTCATCAATAGAGTTGAAAGGAATAAATAATTTGCTATCAAGTTCTTTTCCTAAAATTTCAACACCTAAGGTTAAAAGTAATCTTGTACCAAAAATATAGGTTTCTGTTGGCTTTTCTTTTTGACTAATCTGAAGATTATAAAGCATTATCTTTTTGGTATTGGGATAATAACTTTCAATAAATACAAACTTGCTACATCGTTGATAAACTCCAGTATTTCTACTTTCCTTATCATCTGTTTTAGTTTCTTCTATTGCGTAAATTGGTTCATCTCCCAATGTTGGTTCGTCCTTTTGGTAAAAAATCAAAAAGTCAGTAAAGCTTGAGTTTCCCGAAACAGTTTTTATATAAACTTTATCAACTTTGTTACAACGAAACCCCGTTACTTCGTAAGTAAAAGTAAACTTATTGTCTTTTAGGATTGGAAGAATACGAATTGTATCAACAAAAACGGCAAAATTATGGTCTTTTGCAAACTTTTGAAAAATAGTTTGCAAAACCGTTTTTTTAGGTCGTTCTTCTGTTAAAAGCCAAAGATTTTTAGACATTTTTTCGCAGTATATATAATTGTTCTTTAATAAATTTTTTTGTTTTACTTTCCCCGTTATTGTTACTTTTATATCTCAGATATTCAAACTCTATAAGTTCTACTTTCCCAAATTTTTCTAATGTAGCAATTATGTTTTCTTGTTTCATAATTCCTTCCGTATTATAACTTAATATCAAAGTTTTATACTTTCCCTTTTGAGCAATTATTTCAAGTTCTTTAACAGCAGTAGTAGCATTGCAAAATTTTGATTTTTGATTTTGATAATCCCTTAATCCAGCTACGCCTCTAATGGTAGGATTATCATATTTTGCAATGGTTTCTAATAAATGGTAATTAGGGGCATATTGTCTTTGATTGTAAGGCGGATCGAGATAAAAAATATCTGCTTCTACTTGGTCTAATAATTCAATAGAGTTTTGATTATAGGCAAAGTTTTCCTTATTGTTTACAATAAATTCAATAGGTCTTAAAATCATTTTTTTTGTCGCCCTTGGATCCCATTTTTTTCTAAAAGCAGCGTAAACTCCCGTAATGTTTGCGTAATAGGGCACTGTCTCTATTAAGCACGCTAGTAAGACAAAATATTCGTTCTTGTCTATCAAACCCTCTGTTTTCCAAGTCTCAATTTTTTGTCTAACAGAATCTATTATTTTTCCGTTTTCATTTGAATAATACATTCGCGGAGTTTGTAGGTGGGAAGTACCTAATGGAGTATAATTTTTTGAAATAAAACCTTCTATAGGTTCAATATGATTCAAATACTCCAAAATAGTATTTAAAGGAGAGGTAAAAAGTGAGGCACTCTGAAAATTTAAGTGAGTTAATAATTTTTCAAACTTTAGTTCCTGATTATTTGAAATATATGCTTGCTGTAAAACATAGGAAAAATACATTAAATCACAGGAGTACACTTGATACCCCATTTTCTTAAAAAATTTACCTACACTTGTTGTGCCAGCAAAAAAATCAAAAAAGGAATTTCCTTGAATATGTTTTGAACGAATTACTTGATAGATCTTATCTAGTAAGTTTTCTTTATTTCCAATATATCTCATAGATGCTATATGTTAGAAGTCGTCAAAAAGCGTTTTTTCTTTTTGTTGCATCTGTGGTTGGTAGTTTGTTATCAGAACTTCAATGCTTGCCTGCTTATTTCTTGTTTGATAGTTTGAATTAGAATAGTGAGTGCTAATGTAATTGACGTAATAGCTAGGGTTGTTTTCTATCCATTTTTTTAGAATATTATTTGATTTTCCTTTATGCTCCAGTACATTAGATAAGCCAAATTTCACATTCCTTTTATCTAAATTATCTAACAATCCTAAAAGTTGTTTTTCCTCTTTTTCTGTCCAACCCTTAAAACCTCTCTTCCCATCATTATAGGTTCCAGTTGTAATGAGATAAGGAGGGTCACAGTAAACAAAATCCCTGCTTGTGAGAGAACTAAAATCAAAGTTATTGAAGCAGAAATGAGTAAAATAAGCTTCTGTTTCTTTTAAACTAATAATAAACCTTTCCAAATTATGTTTCATAGAAGGGTTAAAGCTACTTCTATCTCTCCCAAAAGGATTATTAAACTCGTGGTTATTATTAAAGCGAATTTGGTGATTAAAAGAAAAAGCGATGAGGACAAATAAATCTAATGGATGCTTTTGCTTATTGTATGTTTCTCGCATACACTTGTACCCTTCTTCGTTTGTTAAAGAAAGCTGAAATTCGTTTATTCTTCCTTCAATATGAGCAATCGTTTTGTCTAACTCATTTTTTTGAAACGCTTTATACATTTCTATTAGATAAGTTAGATTATCGTTGAAATAAACCTTATTGGCTGTTACATTTATACCAACATTACAACCACCAGCAAACAAATCAATAAAGGTATCAATATCTCTCGGAAATAACGGTAAAATTTGGTCTAAAATCTTAGTTTTACCACCGATATAATTAAGAGGAGATTTGATTTTTTTTAAATGTTGTTTACTTACTACAGCCATCTATAATTTAGTTTCAGCAAATTTACAAATTTTATATTTGGTATGCTTCGCTACAGCGTATCCGTCCTTACCGTAACAGGGTGTCTGTCCTTAGGCTAACGGAGTGTCTGTTACGGTAAGAACAGACACGCTGTTGAAATTCACTAGAGAGATTTATTTCTAACCATTAAGTCAAGTATATAGTTTTAATCTAAAACCACCCACTGATTATTCTTAAAAACTACAGTGATACGAGCTTTTTCTTTATCATTATGCTTTATCACTACTTCTACCTTATCGTTTTTAATTGAAACAAAATCTAATAAATAGACTGGCTTTTTTTCTTCTGAAAGGTTAAAGCTACTAAACTCCGTTGAATCAGCATTAAAATAATCCCCATCTACAAGACCACCCGTTACTACTGTTGTATTTTTAACTTTATAAAGTGCTTCATAAGCCTCTGTGGAGTTTATAACAATTTCTTTTACTTCAGTAGTAGGAGCCATTATACCATTAAACGCTCATCGTTCCCACAAATGGAATACTGCTTTTCCACCGCAATGTGAAGAGTATCAGATGCAGATAGTTTGTTCACTACTTCGTGTATAAGAAAATTGGCAAGACCTTTAACCTCTTTTGTTTTTTGAATTACTACCGATTTATCATCTTCTTTTGGTAAAGGGTTAGGATTAGATTTACCCTCTTTACACGCCACTAGCGAAGTCATTACTATTATTAAAAAGGAATAACCTATTTTTTTATACTGATGTATCATATCTTTAAATTATTTTTTATTGAAACAGGTAATTATTCTTTATAATTCTCATCATAAAACCTCTCCAAATTTATCTACACCCTCCAATATTTTTTGGTAAATGATATTGAGACTTTCATCAGAAATAGTATAAGGCGGTAACACATAAATCGTATTACCTACTGGACGAAGAATTACCCCTTGCTCTATAAAAAACTGATATAGTCTATTTCTTAAATCTCCATAATAATCGTGCTTACCATCTACCTCTAACTCAAATGCTAAAATAACACCTAGCACTCTAATATTAGCAACTTTTTTTCCTTCTAGTTGTTTCAAAAATTTAAGGTGAGACTGATGAACCCGTTTAATATGCCCTTGCATTTCGTCTGTAAGCAAGAGATTTATCGTTGCTAAAGCCGCCGCACAGCCCGTAGGATTAGCCGTGAAAGTATGCCCATGAAATAAGGCTTTATTAACATCATCATCATAAAACCCTTGAAATACCGCCTCCGAAAAGCTAGTAACCGCCATAGGTATAGTTCCTCCCGTTAGAGCTTTAGAGAGGCACATCATATCTGGCTGCTGAGAAAGATATTCACTAGCAAAAGTTTTGCCCGTTTTACCAAAACCCGTCATAACCTCATCGGCTATGGTAAACACTTCGTTTTGTTTAGCAATAGTAATCAATTGGTTGAGAGGCTCTGCATCGTACATTTGCATTCCTGCCGCACCAAGCACTAATGGTTCAAAAATAAAACACGCAAACCCATCTGTTTTTACCAAAGTTTCAAATTGTTTAATGCATCTTACCTCGTTTCCTTTGGTAGGTACAGGAATTCTTTCTACTTCTATAAGAGAGTTTTTAAAGGCTTCAGTAAAAAATGAAATCCCACTAGCCGCCATTGCCCCAAAGGTATCTCCGTGAAAAGCATTTTCAAAAGCAATAATCTTTGTTTTTTTTAAACCTTTATTATAAAAAAATTGGAGAGCAGCCTTGATAGCTATTTCCACCGCCGTAGAACCATTATCCGAGTAAAATACCTTTTTTTGATTAGAGGGCAATAAACCTAGTAACCGCTCCGAAAGTTCAATTGCTTTGGTATGCGTAAAACCTCCAAACAACACATGTTCTAAAGTATTAAGCTGGTTATAAATCGCTTCCGCCAAAACAGGATTACTATGCCCAAACGGATTAACCCACCAGCTGGCAATGCCGTCTATATAGCATTTACCATTAGTATCCCATAAAAACTCACCTTTGCCCTTCACAATCACAGGGAGTTCTTTTAGCCCTTTATGTTGTGTGTAAGGGTGCCAATTGTATTCTAAGTCTTTTTCGCTCCAATTCATTTTTTGAAAAAATTAGCATTAAAAATAGAAGCGTATTTTCGTACTGTTTCTTTATTCCATATTGGTTCTTCCGCCACCCTACCTATTACTTCTAGTTGAGTTTTAGAGATGATAATCTGTTCTGTGGAAGGATTAGCTTCTCCATTAAATACAATACCTAAAAAATCAACGCCTTTATTTTTAAGCACTTCGTAAGTCATTAAAGTATGGTTGATACTTCCTAAATAGTTTCTAGAAACTAAAACCACCTTATAATCTTCCTTAATAAAATCTAAAAAAGTATCCTTATCATTTATGGGAACCATCACACCACCTGCACCTTCTATCACCAAATCGTTATCGGTAAGAGGTTCTATCATAGATTCAAGATTGATAGATATACCATCTAATTCTGCTGAATAATGCGGACTAGCAGGTGTATTAAGGGTATAAGCATTTGGGTGAAACGATACATCTGTACGAGTAACTAAATTTTTCACTTTATCTGTATCCGAAAAGTCTAAATCTCCTGCTTGTATAGGTTTCCAATAATCAGCTCCTAAAGCCTCTACCAATATGGCAGAAATCATAGTTTTGCCAACCTCTGTACCTATGCCTGTAACAAATAGTTTCATAAGTTTATTTCTTTACATTAGAAATGATAAAATCGTGGGCAATTTCTAAAGCTCCCGTTATCTCCGAAGGTGTGTTGTAAGCGTGTATGCAAAATCTCAATCGTTCCTTACCTTCGGGAACGGTAGGCGAGAGTATCGCTTTGGCAATGTAGCCGTTTTCTTCCAAAGTTTTAGACAATAGTTTAGCTTGACTATTGCCCTGTACCAGCATACCTTGTATAGGTGCAACACTAGGAATAAAGTAATCACTAAGCCCTAGGCGTTCTACTTCTCTTTTAAAAAAAGTAATATTCGCGAGTAATTTTTCTCTTTGGTGGGTTTGAGTTTTAAGTGCTTTATATCCCTTTAAAATAGAGTACACCGAATACCTATCCAAAGCCGTAGTATAAATAAAACTCCTCGCAAAGTTGATAAGATATTCTCTCAACAATTCCGAACAAAGCACCGCCGCACCGTGACACCCTAGACCTTTACCAAAAGTAACCACCCTACAAAGCAAAGCCGAATGCTGACACCATACTTGGCTTAGCCCGCTCCCATACTCCCCAAAAACACCCAAAGCGTGAGCCTCGTCTATGATAACATAAGCTCCATAGCGTTGAGCAAGATTGAGCAGGGCTTCAATATCAGGAGCATCGCCGTCCATAGAGAAAACAGATTCTGTAACGATGTAAATCTCTCCTGTAACTGATGTTTCTTTTTTGGTTTTAAGTAAATTTTCTAAATCTTCTAAATCGTTATGTTTAAACTTTTTAGATTGTGCGTAAGACAACCGAATGCCATCTCGTATGGAAGCGTGAGAAAGTTCATCATACAATACCCAATCATTCCTTTGAGGTAAAGCACTAAGCACGCCTAAATTAGCATTATATCCCGAATTGAAAATAAGAGCTGCTTCCGACTGATGAAAGTCTTTGATAACCTCTTCCGCTTCTCTGAAAATAGACAGATTACCAGACAATAGTCTAGACCCCGTAGAGCCTCCCAATGCCTTTGGATACGAAGCAACTTTATCATCTTCTAACACAACTTCTTTAGAAAAACCTAGATAATCATTAGAAAAAAAATCTACATATTCGCCTGTGTATTCCGTTAACACTCGCCACGCATTTTTTTCTTTTCGTTCGGAAATTTTATCTAACAATCTTTTGGGAATATTCATTTCAAAGGGAATAATTCTGGGGCTAAAGTACAAAAATATCGCTAAAAAGTAGATTCAGTCCATCTCATATTTTTATCTTTGCTCTTTCTTAACACAGATTTAGACAGATGAAGCTAGACGAGGCTATTGGTATTTACGGATTTGGCAGTGTATCTGCTCTAGGCATGAACAAAACAGATATTTGGAATGCCTATTGTGATGACAAATCTTACTTAAAAAAAGAACTTTCCAACGGAGAGATTACTTTAATGGGAAAACTGCACGATAGCATAATACCTCATCTGAATGCTTTAAAAGAGGAACACCCTTCTTACAAAAAGCTAGACCCTTCTGTACTGTACGGTATACTTGCTTCAAGAATGGCTTTTAAAGAAGCTCAATGGGATACTAACGATAATATTGGGGTAAATTTAGGCTCCTCCAGAGGTGCTACTGAAAGTTTTGAAAAATTCTACCAAACCTTTTTAGAAACAGGAAAAACGCCTACCCTAACCTCTCCGCTTACCACTTTGGGTAATATTTCAACTTGGGTGCTTCAGGATTTAGGCATTACAGGTCCAGACTTTTCTCATTCCATTACTTGCTCTACGGCTTTACATTCTGTAGTCAACGGCATTGCGTGGATAAAAGCAGGATTTACCAATCAGTTTTTAGTAGGTGGTGCCGAGGCTTCTTTAACGCCGTTTAGTATCGCTCAAATGAAAGCCCTTAAAATCTATTCTCATCGCCTAGACAAAAATTATCCTTGCCTTGCTGGAGATATTTCTAAAACAGAAAATACGATGGTCTTAGGCGAAGGTGCTGGTGCTATGGCGATTGGTAAACTCACAAGCGAAAGACCACCATTCGCTTATATTACAGGAATAGGCGTTGCTTCGGAGTCTTTAACCCATAACATTTCTATTTCCGAAAGGGCTGAATGCCTTAGAATGACGATGGAAATAGCAACTCGAAATATTGACAAGTCTAAAGTAGATGCCATCGTGATGCATTCTCCTGGAACTATTAAAGGTGATACCTCCGAAAAATTTGCCATAGAAGATGTTTTTACACCTCATAACATTCCTTTCTTTACCACTAATAAATGGAAAATAGGGCACACCTTTGGAGCTTCTGGAATTTTGAGTTTAGAATTGGCTTTGCTAATGTTAGAGCACCAACAACTCATTGAAGTTCCTTTTATTGAAAAACAAAACATAACCAAAGAAAAGAAAATCAATAATATACTAGTAAATGCTGTTGGATTTGGAGGAAATGCTGTAAGCCTATTGATTTCAAAAGAAATTGACTAATAAAAACGTTCAGGCTATCGTAAGATAGCCTAAATCAATATCAATCTTAAAATATAACTTCTGCTATTTTTCTCACACTTTCGCTTCTGCCCATAGAGTAATAATGGAGAATAGGCACTCCGTTTTTCATTAAATCCTTACTTTGCTCTATGCACCATTCTACACCGATTTCTTTAGCTTCATTATTGTTATTGGCTTTAGTAATAGCTGTCACCAAATCATCTGGCAAATCTACCTTAAATCTATGCGGAATAAGACTCAACTGAGCTTTAGTAGCAATAGGCTTAAGTCCTGGTATAATTGGGACTTCTATCCCTTCAGAACGACATCTATCTACAAAATCAAAGTATTTTTGATTATCAAAAAACATTTGGGTCACGATATAATCTGCACCTGCCTCCACTTTTTTCTTAAGATGACCTATGTCTTGAGAAAAACTAGCAGCTTCCATATGTTTTTCTGGATATCCTGCCACACCTACAGAAAAATTAGTTGGAGCCGCTTTCTCCAAACTAGTATCTAAGTAAATTCCTTTATTCATATCCTGTATCTGCTTTACCAAATCTGAAGCATAGATATGACCATTTTTCTCTGGTTTAAAATAAATTTCGGACTTTACTGCATCTCCCCTCAATGCCACCACATTATCTATCCCCAAAAAATCTAAATCAATTAAAAAATTCTCAGTATCCTCTCTATTAAAGCCCCCACAAAGGATATGCGGAATGGCATCTACCTTATACTTATTCTGTACCGCAGCACAAATCCCCACTGTACCAGGGCGTTTTCTTACCACTCTTTTTTCTAACAAGCCATCTCTTACCTCTACATACTCATACTCTTCTCTATGGTAGGTAACATCTATAAAGCTAGGATTAAACTCAATAAGAGGGTCTATGGCATCAAAAATACATTGTATGTTTTGACCTTTTAATGGAGGTAATATCTCAAACGAAAATAAAGTTTTACCTTCTGATTTTTTTATATGTTCTGTTACTTTCATAATCAAATTTTAATATTTTACACAAAAACTAAACTACTCTGATAAGTTAGGAGTAAGCCATTTTCTTGCTTTTTCTATACTGATGTTTTTTCTATTAGCGTAATCTTCTAATTGGTCTTCTGTAATTCTGCCTACACCAAAATATTTAGCATGAGGACTTCCAAAATAATAACCCGACACCGATGCCGTAGGAAACATCGCTAAACTTTCGGTGAGGTAAACCCCTATTTCTTCCTCTACTTTGAGTACTTCCCAAATGGTTTCTTTTTCCAAATGGTCTGGACATGCAGGATACCCTGGAGCTGGACGAATCCCTCTATATTTTTCGGCAATAAGCGCTTCGTTATCTAAACTTTCATCTTGGGCATATCCCCAATATTTTAATCTTACCTCACGGTGCAGATATTCTGCAAAAGCTTCTGCAAACCTATCCGCAAGAGCCTTTACCATAATGGCGTTATAGTCATCATTTTGAGCTTCGTAGGATTTAGCTAATTCTTCCGTACCAAAACCAGCCGTTACACAAAACAATCCCAAATAATCTTGCTTACCCGAAGTTTCTGGAGCAATAAAATCCGATAAGGCATAGTAAGGCTTTCCTTTGGATTTTTTAAGCTGTTGCCTTAATGTTCTAAAGGCTATTTTTTCCTCATTTTTATTGATGATAATATCGTCTTTATCATTAGATTGAGCAGGGAAAATCCCAAAAACGGCTTTCGCTGTAAGTGTTTTTTCTTTCAAGATTTTTTTGAGCATTTTTTGAGCATCATGATACAATTCTTGAGACTGAATACCAACGACCTCATCTTCTAAAATCTGTGGATATTTACCGTGTAAATCCCAACTTCTAAAAAACGGCGACCAATCTATATAAGGTAACAACGCTTCCAAATCTTGATTTTCAATCGCCTTTATTCCTAAACTATTAGGCTTGGAAATAGTTTCTTTCTCCCAATCAATTTTAAAGCGTTCTTGTCTTGCCTCTTCTATTGAGACATATTCTTTATCTATTTTTCTCCCAAGAAATTTCTCTCTAAACTCATCATATTCCTCTCTCAAATTAAGAGCATAAGCATTAGATTTCTCTTTATTAAGTAGAGAACTCACCACATTTACCGCCCTAGAAGCATCATTAACATGAACTACCGTATTGCGATACTGAGGAGCAATTTTAACCGCTGTATGAGCTTTTGAAGTTGTAGCACCTCCTATCATTAAAGGAAATTCTAGATTTTGCCTCTCTAATTCAGAAGCAATGTGTACCATCTCGTCCAAACTCGGAGTAATTAGTCCACTAAGCCCTATAACATCTACCTTTTCGTCTATCGCTGTTTGGATTATCTTTTCAGCAGGTACCATTACGCCCAAATCTACAATATCGTAATTGTTGCAACCCAATACTACACTCACAATATTTTTACCAATATCATGCACATCTCCCTTTACGGTTGCCATTAAAATTTTACCATTGGACGGTCGTGTAGCATCTTTTTCACGCTCTATGAAAGGCTGAAGGTAAGCCACGGCTTTTTTCATCACTCTAGCCGATTTTACCACTTGAGGCAGAAACATTTTCCCACTTCCAAACAAATCGCCCACTACGCCCATACCTGTCATAAGATTATTTTCTATAATATCTAAAGGCTTTTCACTCACTTTAAGAGCGGCGTCCATATCTTCCTCCACGAAGCGGTCAATCCCTTTTACTAATGAGTAGGTAATTCGTTCTTGTAAAGATTGTTCTCTCCACGATAAGTCTTCTACCTTTTCCTTTTTGGTAGATTTATGCGTTTCTGAATATTCTAATAGGCGTTCTGTAGCATCATCTTTTCGGTCTAATATAACATCTTCTACTAGGGTTAGAAGTTCTTTAGGAATTTCGTCATACACCTCTAACATAGTAGGATTTACAATCCCCATATTCATTCCTGCTTGTATGGCGTGGTACAAAAACACCGAGTGCATAGCTTCCCTCACGGTATCATTACCTCTAAAAGAAAACGACACATTACTCACGCCCCCACTTACCGAAGCATACGGTAAATTTTGTCTTACCCATCTCGTCGCTTCAATAAAATCTATGGCGTTTCGTCTATGTTCTTCCATTCCCGTAGCCACAGGAAATATATTAAGGTCAAAAATAATATCCTCTGGAGCAAAGTTGACTTTATCCACCAAAAGGCGATAAGACCGCTCCGCGATTTCTATCCTTCTATCGTAAGTATCGGCTTGTCCCACCTCATCAAAAGCCATAACAATAACTGCCGCACCGTATCTTTTTATTTTTTTAGCTTGATTGATGAATTCTTCTTCGCCACCTTTAAGGCTAATGGAATTGACCACCGCTTTACCCTGCACTACCTGTAACCCAGCCTCTAAAATCTCCCACTTAGATGAGTCTATCATAATCGGAATACGAGCAATATCAGGTTCGGAAGCAATGAGGTTTAAGAACTTTACCATGGCTTCTTTACCGTCAATAAGTCCATCGTCCATATTGACATCTAAAATCTGAGCTCCACCTTCTACCTGATGCCTTGCAATATCTAATGCTTCGGAATAGTTGCCTTCTTTTACCAACCTTAAAAATCGTTTAGACCCTGCAACATTGGTTCTCTCCCCAACATTCACAAAGTTAGATTCGGGAGTGATGATAAGCGGCTCTAATCCTGATAATTTAAGTGGTCTCGCAGGAAGTTCTAACTGATGATGATTTCCTTTCATACGAGATTAAGTTTTCTAGGTTCATAATGTTTTACCAATTCGGCAATGGCACGGATATGCTCTGGCGTTGTACCACAACAGCCCCCAATGATATTAACTAACTGTTTGTCTAAATACTCTTTAACTTGCTCTGCCGTTTGTTCTGCCGTTTCATCGTATGCTCCAAAAGCATTAGGCAACCCCGCGTTAGGATACACCGAAATGTAAAAGTTGGAATGTTCTGACAAAGCCTGTAAATAAGGCGTGAGCTGCTTAGCTCCCAAAGCACAATTAAGCCCTACACTCAGCAAGTCTAAATGAGAAACCGAAATAAGAAAAGCCTCCGCTGTTTGTCCGCTAAGAGTTCTCCCAGATGCATCGGTAATTGTACCTGATACCATAATGGGGATTTTGGTATTTCTCTCCTCTGCTAGTTCATCAATGGCAAACAAAGCGGCTTTGGCGTTAAGCGTATCAAAGATGGTTTCAACGAGTAAAATATCAGCACCACCTTCTAATAATGCTTTTGCCTGTTGCTTATAGGCTTTTCTTAAATCTTCAAAGGTAATTGCCCTATACCCTGGATCATTAACATCTGGAGACAACGATGCCGTTCTGTTAGTAGGTCCCATTGCTCCTGCCACAAAACGAGGTTTATCAGGATTGTTTTCGGTGTAAACTTCACAAAGTTTCTTAGCGATTCTAGCCGATTCATAGTTGAGCTCTTCCACCAAAGACTCCATAGCGTAGTCTGCCATTGCAATGGTAGTGCTAGAAAAGGTGTTGGTTTCTATAATATCTGCCCCTGCGTCCAAATATAGGCGGTGTATCTCTTCTATGGCTTGTGGCTGTGTGAGGGATAGCAAGTCATTATTCCCTTTAACAGGGTGTTCCCAGTCTTTAAAGCGTTCGCCACGATAATCTTCTTCGGTAAAGTTATACCGTTGTATCATAGTGCCCATCGCACCGTCCAAAATAAGTATCCTCTTTTGGAGCAAGGCATCGAGCTGATTAAATATGCTAATTTCCATTTCAATAAAGTTTAAAAAATCATTGAAATGTTAAAAAGAAAGCTCAAAAGGTAAAGTAGAAATCTTTTAGTTATCTATCCCCAAATAGGTAGAATGTAGCACCTTCTTTCTTGATGAAAGGGTTGCTAAGGCTTCACAGGGTCTAGTCCCTCCGCCTTTCTTGATAACATTTCCGATGATGTTAAGGTACAAATACAACACAAATATAGACCTTAGGTTTTGAATATCCAAAAGAAACAAAACTTTTTTTGACACAAGTGCAACTTTGGCCTAATAATCCTGCCCTAAAATAAAAAAGCCAAAGTAAAAGGCTTTACTTTGGCTTTTTTTTTGTATATCTTAGATAGATTTTATCTTTCTGTTTTTCTTCTTTTAAGTTCTCTTTCTATTAGAGATAGCTCTCTACCTGTTTGCCCCGCCACAGAAGTATTCTCTTGGGCTCTTCTTGTAAGGTATGGCACTACATCTTTCACTGGACCATAAGGCAGATATTTACACGCATTGTATTTTTTGTTTCCTAGGTAGTAAGTGATGTTATCACTCATTCCATAAAGTTGTCCAAAATGGATTTGTTGGAAATCATTCGGCAGACCTTTTTCTTTCATTCTATCCATCACCAGCTCCGTAGATTTCTCATTATGAGTCCCAAAGAACGCCGAAACCTTATCTAAATTAGCCATTACAAAATCTATCCCTGCATTATAATTGTCATCAGATGCCTGTTTTGTTGGCTGGATAGGTGATGGATAGCCCATTTTTTCTGCTCTCTCTCTTTCTTTCTCCATATAAGCCCCTCTCACAAACTTGTAGCCTAAGTAGTAACCTTTAGACTTAGCTCTCTCTAAGTCTTCGGCTAGATACTCCAATCTTCCTGTTCTATACATCTGAATGGTATTCCACACGATGGCTCTCTCTTTATTATAACGAGATTTCATTTCGTTTACCAAATCATCTACAGCTGTTTGTATCCAAGACTCTTCGGCATCTACCATTACTATAACGCCTTTGTCGTATGCCAACTGACAAACTTCTTCGTAGCGTTTCACTACCCTGCTCCACTCTTCTTTTTCTGAACTTGTTAGCTCTTTTTTCGCCTGAACTTCTGCATATAAATCTAACCTTCCAAATCCTGTTGGTTTAAAAACCACAAAAGGAATGGCTGGATTCCCTGCGGCGTACAGAATATTTTGTTTTATTTCTTCGCAAGTATGGTCAAAGGCTTGTTCTTCTTCTTTACCTTCTATAGCATAATCAAAGATACTGCCTATATGACGCTGATACATCTCATTAACTACTTTCTGGCTTTGCTCTCTAGTAACGCCACCACAAAACTGCTGGAATAATGTTTTTTCAACAATCCCCTCCACAAAAGGGAAATTATTTTTAATACTAAAGTTAAGTAGGTTTATCCCCACATTAGTCAATTGTGGAAACTTAATCATAGTAAACATCCACTTTGCTTTCTCTAGTTGTTCTGTTGTTTTATCTGCAAAAGCGACTTTGGTATCGTTAAAAAGGCTCATTATTAGTTGTTTTTTATATGACGGCAAATTTATCTAATTTATCCGATTTAAAACTAATTTCTTTATTAAAATTTAGTTCCTTTTCAAATAATCGTTGACAATAGCAAATGCTCCAAATAAACCAACAGAGTTTAATTTATTTTTCTAATTTAGCTGTGATGAAAATGACTTTGCTGTGATTATGAGATATTATTAGCTATAATTAAAAAAAACTCAACTATATGGGCATTTTAATTCTTTCTTTAATACTTATATTGTTTTTGATTTTTTGGGTACTGAGGAGTTCAATATTAACAAAAACAGAAAAATTATCAATTATAATCTTTATTATCTTATTTTTTCTAATCGGTATTACATACATTTTTATAACAGGTTGGGAACGTGGCAGAGATCCACAAATACCAGAATATGAAAAAAATAGAACAAGACGAATGAGACCGCCTAATTAGTAGCATCAAAAAATATTGTTAAGACTAAATTAATTTTAAGGCTCAAGCCCATTCTACTTTTCAAAAAACTACCAGCGTATTAAATGCAAATCAAACCCATTTTTATTTATCATTTTATTAAAAATTTAATTCTCTCTTCTTTTATTATTTGGGGAATAGGAATTCTTGATTTTTATATCCGTATCTATAGCTTAGCTGCCGTACAAGTTTGGGTTGTACCGTTTCTCTGTTCTGTTTTACTGTTAGTTGTGCATAAATTATTCTTTGATAATATCCCAATAATATCAATTATTATTGTAGTATTAAGCTTATCAACTTTTAATATAATTGACGCGTTTAGCCTTCATTGTGATAAGAGTATTCAACAAAGCTCTATATTTAGAGCTATTAACTTTCTAATCAATACCCTTCTGTTATATTACACCTTTACTTCGTATTGGAGGAAATTTGATAAGAAACAGCAAACCACTGTTCTATTAGTATTTTTAGTTATCCTTTGGAGTATGAATTTTATGGACTACGGTATTTTTAGAATTTTCAACTTGATAGTATCATCTTTTTAAAAGCTCTATCTTAAAATATCTACTCCAAAAATATAGTTATCTTTGCTGAAATTTAGCACTTATGATTAGTCGTTTAGATTCCGATTTTAGCAGTCTTAATCAGTTTTTAGAAAAGACCAAGCCAAGCCAAATCATCATCTTGGTAGATGAAAACACTCACGAATATTGTCTCCCCACTCTTCTAGGAAATTTACAAACCGATATTCATTTTGAAATTGTAGAAATAGAAGCTGGTGAGGAAAATAAAAACATCAGTACAGCCATACAAATTTGGGAGATACTTTCAGACTTCAAAGTAGATAGAAAATCATTACTTATCAACCTTGGTGGCGGTGTTATTAGCGATTTAGGTGGCTTTATCGCTTCTACCTACAAACGAGGTTTTAGTTTTATTAACCTCCCAACCACGCTCCTCTCTATGTGTGATGCTTCCATAGGCGGAAAAACAGGAATAGACCACCAATACCTTAAAAATATCGTAGGGACTTTTGCTCTTCCTGAACAGATATTTGTTTATACGGATTTTTTAAAAACATTACCCTTCATTGAATTAAGAAGTGGCTTTGCAGAAATGCTAAAGCATGGTCTAATAGCTGATAGGCAACATTGGAGTACTCTAAGCTCCATTACCGAACTCACACCAGAAAGCATTGCTCCTTTTATAGAAACTTCTATGAAAATAAAACAAGAGGTCGTAAATAGAGACTTTAAAGAACAAAATGTAAGGAAGACACTCAATTTTGGACATACTATTGGACACGCCGTAGAAAGCCTTTTTATGGCACTAGAAAAGCCTATTCCTCACGGTGAAGCCGTAGCTCTAGGTATGATTACAGAAAGCTACCTTGCTCTTACAGAAGGTCTTATAGATAACGAAACTTATCATAATATAGAGAAACAGTTGCTTCGTTTTTACCCTTATATTTCTATAAAAGAGCTTTCTAACGAAAACATTATAACCCTAATGAAAAATGACAAGAAAAACCAAAATGGTATTGTTAATTTCGCACTCATCAATGGGATAGGTAGTTGCTTATTTGATTATAAAGTGGATGAAAAACAAGTAATTTCTGCACTTGATTACTACAGAAACTTAGAGAAGTAAATAAAAAAGAGGTCTTTTCAGTTTGAAAAGACCTCTTTCAATTTTATTTTTTAGGAGACAGTTTACTCCATGTATTGAGTACAAAAACTAAAAGCACTCCCAACAACGCTGCAGAAATAGAAAACACAAATTTAGTATTCTCATTATCCATAAATCCTAATTCCCAATCTATTGCATAAAGGTTAAGACCTATAAATACAACGAATAACACTAAAAATATTTTATATACTAGTTTCATACTCGTAACTTTTTTAGATATTGATATAGTTTGCTATTAGTTGTGCAAAATTAGCTGTAAATAGTTTTATAGAAATGGCTAGTAATATAATCCCAAATACCTTTTGGAAAATCATAAGTGTAGCATCTCCAAGTTTTTTCTCTAGCCAGTTAGCAGATTTAAGCACAAGGTAAATCACTAAAATATTGAGTAATATACCTATAATAATATTTACAATATGATATTCTGCTCTTAACGAAAGAGTAGTAGTTAGCGTACCTGCTCCTGCAACCAAAGGAAACGCAATAGGAACTATAGAAGCAGCATTAACCTCTCCTGCCTTATGGATTTCAATTCCTAAAATCATTTCTAAAGCAATTACAAAGATAACTAAAGCCCCTGCTATTGCGAATGAGTTAACATCTACCCCAATAAACTGCAAAATTTTATCTCCAATAAAAAGAAAAGAAATCATTAGAATACCCGATACTATAGAAGCCTTTTCTGACTCTATATGTCCGAATCTTTTCCTTAACGACACAATCACTGGAATAGAACCGATAATATCTATTACGGCAAACAATACCATGAAACTCGTCATTGACTCTTTAAGCGAAAATTCTTCTAAAAATCCCATCTTTATTATTATGTTTTTGGGGGCAAAAATAGGAATAAAAAATGATTACACCACCATCTTATTATGCAAATTGATGATTTTATAATATAATTCGTTTAATTGTTCAGCATCTTTAACAGGAGCGTACTTTTCTATTTCTATATTAGAAACTAATTGCCTGTATTCTTCAGCTATAAAATAGCCCTTCTTCTCTTCTATTACAGATTGAATATTGATACTATTTGAATTAAAATAGTGCTGAACTTTTATCTTCATTTTATCAAAAGTATCAAAAAACATTGGGTAGTTTTTATACTCTAGAGATTCTCTCAGAACTCTATAATCATCTTCAAAATCAATTATACTGTAATGTTGCACTTTCAAATCAGATTTTACATCAGCTGCATTACCTTTTTTCTTCAATCTCTTACTCAATAAAAAACCACCTAAAAAGCTACTTAACAGTAGTAACCCTCCTAGAAGATACCATCTAGTATTTTCAGAACTTTTAAAAGTTTCATTTTTAATTTTAGGAAGTTGTACGGTTTCTAAGACATAGTTAGTATTATCTATCACTTTATCCAAAGTGTTTGTTTTTGCTTTATCTAGACTATCGGAAGCCACCAATATATTCACTTCATTAAGTTCTAATGTGTGATAAGATTCTTTTTTAGGGTCAAAATAAGCCAAAGGCTCCAATTCTAATTTTATATCACCAAGTACATTAGGCACTACCAAATATCTAGCCACTAAACTCCCCTTCATTCCGTGCTGGGTAACGGCTATATTTTTTGTGATTTTTGGAGGATAAACCTTGTAGTCTTTACTAGTCACAAGCGAAGGAAATTGCAACCTATCCAAATTCCCTACCCCTTTTAAACGCACCGTAAAATAAAACGGCACTCCCTTTTTCACCTCTTTTACAACATTATCAGATTCTATTTCAAACTGCCCAACTGCATTTTTGAACCCAACAGGAGCCTCTTTTGGTAATGGTTTAACTCTTATAGAGTTTTTTGAGTTAGCATATATAACCTCATCTTTCCCCGTTCCTGCTACCTTAGCGGAAATCTTAGGAAGCTCTAACTGACCAGATTTTTCAGGAAACATTACATAAACTCCCAACACTTGAGACAAAAGTATATTCCCCTCTAACGGTTCTATATCGTCTGATCTCCCTGATATAAGATAAAATCTATTCGTTCCGTCTTTTGGAAGTTTAATATCATGGATTCTTTGAAAATAGTCTATATTCTTAGCATACGCTTTAAGCTCTACCACCGCTCCTTGATGTTGATAAACAGAGTGATTTTTAACCTGTAATTTTAGTTGAATATCATCGGAAATTTTATTATTACTCAACGCCTCTCTTCCTGTTACAGATACTTCAAACGGCTCTGTTTTATATATTTTCCCATTTACAGTTACCAAAGCACTCCCAATCTTTAGTTTACCTGTTTTTTTGGGTGCTATAAGTATTTGATAAACAATCTGGTCTACCGTAATATTTTTATCAGGGTCTAAGAAGGTATTTCTAGAGGAACCATCGCTTAGAACTTCAAATTTTGAAAGGTCGGGCAACCTTATGAGAGATTCTTGTCTGTATTCGTTACCATTAAGCTCTAGCATTATTGTAAATAATACAGGCTCATTTGCTTTGATTTCTTTGGTATTAGTTTCTGCATAAAAAGAGACTTGCCCGTACAATTTTACGGACAATAAGAATAGTAATATACTCCAAAACTCCTTACGCATTATGGCTACCAATCCTTTTCATTACTTTTGGGGTCTATATATGAATTTTTATTAAGAATTCTTCTTGCAGCATCTCGCTCTTTACTTTCCAAGCGTTGCATAATTCTATTTTCTTCTTCCTTAGACATTCCTCTTTTATTTTCAGAGCTGTTATTATTAGGTTTAGGAGTCTGTCCTGCACCCTGACCTTTATCTTTCTCATTAGCTCCACCATCTTTATTTTTATCTGAATTTTGAGGCGACTCTTGTTCAGATTTTTTTTGCTGATTATCTTGTGGTTTATCCTGCTCCGAATTTTGATTTTGAGATTTATTATTCGATTTTGATTGATTCTTCTCCTTTTGTTTTAACTTAGAAATATTATAATTCTTTCTTATAGACTCATTGTAAGGGTCTTGTTGCAAAGCTTTCTTGTAGAACTCAGCTGCCTTATCATAATTTTGAGCCTTCATTTCTGCATTGCCTAAGTTGTACAGAGCAGCCATTTTATCTTCCTTGGTTTTCGCTAGAGATAAAGCTTTCTGGTACTCTGCCTTTGCTTCAGAATACATTTCTCTCTTATACAAAGTATTACCTAAATTATAATGACCACCGAAGTCTTGCTTCTTTTTAATAGCCTCTAAAAAGTAAGACGAAGCTTTATCATAGTTTTTAGAATCATATTCTCTATTTCCCTTATAGGACAAAGCATTGTAACTACCCTGCCCTTGCAAGATACAGATACAAAAGAAAGTTAAACAAAAACTAATAAATAGATTCCTAGTCATTTACTATGCAAAAATAACGATTTTAAATGTTAAAATCTCGCTTAGGATTTGTTAAATAAATGATAAAAAATAAAAGCAAAGACACCGCCAAAAAGTATTGATAGTAATGTACCCCCGTTTGAGATTTCACAAAACTTTCTGTTGTAGAAGACTGTTTTTTAAGATTTTCTAAAATCCCATTAACTGCCTTATCTATATGATTACCATCAATATAAACACCTCCTGTCTTTTCAGAAATATTTATTAAAGCCTGAGTTTGTCTTTTAGAAATTACCGTTTCCCCCATTAGACTAGACTTATATCCCATCAATTGTCCAAAAATATATTCAGGAATTGGAGCACCTTCCTCTGTACCTACACCTACGGTAATAACTTGTATTCCATTAGATTGAGCTTCTTTTATAGCTGCAGCTTCATTACCTTCGTTATCTTCACCATCACTTATCAGTACTATCCTGCCAGACCCTTTGGAAACGGTCTTAAATTTAGAAACCGCTACCTGCATGGCTTTATAAAAATCTGTTCCTTGTGTAGACACTGCCGAAGTCTCTAACCCAGAAACGAAAGATTCCGCCGCCAAATAATCCGTAGTTAATGGCATTACCGAAAAAGCCTCTCCTGCAAAAACAGCCAAACCTACCCTATCGTTAGTCATTTTTTGCATAGATGATATTACAATATTTTTCGCTAACGAAAGTCTATCTGGAGCAACATCTTGAGCATTCATAGAGTTAGAAACATCTACGAGAAACATCACATTATTCATTTTTTGTTGTACTTTAATTTCTTCTTTCCCTCCCATTAAATCCATCATCGCAAAAATTAAAAACAAAAACGCCACAAAATACATCACCAAGAAAAACTTAGGATACCATTTTGTTTTTTCAAATAGTGTACTCTGAAAGCGTTCATCTGCAAAATAGCCTCTAACCCTTTCTTTCCATTTTAAATAACGAAACAAAAGATACCCCAATAATGGTAACAAAAGCATCAATAATGCATACCAATAATTACCCAAATACCAATCCATCACTATAACATAAAGTTTCTCTTGTTAATTTAATACTCTAAACACCCTCCATCTCAACAAAGCATCTAAAACTAAAGTTACCAATGCTATCCATAAAAACCATCTAAAATACTCTTGGTAATTGTAAATCTTAGAAGTTTTAATATTAGATTTTTCTAAAGTGTCTATTTCTTCGTAAATCTGCTTTAAACTCTCATTAGAAGTCGCTCTAAAATACTTACCTCCTGTAATTTGAGCTACATCTCTCAGAAGATATTCATCTATTTTCACCTGTTCCTCCGTAAACACCAAATTACCAAAAATATCTTGCTGTGTAGGCATCAATGCCAAACCATTGCTCCCAATACCTATGGTATAAACTTTAATATCATTATTTCGTGCCAGTTCTGCCGCTGTTAGTGGAGACATAGCGTTGTCTATGGTATTTACACCATCTGTCATCAAAATAATGATTTTTGACTTTGCTTTAGATTTTCTTAAATGACTCACAGCTACCGCCAAACCATCGCCGATATTAGTTCCACCTTCCAAATCCATCGGGTTAAAACTCATCAATTCTTCCTCTGCTACCCTATGATCCGAAGTCAAAGGCACTCTCATCAACGCCTCTCCAGAATATTCTACCAAGCCTATCCTATCCGTAGTTCTTTGCTTAATGAAAGTCCTTGCAATCTCTTTGAGAGCCGTTAGTCTATCAGGTTCTAAATCTTTAGCCAACATACTCAACGACACATCTATAGAAAGCACAATATCCATACCTTTAGTCTCATCTCTATCTTCCGAAATACTGAAAGTCCTAGGTCTTGCTATTGCCAAAATAAGAGCTGAAAGAATAATATATTTGGAAATTCTAAGCAACCACAATACCGCTCCAAAATAAGAAATCACTTGCATATTCTTAGTAGAAGATACAGCAATTCCTTTTCTTTTCTTATGACTTAAATCCCTAAAAATAAGAGGTATAAAACCTAAAAAAAGTAATAAAAACCAAGGACTATGAAACTCAAAATTAAACATCTTTCCTTAAGTTTTCAAATTCTATATCTTGATATGAACGCTTCACAAAATCCACTATTTTCTGATAGTCGGTTTCCATTAAATCGGCATCAGGAATGGTTTTAGCAAACTTCACTAAATCTCCTCTCAAAAAGACTTCCTCTATTATCTTTTCGTTTTCTATGGATATTTTAGAGTCTTCTTTCATTAAAGCCAATAAATCATCTGTTAGTAAAACTTCCGCAGGAATATGGTACTGCTCTTGTAAAAAAGTCCTACTAATCTCTATAAGTTCCACATAAAAACTTCTGTAATTACCTGACTGAATATACTTTTTCTTCTTTAATAACTCTAGTGCTTTCAGAGTTTTATTAGTTGGTAATTTAGCCTCTGCCGATTTTTTTCTTCCGTATTTAACAAAGAATCCTATCAGAAATACCAATGCTAAAAAGCCCAAAACACCCAACACATAATATTTATACAGCTCCCAATAATCTCTTACTCCAAGCTCTACCTGCTTGTTATTCATAATATCCTTTACCTCATCTCCTTGTTGAGCCGTATTTACCACTTGTATTTCGTAAGGTATCGTTGTTTGTACCTGCCCTCCAATTTTGAATTCCAAAGGTGGAATCTTAAAAGTTCCTTCCTCAAAAATAGCAAACTCTATCAGCCTCGTGTATTGGTCTTCTTTTTTATCTATATCATCTTTAATTTCCTCAAAATGAAAAGGTAACAACTCATTTTTAGGAGCAGATACTACATCTTTCCCTTGAAGACCATTGATGGTTATTTTAAGCACCGTAGGCTCTCCCATTCCTACTTTATTTTTTGTAAGACTAGAGGAAAGTGTTTGAGCCCCAAAGCACTGTAAAAGAAATACTGCTATATATGTATAAATTATTCTTAATTTCATCTCCTTTGGAAGTATTGATATAATGCTCGCGTGTAATCAGCTCCTGTTTTAAGGTCTATAAAATAGGCAGAACTTTTATCAAAAGTTTCCTTCATCTTTTTTAAATTCTGCTTTTGCTCTTCAGCAAAATGATATCTAAATCTCCGGTTAGAAGTGTTCACCCAGATATTTTCTCCCGTTTCTATATCTTGAAAAAACACATATCCTACATCTGGAATTTCGTTATCCTTTTCATCTGCCACCCTTATTCCTAATAGTTGATGCTTTCTTGAAGCTACTTTTAATGTTTTCTCATCTATCTCATCATTAAAATCGGATAGTAAAAACAAAAACGATTTCTTCTTAAAAACATTCATCACATATTCTAAAGCTACATCTATATTAGATTTTGCGGGTACATAATCTACTGACAAAATCTGGCTCAAAATAGCTAAAATATGCTTCCTACCTTTCTGTGGCGGAATGACTTTATATACTTTATCTGCAAAAAGTACCACGCCTACCTTATCATTATTCCCCACCGCCGAAAATCCTAAGCTAGCACAAATCTCTGCTACAAATTCTTTCTTCAGTTGAACCTTTGTCCCATAATCCATAGACGCAGAAACATCCACCAATAGCATAATAGTAAGCTCCCTTTCCTCCTCCATCACCTTAACAAAAGGTTCTTTGAAACGAGCCGTTTTATTCCAGTCAATCCTTCTGATATCATCTCCAAACTGATATTGCCTCACCTCAGAAAAAGCCATTCCTTGCCCCTTAAAAGCACTATGATACTGCCCCATAAGCGCCGTATCTGTCCTTTTTTTGGTGCGAATTTCTATCTGTTTAACTTTCTTTATGATGTCTTTTACCTGCATCTATTTTTTCTGTATCAAATAAAATAAAGTTTTACGGAGCTTGAACTCTAGCTAAAACTCTATCTACAATTTCATCTGTAGTGATGTTTTCGGCTTCAGCTTCAAAGCTAAGTCCAATTCGGTGTCTTAAAACATCTTTTGCAATCTCTTTAACATCTTCTGGAATCACGAAAGCTCTTCCTTTAATAAAGGCTATCGCACGAGATGCCACCGCTAAACTAATAGATGCTCTAGGAGACGCACCGAAGCTGATATAATCTTTTAAATCGGATAAGCCATAACGCTCAGGAAAACGAGTTGCAAAGACCATATCCAAAATATATTTCTCTATTTTTTCGTCCAAATAGATTTTATTGATAAGTTGCTTAGCCTCTGTAATTTGCTCTAAAGACACCACAGGAGTTACCTTAGGAATATCTGATGTGGACACCATTCTCATTACCGTTCTTTCATCCTCAAATTCAGGATATTCTATTTTACACTTTAGCATAAAACGGTCGGTTTGTGCTTCTGGTAAAAGGTAAGTTCCTTCTTGGTCAATAGGGTTTTGCGTTGCCATTACAAGAAATGGTTTTGGCAACTGTAATGTTTCATCACCTATGGTTACCTGCTTTTCTTGCATCACTTCCAATAGTGCCGACTGCACCTTTGCCGGAGCACGGTTAATCTCATCAGCCAACACAAAATTAGCGAACACAGGACCTTTCTTTATAGAAAAATCATTCTCTTTAACATTATAAATCATTGTACCTACCACATCTGCAGGTAGAAGGTCTGGCGTAAACTGTATTCTTGAAAACTGCCCTTGTAAGGCCTCCGAAAGTGTTTTTATAGCCAAAGTTTTTGCTAAGCCTGGTACGCCTTCTAAAAGGATATGCCCATTACCCAAAAGCCCTACTAGCAATCTATCCACCATATAAGACTGCCCTATAACCACCTTCCCCATCTCTTCTTTTAAGAGCCTAAAATGATAGTTCTGAACTTGAATCTGTTCACTTAAAATCTTTATTTCTTCCGCTTGATGTAATTCTGCCATTTTTATTCAAAAATATTTGGTAAAAGTGCAATAATTCGAGAATATTCTCAAAATAAATTAAGCTAAATTTGTGTTAAAGTTTGTTAAATTAAATCCTTTATTCATCATACTTAATCAAGCTCTCTCTAGAAAATAGTTAATTTATAATAAAACTTTGGCATTTTCAACTAATTAAACTATTTTTGAGGATTAAATACATTTTTAATAAAGTTGAAATGAATTATCATTTTTCAAACCATAAAGCTGTCAGAAAAAATCTGTTAGATGTCCTGCAAAGCACTCCTTTGGAGCAATTGCTCATAATTCCTGATGGATTTAATAATAACATCTATTGGAACATTGCTCATTGTGTAGCCACTCAACAGTTGTTGCATTACTATCTTAGTGGCAACCCTTTTCGTATAGACTCTTACTGGATAGAACGATACAAAAAAGGAACACTCCCAAACTTAGATGTAAAGGATTCTGAAGTGGAAGATTTAGGATTTTTACTCTCGGAAACCTCCAAAATTTTAATGAAAGACTATGATAATGGTTTATTTTCGGACTATTCACCATATTCTACTAGTTTTGGGATAGATATTAAAAGTATCAAAGAAGCCATTATATTCAACAACTTACACGAAGGTATGCACTACGGCTATATATTAGCACAGAAAAGAGCATTGATGATTGATTAAATAATAAAAAATGAGGCAAGATTATACATCGCACAAAAAAAACAACGATAAAAAAGAGGATTTTATCTTCGGTTTAAGACCTGTAATAGAAGCCATAGAGGCTGGCAAAACCATAGATAAAGTATTCTTACAAAATGGATTACAAGGGAGCATTTATGCGGAACTCAAAACACTTTTAGCAAAGCATAAAATCCGTCCTAACTATGTACCCATAGAAAAACTCAACCGTTTTACGAGAAAAAATCATCAAGGCGTGGTGGCTTTTATTTCAGACATTCCTTTCTATAGTATAGAAGCGGTACTCCCTGAAATATTTGAACAAGGTAAAACACCTTTTTTGGTCATTTTGGACAGACTAACAGATGTTAGAAATTTCGGAGCTATTTGTAGAACTGCAGAATGTGTAGGCGTAGATGCCATCATCATTCCAGAGAAAGGTGCAGCTCCCATCAATTCAGATGCTATTAAAACTTCTGCTGGAGCCCTATACAATGTTAAAATATGTAAAGAAAAAAATCTAGCACACACCGTAGATTTCCTTCAACAGTCGGGTGTTTCTGTATTTTCTGCAACCGAAAAAGCAGAAAAACTAATCTATGATATAGATTTTAAAATTCCTTTTGCCCTAGTAATGGGGAACGAGGAAAAAGGCATATCTAAAGAAGTACTTCACCATTCTGACGAAAAAATAAAACTACCTATAGAAGGTAAAACGCAATCCCTAAATGTGTCCGTAGCTTGTGGAGCTATCTTGTACGAAGTAGTAAGACAGAGAATGGGACTTTAAAAATTAAAATAACACAACTAAAATTTGAAATATTTAAAATGATTAAAAAAATAATTGCACTTAGCATCGTTGCATTCGCATTAACATCTTGTAAAAAAGATAAAGAAACAGGTAAAGCTGAAACCATTACAGTAGATACTCCACAAGAAGAAGGAGCTAAAATTCCTGAAGCAAAACCTGCCATCACTGATTCCGCTGGGGTATACTCTTTATCTTTTAAACTAGAAAAAGGTAAAACCTATCCTTTAACTTCCTTTCAAAAAGATGTTACTACTGTAAAAGACCCTTCTGGAAAAAGCATTAGTGGTACACAAGAAATGACCGATGAAATTACTTTTACCGTAAACGATTTTGTTAATGGTACTTACGATATTACCGTAAACCTCGTGGGAAAAGTTAATAAATCTTCTTCTCAAGGTAAAACAGTAGTTATTGATACCAAGCAAGCAGCACCAAAAGAGGAACAACTAAAAGGTATGTGGACGGTAAACAAAGCTCTTTCTGGTAACAAGCTCCAAATGAAAATGGACGAAAAGGGGAATGTTATTTCCATTTCGGGATTTGATGCAGTTTATAAAAAGGTGGAACAGAACATCACTAGCCTTATCAAAGATGCCAAGGAAAGAAAACAATTTATGGACGGTTTCAAGCAAGGATTTAATGAGAAAATGTTTAAGGAACAATTTACTCAAAGCCTTAACATTCTACCTAAAAAAGGAGTTAAAATAGGCGAAACTTGGACAGAAACCGATAATTTAACACCTGACGGAAAACTAAAAATTAGCACCACTTATAAACTAGAAAAAGTAGCCGATGGAAAGGCAGAAGTAAGCATAAAAGGTGGCATTCCAAAAAAATCTGATTCTAAAAAGCAAGAAGGTATCACACACAGCATTAGTGTAGAAGGTTCTCAGAATGGTAAAATTATTTTAGATGCCAACACAGGTTGGATTCTTTCATCTAAACAAAATATGACTACTACACAAAAGGAAAGTTTATCTGATGGTAAACAAAGCCAAACGATGACGCAGACCACACAGTCTAGCATTACGCTTAATCCTTAACCATATTATAAATACACCTACTCTATTTTTTAGTGTAGGTGTATTTTGATTTTTTAAAACTCTTTAAAACCGTATTATTTACAACAAATTATGCAATTTATTTTAAAGATAATTTTGACTACCATTATTATATTTTTTGTATGGAATATTCTAAAAAGACTATTCTTTAACAAATTCTATAATTATTTTCCTCATCAGAAGGCTCAAAATCAGTCTCAGCAAAAAAGCACTTCCAAAAAGAGCAACATAAAATGGGAAGCAGAAACTGTAGATTACGAAGAAATAAAAGAATAATACGCTACAAAACTCAAGAAGTGATATGAATCTGAAACACAAAAACCTCGTTTTTATCATTGGCAGTTTGGTTATTTTTGTGCTAATTGCTGTACTTTATGCCAATCCTATTATCTCTGGTAAACAGCTTATGCAACCCGATATTGTGCACTACAAAGGCGGTGCAAAAGAGTTATTAGATTACAGAGCTAAATATAGCACCGAAACCTATTGGAGTGATGCAATGTTTGGAGGAATGCCAACCTACCAAACAGGTGCACAGTTTAGAGGCGACCTTATAAAACAGGTGGATAATATCTTAAACTTCCTTCCTAAACCAGCCAATTATCTGTTTTTGTTGTTTTCAGGATTTTTCCTACTGGGTATGGTAGCCGTGAGAAATTGGAAATACGCTTTACTTGGAGCTTCGTTTTTTGGACTATCTACTTATTTTTACATCATCATCGCTGCTGGGCACAATGGTAAGGTGCACACTGTAGCCTATTTTGCACCTTTACTCGCAGGTATTCTATTAGTGTACATCAGGAAAAAGTACATTTTAGGATTCATTGTTACCGCTTTGTTTATGGGGTTACAGATAGCAGCGAATCATATCCAAATGACTTACTACCTATTTATAGCATTAGGGTTTTTGTTTATTTCAGAGCTTGTTAGAGCCATTAAAGGCAATACCACTTGGAAACACTTCGGTATTTCTTCTGGTGTACTAGCCCTTGCTATTGCTCTAGGGGTAGGTATGAATGCCCAAAGGCTTATGGCTAATGCCGAATATGTTAAGGAAACCGTAAGAGGAAAGCAAATTCTAAACACCGAAAAAGGCAATACTGAAAAGTCTGGTATGGATAAAGAAAGTATTACCATGTGGAGTTACGGAAAGCTAGAAACACTCAATCTATTTATTCCTAGACTTATGGGAGGCGGAAGCCAAGAAAAAGACTCGGAACGAATGATGGGGCGTATCCAAGAACTTGTACAAGAAAATGCAACCTCACAAGAGGAAGTTAATAATATCATCAGAGGGCTTAGCAGTCCTACCTATTGGGGAGACCAGCCTATGACTTCTGGACCAGCTTATCAAGGTGCCGTGGTTTGTTTTCTGGCGGTGTTAGGATTTGTGTTTGCTAGAAGAAAATACAAATATTGGATTTTGGGAGCGTCCGCCCTCACGATTATGTTGGCTTGGGGACATCATTTTATGCCACTTACCGACTTTTTTATAGATTATGTTCCGCTCTATAACAAATTTAGAGCACCATCTTCTATCCTAGTTGTGGTAGAACTTTTATTTCCGCTCATTGGGATTTTAGGTTTGTATCAGTTTTTTAAAAATCAAAACCTTTCCAAAGAGTTAAAACAAAAGTACCTCATCTATACCACAGCTTCCGTTCTCGGATTTACAGTGATTTTACTCGTAGGAGGCAAATCTCTTTTGGACTTTTACAATGATACCGAAAAGACCTATCTCCCACCCTATCTACTCAACTATCTACAAGACGAAAGATGGCAATTTTTCCGAGCAGATGCCATAAAAGCAATTTTATATGTAGGCATTACTGCGATAGTGCTTTGGCTTAGTTTAAAGGAAAAATTATCTCAAAATATCGCTTTAGTTATCATTGGTTTGGTAAGTTTATTTGATTTATGGACGGTAAATCAGCGTTATCTTAACAGCAGTAATTTTGTAGATAAAACCTTTGCAGAAAACCCTTTCCAAAAAGAAAATAACGACTATCTCATAGGAAAGGCAGGAGACAATCCTTACATACAAGGGCTTCTTTCTCAAGTGAACATCAATAAGACTTTGGAAACTCTAGCCGAAAAAGATAAGAGTCATTACCGAATTTTCAATAATACTTTAGGAACTTTTGGCGAAACCAACACTTCTTATTTCAAAGCTTCTATTGGAGGTTATAGTGCTGCTAAGCTGAGAAGATATGATGATTTAATCAACGAATATTTTAGCAAACAAGACACCGTAGCATTACCAAAAGTATTGAATATGCTTAATGCTAAGTATTTCGTGGTAGGTAGTGCGGACAATCCACAAGCCTACCCTAACCCTGATGCTAATGGCAACGCTTGGTTTGTTTCTGATATTTTATGGGCTAATACGCCTAACGAGGAAATCAAAGCTATCGGCACAATAGACAACAAAAGAACAGCCGTGGTAAGCACCGAAGACAAAAGCTACTTTAATGGCAAAAACATTCAGCCTGACAGTACCGCCTATATCCAGCTTACCCAATACCAGCCAAACGAAATACAGCTTAAGAGCCAGTCTAAAACACCTCAACTTGCAGTAATCTCCGAAATTTACTACCCGAAAGGTTGGAAAATGTTTGTGGACAATCAAGAAGTCCCTTATATAAAGGCGAACTACCTTCTTAGAGCCGTTTATGTTCCTGCTGGAAATCATACCATCAAAATGGTTTTTGACCCTGAAGTTCTGCACAAAGGTAAACTTTGGTCTTATGGTGCTTTTGGAGTATTCATCTTACTAAGTATCTTGGGAATTTTAAAACTCTACAAAGAGCAGAATGCCACAGCCTAAAAAAATACTCATCATATCTTATTACTGGCCTCCCGCAGGAGGTCCAGGGGTGCAACGATGGCTCAAATTTGCCAAATACCTCCCAGAATTTGGGTGGCAACCTACCTTATTTGTTCCAGAAAATCCAAGCTATCCTTTATTAGACAACAGCCTGCTAAAGGAAGTACCAAAAGATATTGATATTATAAAAACAAAAATCTGGGAGCCTTACCAAATTGCCGAAAAACTCAACAAAAACAACAAAAAATTTAAGACAGGACAGTTTGATATTGGCACTAACCAAAGTTGGAAATCCAAACTTTCTATTTGGATAAGAGGAAATTTTTTTATTCCTGATGCTAGGGTATTTTGGGTAAATCCTTCGGTAAAGTTTCTAAAAAAGTATTTGGAGGAACATCATTTTGATGCTTTAGTAACTACAGGACCACCACACTCCCTGCACTTAATTGGACTTAAACTCAAGAAAGAGTTTCCAAAATTAAAATGGATTGCCGATTTCCGTGACCCTTGGACAGAAATATCCTACTACAAACACCTTAAACTCTCCAAAATAGCCGATAGAAAACATCGGGAACTAGAGCAGAAGGTATTTAATCATGCAGATATTACCCTTGCTACCAGCTATACTGACGCCGAAAACTTTAGAAAAAAAGGAGCAAATGCAGTATGTATTACCAATGGCTACGATTCTGAAGCTCTTAATACCACCGAAAGAAAGCCTAAAACTAAATTTACATTAAGCTATATTGGGGTACTAGAACAACTGCGAAATCCTGAAATATTATGGGAAACGCTAAATGAACTACTTAATGAATCTACCGATTTTAAAGCCGATTTTGAGCTAAAACTAGTCGGTAGAATTGATGTCAAAATCTCCGAAAGTTGGGAACACACGCCTCTTAAAAACCACATTAACGACTTAGGATACCTCCCACACCATAAGGCGGTGGAAGAGATGCACCATTCTACGCTACTTCTGATAACCAACTTCCCACAAGAGAGCTCTAAAGGGATTATCCCTGGTAAAATATTTGAGTATCTGGCTTCTGGAAATACCATTATTTCCTTTGGACCTGCCCAAGCTGATGTAGAGAAGATATTAGAAGAAACCCAAACAGGCAAACATTTTTCTTACCAAGACCAAGCCTCTCTAAAGCAGTATTTATTACAGCAATACCAGCTTTGGAAACAAACCGATTTTATTAAAGCTCCACAAGATATCTCTGCTTTTTCTAGAAAAAATTTAGCCCAATCTTTAGCAAAACTATTGGATAATGGTATCCTCTGAAAGAAAAAACAAACTCCTAAAATTTGCATATCTAAAAAATAGCTTATACATTTGCCCCAGTTTATGAGACACAATACCAACCATATACAAAAAAGTAAAAAAAAGTTGCAAAATTATTTGGCTATCTCAAATAATTTCGTAAACACACACACACACACACACACACACACACACACACACACACACACACAGCAAGACACAGAAGAATAGTTGCGTGCGTACGCGTATTATACCACTTTTTATCTAAATTTTTATCATCAATTGTAAATAATATTCCTCTAGCTTCCGTTAGGGGTATTTTGTGTTTAGCACACTCTAAGTTTTGTTTTCATAAATATCCGCTAGAAGTCCGTCTTTTTCATAAGCTGAATGGGTTGTTTTGGTTAGGGGCTTCTAGCATACAGAGAGGATATTCTGTTCTCTCTGTCTTAGCCTTCCTCCTCGTTTTGTGTGTGTTTAGAGGGGGAAGGCGTTTTCTCATTGGTTTCAGGTTTAAAGTTCAAATATTCAAGGAATCATCGGAGCTATTGAGCTACGAACCCAGAACTTTAAACTTTGAACCCTTGAACTTTGAACAGCTAAACCTCCAACCTCTAAAATCTAATATCCAATATCTAACCTTTAATCCTTTAAACCCTTAAACATTGAACTTTAAACATTAAACTATAACATCTTATGAAAAAAACTTTGTTATGCGCGGTGTTTCTGCCTTTGGTGCTGAACGCCCAAGAAGATTACAGAAGCAGAGTGGGCATCAATACCAATACGCCCCAAGCTACTTTGGAAATTTCTAGAAAAGAATTAAATACTCTGCCCAAGGGGTATCCTCAAGGGGTGCTGTTCCCTGAATTTACAACGGAAGAAAGACTTACTTTTTCGCCTAGCACCAAAAAGGGGACTCTTATTTACAATAAGGAAAAAAACTGCATAGAGATGTACCGAGGCTTTATCAATGGGGTACACGAGTGGACTTGTACCAATACGAATGTAGGTAGTGAAGTGAGTAATCCCTTTGCCCCAGCTACAGCTACTCTAGGAGTGGTACAAGATATTAAGTGGATTATCTTTAAAAATAAAGGAAAAAACTACTTGTTACAGGGGAGTAGTTTACAAGATGTAGGAATAGCTGCTGGAGCGGAAATAATAGTAAATATTCCTTACAGCGATGCACAGCCTGCTAATGGAGCTTATACAGCTTACGAACAAACCTTAGCCCTAAAAAATGAGAGTGGTTATATGCAAGATTTTAAGTTGTCTTACCCAGCGGGTAACTTTACAGGGTCATCGGGTACTATACCTGCTAAGCTGAAAAATGTAAGTGGGGCTACTTACTACCCTGCCCTAGCTCCAGAAGATGGCATATACCGCAATGTTATTAGCAATGCGAATGCTTACACCATTAGTTTAAATGGGAGCAGTACCACCACACTCAGAGTACAAACCCTTACAGGTGTTCCTGACCGATGTTTTAAAGAAACCACATTGCAATGTGTTGGCTATGGAGAAGATGTAGAGGAGCATAATTTTGTCTATCTTCCAATCCAAGGACCCGATGGTAGAATTTGGCTAAACAATAACCTAGGTGCAGATTATGCTAAAGTAGATTCACCATGGTTTAACCCAGCTTATCAAGCGGGAGCTTTAGACCCAAATAATACCAATATTGCGGTAGTTTTAGATACGCCCTCTGCTGAACAGATTAAAAAAGATTGGAGGGCGTATGGTTCACTTTTCCAGTGGCAAAGGCAGCCTGATGGACATGAGCTTATCAATTGGACGAATTCCACAAGTGGGATTTCTAAATATGGAATTACTTCTACTTCATCTAATTCTTGGACGGATGCAGGGTCTAACAAACTTATTTCTAGTGGTTGGGTAAATAGTTCATTGGCTAGTTCAGGATCTTATAATTTATGGCAATCTTCAGGTGTAGGTAAGACTAACCCTTGTCCTTCGGGGTATCATGTACCTATATACAATGAACTTTTGACTTTACAGGATGGTATCATAGGTAGAAGAACTAATCGTGGGGAAGTATTATATACCGATGTATTTTGGAAAGAGACGGTTCTTCGCCTCTCTGTGAGTGGTGCTCGTGACAGCAATGGAGGGTTATATGAACAGAGCAAACACGGTTGGTTGTGGAGTAGTGAGTATGGCTATGGTACCAATGCTATAAATCTAATATTTAATAGTTATCAAGTCACTGTGGGAAATGTTGATAATTGGACTTCTTCTTTTGGAGTTCGTTGCATTAAGGATAACTAAGCGGACTTAGCTCAAAAAAACAAAAAGATAAAACACCTTCCTTATATATAAGATAAATAAACTTAAAGTATAACCCATAAAAATAAAAGTATTATGCCAGTAAAATTCACAGTAGTAGAAAAACCACAGCCTGGGATAGCAGGTGGTGGCATTAAAAAATGGTATGCCCAAGCTGTAAGTGCAGGTGAGCTCACCATAGACGATATGGTAAAACAAATAGAAAAATTCTCTGCTCTAAGTGAGGCGGATATCAAAGGGGTATTGGTTGCTTTAGAAAATGTAGCCCAAGAAGCCTTAGCCAATGGCTATATAGTTCGTTTAGAAAAGCTAGGTACCCTCTATCCTACCCTTAGCAGTGGCGGAGCGGCTACAGAGAAAGATTTTAATCAAAGTCTCATTAAATCGGTAGGCGTAAACTATCGCCCCGGTAAACGCATCTTAGATAGTATAACGGCGGCAGGTTTTGAAAAAGCAAAGTAACCCGCCTTATCTATACGCCTTAAAAAACTACCGCAGGTTTCTCTTGAAACTTGCGGTAGTTTTTGATGAAACCTGCGCAGGTTTTTTAGCCTACTTAACCTATCTTCGGAAAGTCCCTAGCCATAGGGGTTACAAAAGGAAGCTTCTTTTTGTCTAAAAAGAGGCTTCTTCTTTACCAATTAGAAGCCTCCTTTTAGATAAAACCAAGGCTGATTCTGTGTAGAACCAGCCTTGATTTATTATAAGCGTGGGAGTTATGTTATTACTATTGTCTGGCAGTCTTTCTCATTCTTTTAGGACCATACCAAAGCCAAAAGCCTGTAATCGTAAATATCAAAAGAGCAATCCCTATGACGGTGGTGTATATTAGTTTAAACAGACTGCCATCGGTTCCCAAATAAAAGTCGATAATAGAACCATCGTGGATTTTTTCAAGATAATCCGACCGCCTCCGTTCAATATGCAATAGCTTTCCCGTAGAACCATCAAGCTGAACGCCCAAAAAATGATGGCTGAATACAAACTTTACCATACCCTTATCCTTGCGGACATCTATCCTATCCAACTCAAGAGATAAGTCTGGCGAAATAGAATCGTGCAATATTTTACAAGCATTACGGTGCAGACTGTCCAACGGAAGCCAGTCTTTGAGTTCGGTGGAAGTACCCTTTGTAGGATTTAGACAGAATAAGCCCACCACTATGCTTTTTCCAACCCAACAGAAGCCCCGAAACGGATATAAAAAAGAAAAATATATTAGTTACTCTGAGCTAGTTTTTCGGCATATTGTTTAGAGAAAATAGCTTTATCTTCCTGTAGTTGTTCCGTTGCGGTGGGTAGATTATAGGAAAACAAAACTTCACTGTTATTATCCATAAACTGAAGTTGTTTTTCTTCGCCATCTATCATTTGGGCAAAAATATCCCACATAGAAACATCTTTTAACTTTAGTAATTCAAAAAAATCATTCGCTTTTATATGTACTATTTTCATAAACTATGTATTTTCAACTGAAATATTTTTTTTCCATTTTATATACCCTATAATTGCTAATATGGTAAATATAAAATACTGTACTGAGGTTATCCCTAAACCTTTATAGAGATACATAGGTACACTAATAAGGTCTCCCAAAATCCAAAACAGCCAGTTCTCAACTTTCCTTTTCGCCATCAGCCACATCCCTACTAAAAATATAGCCGTTGTTACAATGTCGGTACAGTTCATCCAATCTAGATGATACCAACCCAATTCAACGCCTTCCATAGAAAAATTTTGGTCTATATAGGGTTTAAAGTAATAGATAATTCCTACCAAAACCACACTCAATACAAATAGCCCCACAGATATTAACCAATCTTTTGCCGTAGCCTTAGTCGCTTGAATATAAACATTATCCACTGAATTCTGAGACCATAATATCCAACCATAAATACTCATAACGGTATAGTAGAAATTAATCATCATATCTCCTAAAAGCCCAAATTTGAACAATAGATAAACATAGATAATGGTACTTACAATGCCCGTAGGATACACCAAAATATTTTTCTTCATAGAAAAATAAACACTCAACAACCCAAAAATACTAGCTACCATTTCTAGAACGATTTGGTAAGTCGCATAGGTTTCGTAAGGTTTCAAAAAAAGCTCCTCAAAATTCATAGCCCCAAATATAGTACAAAATATTGAGCTTTATGGTCGTTTAAAAATCATCAAAAAACAGATTAAAAAAATATCAATTACTTAAAACTAAAATCAGCTAAAACGCATCTATCATTCATTATTTTTATTATAAAGATAAGCTACTTAAGCTAATTTGTTTTATATTCGCAATGTTTAATAAAATTTAACCCAATAAACTATGTCTAATATTTGGAGGAAAAAACCCATAGGTGCCTACGAAGCTGATATGAAAAAAAGTGAACTCAAACGAGTTCTTGGAAAATGGAGTCTTACCGCTATTGGAGTGGGAGCCATTATAGGTGGTGGTATTTTTGTACTTACAGGTACAGGAGCTTACTATCATGCTGGTCCTGCCCTAGCACTTTCATTTGTAATCGCTGGGATAGCGTGTATTTTTGCAGCTTTATGCTATGCTGAATTTGCCTCATTACTTCCTGTGGAAGGCTCTGCTTATGCCTACGCTTATGGTACTATTGGTGAAATTTTCGCATGGCTTATAGGCTGGGGACTTGTGCTAGAATACGCTATGGGTTCTATGACAGTGGCTGTGTCTTGGTCGGGCTACTTTAATAAATTATTAAAAATAATAGGCATAGAAATACCTTACTATCTCACTAACGATTTTGCTAGTGCCAAACAATATGCAATTAACCACGGCTTAACTGAACCATCTTTTGCTTTTAACCTCCCTGCCTTTCTTATTGTACTATTAGTAACCGCTATTTTAGTGAGAGGCACTAAAGAAGCTGCTGGAGCTAATAATATGATTGTTTTATTAAAAACTTCAGTAGTAGTTTTCATTATCATTGTTGGGGCATTGTACATCAATATGGATAACCTTACACCTTTTATTCCTGAAGAAACACTGATTAAACAAGCCGATGGACACCTCGGTAAAGCCTATGGTATTTCAGGCATTATAGCAGGAGCTTCTGCCGTATTTTTTGCTTATATTGGATTTGATGCTGTTTCTACCCAAGCAGCGGAAGCTAAAAACCCTAAAAAAGATATTCCTTTTGCTATCATCACCTCACTTTTGGTGTGTACGGCTCTTTACATACTAATGTCGTTAGTCCTTACGGGAATGATGAACTATAAAGATTTTGGTTCTGTACCTGATGCACTCACTGCACCTGTTGCCGTTGCTTTTGAAAAAGCGACAGGAATGAGTTGGGCAGTAATTCTCATCACAGTGGCTGCAACAGTAGGTCTTATCTCTGTTCTATTAGTAATGATGCTTGGTCAGTCTAGAATTTTCTTAGGCATGGCAAAAGATGGACTACTCCCAAAAATGTTTAAAGATATTCACCCTGTAAGAAAAACACCTTATAAAAACACCCTGCTAGTAGGTGCTATTGTAGCAACAGTAGCCGCTTCTACACCAATCAGTACTTTGGTACATATGTGTAGTTTTGGGACACTTTTCGCCTTTGCGATGGTTTGTTTTGCAGTTTGGTTATTGAGGGTTAAGAAACCTGAACTTAAAAGAGATTTTAAAACACCTATGCTTCCTGTGATAGCAAGTCTAGGGATTTTAACCAACATTTATCTTATTTGGAATTTAGAAACCTCTGCTATCTATATGGCGATAGGTTGGCTAATATTTGGTATTTTGGTTTACTTCCTCTACGGAAGACGCAACTCTGTACTGAATAATGGTGGTTACGATGAATATGAATAAAATTCAATTTCAATAAAAAAGAGTCTTTAAATAAAGGCTCTTTTTTTATGATTATATAATGTAGACACAAATCTTAACTTAAGGTATTGCACCAATGAGCTTTAAAAGAGTATATTTGTAGCATAATATATATATGAAAAAGGCACTAATTTTAATAGGTATATCTAGTTTTTTTATTTGTACTGTTGGGTGTACAGCTTGGGGAGATAGCCTTGGCTACCTGAATAAGAATATCAAAATAAAAAAAGTAAAAAAGGTGGTTTATTTTAATCCACTCGTCGTGCCTGAAATCCCTGAAATATATGCTCCTACCTATCATGCATTCTATAGTGCCGCAAGCGATTTTTTAAAAGACAAAAACAGTGGTAAAATTGTAAGAGTAGATTGTGCTATGTCTTACGATAATATCGATACTGAGTATATCAAAGAAATCTGCCTTAATAATAATGCTGAGGTGGCTTTAATCCCAAAAGTAAAGTATTTTAAAGTAGGTTTCGGACGCTATGTTTTTTCTAACCAAGTGCTTGTAAGTGCTAAACTTTATGACGCAGAAGGAAATTTTATCATTGAAACTTCTTATGACACTTATAAAGGAAATGCTAGATTACTGGGAAATGCTGAAAACTCCGTAAAAATAGGGACTATAGGTATGTTAAAAAAGATGAATAAAGAAATCAGACGCCACAAGCTAAATTCCGAAGAAAAATTATAAAAAGAATTACTCTCCTATTATTTATATAGTAAAAAAGGGAACTCTAAACGAGTTCCCTTTTTCTTTTGTTGAATATACAATCAACTATTATTTTCTTCTTCAAAAATAATATCATTTGATTATTAATAACTTAAATGTATAGTGGTACAAAAATGAGATAATTTTAAATTTTGTAATAAATGATAATTTAGCACAATGCCATAAAAAAGAGACCAAACATTGGTCTCTTTTTTATTCTACTTCTATTTGTCCATTCATCAACATTGGTAATAGGGTATCGCGAAGGGTTTGTAAGTGATGGATTTCATTTCTGTTTGTTTTAATTTTTTTATGAAGTATTTTGACCCTTTCAACAAATTTTTCAGCAATTCTATCATTTGGAAGTAAGATTTTGTGTTCTTTCAAAAATTTAAAATGGCGAGCATAACCATAATTTGATAAGTCTATTTTTAATAAAGAATGATATAATAAGTATTGAGGCATTTTTTTATTATTACTAAATAAGATCTGGGTACCATCAGCACCTCTTGCGAAATCAAAATCCACCAATTTTAGAATTCTCGTATGGTCTCCAAAAATGATAGCAGGAATATCAGAAGATTCAATAAGACTTTCTATTTTATTTGTATATCCACAAATAAAATCTATACTTTGATCTATAACCGGTATTTTTCCAAATAATAAATAATCTTTAGCATTAATTTTTATAGTAGGCTTGTTCTTTTTCAATATTTCTCCCACAGACTTCACCTCCCACTCCGCAGGGATTTCTCGTTTTAGGATTTCGTTATAAACCATTTTTCCACCACTGGATTTATAGGGCTTTCCATTTTCATCGGGAAAATCAAATTGCACAAACCAATAATCATAAATAGTCTTAGCTAATTGTGCTAAATTATCATTTAGTTGACTTAAAACCTCTATTTTATCGTCTAAATCCGAAAGAATTTTGGCGATTTTTTGCTGAGTAGTGAGTGGTGGAACATTGATGCTTAGATTTTTTAAAGTTCCTTCGTTAACTCTTTTTCTTCCAGAAGTTCCTTCCATACAACTAATGGCTTTTTCTCTAAAATAAGGACTTCTTGCTAAATAATATACAAATCTATAATCTGATAATTCATTGTTTCTCAACACAATAAATTCAGAAGAGCCAAAAGCGATTTCATTATCTTCTAAAATATCCACTAAAGCTGTTTTTCCATTTTCTAAGCAAGGAGTAATTTTAGCTAAGAGCGTATCTCCGTTTTTAAACTTTGGTCCCGATTTATATTCTGATAATTCAAATCCTTTTATTTTTCGCTCAAAAGTTCCTAATTTATCCATAGGAATTTTTTTGGCAATTGTGTTTTTTTGTAACTTTTCCGAAGGATTAAAATCAATAAATTCACCTATCGTAGTTTTTATCCAATCTTTCAATTTTAAATGTTTAAAAATTATATTTTAATTTTTTGTTCTAAAAAATGGAACAAAAATATTATTTATTTCAAAATTTGTTGTACCTTTGCGCCAGCTCAGTAACCATTAAGTAAGTGTTAAAGGAGTTTAGAAACCGTTTAGTTCGCTAAGCGGTTTTGGCTTTTTTATAGGCTTCATATTCCTTTTTCTTCTTATTTATGGTATGTTGTTCATTATCCTTGATATAAAATGCTGTCCAAAATAAATAAAATCCTTTTCTTTCGGCTAGTACAACTAAATATCTTTCTTTTTCATTCAATATATGAACTCTATTATCTCTTCCAACAACTTTTTCCCAAATTAAAAAATCATTATGTTCGCAATTTTCTATCACAAATTTAGGAAATTGTATGCGTTCCATTCTTCTAAAATCTGGCTTTCTATTCTTTTCATCTTCCCCCTCATGTGTAATGTGATAAAATGTCCTATGGATACCATCTACTTCTGGCTTTTTTTGAGCAAAAACTTTCATTCCATTATACAAAGGCTGTGTTAGTAGAAAGTCATTGATAAATATTTTGTATATCACATCAAAATATTTTTTGAAATTCCCTTTATATTCTTCAAATAAAATTAAATTGGGAAAAATTAATTCTGTATTCAAACTCATAAAAAATAAGGTTTTTGAGATTCCCAAATGAAAATATTAAATTTCTTTTCTTTCAACAAAGTAGATTTTATCAAAGAATATTTAGATCGCTCTTTTATTAAATCTATGAGTTCATTTTTAGCTTGACTGGTATTTAATCCTCTATTGATATAACTCACAGCACCAATAAGCAAATCAGTAAGTTGGAGAATTTCTACCTCGTGCGAACGGACTTGTTGCACGCGTTTGATTATTTTTTTTTGATAATCATATTTATCATTTCTAAGAACTCGCTCTAATTTATGTACTTTTTCTCTGCTTCGTGTATCTTTTATATCAATGTAGATGCAATGCGAGTTTTCAGGACTTAAAATAGCTTTGAGCATTCCGAAATACATTTTATAATAAAAAGTATCGTGAGTATGATTGAATTTTTCGCAGTCTAATTCATTTTTATTTGGAACAACCAATACCCGAAAGCTCAAATCATCATCATCAAAAAAATAATTGATAACATCTTTGTAATAGTCTAATTTAGAGTGAGAAACTTTATTCCATTTCAGTTCATAATACGAACGATTTTCCTTTTCATTTTTTTTGTTTTTGGGAATAAGCTTATGTTTTTTCTTAAAACTTAAAAGTCTTTTAAAAATTTCTTCTTTTTTTTCAGCAGGACAAGAAACCGCTCCCAAAACCATTACTTTTTGTTTATCATTTTGTAAATGACAACTTTCATCACAGTATATATTTATAATATTCATCCTTATCTTTATTAATTAAATAAATTCATATAATCTTCAAAAACATAGAGTTTCCCACGAGAAGCTCCTGTAATTTCTCTAATAATGCCTAATTTTTCTAATTCTGCTATTAGATTATAAGCTGTTCGTAGGGTTTTTCCTGTGATTTCTGCCACTTTTTGGGCGTCTATGATTGGGTTGAGATATAAATATTCTATCACTTTGCTAGCATCCTTACTTTTCGTGCCCAATTCCTTTATTTTGAACTCAATGTTTTTTTGAAGTTGTAAAATTCCGTCAAAAGTTTCCACTCCTTTTTGAGAAGTTTCAATCACACCTGTCAAGAAAAATTTAAGCCATTGCCCCAAATCATTATGCGTTCTTACACGCATTAGATTGTCATAATATAGTGTTCGGTGTTTTTCAAAAAAGTCTGAAAGGTAGAGAATAGGCTGTTTTAGAATACCTTTATCTACCAAATATAGGGTAATAAGAAGTCTGCCCACACGCCCGTTTCCGTCCAAGAAAGGATGTATGGTTTCAAATTGATAATGAATAAGAGCAATTTTTATCAAATCAGGCAATGGATTGAGTTCATCATTGGCAAATTTTTCCAAATCCGACATCAATTCATTCAAACTTGTATGCACAGGCGGAATAAAAACTGCATCAGAAATGGACGCTCCTCCAATCCAGTTTTGGCTTGTGCGGTACTCTCCAGGGTGTTTATGTTCGCCACGCACACCTTGTAGAAGAATTTTATGCGTTTGTTTAATCAACCGTGATGAAAATGGAAGCGTATGCAAAAGTTTCACCGCCTCATTCATTGCCGAAATGTAATTTTGAACCTCTTCCCAATCATTTCGTTTTTCAAGGTTAATCTCTTCTTTTTTCAAAAAAGCCTCTTCCATATTGGTTTGTGTACCTTCTATTTTGGAAGATTGCGTGGCTTCTTTGGCAATGTGCATTTTGATAAATAATTCAATATTTACATAATGCGAATACATATCCAGCCTTCCCAAATGTCTATCAGCTTTACTAAGAAGTTGTAAAATACTCATATCCAGAATATTCCAGTCTCTATGGATAAATTCTGGTTGAAAACTTTTATAATAACCTTGGTTGATATATTGCCCTGAATTGAAATTTTCCATTGCGTGAAAATATTTTGAGCAAAATTACAACAAAAAAATCGTTATTGAAAATTTTTATGTTTTTTTTCAATATGAAAAATATTATTGAAAATTAATTCTATAAAATTACAATAATGAAGATGGTTTTGAAAAAAATAACTAACTAATAAATTTGCGATGAGCCATTTTTACATTGATTTGATTCACCATTGCGTAGTGCATTGTGGTATCTATCTTGGTATGTCCCAGTAATTTCTGTACTTGTTCTATTGGCATTCCTTTATCAATAGCCATTGTAGCGAGAGTTCTCCTAAATTTATGCGGATGCACTTTATTAATGTTACATTTTTTTCCCAATTTTCGCAAAATAGTTTCTATACTATTGATAGTAAGTCTTTTATTAGGTTTTGAATGAGATACAAAAAGAGCCTCATTGTTATCTTTCCGTTGGTTGATATATTCCAAAAGATGAATTTTTGTTCGGGCATCAAAATATACCTCTCGTTGTTTGTTTCCTTTTCCTGTAACAATGCACGAACGCTCTTGAAAATCAATATCTTTTATATTAATTTTTACCAATTCTCCCACACGCATTCCTGTGGAAGAAAGAATTTCAATAATAGATAAATCTCTGATATTTTGAGAGTTGTCTCTTAATTTTTCAATCTCTTCATCGGTTAAAATTTCCTTAATAGTTTTGGCTGTTTTTACTTTGTGGATTCTCCTAACGGGGGATTTTAAGATATAATCTTCATCTTCTAACCACGAAAAAAAGCTGGAAAAAATTCGTCTAATATTATCAATAGTCACTTTGCTACTGTTGTTTTTGTTTTGGTAATCAGACAGATACAATCTCAAATCATTGGTAGAAATATCACTAATATTTTTATTTAATTTATTGAGAAGTGCCTCAATGGTGGAGAAATAGTATTTCAGAGATTTTTCAGAACAACCTTCTATTTTCTTTGCAGAAAGAAAAGAATGAAGTAAATTAATGGGAGTTTCGTTTAATGCTTTTTCTGTTAAATCGCTGATATTGAGAGATTCAATATTTTGTCTTAGCACAAATTCTAATAACTCCATTTGTTGGAAATTCAAACTATCACTCATCTGACTAAGGATTTTTTGTTTAAAAAGCTCTTTCATTTTTAGATAAAATTAAAATCCGCAAAAGAACGATTTTTTTTAGCTAAATGATAATTTAGCACAATTAGCTAAGACTATCTATGATTATTGGTTTGTACAATTTGATTTTCCCGATGAAAACGGAAAACCTTATAAATCTAGTGGTGGAAAAATGGTTTATAATGAAATCCTAAAACGAGAAATTCCAGAGGAGTGGGAGATGAAAAGTCTTTATGAAATTGCAAACATTACTATGGGACAGTCACCTGAAGGTTCTTCATATAATGAAAATAAAAAAGGAATTATATTTTTCCAAGGCTCTACGGATTTTGGTTGGAGATTTCCCTTAAATAGAGTTTATACAACAAAACCAACAAGATTTGCAGAAGAAAATGATATTTTATTAAGTGTGAGAGCTCCTGTTGGCACCATAAATTTGGCAATAGAACGATGCTGTATTGGTAGAGGATTATGTGCGATCAATTCGAAAGATGGATTTAATTCATTTTTGATTTATCAAATAGAATATTTTAAGTACAAATTTGACTATTTGAATTTCATAGGTACAACATTTGGTTCTTTAACAAAAGATGATTTATATAATTTAAAATTATCTTATCCTGCAAAAGAAATTTTGAAAAATTTTGAAAAAATTGTAAATAATTGGGATAAACAAGTAAAATTAAATACTAAACAAATCCACCACCTACAATCCCTCCGCGACACTCTTCTACCAATGCTTATGAATGGACAAATAGAAATAGAATAAAAAAGAGACCAAAATTTTGGTCTCTTTTTTATGGCATTGTGCTAAATTATCATTTAGCTGATGGAGAAGTTGGATTTTTTTATCTATTGATGACAGAGTCATCACAATTTTCTCCTGTATTGCATAATCTCTATTGGGAACTTTAATGTTTTCAAATGCTGAATTGTATAATAAATTTTTTATCCCACTCGTTTTACTCTCAAAATTGAAAAATATATCTGATTTGTAAATATTTTGAAGTAAATAGAATACATATTTCGCTGAAAATTCCTTCTTGATTTGTAGAGCTCTACAAAAATTAGAACAAATTATATCTTTATCTACATTTTCTAAAAAAGCTACTCTCCCAGTTGATTGAGTGGGACTTCCTCCCGAAATTTCAATAATTATATTTTCTTCTTTCAGAAATTTATCTTTACTTTTTTCTTGTACAAATCTGATAGGAAACTCTTTGTAATTTCCCATATTCAGACTATTTATATCAGCTCCTCTCACACAAAAAACTTTGAGTTTATGTTTTTTATCTTCTTCTTCCTTTCCCCAATCCCCAGAAATATCTGTTTCTATAAAAGTATTTATATTTATATAATCACTCATTCCCAATTACCCTTTAAATTTTAACTTTTTAAAATTTTCTAAAATTTCTTTATCCAATTGATTGCTTTGTTCAAAGAGATTTTTTAGTGTAGTTTCAAACTCATTCATCTTCTGGGCAAATTCTTCAGCAGAAATTTCCACATATTCTATCTTAATTTCAAAATATTGCCCTGCCGAAAAGCTATAATTTTTCGCTTTTATTTCTTCGGCGGTTACCACTACCGATAGCTCTTCCACCGCTTTTTTCTCATTGAAAACATCGGTTATTTTTTGCTCTTCTTCTGTCGTTAGTACCGTGCGTTGGTTTTTTCCCTCCTTAATGGTTTCCCCTAATTTAGAAGCGTCCATTAACACAATATGCTCATTATCTGCATTTTTATCTAAAATCAATACCGAAACATTAGTTCCTGTACTGGCAAAAATATTACTCGGCATACTCACTACTCCGCGAAGCCAGCCATTATCTATCAATCTCTGGCGAATTTTCTTTTCAATACCACTTTGTGCCGTAATAAAGCCCGTAGGTACTACTATTGCTGCCTTACCTTTCTCACTGAGCGAATACATAATATGCTGAATAAAAAGCAAATAAATAGCCATTTTATCCTTGTCTTTTTTAGGAATATTCGGAATTCCTGCAAAAAATCGTCCGCGGTTGCTATCTTTGTCTAAATTATCTCTATAATCAGAAAAATCTAACTTAAATGGCGGATTGGAAACAATATAATCGAACTTTGTATTCAGATACGAAGGCTCTAAAATGGTATTCCCTTTTACAATATTAGGAATGGAATGCGATAAATTATTGAGTATCAAATTTAGCCTAAGCATATTGCTGGATTTTTGCGAAATATCTTCGGAATAAATCGTGCAATTTTTCTCTCCAATGGCGTGAGCAATATTCATCAACAAAGTCCCCGACCCTGCCGATGGGTCGTAGATTTTAACATCTTTAACATCTTCTTCTTTTCCTACCAAGATAGACGCCATAATCCGAGCCACCGCGTGGGGTGTATAGTATTCGGCATATTTTCCGCCAGAATCCGAGTTGTAGTCTTTGATTAAATATTCAAAAATGGTTGCAAAAAAATCGTATTTTTCCGAAAACATTTTTTCAAAACTGAAATTCACCAACTTATTCACCAATGCTTTACAGAAATTATCGCGTTGCGAAGGGTCGGTAATGAATTTACTCAGTTCATCAAACATTGTATCCTTTGCCCCAGAAGTAGATTTGATAGAATATAAATTGATATTTTCTTGGCTAATGTTTCTCAACGTTCCATCAAAATAAATTTCCGAAAAATTGGGCTGATTAGAATTATTAAACAAATGCGAGAGTAGTTGTTCGGGCTTTAAATGCGGGGCTTTATTCCCCAAACGAGCCAACAGAAATTGCCTTTTTACTTCGGGCATTTCCTCGTAAGCCTTCTGAAAATTTTCCGCAGAAGCCAATTCTGGGCTCATTTGCTTTACTTCATAGGAAAATTTATCGTTCATATATTTGTACAAAAACACCTGAGAAATGATTTTGAATTCATTTCCATCGTTGCCCAGACCATAGTTAGCACATACGCTTTTTAGGTCGTCAATAAGTTTTTTAGTTTCGGTAATGTATTTTATATCCGTCATTTTTTAGTTTTTTATGAAGCATTCATTTGCTTTTAATTTCAATTTATAAAAAATTATCTCCAAGATTTCCAACTGTTTTGGTATTCTGCAGAAATCAAATTTCCAATATTTTGTATGCCCAAAAATGCGTTTTCATCTTCTTCTTTGATGATTTTATGTTTATCCATAAAATTAACAATAATTTGATTAATAAGCTCTTGCGTAAAATATTCTGTATTGCTCAAAATATGACTACTTCTTAAAACCATTTCATCCAACATTTCTTTGGTTGCCAAAAGTGCCTCGTGAATTTGGCTTTCTTTTTCGTTTTTTAATTGATTGCTTTTTAATTCCTTATGGATACGCACATAGCGTTCATCATTTTTATATTTTTCTTTTAAAAGTGCATTTTTTCGGTTAATTTCCTTAACTTTATTGTAGATTTTATCCAAAATCACAATATGTTCTTGCATTCCTTCTTGGGTGGTTTCTTGTAAGTTTTTATTTCTGAAAATCCGCTCCAATTCCTCCCGAAGTGAAATAAATTCTGGGTCTTTTGGGTCAAAATTTCGTTGCATTTCCTCACGCGTCCTGCGGAGTTTTTCTTGTAATTCATCGGCTATTTTTAACTCCTCTTCCGAGACTTTCACAAACTGAAAATACACATCTTCCAATGCTACATTCAGAAGATTTTCAATGGTTTGTCCCTGCTCAGCACTTTCGGCAAATTTCAAGATTTCCATTCGTGCCGAGACAATTTTTAACAAATCAAACCAAAGAGCAAAATCTGCATTTTTAAGCAAATCTTCCTCGCCTTGCAAACGGATAATATTCCGAAGTTCTTTGGCATTGATAAGTTGTTTTAAAAGCGATGCTAATTGTTCTTTATCCGTAATTTCACTAATTTGAGAATTGAAAATCTCTTTATTTTGTGTATTATAATGAAACAAAATTTCCTTTACTTCGGCAATTTCTCGCTCTATTTCTTCTCTGGTTTTGAAAAGATTAGAGTAATGTTCCATTTCATCGCCCAATTCGGATTTCAATTCTTCCAAATAATTATAATTTGCCTTTTCAAATTGCTTGGAAATATCGGCAAAATCTACTACAAAACCGTATTGATAATTTTTGTATGGGCGATTTACTCGCGTAAGTGTTTGCAATAAATTATGGTCTTTCACCACCCGAGCCAAATATAATTTTTTCAATCGCTTGGCATCAAAACCTGTCAAAAGCATATTATACACGAAAAGTATATCAATTTTCCCATTTTTGAAATCCTTAATCTCACCCTCTCGTGTGATTTTATCATTCACATCGTGAAGAATAACCGATGCTTTCTGTGGAGCATAGGGATTCATCACTTCACTTTTAGAATATTTTTCTGTAAATTGATGATATAATTCTTTGGCTTGGTCAGAACTATCACAAACCACCATCGCCCCAAGGGAACTATCAGCGTTTCGCTCCCGAAATTCGGTTAAATCCTTCACAATATAATCCAACATTGGCGAAACAAATTTCTGATGAGAGAAAATAGTGCTTTTGTCTATTTCACCCATTTTCACCGAAATCTGCTCCATTACCTCTTGCATTTTTATTTTGTATTCGGTATCAATTTCTTCACGGATAAGGCGAAGCGTATAGCCATCAGCAATGGATTTATTGTAATAATATTTGTGAATATAATCACCAAAAAGAGTTTTGGAATCGTATAATTTAGCGGTTTCTTTCAACAAAGGTGTACCTGTTAAAGCAATTTTTATGGCTTTTTCGTCCGATTTTAGAAGATTAAGAAAATAATCTCCTTTCGGATTGAAACTTCTGTGGGCTTCATCAATGAAATAAACTCGTTGGATATTCACATCGTAATCTAATTTTTCCGAAGCCACGCTTTCTTCACTGAATTTCTGGATATTCACCACCGAAATTTCTGCTCCCCCAGCACTTCCCATTACCACGCTGGTAGATTTCATATTTTCTACAAAATCACGGCGAGAGTTAATTCTTTTGACTTCCAAACCGCGTTTTGCAAATTCCGACTGAGCTTGATTGGCTAAATCCAGCCTATCCACCACAAAATAAAACTTAGGAATAATGCCTTTTTTCTGGAAATAATCGGTCAAAAACTTTACATTATAATACGCCAATGCCGTTTTCCCAGAACCTTGCGTATGCCAAATAATCCCCTTATGAATACCTTCATTTAGTTTCTTTTCAATCGCCAAGGTAGCAAACACTTGTGGATAACGCATAATGTGCTTTTGCCACTCCTGCTGGGCAGTTTCTTTGTTTTCTTCTCTCACATAGGCGATGCTGTATTTTAGCATAAAAGCCAATCGTTCCCTACTAAACAAAGAGGTAAGCAACCGATGCGTAGGGGTATTGTGGTCTTTATTTTCCTTAAATTCAGGAGAATGTTTTATTTGCGGAATGTTATTATCCTTCAAAATAAAATCTTCAAATTCTGAATTTTCAGGTTTTAAAATATGGGTTAAATTGAAAATTTCTTCTTCTCGGAAATAATTAAAATGGATATTCCCATACGCCGAAGTTGCATAAAAGGCTCCCATAATAGGTGCTGTGGTGCCATCTTCGTATTCCATATTATTGGAAAAAACCATCAATTGGGTAATATTCGCAAAAGTTTTGAAATGCTTGGCTCCAAAACGGCGGTTCATTCGGTTTCTTTCCGCGATAATACCTTCACGATTATTGGGTTTCTTTACCTCTACAAACACCAACGGAAGTCCGTTGATAAAAATCGTAATATCAGGACGAAATTCCTCCTCACCACTTTTATAAGCCAATTCCGTAGTAATGTGAAAAGAATTGTTATTAAAATTTTCAAAATCGATGAGCTTTACGCTACTTGAAGAAGTCAAACGCTGATAAAAATCTCTCCCCAAATCATCAAATTCTAATGACACCGCAATATCTTCCAACAACCTACCCACTTCATCATCACTCATATTGATATTGATTTTCTGGATACTATCCTTGAAAATATCAGGGAAAATATTGTTTCTCTCATTACGAAGTGAATGCTGATTTCGAGGAATATATTCAAACCCTAATCTTGCTAAATGTAGAATAGCAGGAATTTTTACGCGTGAGTCTTCTGTGAAATTCATCAGTTATCTATAAAAATTAAAAACAAAGCAAATATAATGAATTTTACCTTGTTTCATAGCCCTCTTTAAAGCGTAGAAACTTATCTGCATCGTTTGGATATTTCTCAATCCATTTATTAACCAAATCTGTATTATATTGCAATTTTTCATAAGATTTCACATCATAAATTCCTTTACCTTTATTCTCAAATTCTTTTAGTAATTCCTTCCTGATTTCTTCCTTAGTTTTAATACTTTCAGCATACCATTTTTGAGTAAAATATCCGCTAGCTCCCAGCAATATTATAGATAAAATCAAACTCCCCATTCCTCCCAAAATAGAATATTTGAAAACACTAGATTTTCCATTTACTTTTGATATAGTGTTATTCAGCAATATCAGGTCTTTTTCTAACTTTTCAGGAATATGAACCTCAATACTTTTGGGAATAGAATGAATAAATCGCTCCCGTGCTTTGAGTTCTTCTTTTGATGCTTTAAATTCAAAGGTTTTTGGAGTATTTTCTAGTATATGGCTCGTTCTCACAAGAACTTTCTTGGAGTTTTCCAAAGTATAAGAAGCTCCTCTTAATGTGCTTTCAGCCTCCCCTAATAAATTCAATAAATCTTCAAAAGCCATTAATATCCGCGAGTTATTATCAATATTTTCTTCATTGGTTTCTATCACTTTTTTCAGCAATTCCAAGCCGTCATCTATTTCTTTATTTTCCATTTTTATTAAAATTTTCTTCTATTGGGTTTATGTAATTCTTCTTTGATTTCTAATTCTTTATCTCTCCTAATTTTCTTAGCGTTATTTTGCTCTAAAATCTCTTTTATATTACTGATTTTCAAATTATTGGTAATCTCCGAAAGTTTGTATCCTGCTAAATATTCTCGCTTCGTTTCCGTATTGATGTCCGAATGTCTTACAATCCGCATTCCCGAAACGCCTACTTTTACATTTTCTGACAAAGTGATTTTATAACCTCTTCTATCCATTTTCTCAATCAATTCATCAAAATCAGTAGCTATTTTTAGGGAATTTTGCAAATTTTCAAGCATTTGCTCTTTCTTTTCTTTGCTGATTTCTACATCTGTTTTCAGATTCATTTCTGTGCAAATTTCTCTTACAGCTTTTCCAAAATTCTCGCCAATTTTATGGGATTTTATAGTGTTGATACCGTGCGTATTCACTCTATTTACCACAAAATGAATATGCTTATGCTTGGTAGAATTATGAATATCTAACCGAATTTGATTATCCTTTGTAACTCCTACTTTTTGTAAGGCTTTTAAGGTTAATTTTACCAAAACTTCATCAGAAACTTCATTTTCTTTGCTTCTTTCAGGCGAAATATATCCTGTTAAAGCCCAATTCTTTACATTTTTGTTTCGGTTTGCAATGGCTTTCATTTCTTTATATTGATTTTCAGCTGTATTTGATAATAAATTATTAGAATATACCATCTCAGCTGTACCTTTATCGTTTCCGTTATATTCCAAAGCGATTTTGGAAATTCTTCTTGTAGTGGCAGAATTATTCATCTCTGATTTTATTTTGATATAGATAGTTGTAAATCAAATTGGTAGTATTTATAATTTCCTGTAAAATCTCATTTTTATTTTCCAAATTTGAAAATTCACGATTTCGCAATAAATTGCTTATTCTATTAAAATGAGTTCCGTAAGAAAGAAGTACTTCATCTGTCTTATATTCATTGATTTTCAGTTCTTTTTCAGTTAAAATCAATCGCACATATTTGGAGATTTTAAGGTTTAGTTTTTCGGCTTTTTCTTTGATGATTTGAAACTCTTTTTCGGTCAATTTTGCTGAGATAGTCTTAGAAAAAACCGCTGATTTTTTCTTGGCTAAACCTCCTTTTCTCCCAATCGTTCTAAAATGATTTTTCCTCTTTTCTTCTGCATTTTTTTGCTCTTGTTCTTCTTGAATTTTCGTGATAAATTGGGTTAAAAAGTTTTGTTTCATTTTTCATATTTTTAGCGGTTAGCAAATGTTTTTGACGATAGGAAAAAACCAAAAAGTTCCATTTTTACATTAAGCCCACGCTTTTTGTAAACAATGGGTACTTTTTGCACTAACTCCGTGGCAAAGGATTGTGTTTTATCTTTTGAAAAGAAAAAATTAACGCCAACAATTAAAAGCAGAACATTTTATCAGTATTTCCGTATGATAAAATCCTTATTTTTCGTTGAATTGTTGAGTTTTTATTACAATATTTTGATTGATAAGGATTTAATACCTCAACATATTTTCAACAATTCAACAAAGTTGATTTTTTCCATTTAACGAATACTCAACAAAATAATAGGTCTTAAAATTTGTTGAGACTTTTGTTGATTTTGTATTGAATTGATTTTTAAAACATTAAAACTTAATTCAACAAATCAACATATTTTTCAAGAATAAAATTTTTGGAAATTTTGAAGTATCTTCCCACCGCATTGTTTTCGTAGAAATTTCCTGAATAATCAATGTCATAGCGAATGTAAGTCAATCCACTTTTCTGCGGTTCTAACTTCCATTTGTCTTTCAAAATCGTTCGTACATCATTACGAGAAAAATTCAGTTGCCGAAACATTCTATTGAGCATATTGAGAACATCTTGTGGCACAACGCTAATTTCTTGAACTTCATTACTCTCAAAAAATTCATAAAGGAGTTCCACCATCCTGGCTTCTAATTTATTCCCATTTTTGAACACTAATTTTTGCAGAGCTTTGGTTTTGATTTCATCAGGCGAAAACCACATTCTGCTTTTCTTTTCAGAATGGAATTTCCGATGAATTAAAAAACTTAAAAATTGTGGAATTTCCGAAATTAAATTTTGTAAAAATTCTGTATTTTCGGAGTTTATTGGATTGATTTTAAGAATCCAGAATCGGATTTCATTTTCATCAATTTGAATAAAATTGTCTTCGTTGTTGGAACAAAGAATGAATTTCCCGAAAAAATCAATTTCTTCTCGGTCTTTGCCCTTGTTTTCTAATTTATCTTTATTGGTAGTGGAAAGATATTTCAGCCGTTCGGTAATTTCTTTTCGGTCAAAAAAGACTTCATCAATCGCAATCAAAAGCATTGAAGCCCAATCGGAATTAAACTGACTACCAAAAGCATCGCCCTTGATGTAGGTCATATTCAATCCAAAAATTTCTTTGAGCCATTTAAGAAAAGTAGTTTTTCCAGTGGCTCTTTCTTTGCTGACCAAACATAAAATAGGCAGAATTTGAGTAGGATTTTCCAATAGGATTTTCAGATAATCCAGTCCTAAATCCACTTGACTGCCGAAAATATGTTGCAGAAAAGAAATAGAAAACGGAATTTCATCAACTGAAACTCTGGAAACACTCGGCTGATGCGGAATTTCATTGTAAATATTATAGAAATTTTCAATCGTTTTTTGATATTTCAAATGATTGGGAATACAACAAAAGCCGTCGTATTTCGGAATATCGTAAATGATTTTCTTGCTGTGGTCTTGAACAATAGTTTCCCTTGACCACTTCACCAGTGAAGTGATTTTATCACCAGAGATTTGAGGGCGTTCTATGATTTTATAGTAAGTCGTGCCCACACGAAGATAAGGCAAAAGTAATTTTTCCATTTTGATATACTTTTAGATTAAAATTACTTAAACCCTTTTTCGGTTTTGAAATACTATTTCATCTATTTCCTGAATGGTTTTTCTTTTGCCTTTTGCAATCCATTCTAGCAATTCTTCCTCATAAAAATAGAGTTTTTTCCCATTTTTATAATGTGGAATTTGTCGTTTTCGTACTAATGTATAAACTGTTGGTTTTGCCTTTTTAATAATCTCACAGGCTTCATCTATGCTTATGGGAATTTTCTTGTTATTGATTTCAATAGCTTCTTTACTTTTTACAATAACTTTCAATTCTTCTATCTGATGAGATAGAAAGGCAACTGCTTTTGGCAGATTTTCAAATGAAATTTCGTTTGCATTCATAATATTTTTAATTTTCAAAATTATGTCCGCAAAACTATGATGTATTTTAATTGTGATTAAAAAAACACATCATCACATTATTAAAAACACATTGTTTTTTATCATCAATGGTGTTTAATTTTGTGCTTAATTCCTAATTATCATTAGTAGTTTTAATTTTTATTTCTTTTTCATAATTTTTTATGTGAAAACATAAAACACATTGTATCACATCAAAAAGCACAACAATTTATTTTGTGAAAATTTAGTAATATCTTTCAGTAAAATGATTTTTCCCTTTTTTTCATCATCGCGTAAATGTTTTATTATGGTACTTTCTGTTTGATTTCCTAATTTTTCAGTGAAAATATTCTGCAAGAAATTGGCTATAATTTCCTGTTTTCCAACTTTGAAATGATTCCAAATATTCCAGCCAAAATGATACAAATCATAATTTGTTAAATCTTTTACTATTATAGATTTTGAATTTGAAAAATCTGTTTTTCCGTTAGAATAGGCAATGATTTCTTTGTAAAAATTTTCCAAATCTTGGGGATTTTCTATGTGATTTTCAAAAACTTTTTGAGTGTATTCTATGGCTTTTTCTTGTTTTTCTGTTGGCTCAGTTTGTTTTTCAATCAATTCTTTTTTAGGCTGTTGAAGGCTTGGACAACTCATATTATAAATATTTACAATAGGAATTTCCGCCTTTACAAGTTGGTATGAAATGTTTTCTTTATTTAAAAAATATTTTTTACTTTCAGCTATTTTATCTCCCAGTTCCTTAATTGATTTTTTGGATTTTTCTTTCAACCTTTTAACAAATCTAAAAATTTCTAAAAGAAAAAGTTGAAAATTACAATATAAAAAGACCATTGATAGTATAAACACGAAGATAGTCATATAAACACTTTCTTTATTCAGTTCCAGTTTTACCATAATGGGTATGGTAGTTGCTAATATTGATGTGATAAGTCCCAACTCTTTTGCTCCCAAAATCAAATGTTTCTCTTGTATCATATTCTATATTTTAAAAATTTAACTTAATTGCTTCCGCTGCTTTTATTTTCTTTTCATCAACTAATTTTGCATAAACTTGTGTTGTATTCACATTGGTATGCCCCAGCATTTTGCTCACGGTGTAAATATCCGTTCCATTGGCTAATTGCAAAGTCGCAAAAGTGTGTCTAAAACAATGAAAAGTGATATTTCTATGAATACCAGCTTTTTCAATCCATTTTTTCAAAGGGCGAGAAATCCACGAAGAATTGGGTAAATCCTCAAAAACAAAATCTTCCAAACCTCTTCTTTCTCCACACAATTCCAATGCTTGTTTGGAGATTGGTTTATACTCCACACCTTTGGTTTTCTTCTGTGTAAAATGAAGTTCTATTTTTTCTTTACTCACTACAATTTCTTTCCATTTTAATTTTTGAATATCCGAATGCCTCAATCCTGTGAGAGCCGAAAAAAGTGATGCTCGTTTTAAAACATCATTATCACAAGGAGTTTTTGCCAAAATATTCAACTCTTCTTCCGTGAGATATTCCCTCCTTGATGCTCTAATGGAAATTCCTTTTATTTTGCCTGATATATCTGAAACAAAGTATCCATCAATAAAAGCTTGTTTTAGGATTGCTTTAAAAATAGATAAATAAGTTGCCGAAGTATTGACAGAAATAGTTCCTTTTTTATTTCCGTTACAAGGTGCAGAAAGTAAAAACAATTTAAAATCTTCCGAAAATTTTAAATCAATTTGAACAAATTTTATATCTTCTCCTGCAAATAATTTCAAGAGTTCTATGGTTCTTTTCCAAGTTATCCGAATGGAATCCGAACTATTTTTGTGGCGTTTTTTTAAAAGTTCTTCACTATATGCCAAAAAATTCTCTTCCAATAATTCTTTTTGTTTCAACTCTTGATTATCTCCAAACAATAGTTCATCATCATATTGTTTCTGCAATTTTCTACGAACTGCATCAGCAAATAGCATTGTTTCTTTATCCAAATCACTTTTACAGATAATTATTCCGTTTTCATCTCGTTTGGGTTTATAGGAAATATTGCCGTTTTCATCGGTTCTTGCTTGGCGATTTTTGTCAAAAACCACCGAACTTACACTTCTGTTTAAGTATTCTCGCACTCGTTTGGGGTTTTCATCATTGGATTCATAAACAGGATAGCTCTCAATATACACATACCATTCTTTTCGGAACTCTGCCTTACGAAGCCTCACGGTAGATTTAGTAGGTTTTCTCTTCATTGCCGAATAAATATTTTATCAATTTTACTTTTAGGAACATATACAAAATTTCCTATTTTTTCTTTTGGAATTTTAAACTTATCAATTACACGATGAACCGTTGAAGGATTTGCCCCAAACTTTTCACTTACCTGTGATATTGTATAGCAATCTTCTTTTTTATATTTTTTACGAAATTCACTTTCTTGTTTTTCTTTTTCATCAATGATAATTGGCGAAAAGAGTTTTTCCAATTCCAATTTATTTATCCTTGTAAGTCTTTCTCCCAAATTTACACTACGAATTACTTTCCGTTTGATTAATCTATGAATTGTGCTTTTTGAAATACCAAATAAAACAACAGCCTCCCCCACAGAAATAAATTCTCTGAGTTGAAGAACTGCAATTTTATCTACATATTTTTCTAAAACCTTTTCTCTTTCCTTTAATTCTTTTTCTTTTTTTTTCCGATTCTTATAGTTTTTATCAGCACATAAATGCGAACAAAAACGAGTTGTCATTGTTTTTGCCTCAAATGGTTTTTCACATTGTTCGCAAATTTTAGGTATTTTCAAATTACTAAACCCCATTTTTCATATATAATAAGTAGCAATAAGTTTATTTAAGACTTTTAAGACTCACATTATAGTAAATTAAGACCCGCTACAAATATGGTACAAATTTATAATTAAAAAATAAGAAGAACAATAAAATACAATAAAGTATAAAATAAAAAAACTACTATAAATCAATATTTTATAGTAGTTTTTAATATTTACTAATCGTTGACAATCAACTCTTACTTCACTTCTTCAAAATCTGCATCTTGTACATCATCTGCAGCATTACCTGTGTTAGCTTGTGCTTGTTCTGCACCTCCTTGTGCTTCAGCTTGTGCTTTGTACAACTCTTCTGATGCTGCCATCCAAGCCGCATCTAAAGCCTCAGATTTAGTTTTAATATTTGCCATATCTTTAGCTTCATAAGCTGTTTTTAATTCAGCTAAAGCTGTTTCTATCGCTGATTTTTTATCCGCAGAAATCTTATCTCCAAATTCTTTTATTTGCTTTTCAGTTTGGAAGATTTGTCCATCTGCTTTGTTGATAAGGTCAGCTTCTTCTTTTTTCTTAGCATCTGCTGCTGAGTTTTCTTCAGCTTCTCTCTTCATTCTTTCAATTTCTTCATCAGAAAGACCAGACGATGCTTGAATTTTGATAGATTGCTCTTTACCTGTACCTTTATCTTTAGCAGAAACGCTCAAAATACCGTTAGCATCTATATCAAAAGTTACCTCAATTTGTGGTACACCTCTAGGTGCTGGTGGAATATCTGTAAGCTCAAATCTACCGATTTCTTTGTTATCGTTAAACATTGGTCTTTCCCCTTGTCCTACTCTAATAGTAACCGCAGGCTGGTTATCTACCGCAGTAGAGAATACTTCTGATTTTTTAGTAGGAATGGTGGTATTAGCTTCTATTAACTTAGTGAATACAGAACCCATAGTTTCTATACCTAAAGAAAGAGGTGTAACATCTAATAACAATACATCTTTAACATCTCCTGTAAGAACTCCCCCTTGGATAGCCGCACCTATAGCCACTACCTCATCTGGATTTACTCCTTTAGATGGAGCTTTACCGAAGAATTTCTCTACCGCTTCTTGTATCGCAGGAATTCTTGTAGAACCACCTACTAGGATAATTTCATCAATATCAGAAACGCTCATACCTGCATTTTTAAGAGCAGACTTACAAGGCTCGATAGTTCTTTGAATTAAATCTCCTGCTAATTGTTCAAACTTAGCTCTAGTTAATGTTTTAACCAAGTGTTTTGGACCTGAAGCTGTAGCTGTGATATACGGTAAATTGATTTCTGTTTGAGTAGAAGATGATAATTCAACTTTTGCTTTTTCTGCTGCTTCTTTCAATCTTTGAAGAGCAATAGCGTCAGATTTTAAATCTACACCCTCTTCCGCTTGGAATTCAGCCACCATCCAGTCGATAATCACATTATCAAAGTCGTCTCCTCCTAGGTGTGTATCCCCATCGGTAGCTTTTACTTCGAAAGATGCGTTACCATCTACCTCGTACATTTCTAGTACAGAAACGTCGTGAGTACCACCACCACAGTCGAACACCACTACATTCATATCCTTCTTACCTACCTTATCTAGACCATAAGCTAAAGCTGCTGCAGTAGGTTCATTGATAATTCTTTCTACCTTAAGACCTGCAATTTCTCCAGCTTCTTTAGTTGCTTGTCTTTGTGCATCGTTAAAGTAAGCAGGCACAGTAATTACCGCACGAGAAACTTCTTGACCTAAATAATCTTCAGCCGTTTTCTTCATTTTTTGAAGAATCATTGCAGAAATTTCTTGAGGCGTGTATTCTCTATCTCCAATTTTAACTTTAACAGTATCGTTAGAACCTTCTACCACTTGATACGGAACTCTAGACACCTCGTTAGCATCTGTTTTAAAGTTAGCTCCGATAAATCTCTTGATAGAATAAACTGTATTTTTAGGGTTTGTAACCGCTTGTCTTTTTGCAGGATCTCCTACTTTTCTCTCACCATCTTCAGTGAAAGCTACGATAGAAGGCGTTGTTCTTTTTCCTTCTGCATTAGGGATTACCACAGGGTCTTTACCCTCCATTACTGCCACACAAGAGTTAGTAGTACCTAAGTCGATTCCTATAATTTTACTCATTTTAATTATGTATTTTTTTGTTAATATTCATTTTTAGTACACCTCCAATTTTACCAAGAATATGCCACTCCCTTTTTTATGACAAAATGACAGTATCAAGCATCATCATTTGCCTAGATATGGTTTTTTCAGTCAGTAGCATTGTATTTTTTCATATAGACAATTATCAATATTTACTTCCCTTTAAATATTTTTAATAAAAATCGCTTATTTTTGTTCCCTTTTATGCTTTACGCTCAAGTCATACTACCGCTTAATTTAAAAGGAACTTTCACTTACAAAGTTCCCATTGATTTACAGGATAAAATAGCGTTGGGTATGCGCGTTCTTGTTCCGTTTAGAGGAAAGAAGATCTATACTGGAATTATCTCAGACCTTCACCAAAACACTCCCGAAGAGTTTTCTCCAAAGGAAATTTACAGCATTTTAGACGACACCCCTATTTTACCTCTCCCACAGCTTGAGTTTTGGCAATGGCTATCTTCTTACTATCTGTGTAATTTAGGCGAAATTTACCGTTTAGCATTTCCTTCATCATTAAAATTGGAGAGTGAGACTTATCTAAAACTCAAACCAAATGCTAACATAGATTATGAACTTCTAGATGCCAACGAAATACTTTTAATACAAGCGTTGGAAGTCCAACAATTGGTCAATCTTTCTGAAATGGAAGCCTTTATTCCGAAGAAAAATTTAATTAAAACCATCAACGCTCTTATAGATATGCACTATATAGAGATAGATGAAAAAGTGGTAGAAAAGTACAAAATAAAGGAGGTAGCTTATGTAAAAATTAAAGAGGAATTGCTAGGCAATCAGTCTTTAGCAGAGGTCATTTCTAGCCTTAATAGAGCGGAAAAACAAAAAGAACTTTTCCTGCTCATTTTGTCTAAACAAACGACTTCGCCTGAAGTTCCTATTAAAAAATCTATTTTGTTTGAGGAAGGCAATTTCGCTCACGCCCAAATGAAAGCTCTGATAGATAAAGGTCTAGTAGATGAATATTACCTCCAGCACGACCGACTAGAGACTTACAATGGTGATATAGAAGACCTTGAACCTCTTACTGAAACTCAAGACAATACACTTAAAGCAATAGAAGAAGCTTTTGCTCAAAATCAGAAAGTATTATTACACGGCGTAACTTCTTCGGGGAAAACACATATCTATATCCACTTGATAGAGCAACTCATCAAAGAGAATAAAAACACATTATTATTATTACCCGAGATTGCATTAACCAAACAAATTATCCGCAGATTAGAAAAAAAATACGGCGATTTAATTGGCTTTTATCATCAAAAACTCACCGATTTTGAACGAGTGGAAGTTTGGCGAAAAGTAAAACTCAACAAGATTAAAGTTCTTATTGGAACTAGAAACGCATTGTTCCTGCCCTACCAAAATTTAGATTTAGTGATTGTAGATGAAGAACACGATTCTGCCTACAAACCTAGAGAAGCTAGCCCTTACTTTAATGCTAAAGATGCAGCTCAAATCCTAGCTCATCATTATAAAGCACATCTACTGCTCGGCTCTGCTACGCCATCTTTGGAGTCTTATTACGCCGCCCAAAAAGGAAAACTTAAATACCTTTATTTAGGCGAACGATACGGCAATGTAGATTTACCAGATTTTGAAATCATCAATATTAAAGAAGAACAGGAAGCCAAAACTCTAAATGGTAATTTTTCGGCAGCATTAGTTCAAAAAGTTCAGGAAAATTTAGAGGAGAACAAACAAATCATCGTCCTCCATAACAGAAGAGGCTATGCCAATGTGGTAGAATGTGAGGCTTGTGGACATGTAACCTATTGCTCTAACTGTGATGTAGTAATGACCTATCACAAATCTTCTAACGAATTGAAGTGCCATTATTGTGGACAAAGAGCTTCTAAACCTAACCAATGTCCTAAGTGCCAGTCTCAACAACTCAATACCAAAGGCATCGGAGTAGAACAAGTAACTGAGGAAATCAAAAGGCTGTTTCCAGAAGCAGAAGTGGACAGAATGGATATAGACTCTATGAGAAAAAAGTTTGCCTATGAAAAACTCTACGAAAAAATAGAAAATAGAGAGACCGACATCATTGTTGGCACACAGATGATTTCTAAAGGTTTAGACTTTGACCATATAGACCTAGTGGCAATTCCTAAAGCTGATGCACTTCTCTATGTACAAGACTTTCGAGCGGAAGAAAGAGCCTATCAACTCATCACTCAGGTATCCGGAAGAGCAGGTAGAACTTCAGGAAAAGGTAAAGTAGTTATACAAACTTACAACCCAACACACCCTTTGTTCAGCTTGATTAAAGACAATAGCACTCAAGAAATCTATGAGCATTTTCTAAATGATAGAAAAAAATTCCTCTATCCACCATTTACCAAAGTGGTACTTTTAGAAATTAAACACTCCAAAGAAGGTAAAGCAGATAGAGCATCACAATTTTTAGGCTCTATTCTTAGAAAATACTTACCTTTAGACTGTGTTTTAGGTCCAGAAAAAGCGCCTATCTCAAAGTTGAAAAACAAATATCAATACCAAATATTACTCAAATTGCCTAGAAATAATAAATACTTTACTTTCAAAGAGTACATTTCACAATCATTGGACGAGTTCAGAGAAATCTCCGCTTATCAATCTGTGAAAATAGAAGTGTTTGTAGATTTTTAACTCTTTTTAACATAATTTAAGTCTATTTACCACCTTGGCATAGGTCTAGACTTATAATATTTTTTACCTTTGTTTCGTTGTTTTCCAATAGAAAACCTCAAAGTAATAAAATTTAAAAGTATGAATTTAATAAAAAAAGGACTTTTAACAGCCTGTATATCTATATTTTCCGTTTCATTTGCTCAATACTCTAGTTCGTACCCTACCTACGAAACACCAACTACTGAAAAAGTAACTCTTTCGGCTAAAGAAGAACTGGACATCGCTATCAATCGACTGGCAAGTGACCCTATGGTAAAAAATGGTCAATGGGGGTTTGTAGTTTATGACCCTAAAAGTAAGCAAATCATAAGTTCTTATAATGAGGCTACTCCATTAGTTCCTGCATCTACCACAAAGTTATTAACTACAGATGCAGCCATGAACATTATAGGTCCCAAGTTTAAGTATAATACACAGCTAGAATACTCTGGTAAAATATCTGAAACAGGAGTTCTAGAAGGCAACCTATATATTATAGGTAGCGGCGACCCTACTTTAGGAACTGGTATGGCTGGTTCTTCTAGTTATAGTAGCATTGCTTCTGATTTTATATCTTCAATAAAGAGCTTAGGAATTACCAAAATCAACGGTAGCATTTTCGTACAAACTGCAGTTTTCAAAGGTAATAATGACAACCTTCCTGCTAACATTGTATGGTTAGAAAGAGAGAACTACTATCTCCCTGTAGGCAAGACAGCCAATATAGACCCAACCAAAGAGAGAAAAATCACCAAACGCAAATTTAAAGCCGATGAAAAAAGATTTTTCTATGTTTCTCCATACACCAACCAAATGGTTTATACAGAATCTTTTGAAGGCAATACTGTAACTGGTAAGATACCTTCAGCACCTTATTCTCTCGCTAATACATTAAAGGCCTCTTTACTTAAAAATAAGATATCTGTAACAGGCAAAGTAGAGGGAAAAACAATTGATATCACACCCGAAGACAGAACTTTTATCACCAAATACCAATCACCTAGTTTAGAGGAGATTGTGTATTTCGTTAATCAAACAAGTAATAATAGATTTGCAGAAGCCTTACTTCGTTCAGTAGGATTTTACAAAAACGGAGACGAGTCTCTAGCAACAGGCAGACAAACAATCGTAGAACATCTAAATGCTAACGGCTATGATTTCAACGGTTTAAACCTAATGGACGGTAGCGGTTTATCTAGAAACAATCTGGTAACCCCTATTTCACAGGTTAAGTTTTTGGCAGGTCTTATGAAAGAGAAATATTACAAATCCTACTTTGATTCGTTGCCTATTGCAGGGCAAACAGGTACATTAAGGAAAATGTTTCTCTATAACGAAGGCTACGGACAAATCTTTGCTAAAACAGGCACATTAAGAGCTGTAAAATGTCTAGCAGGTTACATCAATACCAAATCTGGCAGAACGCTTACCTTCTCACTTTTAATCAATAACTACACAGGGTCTGTAAATCAGATTAAAGCTAAAATGGAAAAACTACTAGAGCCGGCACTCAATCTCTAGTATTTGTAAAATAATCTATAAAGTCTTCCAACAGTGAAGGCTTTTTTTATTAAATTAGCCAACGATTTTATAACCAAAATAAACTAAATATGATTTCTAAAAATTATCTAGAGTATTTACAAACCGAACTTCAAAACATCAAAAACGAAGGTCTTTATAAAAACGAACGCATCATTACCTCTCAACAATCAGCTGAAATTGTAGCCAATGGTAAAAAACTACTTAATTTCTGTGCCAATAACTACCTCGGGCTATCCAACCACCCCGAAGTTATGAAAGCCTCACAAGATGCTATTGCTTCTCACGGTTACGGTATGTCTTCTGTGCGTTTTATATGTGGCACACAAAATATTCATAAAAACCTAGAGGCTAAAATATCTGAGTTTTTGGGCATGGAAGACACTATTCTCTATGCCGCTTGTTTTGATGCCAACGGTGGGGTTTTTGAACCACTATTTACAGCAGAAGATGCCATCATTTCTGATGAACTTAACCACGCTTCTATTATTGATGGAGTAAGACTTTGCAAAGCGGCAAGGTATCGTTATAAAAACAATGATATGGCAGATTTGGAAGCTCAGCTTATTGAAGCAAGTAAACACAACCACAGATTTAAAATCATTGTTACCGATGGAGTGTTCTCTATGGACGGTATCGTAGCCGACTTAAAAGGCGTTTGTGATTTAGCTGAAAAATACGATGCTCTAGTGATGGTGGACGACTCCCACGCCACAGGTTTTATCGGCAAAACAGGAAGAGGTACTCACGAAGCAAACGAAGTTATGGGAAGAGTGGACATCATTACTTCTACACTAGGGAAAGCACTAGGTGGAGCGTTGGGTGGCTTTACTTCTGGTAAAAAAGAAATTATAGATATGTTAAGACAGCGTTCTAGACCTTATCTGTTTTCTAACTCTTTAGCCCCTGGCATTGTAGGTGCGGCAACCAAAGTTCTAGAAATGATTTCCGAAGATACCAGCCTAAGAGATAAGGTAATGGATAACGCCCAATATTTTAGAACCCAAATGAAAGCCAAAGGTTTTGACATTCCTGATGGCGATGCCGCTATTGTACCTGTAATGCTTTATGATGCCCCACTATCACAAAAAATGGCAGAAAAACTTATGGACGAAGGCATCTATGTTATCGGGTTTTTCTACCCTGTGGTTCCGAAAGGCAAGGCTAGAATTAGAGTACAATTATCAGCCGCACACACAAGAGAACATTTAGATAAAGCTATAGCTGCCTTTGAAAAAGTAGGAAAAGAACTAGGGGTTATCTAACCAACCTATATTTATAAAAATAAAACCTTTGTAACATTTACTACAAAGGTTTTATTTTTTTTATTATATCAATCAGATTTAGTCTTTAATGATGATGGAATAAATGCCCTAGCAAAGCAATCAGAATCCCTGACACTACTAGCAAGAGCTTCATCCAATCCATTTTGTGGTTTTTATTGCTTTCAAATATAATTACAGCGGAGATATGCAGAAATATCCCTCCCACTATAGCTAGAAAATAAGACTGCCATTCCATTGGGATATATTTTCCCAAAAGCACTCCAAGAGGAGAAGCCAAAGCAAAAATGCTAATGATACTCCACGAATAACGCTTTGATGACCCTTTACCAAACAAATACGCTCCCAAAACAAAGGAAATAGGAAGGTTATGAAACAAAATACCTGTAAGATAGGGCGACAAAACCTCTGTTTCGTTAGCTAAAGGGATACCTTCTATAAAAGCATGAAAAAACAAACCCACCATAAGTGCCACAGGCAGTATATTTTTAGCTTCATTGTGATGGTGGATATGCCCATGCTCAAAACCTTTGGTAAAACTTTCTAAAACCATCTGTAATAGCACTCCTAATACAATCCAAATCCCTATATTATGATTCTGTTCGTGGTACACCTGAGGAAAAACTTCGTTAAGACAAATCGTAATAAGAAACCCCGCACTTAGAATAAGTAAATTCTTTGCTAGCTTCTCTTTAGCCCCAAAAAACTTACCTAACAATACCCCCAGTATCACACTTAGAATGAGAAGAATAATAATCATAGAATTAAAAATAGAACCGCAAAAATATTAAAAAACCTTGGGAGTACAGCTATAAATATGGAAGCCTTGAAGTAAAAAAGCAAATCAACTGTAACTAATGATACAAAATACCACCAAAACTAAACAGATATTTAAGTCTTATATTCCTTATTTTTTTATTAACTTTGCACCCAGTTTTTGAGAAAATGTAATATGGCGACTAATGTTTATGATAATATTCTCGGTTTAATAGGAAATACTCCTCTTGTTAGATTAAATAAAATTACCGAAAATATAGCAGCTACAGTCTATGCGAAGATAGAGTCTTCTAACCCAGGGCACTCTACTAAAGATAGGATAGCTCTGCATATTATAGAACAAGCAGAAAAAAAAGGATTACTAAAACCAGGTGCTACTATTGTAGAGACCACCTCTGGTAACACAGGGTTCTCTATTGCCATGGTAAGCATTATCAAAGGGTACAAGTGCATCTTATCTGTAAGCGATAAAACCAAGCCTGAAAAAATAGCTTATCTAAAAGCATTAGGTGCTACTGTATATGTTTGCCCTGCGAATGTACCTGCGGACGACCCTCGCTCTTATTACGAAGTCGCTAAAAGAATTGCTAAAGAAACGCCTAACTCTATCTACATCAACCAATATTTTAACGAACTAAATATAGACGCCCACTACACCACTACTGGTCCTGAGATATGGGAACAGACCCAAGGGAAAATCACACACCTAATTGCGTGTACTGGTACTGGTGGAACACTTTCTGGCTCTGCTAAATTCCTTAAAGAGCAGAACCCTGACATTAAAATCATTGGAGTAGATGCAGATGGTTCTATACTTAAAACTTACCACGAAACAGGGGCTATCAACAAAGAGGATATTCACCCCTACCAAATAGAAGGATTGGGCAAAAATTTAATCCCAACTGCACTTAGGTTTGATTTAATAGACGAATTTGTAAGAGTGAACGATGAACAAAGTGCTTACCGCACAAGAGAAATTGCTATAAAAGAAGGCATTATGGGAGGCTACACTACAGGAGCCGTTACCCAAGCTCTTATGCAGTATGCAGAGGAGAATCCGTTTAAAGAAGATGATTTAGTGGTGCTTATCTACCCAGACCACGGTTCTAGATACATCAGCAAAGTCTATAATGATGAGTGGATGGAATCTCAAGGTTTTACCAATAACGAACTCCATAACTACAACAAGCTCTTTAAAACAGAGCATATATAAACTAAAATTATAGGTAAAAACTGTTTCTACAACAGATGTAGAAACAGTTTTTTATTTTACAGCAACTCATCAAAACCCTTTTTTATACCATTAAGATGAATTGGATTATTTTAATCATTGCAGGACTCTTTGAAGCCTTATTTGCATTTTGTTTAGGAAAAGCCAAAACTTCGGAAAGTACAGAAGCGGTTTGGTGGTATCTAGGCTTTTTAGTTGCCCTGACTACAAGTATGGGGTTACTCATTAAAGCCACCCAAACACTTCCCATAGGAACCGCCTACGCTGTATGGACAGGAATAGGAGCGGTAGGCACTGTACTGATGGGCATCTTTGTATTTAAAGAACCTGCCACCACACTAAGGCTCTTTTTCTTAGTCACTCTTATAGGCTCTATTATCGGGCTGAAAGCTGTATCAAGCTAAATACATTTTTAGGGAAGACCTCCCTATGGATATAGGGAACGCCTCCCCACAGTCGTGGGGAGGCGTTTCTCTTTAAGCTAGGGAATAGCACCCTATTTAGCCAATAACCACTGGCGACGAAAGTACACCCACACGAGGCTCTTTGGTGGTGATGCCACCTTTAGCATATTGTGTGGTAATGCTTAGCTCGTAGTTACCCGCTTCTAAATCTGTAGGAACCAGTATGAGTAACCTTGACGGCTCATTAAGCACAATATGTTCTGTTGAGAGCTTCACTTCTTGCTGAGTGTCTAAGTTTTTAAAGACGATGCCGTTTTTAGGACTGTCTCCATCTATTTTAATATAAGTACCTTTGATTTCAGCGTTTTTGCCTTTGGTAAGTGTGCCATCTGCTTTGCCTGTAACCTTGTCGGTAATGCTGAACACACTCATAGGGCTGGATTGTTCGCCTAGGATTTCTACCTTAGTGTCTGCTACCGCTTTTCTAAGGTCTAAGCCTTGGTTCACATTCACATAAACGGAGTGCTTCTCTTTATCCCAAGTTTTGTCGTAAAATACGCCCTTAATGGCAGGACGCATATACACCAGTCCTGTATTTACACTATAACCATTAAGTACTAGCTCTGAGGCTTTACGGTTAAAACGAGTGATAATATCTACTGCCGTTTCGGTTTGTATTTCCATACCCTCTTTTTTAAGAGCTTCTATAATTTCTGTAATGCCAAGGCTACCACCTAAGAGAGGCACGGCTACAAAATCGTTAGGGTCGTCTTTCGTGAGTAGGTTGGGACGCAACCAAGCTTTTAGTGTATTCATAAGTGTAAAATTTTAGTATTAGATATTTATATGATAATTATTGTACAAAATGTAAACGAAAGTTTCGCTCGCCTGTTCCAGGTTTCATTGTATATTTTGCCACCTGATAGATGTAATAGTTTGCACCTTGTTTTAAATAAACAAATATCCCATTACCTGCGGTGGTTGCAGAAGTATTTACAACTTTTCTATCTTCATAAAAGAAACCAGGTTCATCCATTCCAAGGGCACTTTCACTTATTTGTACCCATACTGATGCAGAGCCTTCATCCGCATTTCCTCCATTATTGGGATTATTATTTTGCACATAAAACCATCGGGAAACTAAAGTGTACCAGCCTGTTTTAGGAACAGTATAAGGACCATAAACTACTACTATATTTTGTTTGTCTCTTTCGTTTGGCGTTCCATTAGCGTTCCATAAAGCATCAGGGACAGCATAGTTAGGGGCTTTTAGAGCAGTGCTTGTCCAAGTAGCCTTACCTTCAGCATCACTCGTTAAAACTTTTCCTGCGCCTTGGGTACCGTCTGCTATCTTTACCCCTCCAGCCACATCTAGTTTAGTAGTTGGGGCATCAGTACCAACCCCTATATTCCCTGCTCCCTTAAACACTAAGTTATTAGACCCTAGAGTTACCGTTCTGTTACCTGCTAGAGTACCATCTGCAGTGTAGAGGTTAGTAGATACCCCACCGTCACTACTCAATCTTACCCATTCCCCATTGGCAACACTGCCTGTAGGAAAAGTTTGGTTAGGGTTTTTAAAATAGTAGAACCCTGGGCTTACACTCACTTGTTTGCCACCTTTACTGGTATTAGATACTGTAAGACCTGTCCCCGAGTTATACACCACCATACCATCAAAGTAGTTAGAAAACTTACCTGGATCAATTGAGGAGAGTTTAAACTCCCAAGTAGTTAAATTAGTAGTAGGAAAATACAACCCCTTTCCTAGAGTATTAGAAAACTGATTATAGTAAGAGGCGTCCATAAAAGGATTTTCTCCTCCTATAGTATTAGTAGATTGATTTTGAACTTGAATTTGGGCATTAGCTGTAAAAAAAGCCAATAACCCTAATAAGATGATTTTTTTCATAATGATATAATTTAAGATAATACCTAGGCTAATAGCTACCACCGATAAGGTACCAAATAGCACTATTTTCATCTTTTGGATCTTGTAATCCTGCCATGAGGATATGGGCTTTGCCAGAAGCCAAAGTGCTAACATTCTTAGGCTGATTGGTTCCAGAGTAAGCTAATGCAGTATTGTGCTGATTGTTTACAGAAATTATTTTCCCTATATATTTTTTAGGGTCTGGAAGTACTATTTGTTGGTCTCCAGTTTGTGCTAAAGCAAAAGTATTAGGTACGCTCCATTCTGCAATATTGGCATGTGCTACTTCTCTAATATTACCAGTAATAGATTGTAGCGTAGCTCCTCCTGTGGTACTACTAGCTTCTGTTCCCAACTTTACCCAAACCCCTCCTTTAAAGAAGTAAAATCCTGTAGCATCTACATTAGCCGTGGTTCCCGAAGCTGTACCGTCTGCCACTGAGCTAATGTAAAGCAAAGTAGATTCTGCTACACCCGTCCCCATATTGGCAGCCCTCAAACGGCTGACCCTAGGAATTAGCACCCCTTCTACAGTAGAGGCTGTGCTTAGACTATTAGCGGTATTCGGTTTTATTTCCAAAGTGGCTTGGGGATGAGATTCATTGATGCCTACTTTACCATCATATTGTCCATAAGCCATTAAACCTAGACCTAAAAAGGCACATACACTTAGTTTGGTTGTTTTTGTTTTCATAATATTTAATTTAAAATTGTTCATATTTAAAGTTTATAGATATTGGATTTTAGATTTTGTAGGTTCGGTTTAAGGGTTGATGAGACTGTACTAAGTTCTAAACTCTCATATCTCACCTCTAACCTAAAAAAACGCCTCCCCCCTCTCAACACACACAAAATGAGGAGGAAGGCTAAAACAGAAAGAGCAGAATGCTCCCCCTGAACACTAAAAGCACCCAACAAGAACGACCATGTTATGAGACAAAACAATGGTGCTTTTAGTAAGTAAGTATAAAAGTTAAAATTAGAATGATGTAAACACAAAAAGCCCCCAACGAAAGTTGGCGGAACCATATTTTGGTTTAACGATAAAAGTCTAAAGAATTTGCTAAATAGTCGGACGCATACCCACGAAACTACCTGTGTGTGTGTGTGTGTGTGTGTTTACACAATTATCTGAAACTACCAAATAATTGGAGTACTTTTTTACACTTGTTTGTATGTTACTGATATTGCGTGTCATAAAACTAAGGCAAACTTATAACCTTTTGAAGAAGTGTGCAAGTTTTTGAGAAATATTTTATGCAAAACTTAGTTTATTCCCTACAATCGCCTGCTTATTTTTGTTTAAATTTGCACTCCTAAATAATATATTAAGATGAAATATTTGTTTTGGCTATGCTTGTTTGCTCTACCTCTAGTAGCCAAGTCTCAAAAAACTAAGGTTTCGGATACCATTATTCTACTTAAAAAAGATACTGTTTTATCTTCTAAGACGGTTAAACAACTCCATTTGGAGGCTCTACCCTACTATAACTTTGGTAAAGGTGTAGGGATTACTTCTCCTGATAGTCTATTCCAATTTAATATTCGTTTTAGAATGCAGAACAGACTAGAAGCCGATTTTAATGACAATGAAAATACAGAATATAAGGCTGCCATTCGCCGTCTTCGTTTAAGGTTTGATGGGTATGTGGGTAATCCTAGGTTTTTGTATGCTATACAGCTTTCCTTTGCTCCTGATGATGTGGGCGAAATTAAAGAAGGGAGTCCGCTTAACATCATAAGAGATGCGATTGTATTTTATAAAGCTACCAATAAACTCATGCTTGGTTTCGGACAAACAAAACTCCCAGGGAACAGACAAAGGGTAAACTCATCGGGAGCATTAGACCTTACCGACCGTTCTATCAACAACGCTATGTTTAATATTGATAGGGATTTTGGTTTCCAAGCCATTTATAACAATACCAAAGCTAACGAGTTTGGGTACAGCTTAAAAACTGCCATAACTACTGGAGAAGGAAGAAACTTTAATGACAAAACCGACGGACTTGCCTACACTGGGAGAGTAGAACTCTACCCTCTAGGAGCTTTTAAAAACAATGGGGAGTTTTTTGAAGGCGATTTATACCGAGAGCCTACGCCTAAGATTTATCTAGGAGGTACTTATCACTTCAACCAAAGGTCTAATTTTTCGCAAGGACAAAGGGGTAAAGAGTTGTTGGAAAGTAGAGATTTGCAGTCTGTTCTTTTAGATGGTATGATGAAATACAATGGCTGGACAGCTACCGTTGCTTATATGAGCAGAAGCACCAGCAACCCTCTCACACATAATGCCGATTTTTCTAAAGTAATACCTGTGGCAGCAGGACACGGTTACGATACTCAACTGAGTTATATTTTCCCTAAGAATTGGGAAGTTATCGGGCGTTTCTCTGAAATGACACCTAATAAAAATATACAGAACTTGATACCAAAACAAAATCAACTTTCCTTTGGTATTACCAAGTATATTTGGGAACACGCCTTTAAAGCCCAAGTGGAAGTGAGTAAAAATAATTTCCTATACATAGATGGAAGAAAGGATAATAATTGGTACGCTAGATTTCAGGTAGAAATAGGAATTTAATCACACAAATCATAATACAATGAAATACCTTAATAATAAATGGATTTTCCTAGTTTTAGGACTATTAGCAGGGACTTTAATAGGAGTTAAATGCTTTCAGAAATCTAGCCCTGATACTTTAAATAATGTTACCTCAGAGGTTAGCACAAGTGTGTCTTCTCAAGAAAACACTCAGCAAGATATTGAAACTCTTACAGAAGAAAACACCGTAATTACTTATATAAAAGAACATCACGAACTTCCAGCATACTACATTACCAAAAGTGAAGCTAAAAAATCAGGGTGGACCCCTTCCTCTGGTAATCTTTGCGAAGTGCTACCTGGGAAAGCTATTGGTGGAGATAAATTCCGAAACAGAGAAAATCAGCTTCCTAGAGGAGACCATTACTACGAAGCGGACATTAACTATCAATGTGGCAGAAGAAATGCAGACAGGCTTGTCTTTACAAAAGATGGTAAAGTATGGATTACCAAAGACCATTACAAAACCTTTCAAGAGAAATAATTATTTATCAATAAAAAATCCCTTAGCAAAAAGCTAAGGGATTTTTATTTTTATTAACCTCTATTTTAAAAGAATTTACCTCTTTGTCTCATATTTGGGTTATGCATATGTTTCTGCATAGTAGGCATTTTAAGTTGGTCTTTCATTGTTTTAATATGCTCAGTCATCATACCCGAACTATCTAGCCTTTTCGCTTCTTCTAGAAGTCTTTGTGCCTCTTGTTTGCGTCCTCTTTGCATTGCTCCTGCCGCTAAATTAAGGGTTGCCATTGCACGGTCGTGTTTCATATTCAGACCGTATTCCAAAGCCTTTTTCATTAGAGGTTCTACCTTTCTAGGCTCATCTTGAGCTAGAGTAAGCCCTTGTAAGTAATGATAATAACCGTATTGTGAACGGTGCAACTGACTTTTATAATTCTTTATAGAAGCTAACCATTGTGCGGCTTTAGGGAAGTTCTGCTTTCTTAACTGCCAAAACGCAAGAAGGATAAACTCATTTTTGAAGAATAATATAATAGGCAACGAGGATAATAACACCATCACAATGCCCCAACCTATATTTCTATTAAACATCAAATAAACACCAAAAGCTATCATAAGGGCAGCTACCACAAGTTTAATATACTTATTATTCATCTGTTTTAGTTGTTTTTTAGTTAAGATTTTTGCAAAGATAAGCCATATTCTTCAAAGAAGCCAAGTTTCTACTACTCACGATTTCCAAAAGCTCGTTCGTATTCTTCCGCAGCTTCCGTTAATGTTTGGTAAAAACCTTCTCCATACTTTCTGATTAAAGGTGTTTTTAGAAACTTATACACAGGTACTTTAAGTTCTTTTCCTAAAGTACAGGCATCGCTGCATATCTTCCACTCATGATAATTGAACGCTGTAAAAGTAGAGTATTCTGTAATTCTAATGGGGTACAAATGGCAGGAGATTGGTTTTTGCCAATCGATAGCTCCTTCTTCATAAGCCTTCTCTATACCACATTTGGTGATACCATTTTCATCAAAAATAACATAAGCACAATCTCTATTATCAATCAATGGTGTTACCAAATCGCCCTCAAAATCTTCCACGGAAGTTCCTTGCTCTTCTATGGCTTTAATTCCCTCTGGACGAAGATAGCTTTTAATTTTAGGATAAATGTCCTCTAATATCTTTACTTCCGACTGCTCTAGTGGAGCCCCAGCATCGCCCTCTATACAACAAGCTCCCTTACACTTGTTAAGGTTGCATACAAATTCCTCTGAGAACAAATCCTCTGAAATTAGTTTATCTTCTATCTGAATCATAAATTTATTATTTCTTTAATATCTAAAAAAGTTCCTATTTTAAACAAAACTAAACTCAAAACTACCACCCAAAGCCCTAGCTCTTGCATCCAATATTTAGGCATAAATCTTAGTGCTCTACTTACAATGATACTTACTGGTAAGGCAATGAATAACAGATACTCATACACTGTACCCATATATAAAAATATCGTTATAGATTGAGTAAGTGTGTATAACAATATAAAGGTGTATTTAAACCTACTAATAGGGCTTTTCTTATTAAAATGAATAAAATGATTGGCAACGGCATAAAACACCATCAGTAAAACAGGTAGCAGAAAATATAACGGATAGTAATTCTCTTGAAGTCGAGGCGTAATTAAAGGTAGATAAGCTGGATTAAATGAATTGTTCCCAAGGAGATACATTACTCCAAAGTAAGACAATAATACTAGCATAAAACCAAAAACTAGCCTAAATATATTGAGCCCTATTTTATCTGAAGTTGCTATTAGATGGATAATTACAAAAATGGTAAATGCCCACACCGTAGGTAAAAATAAATATCCCAAAGCAAGTAACGCCCCCACAATCAGATAGTAATTTTTCTTAAAAACTTCCTCTCCAGTGGTTAAAATAAGTAATACAAATGCATTAGTGAAAAGATTAAAGGCTATCCCAATATCTAAATTTCCTTCATAAAAAGCAAATACAACGAAAGTATAAATAAAAAACGGTACGTGTCTATTATAGTTCAGTCCTATCTTATTAAATAAAAAATACCCTAAAGCAATACCCGTGAAGCTAAACAAACCAGAAAAAGCCTCTACAGTATTGAAATTTAAAGCATTAAACCCGATTACCATAAGAAACAAAACACCTATATAGATAGGAATAGAAAAAATTTTAATTTCATTTGAGAGTAATCTGAACATTTTTTTATAATTTTGTGCAAAGTTAATTTAAAAAAGAAAAACAATGACTTCTTTCTGGTTATTTTTAAGCGATTTATTTAAATGGTCTTTTGGATTCTACGATGTTGCTGGTAATGTTTTAAACTGGGTTTTATTCTTACTAGGTTGTGGGTTCTTCATCTACTGGTGCTATACATTAGTAGTTACTTTAGGAGGAGATAAGGATAAGGAATACCATTCACCTACGGAAGGTAAGTTCCCTTACTACGATACCAATATTTATAAAAAAGAAGGTTAATCCTTCATTATAATGATATAACAAAACCCTATATTTTAACAATATGGGGTATTTTTGTTATACTTCATAAACCATTCATCTTTTCTAGTTGTAAAAGAAAGTTTAAAAATTTCTTTAGCTATATCGAAATTTGATTTAATTTTGCCCTTATTTTTAATTCAAATATTAAATGTCTACACTTAACGGAGAGCATTCTCATTTTGACACAAAAAAGCTCTCACTCATCGGAGTATTAGTCTCTTTAGGTATTGTTTTCGGAGACATAGGTACTTCTCCTCTCTATGTAATGAAAGCCATTGTTAATGCTAGAAAAGATGCTTCTATTCCTTTTGATGAATATATAGAAGGAGCTCTTTCTTGTATCATTTGGACGCTTACAATTCAAACCACTATAAAATATGTACTCGTTTCTTTAAGAGCGGATAATAAAGGTGAAGGTGGTATTTTAGCATTATTTTCATTAGTCAAAAATCTAAAAAAAGGGTGGCTATACCTAATTGCAATACTAGGCGCTTCTGCATTGATTGCAGACGGAGTAATAACACCATCACTTACAGTAATGTCTGCTATTGAGGGGTTGAAAATCTACAATCCCGAAACTCCGGTAGTTCCCATTACATTAGGGATACTGGTGGCAATCTTCTTTGTGCAACAATTTGGAACTTCGTTTATAGGTAAATTTTTTGGACCTGTAATGGTACTTTGGTTTTTAGCACTAGGAGGCTTCGGTTTTTTTCGTTTAACGGAAGACTTAGAAGTTTTAAAAGCCTTTAATCCTTACTATGCTTATAAACTTATAGCACATTCGCCTAGTGCCATTATTATCATGGGAGCGGTATTCCTTTGTACTACAGGAGCAGAAGCTCTTTACTCTGATTTGGGACATTGTGGCGCTAAAAATATTAGAGTGAGCTGGGTATTTGTTAAAATAATGCTTATTCTCAACTATTTAGGTCAAGGAGCTTGGATACTAAAATATAATCACGAAACTCTTGGTAGCCTCAACCCTTTCTTTGGAATAATGCCAGATTGGTTTGTTTTACCTTCAGTAATACTGGCTACTTTAGCAGCTATTATTGCTAGTCAAGCCCTTATTACAGGTTCTTTTACGATATTTTCAGAAGCAATGTCGCTCAATTTTTGGCCTATCCATAAAATAGATTACCCTTCTGGTGTTAAAGGACAAATGTATATTCCTAAAATTAATTGGGGACTTCTCCTTATGTGTATAGTAGTGGTACTTTACTTCAAAGAATCCGAAAAAATGGAAGCCGCTTATGGACTTTCTATCACGGTAACTATGCTTACTACTACCTTGCTACTATCTTTCTTCCTTATCAAAAAACGAGTTAATAAGTTATTGATTTTTTTATTTTTAGGCATTTATGGTACAATAGAGCTAGGCTTTTTCAGTGCTAATGTGATAAAATTTCACGAAGGCGGTTGGATTACGGTAGTTCTTGCTGGTTTTATAGGCATTTGTATGTATGCTTGGTATAATGGTAGAATGATAAAAAACAGATTTATAAAATTTGTAAAACTAGAGAATTATATTTCTACGATTAGAGACTTAAAACTAGATGATAGTGTGCCTAAATATGCTACCAACTTAGCCTTCTTCAGCCGTGCTAAAAGGGAAGATGAAATAGAATCTAAAATTATTTATTCCATAATTAGGGCTCAACCTAAGAGAGCTGATCATTATTTTATACTGAACATCATCAATCAAGAAAACCCTTATACTTTCAAATATGAAATAGATGAAGTATTACCTGGAACGATTTATAAAATCAATTTCTTGTTAGGGTTTAAAATAGATAGAAGAATTAACGATTATTTCCAAGACGTACTGGAAGATATGATGAACTCTGAGATTATCTCTGATAAGAGTAACTATCCATCTCTTAGAAGCCATAATATTCCTCCAGATATGAAGTATGTGATTATAGATAATGTCTATATAAATGACAATCTTTTCACCATAAAGGAAAAAATTACGATGAATATTTATAACTTTGTAAAAAAATTAGGTAGCAATGATTTTAAAGCCTTTGGGCTTGCCACTCATAATGTGGTAGTAGAATCTGCTCCACTTTTGTATTCAGCAGCTGGAGACAAGCGTATACAAATGGATAATTTTAAAACAAGTAACTAAATAAATCTAGAAAATAATAGTACCTAATGGAACATCAAGAGAAAGATATAGAAATAATAAAAGACGCTCTAAAACAGTATTTACAAGAAAACGGATTTAGAAACACGCCTGAGCGATACACTATATTGGAGGAAATCTATAAACTTGATGAACACTTTAATGTAGATGACCTCTACCTCATTATGCTTAATAAGAAGTATCATGTGAGTAAAGCCACCATCTACAATAGTATAGAAATTTTTCTAGATGCAGGGCTTATTCGTAAACACCAGTTTGGTGAAAAATCTATGACTTCGGCTTCTTATGAAAAATCTTTCTTTGATAAACAGCACGACCATTTGGTAATCTATAAAAAGGAAGGTAGCAAAGAAATTGCAGAAATTATAGAATTTTGCGACCCTCGTATCCAAGGAATTAAAGATTCTATAGAAGAAATATTTGGAGTGAAAATAGAAAATCATTCGCTTTATTTCTACGGTCATAAAAAAGCATAATGAGGCTAATTATACTCGTACTAATGTGCTTAGGGTTTTCTGCATTGGCACAGCAGAAAGAGAAAACCTCTACAACACCATTGGTAAAAGATGCGTATTTTAAACCAAACCCTAATACCAAAGGTACCGTTGCAGGAAATGAAGAAAAGTTAAAACATATTCACTCAGACTCTTTGGTTAGACGTCCTGATTTATATGAAGGTAATCCTGTATTTATTGGTAATGTAGAGTTTCAGCATCAAGGTTCAGTTTTAAAGGCAGATAAGGTTGTATTTTATCAAAATGACAACTTTGTAAAAGCAATAGATAATGTAGTGCTTACCACTGCCGAAGGTAACCGCATTACTTCTCAAGAAATGGAATATGATGGTAAAACTCAAAGAGGTATCGCAAGAAAAAATGTGGTGCTTACAGACCCACAGCAAACCATAAAAACAGAAACACTTTATTACGACCGTTTACCCAATACGGCTTATTTTAATTCGGGTGGAACCATTTACAATGGTAAAAATACCATTTGGACGCAAGTGGGCACCTATAACATCAACACACAGACGGTAGATGTTTCGGGTAATGTAAGTATTGACAACGATAAATATCGTGTAGAAGGTTCTAAAATCATTCAAAATCAGAAAACTAATATAGCAGAATTTTTAGGAGCAACAAAAGTTATCAATAAACAAAATCCTAGAAATTATGTTTATACAGAAAAGGGGCGTTACCTTATGACTTCCAAAGAGGTATATCTTAATAAAAACTCTAGAATACATTACAATGGGAAAGTCCTCACGGGAGAAACTATGTATTACAACCAAAATACAGGCTACGGTACAGCTAAGGGAAATGTCTATTTAGACGACCCAAAAGAGAACCGATTTATCAAAGGAGGTTACGGAGAAATTTATGAGTTCAGAGATTCAGCTATGGTAACAGAAAAACCTTATGCGGTGAAGATAATGAAGGAAGATTCAATCTATTTCGGAGCAGAAAAAATATTAGCCTTTCAAAAGCCAGATAGCACAGGAATTAAAAAAAGCTACCTTAGAGCCTTTCATAAAGCTAGAATTTTCAAAGCTAATTTCCAAGGTAGAGCCGATTCTCTAAGTTTCAACGAAACTGACGGTATTTTACATCTCATGGGAAAACCGATATTTTGGACAGGACAAAAACAAATCTCAGGGGATAAAATAGAGGTGTATATGAATACCCAAAAGGAAGAATTAGATTCCATCAAAGTAATAGGGAATGCTTTTGCAATTAGTAAAGCCGATTCGCTCAATAACAAAGATGAGTTCAACCAAGTGAAGGGTAATTTTATGACGGCGTTTTTTGTAGATGGAGAACTAAAACTTACCAAAGTGGTGGGCAATGCACAAGCCATTACCTATGCTGATTCTCAAGACGAAAAAACAAAACAAGTTGACCGTATTGGCATCTCGTTTTCTACTTGTGGAGCGATAGAAGCTTTGTTTGAAGAAAAAAAGGTGCAAATCATCTCGTGTAATATTGGTGCGAATACCGATGTGTATCCGATGAGTATGGTAAACAAAGAAAAACGATTTTTCCCAGATTTCAACTGGAATACCAAAGACCGACTGAAACATTGGAAAGATATTTTCCTAGACACACCTAACTATCCCGAGACAGAGTATACTTCTGATGATAGCCTTTACCAAAAAGCTCAAGAGCTGAAACAAAAGCAAGAAGAAGCAAAAAGGAAAAACGAACCCAAAAGAAAAAAACGAAACTAATATTTACTTTTTAACCTCTCATTAGACCATGCAACAAGATTTCTTTAAATATCAAGCTCAAACCACACCTTTTGCCTCTGGGTTTGAAGCCGAAAGAGCAGAAGAAAACTATATTTACGGCAAAGATGGCAAAGCCTATCTAGACTTTGTAGCAGGAGTATCTGCCAATACTTTGGGACATTCGCACCCAAAAATCATCAATGCAATCAAAGAACAGGCAGATAAATATCTTCATATAATGGTCTATGGAGAGTATGCACAAGAGAAACCTGTGGCATTGTGTAAACTACTAGCAGAGGCTACTCCTGCTCCATTAGAGGTAACCTATTTAGTTAATAGTGGAGCCGAAGCCATAGACGGAGCATTGAAGCTCGCTAAAAGATACACAGGGAGAGAGGAAATCGTAGCTTTCAAAAATTCTTATCACGGTAATACCCACGGAGCATTGAGTGTTTCTGGTAATGAGGTTCATAAAAGAGAATTTCGTCCGTTGTTACCTATGGTTTCGTTCATAGAGTTTGATAATGAGAAAGATTTAGACCAAATCACAGAAAAAACAGCAGGCGTTATTGTAGAAACCATACAAGGAGCAGCAGGTTTTCTAGTGCCTAGTCCTAATTATCTTATCCAGCTGAAAAAAAAATGTGAAGAGGTAGGAGCTTTACTTATACTAGACGAAATACAGCCAGGATTTGGACGAACAGGCAAACTGTTCGCATTTGAACATTTTGGTATTGTGCCAGACATTCTAGTGATGGGCAAAGGTATGGGCGGAGGCGTTCCAGTAGGAGCATTTATGAGTTCTAGGGAAATTATGCAAAGCCTTTCTCATTCACCTAAATTAGGACATATCACCACTTTTGGAGGTAACCCTCTGATAGCTGCCGCTAGTTATGCGACTTTAAAAGAAGTCCTAGAAAGTGGGCTAATGGAAGAAGTAGAAGAAAAAGAAGCTCTTTTTAGGCAACTATTAGTACACCCAAAAATCAAAAATATCAATGGTAAAGGGCTAATGCTAGCCGTTAATCTAGGTTTACCAGAATATACCCTCAGAGTAGCTAAAAGATGTATGGATAAAGGGCTTATTGTATTTTGGCAACTGTACCGAAACGAATATCTGAGAATTTCGCCACCGCTTACCCTCACAAAAGAGGAAATAAAGAAAGGTTGCCAAATTATATTAGAAACCTTAGACGAAGAACTATTATAACATTAGGCGTATAAGTAAATATTTAGGCATGCCCCAAGCCGAGACTATTCCCTAGGCTGATGGGTCGGTCTTTGGGCAGTCGCTCTTTTTAGCCGAAGCTCTCCAGCAGCTAAGCCTAGCCTTTCTCCACCTCCAAAAAAAGGAGCTCCAACAATGCCCTCCGCCCTCACGCAGTAAAACTCTAAAAATCATAAGATTTGGTTTTTAAGATTTGCTAGAGTTTGCGTATATTTGTGGGTTAGCCGTAATTTTATGTCAAACTTAGATCAAATAGAATTTTTCAAAATATTCACTTTACTATCTCCTTTTATCGCTGCATTTATTGCTGCGAGACTAACATTTTTTTTCACTTTAAAATCTAAAAAATTTGACATTCTTTATGCAAACAAAATTCCTGCATTTAAAAACATAAATGAAAAATTGATTGAATATAAAATATTTTGTTTAGGAAGAGTTGCTTATTTTGAAGGAAATGAACTTTCTCCATATTGGTATGAAGATATTGGTGCATTTGAATTTAGAAAAAGCATAACTAAAGTTTATGAAGAAAATTCGATTTTTGTTTCCAAAAAAAGTAGAATATCAATTGAAAAATTAATAAATAATCTGAGTTTATTATGTAATATGGAAATTCAAATTGTCGATGATAAATTAGACGAAAGAATCGACTTAAAAGAAATTTATTTTAAATCATATCTAGAAGTTGACAAATTAATTCAAATACTTTATGAAGAATTGAATTTAAAGTAAAACTACGGCTAACATAGCATTTGCAAAAGGCGGACTTTAGGGAATAATATAAAAATTAGTAATATTCAATTGTTGGAGAATAAAAATAACATAGAAATTAGTTAATAATGAAAAAAATATTATTGAGAATTTGCATGATTCTAATTTGTTTAAAGTCATTTGCACAATCAAACAATCAAGAAAAGCCTGTAGTAATTTATAAAAATGAAATTAGTACACCTCTTTTTGAAATGAATGGGGAACTATACCCTTCGCTAGTTTTATCCACTTTAAAAAATCTAGATATTGAATCTATAAATATAAATAAGGGAAGTTTTGAACTTGATGGAAAAAGTTATACTGGAAAAATTATTATAAAAACGAAATCAAAGTTTAATTCTAACTTAATAACAGTTAAACAGCTAGTATCAAAGTATACTAATTTAAAAGATAGCGATAATTACATTTATAGCGTTAATAAAGAAATCATCAACTCTGATGCTGATTCTACCTTTATCAACGAGAAAAACATCACACAGATTACAGTATACCAACTTGACAAAATCAATAGCTTAAAAAACATGAACTTTATTAAGATTTTCACTAAAACAGATAAAAAATCTTCTAAAGAAAATAATTTTATTATCCGAGGTAACGAACCTTGATTCAAAATAAAAGCCTCATTTAGTAATGAGGCTTTTAATATGAATGACTTGTGTAAAACAATTTATTTAATAACCGATTTAAACTTCTTTTGGAAGTTTTCCCATTGCTCTTTTGTTTCTATCTTTTTATATTCATCTTTGTAAAATAGAGAAAGATAAAGTTCTAACTCTTTAGGTCTAAAAGCTCCAACCAAATTAGTAATAGGCTTACCTGTTTCGTCTAAAAAAACTGTTGTTGGGTAAGCACTCACATTTAGAAATCTAGCCAACTCATGTGGGGCATTTCTGCCTGAAATATTAGCTCTGTAATTAGGATTTGAGAATGTTCTATTTTGATAATGTGTCACTTCATTACCTTCTCCATTAAACTTAACAGCGTAATAGTTCTCATTGATAATTTTAGCTATTTCTGGGTGTCCATAAGTTTCTTTCTCCATTAGTTTACAAGGACCACACCATGGAGCATATACATCTAATAAGATTTTCTTAGGTTTAGTCTTTTGAGCCGCCATAGCTTCATCGAAAGTAAGCCATTTAACCTCTTGTGCCAAAGCTAAGTTAATTAAAAATAAACTAAATATTAGTATTACCTTTTTCATTATCAATTTTCTTTAATTAGGTAACAAATGTACATAATTCTTTTTTAAACCAAAATAAATATAAAATTAAAAACTCTGAACTTTGAAGTTCAGAGTTTTTTTTAATATGCTATTTAACGCCGTGCATCATTTTAACCAAATACTTACTTAGTAAAAATAAAATAACTGAAGATATACCAGACATAAATACAAATAACATAAAGAAATCATATAAGCTAGCTACTTTAAATCCTAAAAAAGATTTTTCTTTTACTACTTGAGCTTTCTCTATTTCTAATTTTATGTTTTGTTTCAAGTCTTCATTCTTAATATCTGCTACAGTAATCTTATCAAAAGGTATCATATTTTGTCCATCAATCTGAACAACATTCTTCTTGTCTTTGATATTAAAATCTTTATTTATGAGGGAAGTATTTACTTCTTTTTCAAAATTCTGAACCTTATCTACAGAAACATATGATTGTGGATAAAAAGAAGATAACGTTCCTGCAAATTTATTAGCCGTTGCTGTACTTAAAAACCAAACCCCCATTAGTAATGAAACAAATCTTACAGGAGCAAGTTTATTAACCATAGATAGACCTATAGGAGAAAGACATAACTCTCCAAATGTATGTATAGTATATAAACTCACAAGCCACATCATACTTACTTTTACCCCAGGAGCTAAACCTTTTACTCCAAAAGCAATTACCAAATATCCTAAAGCTAGTAAAAATAAACCGATAGCTTGTTTGTAAGGAGAAGCTGGTTCCATTTTTCTTTTACTCAGAGCAGACCATATAACAGCAAATATGGGAGCAAAAACAACAATTGCTACTGCATTGATTGACTGAAAATAAGATGCTGGTACTACTTTCCCTAATAAATGTCTATCCGTTTGTTCTTCTGCAAAGTAAGTTAATGAAGCTCCCGCTTGCTCAAAAGCAGACCAAAAGAATATAACAAAGAAAGCTACTATATATATTACCCAAATTCTTTTCTTTTCAATTTTAGTTAATGATGGGTCAGATATGATATACCCCGGTGCTGCTAATGTTAGAGAGAAAATAAAAGCACCTATTAGATCCTTATTACCATCATCTCCACTCATTAAAAAGTAAAAAGCACCTAATAAAACTAACCAAATAGCACCCCATATTATCATCAACTTTGTAGCAGCAGCTTTTTTTGTAGCATTGGTATTATCCACCAAATTAGCCCCAGCCACATCATCCTTCACAGAAGTTTCACTAATAGTTGGTTTCCCTCCTATAGCTTCTCCTTCTGGAGTAACTAAATACTTATTTTTAAATAGTACAAAGATAATAACACTCAGAATCATTCCTATACAAGCAACTAAGAACCCCCATTTGAAATCTGCGGCATTACCTGTATCTCCTAAATATCCGCATAATAAAGGAGCTATAAAAGCACCAAGGTTAATCCCCATATAAAAAATAGTGAAAGCTCCATCTACTCTACTATCGTTTTCAGAATACAGTTGCCCAACCATGGACGAAATATTTGGTTTAAAAAAGCCATTCCCAAAAATTAAGAATCCCAAACCAGAAAACATAAATAAAGGTGCAATTTCTTTACTTTCATATAAATACCCCGACATAAACATAAGGAATTGACCTAAAGCCATTAAAATACCTCCAACAATTATAGATTTTCTGTTACCCCAGTATCTATCAGCTATATATCCTCCAATTAAAGGAGTTAAGTATACTAGTCCAGTGTAACTACCATAAATCTGAGCACCTAGCCCCTTATCAAACATTAAAGCTTTAGTCATAAATAATACAAATAAAGCTCTCATACCATAATAACTGAAACGTTCCCACATTTCCGTTACAAATAAAAGGTATAATCCTGCTGGATGCCCCTTTTTACTGACTGTTGTATCCATATTCTATAATAATTGTTATATTTTTCTTAAAAAAGACCAACAAATATAGTCTTTTTTGGAGTTCTACAAAGAAACTAAGTTAAAAAATGTTAAATTCATCCAAAATCAAAGTAAAAATGCTACCCCATTTTTATAAAGTAGCATTTTCATAAAGTTTAAAAATTAAAGCTTAATCTAGAAAACACATATCTTCCGTTGAGCCCAAACTGTGAGGTCGCTCGTGTGTAAACAAACTGTCCATTACTGGTAGAAGCAGGAAGATTTCGGCTAGGATAAACATCAAATAGGTTGTTGGCTCCTAGTGTAAAGGTAATTTTAGGAGAAAAAGCATATCCAATAGATAAATCTGTAACTACTCTATCCGTCATTATTTGGTGCTCGTTAGGCAACGTAATACCATCGCCGTTTGCATCTACAACATCAGCTCCTGTTACTTTTCCGAAATAGCTATTTCTTAAATAAACATTCAGTTTTTTGTAACTAAGGGTATGAGAAAGCCCCGCCTTGAATCTAGGAATAGCTTCTTCTACGTAAATTCTAGAACGCTCGGAGAAATAAGTCTCGTCTAAACCTGCTGCTTTAAGCACTGGTGAAGAATGTATCTCTCCTACCCTTCTTGTTTGGCTAAGGTTAAGAGCAAAATCATTAGTTAGTTTAAAATCATTATTTTTAAAATCGTGGCTTATCACTACATCTAGCCCTTTAGTTTCTGTGTCTATGGCATTAGCAAAAAACTGTGCCGCATTTACGTTAGCTTGTGCAAATAGATTTTGCAGCTCTGTATTAGCTCCTGCTTTGAAGGTATCCGTAAGCACCACTCTATTGTTGATACGCGTAAAGTAGGCATCTCCTGTAATGCTTAATCTTGCAATAGGAATACGATAAGTAAATCCTGCACTTACAGATTGAGAAGTCTCTTGCTTGAGTTTAGGAATCCCTAACAGATTGGCTATTCTAGAGTGATTGTTAAAAGTCCCTACCTCTTGCAGTTGCCCATTAAGGAAAAGTGTAGAAGTGGTATTGTAATAAATCTGGTGTACAGATGGAGCTCTAAATCCAGTAGAACCTGCTAGACGGAAATTAAGATTATCCGTTGCTTTTATTCTGGAAGCTAACTTGTAGTTTAGTGTAGACCCAAAATCCGAATAATTTTCAAAGCGAGTAGCTGCTGCAACTAGAAACCTTTTGGTAAAGTTAGCTTCTACATCGGCATAGAATGCGTAGGAGCTCCTACCATTACTACCTGCATTCTCTGCACGGAAGCCACCAAATACTTGTGAGCCACCAGGTAGAGTATTCCCAAAGAAATCCGTTGGTTTTTGGCTATTGGGCGTTTGTGCCGTTTGTGGGTTACCAAACACATCATAGGAAAGATAAGAAGCAGGCTCGCCTTCTCTAATTTTAAAGTTTTCGGTTCTCTGCTCTGCTCCAAAAGCCAGATTAAGCCCTGCCCAAACATCATAATTCCTATAAACATCTAAATTAAGCGTGTTTTGAAGGAAACGCAACCCTCCAGCATTAAATTCATTTGGAGAGTTGAACCTCAACGAGGTATTGCCAGAGTTTCTTACATTATAATCAAAACTGTTCTGCCCAAAAGTATTGCTCAAATCTACTTGCCACGCTCCTAAATTACCTTTGATACCTGCCGCTAGCGAGAGGTCTTCTATATTGGTATTGATATTAGGTAAGAAGCCATCAAGATTAAACCCTGTAAAGGTTCTGGATTGGTTGGGTCTTCGGTAGAAACCTCCTGAAGTCCCGTTTCTGAAGCCATATCCCCCAAAGGTATAGACCTTCCACTCGTCATTCAAGGGGACTTCTATGTTGGCAAAAAACTGGTGAGTGCTTAGTTTAGATTGCCCCACGAGCATATTAAAATCTTTTCGGTTAAGCCCTCGATACGCTAATTCTTGGTTGGTAACGTCTTCCGAGAGTATTTTCTGCAAAGCACTAATGCTGTTGGCAGCCTGTATCTTGTTCTGAAAATCTGGTGCAAAGTAGGCTACCTTTTGGGCATAATTATGAATATAATCTACCAACTGCTGCTGGTTGGGCGTGGTATTGATATTCGTGAATAGTGAGGATAGATTAACGCCTCCCTCTGCCGCTCTTCGTTCTATAGCATTATAGGCGTTAAAGATTTTACCTTCTTCCTCGTTGGCACGATAGGTAGGATTTCTGAATTGAGATGACCAAGTAAGGTTATAGAAACCACCTTTAGAACCTATCTTATTACCGTAGTTTAAATCTACCTGAAAGGTTTCGCCATCTATCCCTTTGGTGTGGTTATTAGAGGCGTTGCTCGGATTAGCTCCAAAGGAGAGTTGCCCTTCTAGTTTGCCTGTATTTCTTTTAAGATTGAGGTTCATTACCCCTGCAATAGCATCAGAGCCATATTGTGCCGAAGCACCATCTCTAAGCACTTCTATTTTGCTAAGTGCAAAGGCTGGTATGGCGTTGAGGTCGGTACCTACGGTACCTCTCCCTGGTGTCCCATTAACATTGATGAGGGCAGAGGTATGCCTCCTTTTACCATTAACTAATACCAAGACCTGGTCTGGACCTAAGCCTCTAAGCTGTGCAGGGTCTAGGTGGTCTGTACCATCAGCTCCCGTCTGTACGGTGGAAGTAAATGATGGGGCTACCACATTCAGCATTTGGTTGATATTGGTTTGAGGCAATGTAACCCCCATTTTTTGAACATCAAACACATCTACTGGCACGGGACTATCCGTTTTAGAACGAGCTCCAGAACGGCTCCCTAGTAGTACTACTTCTTCTACTTGTTTGGTCTTTACAGTATCCTTTCTGCTTTGTCCATAAAGTCCTTCTCCCACAAAAAACAACGCCGAGGCTGTAATGAGGTAAGATTTTGTTCGTAATGACTGTTTCATAATAATTATACTTTTTAAAAATTAAATTCGTGATAATAAAAAAGCCGCTTACTTTTACTAAGTAGCGGCTATATACAAGTGCTTAATTTGTTATTGTTGTCTAAAACACTGGTGTACCATCTATCGCCGCATCTTGTGCAAGACACATTATAAAACACGGCATTATTGAAAGACTGTTGTACATCTAGTGAGTAATTTTAACGGGACAAATGTATCTACAATAATTGACTCTGCAAAATTTTTGTTCTATTTTTTTTACTATCGTACTGATGTGGTAGCATTAGTTTCGTTCCGTATTGCTTTAGTCTAGGGCTTATTTGGAGAATATCTTCCCCAAAATTAAATTTATCTGTGAAATAGAACTATCTATTCCGATACCTTATAGCTTAAAGAAGCTAATGCCTCTTAAAATTGGTTTTATTCTCCTTAAAATTTGGTTGGTGAATGGGCAAACAAGGAGAAGTTTTGTTCTAAGAAACGGATTTATTAAACGGAAACTATTGGTACACAAACTAAAATCAGCTGCTTATTCAATTCTATTGTAGTAAATGTATTTTTGGCTTTACAGAGCTAAACCAATTTGCGAGAAGATTTTTTTTTACAGAATAATATGTCTTAGCTCCCTCTTGAATTACTCTTCTCTCTTTTACAAATTTTAATAGAAAATGAGGCTCTTCGCCTCATTTACCTCTGTTTCTGTATTATTTTCTACTCTTCGCTAAGAATACAAGCGGACCAAATACAGGAAAAAAACATACAAATAAATGCCATAATAGTCTGTTAGGTTCGTTTTTTCCAATATTTACGACTGCCCAAATAAAGTTTGCTATAATTAGAGCAAAAACTAATGTTAAAATTAAAATGTTCATAGTAAGTTAAGTTATCAATTTATTGCCCGTCTAGCGGATAATTTCAGCGAGGCTAATGTATCTACAATAATTGACTCTGCAAAATTTTTTTCTATTTTTTTTATTCTAATGTTATGTGGAGTTGAGTACAATCAACCTGCGGGAACTTAAACACACTTGTGTGAAAGGTAAAACAAGACAACTTGTCCTATAAAACGGTGGTAGTTTGGTTTAATCAACCTGAGGGAACTTAAATACACTTGTGCGAAAGGCAAAACAAGACAACTTGTCCTATAAAACGGTGGTGGTTTGGTTTAATCAACCTGCGGGAACTTAAATACACTTGTGTGAAAGGCAAAACAAGACAGCTTGTCCTATAAAACAGTGGTGGTAGAGGTTAATCAAGTGGTGGGTGTTTATGCGGTTGGGAGGGTAGCCCCTACTTTGCTTGGGCGATAAAAAAAACACTTGCCGACTTCTAGTGAGTAAGCCCGCAAGTGCTGGTAAACGGAAACTGAAATGAGGTCTTGTGCCTAAAACACGATTTTTACTTCTTCTTTATAGCTCTGCATTGTGCCGTTGAGGCTTGCCGTCCAGCCGTCTATAAATACTTTACCGTTTTTTATTGCCATAGCATACTGTTCTGGGGTTAGGCTATGGCTATTGGTAATGTAGTAGTGGTGGCCTATTTTGTAGATGGCGTCTTCTACTACTACTTCTGGGGCTTGTGTAGGCTCGTCTATACCTACGGTAAATATCATATTGTAGATGCGGCTTAGGGCATCGTTGGAGAGGTCTGGGAAAACTATTTCTTCCTCGTTGAGCTCTAGTTGGGGAGCTTCTGTACTGTCGAACACTTTAAATCCTAAGTCGGGCATTGGTTTTGGGTCTTCGCCAGAGGTGCTTCTGCGGGTGTTTTCTTCTTCTATTTTTTGGGCGATGCTCCGCCCTGCTCGTTTGAGGCGTTCTATGGTGATGCTAGAGATTACGGGCTCTTGATGGGTTTGTAATGCTTTAGTGAATGGTACTTCATTTCTGAAATCTTCAAAAAAACTAATGATGTTCCCAACACAATCTTCTTGATATGCTTGTACTTCGTACTGAAACTGTTTTACTTCTGCCCTCATTTACTTTCTTAAAGTTTTCAATGGGATCAAAGATAACTCATTTCTGTCGTTTTATTAAACAAGAACCAATAAAAATAATTTAAAATTACCTTCAAGTATATTCATTTTTTTTAACAGAATATAATCTTTTTTATAAATTTGCCACCAAGTAAAAAAAATAGAAATGCTCCAAGAAGATATAAGGCGCAGAATAGAGAACCTTAGAGAAACTCTGCACCAGCATAATTATAATTACTATGTTCTAGACACTCCAAGTATTTCTGATTATGAATTTGATGTAATGCTGGAAGAACTAAAAAACCTAGAGCTAGCTCACCCCGAATTTGCAGATGATAACTCTCCCACACAAAGAGTAGGTGGTAACATTACCAAAAATTTCCCCACGGTAGAACACCGTCACAGAATGTATTCCTTAGATAATTCTTATAACTTCGAAGACCTATCCGACTGGCAAAACAGACTGATTAAAAGTTTAGATACAACCGATATAGAATATGTAGCAGAACTAAAGTATGATGGAGCATCTATTTCTATACTTTATGAAAACGGTGCATTCAAGCAAGCGGTTACTAGAGGCGATGGTTTCCAAGGCGACGAAATTACAGCCAATGTAAAAACCATTTCGGATATTCCGCTAAAAATCAAAGGAGAATACCCTAACACCTTCTACATCAGAGGAGAAATATATCTCACAAAAAAACACTTCAACCTCATCAATAAAGCTAGAGAAAAAGAGGGTTTAGACCTTTTTATGAATCCTAGAAATACCGCTAGCGGAAGCCTTAAAATGCAGGACAGCACAGAGGTCAGAAAAAGAAAACTTTCGGCAGTACTCTACCAAGTAGTAGCAGAAGACACTCCTGTAAAAACACACTGGGAACTACTAGAACAAACTAAAGACTGGGGATTTAAAACATCTCAACAAGCTAAACTCTGTAAAAATCTAGATGAAGTAAAAGATTTTATTGACTATTGGGACAAAGAAAGACAACATCTTGATTTTGAAATAGACGGGATTGTAATTAAAGTCAATAATCTTAATCAACAACAGCTACTAGGCTACACTGCCAAATCTCCAAGATGGGCAATGGCTCATAAATTTAAAGCAGAAAAAGTAGAAACACAATTAGAAAGCATTTCTTATCAGGTGGGACGTACTGGGGCCATAACCCCTGTAGCTAATCTAAAACCCGTACTTCTGGCAGGGACAATCGTAAAACGAGCCTCTCTACACAACGAGGATATTATAAGAAAACTCAATCTACACACTCAAGACTTTGTTTATGTAGAAAAAGGTGGAGAAATTATTCCCAAAATAGTGGGCGTTAATGAAGAAAAAAGATTGCCAAATGCAACGTCGGTAGCCTACATCAGCCACTGTCCAGAGTGCCATATGCCACTAGTGAGAAACGAAGGAGAAGCCGCACATTTTTGTCCCAACGAAGCCCATTGTCCTCCACAAGTGGTTGGGAAAATGATACATTATGTTTCTAGAAAAGCCCTCAATATAGAAAATTTAGGCTCCGAGACTATAGAACAACTTTTCAGAGAAAGGCTCATTTCTAACATTGCTGATTTTTATACACTTACTAAAGAGCAGCTACTCCCCTTAGATAGAATGGCAGAAAAATCTGCTCAGAACATTTTGGACGGCATTGAAAAATCCAAACAAATTCCATTTGAAAAAGTGCTATTTGGCTTAGGAATTAAACATGTAGGTGAAACTGTAGCCAAAAAATTGGTAAAAAACTTTCATACTATTGACGGACTAAAAAAAGCTACTTTAGAGGAACTCACAGAAGTAGAAGATGTAGGAATAAAGATAGCTGAAAGCCTCGTGAATTACTTTCAGAATGAAGAAAATATTGAAATCTTAGATAGACTAAAATCTTACGGTATCCAACTAGAACAAGAAGAAAATACCAACACAAAAGTAAGTGATGTTTTAGAAGGCAAGACCTTTCTATTTACTGGCAAATTATCCCTATTCACTAGAGAGCAAGCCGAGGAAATGGTAGAAAAGCATGGTGGAAAAAACATTTCCGCGGTATCCAAAAACCTCAACTATTTAGTGGTAGGTGAAAAGGCAGGGAGCAAACTTAAAAAAGCCCAAACTCTAGGCACAGTAACCATATTAGACGAACAAGAATTTTTGGATTTGATAAATACTGAGGGATAAATTTCTTGAGAAGCTACTTTCCATTTTATCGAGAAGCATTTCTCTATCAATCTCACACAATACTGACGGATAAAAAAACTTAATGCCATGAAAATTTAGCAATGCTAATCTTGAAACAACTTAAAGACTGAAATAATGCATAATACATTTCAGGCAGCTATATATACCGTAATTATTTTTAGCAAAAAAGCTTTGATGACACTAAACATAACCATACTCGCTCCAAACTCCGTAGGTTATTAGAGGAGAAGACGATAATTTGAATATAGCCAAAAGCCTTTTCAGATGCCCGCTGTTTTTAATTGGAGGCTAAATTTTGTACCTTTGTTCCCCTTTTTTTGAAAATGATTATGAATAAACTCACTATTTTACTACTCATTTTTTTATTTTTTGGTTTGCACAATATAATGGCACAGATAAAAGATTCTTTAACCATTGAACTTCTAAATAGTTGTGCCCAATCTAAAGAAACTTTAATTTGGAAAAAAAGCTCTACCACGCCCTCTAAAAAAAATATTAGTGTCTACTTGGGGTACAATACAAATAACCAACTGACCGTAGTGGCTTCTATGCAAGGAACTAATGTAGAATGTAGTAATGTAGGAGAACACAATGACGAACACTACTGCCCTGTGGAGCTAGAAAAAAAGGAACCATCTCGCAAAAGAAGAGACCTAAACAACCTAGAAAACAGAACCCTACAAAACATCAGCTCTGACGAAACTTTATTCTTCAAAGACAATGTGCTAAGAACTTACAGACTGGCTCTTGCCATTGCGCCCACGATTTTCAAAAGTCAAATATTTGATAGTAGTAACGATAAAGTCTACGCCTTTTGGAGCCGAGTGGAAGCGTACCTAAATGAACTCTACCTTAGAGATGTTGGCGTTAAGTTTGAGGTAATTACAGACGATAGGCTTATCAACATAAGTCAATATCCTAATGATAATGTTTATGATGCCTCTATTTTAATTAGCAGCTCTACAAGCGTTATAAATCAACTCATTGGAACAGAAAACTACGATATAGGACTTGTAGTTGCCAACATTAACTATAATGGATTGGCAAGACTGGGAGGTGCTTATATCAATTATGAGAAAGCAAGAGCAACCGCTAGACCTCTCTTAGCCTCTATCGCCCACGAGATAGGACACCTTTTTGGCGCAGACCATACCTTTACTGAATCCAACTCTAACTCTGGGTCTATACAAACGGAACCATTAAGGGGAACCTCTATCATGAGCTATGGTAATCCGAGAGATTTCTTTTCGCTCCCTAGTGTCTATCAAATTAAGAAACGACTTACCAAAACGCCTTATTATACAGATAGAGAAAGAACCACTGTGGTTGGCGAAACTACCCTACTCTCCAATATCCCTTACGGCGAAGTCCTCAACAATACCGCTCCCGTAATCCTCAATAATTTTGAATCTACCTATACCATACCCCTCAACACTTGTTTTGAGTTTGATATTGAAGCCTCCGACCAAGATGGCGACCGCCTCTTCTACCTAGCCCACCAGTCTGACTTCAACCCTTCACGGCTACGCCCTCGAAGGCAAGCCCTTTTCGTATCCCGAAAAATGAGTCCAAACTCTGTAGTAGAATTTAAAGACGAATATGTCGATGGATTTTACTTGTTCGGCTTACCCTCCTCTTCATCGGGAGCTATTGCGGATTTTTGGGTTGCCGTAGCCGACCAAAAGGCAAACCCTAACACTCCTCATATCACGATGTATGACGTCAAAAACATTACGGTTATGGCCAACCCGAGCTATAAACCATTTCGCATTACCTCCACCCTACAACCGAGCTACAACGGAGGAGAAACGATTCCGCTGACTTGGGAGATGGACGAAAGTATGAGGGCTCAATACGATAAGGTAAGCATCTCTATCTCCAACGATTTTGGAAAGACTTATACGCTTTTGGCCGATGATGTCCCGAATACTGGGCAATACCAACTCACCTTGCCCAACAGAAGTATAGGTACCGTTTCTGTACGAGATAGAGAGGTCCCTGCGGGTATCATCAAAATAAAACCTAAGAACAGCATCATCTTCGCTCTGACCAATTACCAACCCTACACTTCTAATGAGCCTGATGCTACGGTATTAGGTGGTTTTACGCTTACCCCTACAGCAGCCATCAGTACTCCTAAAAGCAAATGCCACAAGCCTGCCAACACCTCCAAAGAGGCTCTACCTACCAAAGTTGTTATCTCTACCCTTAGTAATAACGACCAAATTACAAATAGCTCCAAAGGAGGCTTTATAAAATTGGTATCTCATAACAAACCTTTCGTCATCACAAGGCTCACTACCGACGAAAGGAACCAAATAGCAGACCCCAAAGAAGGTATGCTGATATGGAACACTACCAAACAATGTTTGGAGCTTTATAAAGACTTCGGCTCTGGTACTATGCAGTGGGATTGTATTACTGAAGGCTGCAATGAGTAGACAAAAGTTTATCACTTTTTAACCCATAAGAACACAATTATTAAGGCTAAAACTCGTTAAACTGTACTAAATTCGCTAATGAAAAATATCAATAATAAATATATATTAGGAGGGCTATTTTTAGTAGTGCTACTCCAGTCGCTTTTTATAGTTAAACTCTATTCCGAAAAAGACGACAAAGCCTACGAAGTTAATCTCGTTAAAATCAACACCCAAAAGGATAGTGTAGACTACTCCAAAATGAAACAAGATTTAGGACTTATACACAAGACTGTAAAGGATTTGCATCGTTTCTTAGCTTCTAAGCAAGTGGTTAATTCTAACCTAGAAAACCTCGCTCAAGACAGCCTCAACAATAGTGTTTACCTCGCCAAAACGGCTAACAGATACAGCCAATACTTGGTAGATTTACAAGAGAAACTCCAGACTGTACCACTAGGCATACCTACGGAGGGCTATATATCATCTCATTTTGGGAAAAGAAAAAATCCTATCCCACCCCAAACCGCTTTGGCTTCTGTAAAGCCTTCTGCTAAAGCGAATACAGACTCTACCGCTACCAAAACCAGCACCACCCCAAAAGAGCCAGAGCAAATGCAATTTCATAAAGGAATAGACATTGCGGTAGGCATTGGTAAAGACATCAAAAGTGCCGCTGCGGGAACTATCCTTTTTGCAGGAGAGAAAAGTGGCTACGGCAAATGCGTGATTATCTCTCACGGCAACGGACTAGCCACTCTCTACGGACACCTCTCGCAAGTCTTGGTAAAGGCTAACGATAAGATAAAAGCAGGAGAAACCATTGCCAAATCAGGAAATACAGGACGCTCCACAGGACCGCACTTGCATTACGAAGTCCACAAGAACGGTACTCCTGTTAATCCGAAGTTATTTTTAACCCTTTAGAGGCTATCGGTAGTGCCTAAAAATACCGAAATCTGTAGGTGTCCACAGTGCTGCCTTTTGCCCCGCCGCCTTTAGACCATTATTTGCCCAAGTGTTGCAGGTATGCATAAAACTATAACTGCCTTTAGCCTCGTAGAAGGCGTCGTTAGCGCCATACACCGCATCGGTTTCTATGAGTATCGTCTTGCCGCTTTCATCGGTATCGAAACTGTCCTTTACAAAGCGAACAAGGTTAGCGTATTGCGTTTCTGTAAGCATTATTTTCTTGCAGTCTTCGCCTTCTTTCATTTTAGCGTAGTAAGTACAGTGCATTGCCGACTCGCCCAGCCCAAATGCCGCATTAAACGCCGTAGAAAACTTTAAGTCTGCCCATTCTGGCGTATCTAGGTAGAAGCCTTTATCTCCCCAGCCTACTGCTAGATAGGGTAAGTTTTCGTTTTGCGAACGCGTATTTTTGTAAGGCACCACCTCGCTCCAATTAACGAGTGGCGTCTGGGTAGGCATCACCAAATCGGTATGGACGCCATTGGTATAGATGTAAATAGGAATGGTCTTCGCCTCACTCACCCGCTCCTCCGAAACAGGTATCAGCGGCAATAGTAGCGCTAGCAATACATACACCACCACAAAGCCTACCACAACCCCCAGTGTCTTTAGTAGGAAGAACAACAGCTTTTTCATTTTTCATCAGAATTATAGACCACGAAGATAGCTTTTTATTTTATTCACAGGCACCTCTCTCTCCAAAAACTTGCACATTTCCCAAAAAAATTTACAGGGCGTCCCCCTCGCCAACGCTTAAACCCGCCGCTCGGGTCGGGCTATCCGCTATTACTCCTCGCCACAGCCCTCGCACGGTGCCTACCCTCTGTGGCTGCGGGGTAGCCGCTCCTATCCCTTACGCACTCCCCGCTCCAATCATTCCACCGAAACCTACTTTCCACACCTCCATACCCTACCGTTACCACAATGCCCAAAGCCCAACAAAACTCGCCACCCCGAAGCCCATTTCATTCCATCGAGGGGCAAACAGGGGCTAAATAGCACTTGATATGATGCACGAGCCTATCCAAATTCAGGATAATTCATAGGATATTTATTGCCTTTCAGAAGCTCTATTATACCTAAAGGATTTATCACAATTCCAATGTATGCATTTCGGTTTCCACCTTCTAATTTTCCCACCGTAGTAAAATCTTTATCATTGATATTCCACACATACCAATTTTGTGATACTATGACCCTATCTTCACTACCATAATCTTTTGTATCTCTAAACAATACCTTTGCTATATCTCCTATTTCATCACTATTCCCAACCTTTTCCCAAACCTTCATTTTCAATCCCAATTTAGTAATGCAATGGGCATAAAAGTCTACTTCTCCATTCACTATTTCTACTAAATTTAGATTACTATTTATACAATAGGTTTCTTTGAAAGCTCTAATTACATCACTATTCAATTGGGTTGAATCATTAGCCACATACTGAAAGTATTTTTTGAACCCATTCCCTATATTAACCGAAAACACATCTCCTATTCTTACATTGACTCCCATATTATCTTATATTTAGCCTTGCATAATTTTTCCATCGGCCTCCCGTAAAATTTCCATCGGCCTCGCGTGATTTTTCCGTCGGCCTCGCGTAAAATTTCCTGCCCGATGGAATTTTCACGCAAGACCGATGCTGCTCTAACAACCAACTGACCTTACGCCTCATCTATCAGTAAGTTTATTCTTTTACAATACTGTATTAAATCCTCAACCTCGTTTCCTATCATATTTTTTATAACGGGGGTTTTCACCATTCTACTTAATTCGTATCCCGCAGACTACAATAGCTCTGTAACAGTAAAAGCAGCCTGCCTTAAATCCTGAATCCGCTCCACTTCAACATTCCTATTGTTGGCAGACAAAATTTCTACGATACGGTCAATTTTCTTCAAATAATCCATAACAAAACTATCTCGGTGGCCAGTCTTTAGTCTGGTAGCTCTTGGTCTAAGAAAGAGATATTCCGCTGTAACCCTGCAAACTTAGTCCTTTTAACAGGCGATTTTCTAAATATTTCGGAAAACAACTCTTGGGTGAGCTCTCTCCATTCCTTTTTAGTAAAGTTTTTAAGGGCAGGATTTGGGTTAAACAAAGGCTGGTTGTGAGGTTTAGAAAAGCGATTCCACGGGCAAACCTCTTGGCAAATATCACACCCAAACATCCAGTCTTGCATATTAGACCTAAACGCTACAGGGATTTCCTCCTTGAGTTCTATAGTGGCATACGAAATGCAACGGCTGCCATCTATAATTTTTTCATTAACGATAGCATTGGTAGGACAGGCATCTATGCAACGCGTACAACGCCCACAATGGTCGGTTGTAGGAGCGTCTGGCTCTAGCTCCAAATCGCAAATAATTTCGGCTAGAAAGAAGAAAGACCCGCTTTTCTTAGAAATTAAGTTGGCATTCTTCCCCACCCAGCCAATTCCAGATTTTTTTGCCCACGCCCGTTCCAATACAGGTGCAGAGTCCACAAACACTCTAAAGCCAAAAGCTCCTATCTCTTCCTGAAGTTCTGCAACCATATCCCTCAAAATATCTTTAATAACCTCGTGGTAATCTCTACCATACGCATACTTTGATATTTTAAAGTTATCTATGGTGGGCAACTCCTCTTGCGGAAAGTAATTATACGACAACGAAATAACGGAGCGAGAGCCTTCCACCAATAGCCTTGGGTCTAAACGCTTGTCAAAATGGTTTTCCATATAAGACATCTTACCGTGATAGCCCTTTTTTAGCCACGCTTCTAGCCGAGGCGCTTCCTCCTCCAAAAATGCAGCCTGCGAAATACCACAAGACTGAAAGCCAAAAGCTTTGGCTTTATTTTTTATCAGCTGGGTATAGTGGGCTTTTTTGTTCACAGGTGCAAAAGTATAAATTTAATGCCTAAAATTTGGGTATTGTGCTAATCTCTTCTATCTTTACGCCTCGAAACCTTATAATTTAACCGTATTATGATTGAAGAAGTATTAAAATCAGGAAATTACCACCTTATAGATGTAAGAGAGCCGATGGAGTTAGAAATGAATGGACATATAGAAGCCGCTAAAAACATTCCACTAGGAGAATTAGAAGACCGAAAAGAGGAAGTTACCAGCCTAGACGGCAATGTAATCTTGTTTTGTAGAAGTGGTAACAGAAGTGGCAAAGCCGTAGAATATTTTAAATCCCTTGGGCTTACCAATGTCTATAATGGTGGCGGCTATGTTGATTTAAAGGAAGTTTTAGATAACCTCTAAACCTTTACTAACTCATAACAAAGGTGGCAATAAGCCACCTTTGTTTATTTAAGAACTTTCTCAAAGGCTTTCCTAGGGCTACCTCTAAAATAAACCTCCCCGCAATACTGATAGCCTAAATGCTGTAAAATGTGGAGCATTGGTTGGTTATCGTAATTGGTATCTACTTTTATACTGTAAATATTCTGTTGTTTCGCCCAACCTTCTACCCACAAGAACATCTGCTTAGCAATCCCTTTGCCTAAGTACCTATCGTGTACTACCACACGATGCACCACTATATAATCTCCATTGGATAACCACTCGCCTTCTATATTATCGTAGGCTGGTTCGTTATTGAGCATTAGAGCGGCATAGCCCAAGACCTCATCACCTTGAACCCAAACATAGCCCACCCCATCACGAATGTCTTTTTCTACCACACTCCTATTAGGATAGCCATCTTGCCATTGGTTACTGCCATCTTCCTTTCTTCTTCTAATGCCTTGCTGAAGCATCTCCCAAATAATATCTATATCTTCTATTCTCGCTGGTTGAAACATCTATTCCCGTTTTTCAATATGATACTTTGCTACTTCTAAATCTTCACGCTCTGCTATGCGTAAGGGATAGAGGCGATATCCTTTATCTTTTGACCGCCAAAGCCTTCGCTAAGGGCAAAAGGTAAAGATAAAGCCGAAAGCCCGACCCCTAGCGGTGGGATTTTCGGCTGATGGAAAGGGGTTACGCCCTATTAGTTTAGTTTGGCAGTGAGCTTTTTGAACTGTTTTTCTACATTTTTGCCTTCGTAGAGAACATTGTATACCGTGCTGATGATAGGCAGTTTAAGCCCCTTTTCTTTGGCGGTGTTGTAGATAGATGCCGCAGCGTAGTAGCCTTCTGCTACCATATTCATAGATTGTATCGCCGATTTTACCGTGTAGCCTTTGCCCACCAAATTTCCTAAAGACCTGTTTCTGGAAAACAGCGAGTACGCCGTTACCAATAAGTCCCCTAGATAGGCACTTTCGTTAACATCTCTTGGGGCTTCGTAAATGGCTTCTAGGAAGATTTCCATCTCACGAATGGCGTTGGATACATATACCGCTTGGAAATTATCGCCGTAGCCCAAACCGCTTGCCATACCTGCTCCTATGGCGTAAATGTTCTTTAGTATTGCACTGTACTCGTTGCCTAGTATATCGCTGCTGGTACTCACTTTAATATAACTAGACGAGAATAAATCTTTCAGTTTTTGAGCATTTTCTTCTTCTACAGTAGCGACGGTAAGGTACGAAAGGCGTTCCATAGCGACTTCCTCCGCGTGGCAAGGTCCTGCAATTACGGCCTGATTTCTAAATCCTATCCGAAATTGGTCTCTAAGGTAGTGTGCCACTATATCGTTGTGCTTAGGGACAATCCCCTTTATAGCGGATACAAACAACTTGTTGGAATAATCGCAAGTCATTTTCTCTAAACTGTCCGACAAATAGATAGACGGCGTCGCCAAAATAATAACCTCACAAGCGGACACAAGCTGATTAACATCGGTAGTAATACTAAGATGACGCGTATTAAACATCACCGATTGCAAGTAAGTAGGATTGTGTTTTCTAAGTTCTATGGCTCCCTTTACAAACTCATTACGAACGCACCAATGTACCATTTTTGAGTTCTCTTGAAGCATCTTTACTATGGCTGTAGCAAAACTTCCGCTACCTAAAACGCCCACGCTGATTGCTGATTTTTTATCTTTTTTAGCCATTATAAATTTGATTTTTGAGTTATAGTTTTTCTAAAAGTAGACTTACCCACTCTTCTCTTTGTACTTTTTTGTTGAGTTTAAGGTTCTGTGCCGTGCAAACTTCCATAATGTCTTCTACATCAAAAAAACATAAGCCTGATAATAACAACTGACCGCCTTTTTCTAACACCGAAACATAGATTGGAATATCGGAAATAAGGATATTTCTATTGATGTTTGCCAATACGATGTCAAATTTTTCCTGTCCTAGATTCTCGGCAGTACCTTCTTCTATCCTTAAACGGACTTGATTTCGCTCTGCATTTTCCTTAGAATTTTCTACCGACCAAGGGTCTATATCTATGGCTAAAGTATCTCCTGCTCCTTTCAGTTTAGCAAAGATTGCCAATACTGAAGTCCCGCACCCCATATCCAAGACTTTTTTGCCTTGAAAATCCATCTCCAACATTTGCTGAATCATCAGGTAAGTAGTGGCGTGATGCCCCGTACCAAAAGACATTTTAGGTTGTATGATAATTTCATAATCCAACGGTTGAGGCTCGTGGAACTCCGCTCTAATGTAAACTTTATCTTCTACATTGATGGGCGGAAAGTTCTTTTCCCATTCCTCATTCCAATTGATATTGGGCATTTCGGTATAAGTATAATCTATCTCTACGCCTTCTTGTTCAAAAATATAGAGTGATTTGATAGTGTCTTCGTTTAAATCGTTCTTCGGAATGTAGGCTAAAATACCGTTAGTTTCCTCTGTAAAGCTATCAAAACCAATATGTATAAGTTCTGCCATTAAAATCTCACTCCAAGGTTGCGGTGGCGTAATGGTAAATTTGAATTCTAAATAAGATTGCATTCTAATGTATTGTTTCCACAAAAGTACAGAAAAATCGCTGATGTACCTTAATTGTATTTAATCGCTTTAACTGGTGATATTTTACTAATTAAATAACTAGGAAAAATAAGCGATACCGCAGACACCAACAAAATCCCTAAAGAAATTGCCACAATATAAATAGGATTTAAGTCTATTGGTACTGTACTGATATAATAATTATCAGGATTGAGCTGAACAATGCCCGTCCATTTTTGTAAAAGTAGTAGTCCCAATCCTATGAAATTCCCCACTAACAATCCTGGAACCATAATAAGTAAAGTGTAATTGATGAAAATAGCTCGTATTTGAGCATTATTTGCTCCCAAAGTTTTCAATACCCCTATGGAATTGGTGCGTTCTATAATTAAAATAAGCAACACCATTACAATATTGATGATTACAACCACCAACATAATTGTGATAATTAAAGCTATATTGGTATCAAAAATGTTAATCCAATTTACAATTTCTGGATACTTATCTGTTATTTTTTCAGCATAGTTTTTATATCCTATTTTCTCTTCAATCTTTGGAAAAACCTCATCTATTTCTCCCATATCTTTAAGGAAAATATCTATACCACCTATGGCAGTTTTATCCATATTTTGTATCCTCCTCACATGGTTGATATCTCCTATGATAAACAGGTCGTCTATCATTTTGATATCCGTTTTGTAAATCCCTTTAACTTTAAATTTTCGGTAGATTGGCTTTTGGTCTTCTTTAGAGAAAATAGCCACGATTTCATCGTTTAGTTTAAGTCTTAAATCATTGGCTATTTTTTCTGGTAAGATGACCTCATTATTATATCCCTTTTCTGTAAAGTTCGGAACGCTACCTTCCACCAAAAACTTTTCAAATCTTTTAGCATCAAAATCTTTCCCAACACCTTTTAATAAAATCCCAGAGAAATTTTCTTCTGTCCTAAGAATACCACTTACAGACGCATAAGACTGCATACCTTCTACTTCTTGTAAAGCCTTAATTTGATTTATATTGATTTCTTTTAAGTCTAAAACTGAAGAGTTATAAGATGAATTAGACCTAGTAGATTTCACAGAAATATGCCCCGAAAAATCTCCCATCTTATTTTTGATGGCTTTTTTAGCTCCCAAACCTGTAGCTACCGTAATTAAAGAAACAATGACACCCAAGGCAACCGACAACCTGCCAATAAACACAATTACCTTAGAAAGATTATTTTTGTTATCTTTGGAGAATGCTATTTTTTTAGAAAAATATAATGGAAATTTCAAAACCTATGTATTTAAGCCTCAAAATTAAAAATTTACTGTTGATTTGCCTAATTTATTTAGGGTTATCTGGTAGAAACTATGCTCAAAATGGTAACAACTGTCCTGATTTTAAAACAGGAGCCGACCAACCAGAGCTTTATCTCCCTCTACTAAAAAACAAAAAAGTAGGCGTGATAACCAATCAAACAGGGCTGGTGCTAAAACCACAAAAACATAATCCTACTACCCTAGATACACTCAGCATTGTGGATTTCCTAAGAGAAAACACTATAGATATTAGAAGAGTTTTCGCTCCAGAACACGGTTTTAGAGGCGAAGCCGATGCAGGGGAATATGTAAAAAATGGCGTAGATACCAAAACGGGTATTCCCATTATTTCTCTTTATGGTAAAAATAAAAAACCAACTGCAGAACAAATACAAGATTTAGACATTATTCTTTTTGATATTCAAGATGTTGGAGTAAGATTTTACACCTATATTTCAACCCTTGCCTATGTGATGGAAGCTGCCGCAGAGCATAATGTAGAGGTTATTGTGCTAGATAGACCTAACCCTCACGACGGCTACACAGATGGACCTGTATTAAAGGAAAAATGGACAAGTTTTGTGGGTATGCACCCAGTTCCTATAGTCTATGGACTAACCATTGGCGAGTATGGTAATATGGTAAACGGCGAAGGCTGGCTTAAAAATAAAATAAAAGCCAAATACACCTTAATCCCAATGAAAAATTACCATAAAAAACAACGCTATCCTATACTTAGACGCCCTTCTCCTAACTTACCAAATGATAAGTCTATCAACCTATATCCTTCCCTATGTTTTTTTGAAGGAGCCGAGGTTTCGGTAGGACGTGGCACTGACTATCCTTTCCAAATTTATGGTTCACCATGGGCTAAAAAATTAAGTTATAAATTCACTCCAAAGCCTAACTTTGGAGCTAAAAATCCGCCTTTTAATGGACAATTATGCTATGGCGAAAACCTCTCTGAATACTCTAAAGATTTGAGAGAACTTAATTTAGAATGGATAATTACGGCTTACAAAAACTATAAAAACCCTAATAAACCATTTTTCATCAAAAATCTTTGGTTTGATACTTTAGCAGGGACTGACCAACTAAGGCTTCAAATTATACAAGGAAAAAGCGAAACGGAAATCAAAAAATCTTGGCAAAAAGACTTACAAGATTTTGAAAAAATTCGTCAGAAGTATATTGTTTATAAAGATTAAAAAAATCAAGGATGTGATTATAATTACACATCCTTGATTTTTTTAATAACTAAACAATTGTAATTATTACTCTTTTAGTTGAATAACTTTTACTGCTTCTAAAGCGACACGGCGAGCTTCCTCTGCTTTTTTAGCAGCATCCTTAGATATTTTTGAGGCTTCTTCAGCAGCTCTTCTACGTTCATTAGCCAATTTTTCCACATTTTTTGCTTCTTTTTCTCGTAATTTAGAAAGGCTTTCTCTCTGCTTTGCTTCTTCGTAATAAGATTGATAATATTCTCCTATTTTGGAAGAAGACTTTTCTATACCTTCTAAAATACGCTTATAACGAGGAGCATCGTAAATTCTGTCCAACTGACTATACAAGTGTTCCAACTCTTTAAACTGCTCCTCAGAATTTGATTTTGTAGAAATAGAGCTTCTCAACTCGTCTATTTTGGTTCTTATTTTTCCCTCCTTTTTTCTTTCTGATTCCAAGGCTTTTCTGTACTTCTCAATCTTTTTTCGCTCCTTTTGAATAGCCTTTCTAAAATCTTCATTGGACTTTCTCAATGTATCGATTTTGACTCCTACACTTTTATTTTCAACTTCATACACAAATTCTTGTGACATTGCATTATCATTACTTCTATTCTTACTCTTTTGTGAAACTAACTTACTAGCTTCTTCTTTAGGATTGTTATCATTATTCAAATCATTAACCTTATGTTCTATGACTTTGTTTAAGGCTACAATCTCTTTGTTTTTGGTATTAACAGCATAGATAAATACCATACTAAACACTAACGGTAAGGCTAACACTTTTCTAATGTAAGCAAACTTTGTTTTTGATTTTTTTAACATAATAATTCTTTTTTTAAGGTTAGATGACAAAAGTGGATTGGTTGCTGGAAAAACTTTTTCCGAAAAATGATGCTCTAAAATCATTTTCGCAAACGACTTAGTATCGCCTTTTTTTATAGATTGACTATCAGCTAAATACTCGTGAATTAAACTCAACTCTTTCTTAATTAAATAAAAAATAGGATTGAACCAAAATATAGATTGAAATAGAGAAACTATAAACTTATCCCAAGAATGACCTTGCTCTATATGTACCATCTCATGTTTTAGGATTTGCCTCCCTAAATCTGTATCAATAGCAATACTATTCTTCCAAAATAAATTTTTAAAGTATGAAAATGGAGCTTCTTCTAAATCGGTTTTATAAAAGTTAATCCCTTGAAAATTAATTTTTTCATATTTATTTTTCAGCTTTAACAATCGCCACATTCCCAACAATAATCTGAATAAAAACATTACCGATACCAAAGCCACTATTACCTCTAAGAAGTAAAACAGAATAGCATAAGATTCTTGTTCATACTTGGATGCATAGATCTTAAATTCACTCATTAACATAAATACCTTTGGATTCACTTCAATGGTAAAATACTCTACTTTAAGCAAAGGAAGTAATACGCTTACAAATAAAGTAAACATTAAATAAAATCTATTATAACGATGAAAAGTCTTATCTTTCAAAAAGATAAAATAATAAGCGTATAAAACTCCCGAACAAACCAAAGATTTGATAATGTAGATAATTAGAGATTCCATAACTGGTTATTTTTTAAGTTCTTTTAATAATAACTCTAAATCTTCCACCGACATCTGTTTTTCTTCTACTAAAAAAGAAACAGCTTCTTTATAAGACCCTCCAAAATAGTTTTTAATAATACCTCCAAAAGATTTTTTACTATACTCTCTTTGGGAAATTATAGGGAAATATTCGTGTTGTCTACCATACACACGATAATCTACAAACCCTTTTTCCTTAAGAACCTTAAGTATTGTAGATACTGTATTGGTATGAGGTTTGGGCTCTGGAAAAAACTCTAAGATATCTTTTAAAAAACCCTTTTCTAACTGCCATAGATATTGCATTACCTGTTCTTCTGCTTTGGTAAGTTGTTTTATTTTCATATCACTATAAATTTAGTGATACAAATATATAACTATATTTTAAATATACAACTATTTTTTTAGTGATAATTTTATTTTATAAAAAAAATCGCTGTTAGAGAAATTTTCCTAACAGCGATTTTTATATTAATTTAACTCTAAATCAACTACATATGCAATGCTCTTTTTCCTGTAGCATCTAAAGCAGCTTCTTTAATAGCCTCTGTAAATGTTGGGTGAGCGTGAGAGATTCTTGAAATATCTTCGGCACTCGCACGGAACTCCATAGCCACCACAGCTTCTGCAATCATATCCGCAGCACGAGCTCCTATCATATGAACTCCTAAAATTTCGTCTGTTTTTTCATCAGCCAATACCTTAATTAGTCCATCAATATCTCCACTCGCACGGCTCCTACCCAAAGCTCTCATTGGGAAACTTCCTACCTTATAAGAAACGCCTTCTTCTTTAAGCTGCTCTTCTGTCTTCCCTACTCCAGCCACTTCTGGCCAAGTGTAAACCACCCCTGGTATTAGATTGTAGTTGATATGAGGTTTTTGCCCTGCTAAAGTTTCTGCTACAAAAACACCTTCTTCTTCCGCCTTGTGAGCTAACATAGCTCCTTTAACCACATCACCAATCGCATAGATGTTAGACACATTAGTCTGAAGGTGGTCGTTTACTTTTACTCTTCCTCTTTCGTCTAAATCTACACCTGCATTTTCTAAGCCTAAACCTTCCGTATAAGGTCTTCTTCCTACTGATACTAAGCAATAATCTCCCTCTACACTTACTTCTTCTCCTTTTTTATCTTTAGCCGTTACTACTACTGTATCACCTTTTCTTTCCACCGCAGAAACTGCTGTAGAAAGCATAAATTTCATTCCTTGTTTTTTAAGAACTTTTTGTAATTCTTTAGACAAAGAACCGTCCATTCCTGGGATAATTTTATCTAAATACTCTACCACTGTTACCTCAGAACCAAGTCTTTTGTAAACAGAACCAAGCTCCAACCCTATCACACCACCACCAATTACGACAAGATGTTTAGGTATTTCTTTCAAATTAAGAGCTTCCGTAGAGGTTATGATTCTTTCTTTATCTAAACTGATGAAAGGTAAAGAAGAAGGCTTAGAACCTGTAGCTATAATGGTATATTTAGACTCAATAGACTCTGTAGAGCCATCATTTTTTGTTACTTTAATTTTAGTTGCCGTCTCAAAACTTCCTACTCCTTCAAAAACTGTAATTTTGTTTTTGTCCATTAGGAAATTGATTCCTTTAGTAGTTTGGTCTACCACTTCGTTTTTTCGCTCTATCATTCTAGCCAAATCTGCTTTAGGCTCGTTGATAACAATCCCGTGGTTTGCAAAGTTATGTTTAGCATTTTCAAAATGTTCCGAACTATCCAAAAGTGCCTTAGACGGAATACACCCTACATTAAGACATGTCCCTCCCAAAGTAGGATATTTCTCTATAATAGCTGTTTTAAAACCTAATTGTGCACAACGAATAGCTGCCACATAACCTCCAGGTCCAGAACCGATAACAGTAACATCAAATTGACTCATTATAATTCAAATTTATTTTTGTTTTTACCTTGACAAATGTACTAATTTTTATATGAACCACCAACCTAGATATTCCGCAAGCCTAAAACAAAAAAGGCGACTAATAAGCCACCTTTTATAAACTATCTTAATCTTCTAACTCTTCGTGAGTTATCACCTCCGAATTCTTCGGTTCGTACGGAATTTTATCCAATATATACTCTAATGCCTCTACTCTTGCCTTAGATTTTTTATTGGCTTTTAGTACCTTCCACGGTGCAATTTCTGTATCCGAAACCTCAAACATTTTTTCCTTATATTCCGTATAAACATCCCATAAATCTAAAGCCTTAGCATCTACAGGGCTATACTTCCATTTTTTAAGAGGGTTTTCTATAATATCAGCAAATCTCTTTGCTTGTTCTTCTTTTGAAATGGAGAAATACAATTTGAGCAAATAAGTACCCGAGTTTACTAGCATTTTTTCAAACTCATTGACTTGTGACATAAAAATATCATACTCTTCTTTTGTGCAAAAACCATTAACAGGCTCTACTACTGCACGGTTGTACCAACTTCTATCGAAAAATACAATTTCCCCAGCTTTTGGCAACTGACTGATGTATCGCTGAAAATACCATTGACCTTGTTCTACCTCGTTAGGCTTTGGAAGAGCAACCACACGATGCTCTCTAGGGTTAAGATGCTCAGTAATTCTTCTTATCGCTCCTCCTTTACCAGCGGCATCTCTACCTTCAAAAATAATGATTACTCTCTGTTTATTTTCAACTACCCAATTTTGCATTTTGATAAGCTCTTCTTGTAATTTGGCCAATCTTTTCTCGTACTTTATCGTACGCAATGCTTTGTCTGGATTAAGCGTATCTGACTGCAATAGAGCGTAAAGCCCCTTTTTAGTATCTAGTTTTTTATATTGTGTATCTGTAAGTTCCATATTGATGTTTATTTATAATTAAAAGTCTATTTGCTTAATCATTCTAAAGTACCTCTGTACCACACTAGGGTCTGGATTAAGAGAAACCTCATTCTCTCCTTTTCCTTCGTAATTAAACTGACTAAGCACATATCTTATCGCTTCTAACCTCGCTCTCTTTTTATTATCAGACTTCACCACTACCCAAGGCGAAAAGGCATTATGAGTTCTAGAAAACATCTGATTTTTGTATTTTGTGAACTCATCCCATAGTTCCTGTCCTTTTTCATCTACAGGACTATATTTCCATTTTTTCAGCGGATTTTGAAGTCTACTATTAAAACGGAATAACTGTTCATCTTTGCTTACAGAAAACCAAAATTTAATAATATGTGTCCCCGATTCGTAAAGCATATGCTCAAACTCTGGCACCTGAACCATATATTCCTCATATTGCTCTGGTGTACAGAACCCCATCACAGGCTCTACTACCGCTCTATTATACCAACTCCTATCAAAGAAAACAATCTCACCAGAATTGGGAAGTTCTTTAATATACCTACGAAAATACCATTGTCCTCGCTCCACATCCGTAGGCTTATTAAGAGCTACAATACGCATAGCACGAGGGTTAAGATGTTCTGCAAAACGCTTAATAGTTCCGCCTTTACCAGAAGCGTCTCTCCCTTCAAAAATAATAGCAACTTTTTTACCTGTATTTTTAATCCAGTTCTGAAGATTTACAAGTTCAGCTTGTAACAATTTTAACTCATCTTCATACTCTATTTTTTCTATAAGAGCAGCATATTTGGAATCTTCATCTTGATGCTTATAGAGGTATTTCATCAAATCCCCCTTGGTTTTCATTTTCTCTAAATCAGTCTTTGGTATCATATAATAATCTTACTTTTATTTTACTCTATAAAGTTAAGATTATTTAGCTAAAAATGAAAAGTATCTAAGATGATTTTTAACAGCAAGAAAAGTCTAAAAACAAAAAAACCTCCAGTTACTACTAGAGGTTCTAACCATAAATACTGCGATCCGGACGGGGCTCGAACCCGCGACCACCTGCGTGACAGGCAGGTATTCTAACCAACTGAACTACCGGATCATTAAATAGTTATAAAAAAGCGATCCGGACGGGGCTCGAACCCGCGACCACCTGCGTGACAGGCAGGTATTCTAACCAGCTGAACTACCGGATCTTTTTATAAGAACATTATTCTTAATTATGTATCAGAACGCTTATCTGAATAATGTGGTTGCAAAAGTATAACTTTTTTCAATACAAACAAAATTTTATATAAAAAAAAGCACCTTCATTTTAGAAAGTGCTTATAAATCAATTTATTTTTTTTATAAATGTGCTGATAATTTTTCTGCAATAACCTCCTTAGGAGACACGCCTACTAACTTATCTACCACTTCTCCATTCTTGAAGATAAGAACTGTAGGTATATTTCTAATACCGTACTCCATAGCTACCTGCTGATTGTTATCTACATCTACCTTACCCACAACCGCTTTACCTTCAAAATCATTTGCTAATTCTTCTACGATAGGCCCTAACATTCTGCATGGCCCACACCATACTGCCCAAAAGTCTACTAATACAGGCTTGTCTGAGTTTATTACTACTTCTTTAAAATTGCTGTCTGTAATTTCTAATGCCATAATTTTACATTTTTAGTCTGCAAATATATTACTTTATTCTTTTATTTTAGTATTTATATATCGATAGTTAATATCGTTTATTTCTATAATTCTTGCTGTATTTCTTTAAGAGCCTGTACTAACGCATCTATATCTGTCTTAGTGGTAAGATGACTAAAAGATACTCTTAGAGGTGTAGTATGCTCCATATCATCTTCATCTACCACCATCATCATTACCATAGAAGGCTTACCAGCCCCAGAACTACAAGCACTCCCTTGAGAAATAGCAATCCCTTTCATATCCAACTGCAAGCTCAATAATGGGTTTTTAAACGGTAATAAAACACTCAATACCGTATAAAGACTACTATTCTGTTCTGCACTTCTTCCGTTAAATTTAACTCCTGAAATATTTTCAGATAATTGCTCTATTGCGTAATTCTTTATTTCTTTAATATGAGAAGTATAGCTTTCTAGGTTGCTCATTGCAATTTCTAAAGCCTTACCAAGTCCTACAATACCACTCACATTTTCCGTACCTGCACGAAGACTTCTCTCCTGAGGTCCTCCTGTTATAAGCGACTGAAGCCCTGAAGCTTTCCTAACAAAAGCAAACCCCACTCCTTTAGGTCCGTGGAATTTATGAGCACTACAAGAGGCAAAATCCAAAGGCACTTCTTGAAAATCTAAATCTAAATGAGCTACCGTTTGCACCGTATCCGAATGGAATAAAGCTCCATTTTCTTTACACAGTGTAGATACCTTTTTGATGTCTAAAATATTACCTATCTCATTATTGGCGTGCATTAGAGTAACCAAAGTTTTTTTATCCGATTTCTTTAACTCTTGCTCTAGTTTTACCAAATCTATATCCCCCTGTGCATTAGAGCGAAGATATACCAACTCCACTCCCTTGCGTTTCTTCATATCCAAGCAAGTCTCCGCCACGCATTTGTGCTCTATAGGAGAGGTAATAATTCGCTCCACCCCCAAATGCTCCACGCAAGATTTAATAATCATATTATTAGACTCTGTACCGCACGAAGTAAAGATAATTTCGCCAGGTTGCACCTTTAAATAATCGGCGATTTGGCGTCTCACAGCTTCTATCCTAGTTTTAGCCTCTTGCCCTATACTATGCGTAGAAGAAGGATTACCATAACAAAATTTCATAGAGTTTACCATTTCCTCTATTACTTCGTCTAAAAGTGGCGTAGTAGCCGCATTATCTAAATATATTTTACTCATTTTTTATTTCAGTATAATATTATTAAACTTTAAATCTTTAGAAACTGAAAAAACCATCCACGGTGTGGTAATGACCTGCACTTGCATTTCTGGTTCTCTAATAGATGTTTTTTGGGGCGAAGAAGACTGATTTTTTTTCATATAAACTTCCAAAGTATTACCTACCAACTTAACACTATCAATCCCCTGAGGCTTATGCATACCTGCTCTAAAAGTTCCTAAATGATAAAGAATTACTTGTTGATTTTTAGGAAAAATTAATTTAGGCTCTTTACTCTTCTCCTCGTTTGGATTTAAAACTACAAATTGATTCGCAGATAAAACCCTATTAAGTTCCTCTTGAGAGTTTATAAGTCTAAATCCCCTCTTTTCTTCCCCTCCAGAAGCTTCCGAATAAAACAATCTTTCCTCTTGTTTTTGCTGATTACTAATCTCTTGTTTCATAACTTTCCGCTTTTGAGGAGTACACATCGTAAAGATGCCTAAACCCAAGGTTAAAAGTAAATTTTTCATCACCAATATTTTTGGCTAATTTAATGAAAAAATTGAAACAAACCTTCATTAGCCCATTTCAGCACTGCGTGGTCTCCTGCTGTATCTCCAAAGGCTATACTTTTATCATATTTAAGCCCTTCTGTAGCCTGTTTTATTCTTTTTACTTTTTCTTCTCCGTTGCAATTTTTGGTTTTAAACTTACCTGAAAATTTCCCATCTTTAAACTCGGCTTCCGTAGCCAAAAGCCCCATACCAAAATGCTCCGCAAAAGGACGAACCCAAATATCCAACGATGCTGTTACAATGAACGCCACCGTCTTCTCTTTATCTATTTTTTCTATAAATTCCAAAGCATTAGTCCTGAAAAGTTTTGGATAATATTCTTCAAAAAAGGCTTTAGACCTCTTCTCTATTCGTTCTTTAGATTCTCCTGCAAGTATAGAAGCAATAAAGCTCTCTTTGACCTTCTCTGCTTTGAGAAGTTTCATTTTCAAAAGAATAAAAAGTGGAATGTACCTTAAAAATTGTATTCTATATTTACTGCTGTTATAGAATTTAAGATATAGAAATAAAGTGTCCTCTGTGGTAAGTGTACCATCAAAGTCGAATAGATATAGTTTTTTCATAAATAAAGAAAGGTACTTTAGGAGCTAATTTTAAAGTTTCAGTTTTTTAAATATAAACTCAGGAATGTTTTTTATAATCAGCATAATAGCCCACCATACAGGCAATACATACGCCACATTCCTTTTGGCTTTGTAAGCTTTATATATAGACGCCGCTGCTTGTTTAGGTGTTGCGGTGAGTTTTGGATTAAGTGGCATACCTTCCGTCATTTTGGTTGCCATAAAACCTGGCTTCACCGTCATTACGTGCACTTTTCTGTGGAACAAATAATTTCTAAGTCCGCTTAGATAAGCGGTTAATCCCGCCTTAGCACTTCCGTAAATAAAATTACTCTGTCTGCCTCTATCTCCCGCTACTGAAGACAAAACCACCATAGTTCCAGCTCTTTTAGATGCCATTTTTTCAGCAAAATAATTGAGCAACGGAATAAGTTTGGCGTAGTTAATATCAACGATAGCTTCTGTATTTTTGTGATTTAATAATCCCTCTTCGGTGCCTTTACCTAAGTAACCAGAAGCACAGAATAAAAGCTCCGAATCTACTTCTTCTAATACTTTGAAATCAATAGGTTGCATTAAATCCAACATGATAACTTGGCTATGCTGAAGATATTTTACTTCTATATGTTTTGCAAATTTCTCTGCACTTTCTCTATTAGAAGTGAAAAGATAAAGATTCCTAAATCTTTGCCCCTCAGACAACACCTCTTCCACAAAGGCTTGTGCCACTTCTGAATTACTACCTAGTACAATCATATTTTAAGATTTTGGAGAATTAAGATTCTCTTTTCAAAAGGTAATTAGCCAACTCTATAAAAGGTTGTTTTTTATCTTCTGGTAGATTAATGGTTTTTAAACAATCTTGACCGATTTGGTTGTGCTTTTGTATCAATCTCAGCACCTTTTCATCTACTTTTGTTCTTCTAAAAATCTTTTCTACACAGTAGATTTTGTCTATATTATCCGTCTTTTTAGAGTACCAATAGTTAAGCTCTTTTCGCTCTTCCTCAGTCGCGTTTTCCATTGCTAATAGGTAAAGTACTGTCTTTTTATTTTCAAAAATATCACCTGCGTGTTTCTTTCCAAACTGCTCCTGATTTCCGAAGACATCTAAATAATCGTCCATAATCTGGAACGCAATCCCGATATGTTTACCAAATTGATACAATGCCTCTGCCTCCTGCTCGGTAGCTCCTGCTACCATAGCTCCTATCTTAAACGAAGCGGCACTAAGCACCCCCGTTTTATAGGTTATCATTTTTATATAATCTTCGTAGGTAACGCTAGAGTTGGTTTCAAAATTAACGTCCATCTGCTGCCCCTCGCAAAGCACTGCTCCCGTTTCGGAAAATAAAGTGATACACTTTTTAAATAGTTCTGGCTCTAAATCTTCAAAAAACTGATAGGCTTTAATGAGTAATGCATCTCCCGACAGAATACCTACATTGATGCCGTGTAGCGTATGTATTGTAGGTTTATTTCTTCTAAGTGGGGCATCGTCCATAATATCGTCGTGGATAAGCGTAAAATTATGAAAAAACTCTATAGCCAAAGCTGGTTTCATCGCCTTTTCTAAACTACCTCCAAAAAGTTCACACCCCATTAGTACCATAATAGGTCTCAGGCGTTTCCCTCCATGAGAAATGATATAGTTCATAGGCTCATAGAGTTCTTTCGGCTCGTTTTTGAATTGATGCTTTTCTATTGCTTCCGCTACTAGGTCTTGGTATCTGTCTAAGAATTTCATAAGTCTTTTTTATCCGTGAATATTGCCACAAAAATAATGATTTATACAGACAAAGCATAATAATAAAAGACAAATCCTAATACTTTATAATTGCATTCCCTCTATTCTCACACTAAAAACAAAGTCATTATTTTATACTTTGTTCATCATTGGTATAATATCCTATATCAAATGGAGCTTCATCTCCATACTTTATATCCAAAATCACTTTTATGTTTTAAATAATTTATTATATTTGAAGCATAACAATCTAAAAAAGTATATTATGAAAAATCTGAAAAATTGGACCTTATTGTTCCTTACCTTGTTTGTGGTTAGCGTGTATTCGCAAAAAGTAAACCTTACCAATGTACCTACCAAAACACAAACTTTTGATGTGGCTAGTTTTAACCAGCTTAAAGTTCAGTCCAATATAGGAGTTAAATTAGTAAAATCTAATAAAGAGAAAGTGGAGGTAACTTCTAACGCTTTAGATTACCTTACCGTTGTTTCTAGCAATGGTGTGCTTACATTAAAATACAAGCCTAACACCTCTCTAAAAAATGCTAAAACCAAAGCCATCGTCTATACCAAAAACATCAACAAAATGGAATTGAGCGGTGCTTCTTCGGTAGAGAGTCAAGACACATTCAGTACTAGTGATATTCGTTTGAGCGGAGCTTCTAATGTTTCTGGAAACTTTAATGCTAAAAACATCAACCTTAGTTGCAGTGGTGCAAGTGATTTTAAAGGCAACCTAAATGCCGACAGTACTATCATTAAGCTCAGTGGCGCAAGTGACTTTAAAGGTAACCTAAATGCCGACAATACTGCCATTAAGATTAGTGGAGCAAGTAATACCTCTGGAACTATTACCGTTAAGAGTGCTAAAATTGAAGTAAGCGGTGCATCTAACATCAACAGTAAAATAAATGCAGCTAATGTAACTACTTTGGAAGTTTCTAGTGCTTCTGAAGTTGTTTTAAAAGGAAGTTCTAACAAAATAATAGCCCGTGCTAGTGGAGCTTCTAAAATAGATTTATCTGACTTGTCTTACAGCAGTATAGAAAAAGAAAGCCACTCTATGAGTAAAATAATTTCCAAATAACCAAATAACTTATTTTATATAAAATAAATACGGCTACTCCTTTAGGAGTAGCCGTATTTTTTATAATGTTACCAAGTATAATTGTATTTACTTAGTTTTCATCTCTGTATAGTATTGGAAGAAATATGGGATACTTTCTATACCTTTATAGAAGTTGTATAAACCATAATGCTCATTAGGAGAATGTATTGCATCTGTATCCAAACCAAAGCCCATCAATACACATTTAGCTCCTAAAACTTCCTCAAACAACGCCGTAATTGGGATACTACCACCACTTCTAAATGGTAAAACTTCTTTTCCAAAAGCTTTTTCCATTGCTTTTTTAGCAGCTAAAAACTCATTGGTATCACTCTTTAAAACATAAGGCATTCCTCCGTGGTGTGGTGTTACTTTTACTTTAACGCTATCTGATGCTATTTTCTTAAAGTGATTTACAAATTTCTCCGTAATTTCTTCTGGTGTTTGGTTAGGCACTAACCTCATTGAAATTTTAGCAAATGCCTTAGATGGTATTACGGTTTTAGCACCTTCCCCAATATAGCCTCCCCACATACCATTAACATCTAAAGTTGGTCTAATAGAAGTTCTTTCCAAAGTAGTATAGCCTTCTTCTCCTTGTATACCATTAAGCCCAATTGACTTTTTAAAAGACTCTACATCGTCTTTCAATTTATTCATTTCTGCTCTTTCCTCAAGAGAAACAACTTCTACATTGTCGTAGAAACCTTCCACTGTTATTCTCCCATTATCATCTATAAGGCTACCTATCATCTTAGACAACACATTGATAGGGTTAGGAACAGCTCCTCCATAAAGCCCAGAATGTAAATCTCGGTTAGGACCTTCTACCTCTACTTCCACATAGCTAAGACCTCTAAGCCCCGTAGTTACCGTAGGTTGCTCCATAGAGTAAAGCCCCGTATCCGAAATCAGAATAACATCACAAGACAGTTTAGATTGGTTTTCTTTAAGGAAATCTGCCAAACTAGCCGAACCAACTTCTTCCTCGCCTTCTATGATAAATTTAACATTGCAAGGAAGGACATTGGTCTTCATCATCGCTTCAAACGCCTTTAAATGCATAAAAAACTGACCTTTATCGTCTGCCGCTCCTCTTGCAAAAATTGCTCCTTCTGGGTGCAGAGGAGTTTCTTTAACTACAGGCTCAAAAGGACCACTTTCCCACAATTCCAAAGGGTCTGGCGGCTGCACATCGTAATGCCCATAAACTAATACCGTAGGAAGTGACGGGTCTATAATTTTCTCACCAAATACAATAGGGTAACCTTTAGTTTCGCATACCTCCACCGCATCTGCTCCCGCATTAGCTAGGTGTTTTGCTACCTCTTCAGCACAGTTAAGCACATCTTGATTATAAGCTGGGTCTGCACTAATAGAAGCTATTTTAAGCAATTCTATAAGTTCGTCTAAAAATCTTTTCTTGTGGTTTTGAATGTAATTTTGTGTTTCTTGCATCAGTTTATTTTTGATGTAGTAAAAGTAATTATTTTTAATGAAATAAAAAAACGCCCCTCCCAAAGCTAGGAGAGACGCAGATTATGTACTTGTACTTTTCTTATTTTGTGAATCTTACAGACATTTTTCTATCCGAAGCTCTTTCTTCATCAGAAGCATCTGCTGCTACTTTAGCAAATTTACTTCCATACCCTTCTGCCGATACCACTTGAGCTCCTACGCCTGCTTTTTCTAACTGAGCCTTAATAAATTCTGCTCTAGCTTGAGATATTTTAACATTAGTTTCCTCGCTACCTGTTTTATCTGTATAACCTCCAATTTTAATTTTAGCGTCTGGATATGCCTTTAATATTTTCGCTAAGTTATCTATTTGTTCTGCACCAGACTCTAACTGATTGGTAGAACCCATTTTAAAGTTAACATGGTCAAAATCATACCAAACATTCTTAAGAACATCGTCTGAAGAAGATGCATACTTCCCCGACTTAAGGAAAGATAACATCGTATCTTCCATTCCACCTTTATATCCTTTCAGCGTAACACCTTCCAAGTCTATAGTTACCTCTTCTTTAACTCCTGAAGCATGATAACCTTCCGCGTGAGCAGAATGCCCATTACCTTGTGCATCATCTGTATATCTTTCTACTCCTTCTTCTAGTTTAAGAATATTCTTATTGCCTCCTGGCTGAATCTTCTTACAAGATACCATAAACGAAATAGCAGCTACTGCAAAAATATATTTTTTCATTCTTTTAAATTTTGTCCCAAAGTTAATAAATCTCTTTTTAATAGCCTAAATATTTATTTTTAATTTTTATTTAGATCTCAAAATCACTTTACCTTTTATGGTTTGAGTAAAAATAAGATAGTTCTGTCCCCCATCTTTAAGTTTGTATTTTTTCTTAATTTCTACAGGATTTAGTGGGTAATTTTTTGAAATAATATTATACTGCTCTCCCTTTTTTATTTCCTTAGACAAAACCTCTTCTACCTCCAAAACTCGCCCTGGAAAATCTAATATTTTTTCTTCCGAAGTATAGAGGTGTGTGTTAATATGTAGCTTATTCAGTTGGTATTTTTGTGCAATACTCTTGAACGCTCCCGATTTAAGTATAGCTCCATTAGGAATATACAGATATTTCTTCGCTTCAGAAAAAGATACTTGAGTATCCTCCTCATCTTTTATAACAAACGAAAAATCGGGCTCGTTTGTTTCTAAATTAAAACATCTGCAAAGCGGAGAGCTGTTTTCCTCTACACTTCTGTCCATCAAAACTAAAACTTCCTTCACTTCATTTTTTACCGCTATAATATCTATGGAGACGATATGAGACAAAACGGAAATCAAATATTTAATATCAATAAGAGGAGAAAGTTTAACCAACACCTTGGGAGAAATCTCCAAAAGTTGATTTTTAATCTCTAAGATATTAGGCGATAAATCCTCTAAAAGAAATTTTTTATTTTTATTATTATCTCTTCTAGCAGGGTCTAGATAGACCAAATCATACACCTCATTATTATTTTCTAGAAAAGTTTCTAGATTTGTATTGATGAAATCAGCCTCTCTCCCAAGTTCCGTCCAGTTATGTTTAACTAATGATAAAAGAGGGTTATTCTGCTCCACAAGAGTTACTTTTTTAAAATTTTGAGACAGAAAAAAAGCATCTATTCCGAAGCCACTAGTTAAATCCAAAAAGTGATTTCCACTAAACCATTCTCCTTTAAAAGAAGCCGTAGATTGCGAAGAAGATTGCTCTAAATTAAGATGAGGAGGAAACAAAATACCACTTCTATCTAAAAAGGGGAACTTTTTACGAGCCACCCTCCGCCCTTCTATCTGCTGAACTAAATCTTGATTATTAACTCCTTCAAAAATCGGTTTTTTCAAAAGAATTTTCATCACATCTTCTTCGAGGTGTGCTTCTATAAAATCCTTCACTTCCTTTCTCTGTAGACACTCCATTCTGTTTTTAGTTTAGCTGTACAAAGGTAAACTTTTATATTTATTGCAACCATTTGTCCTTAATATTTCTTTTTTTAAATTCATTACAAAAGTCATTAGATTACTCATTTAGAAAAGAAGAAACTTTCGTATCTTTGACCCCTATTTTAACCCTTAAAAAATAAAGCAATGATAAACGTAAAAAACTATCTAGACTCTACTTATCTTAAAACCCCTGAACAGGCTGGAATTACTCTAGAAGAAACTAAAGCAAAGGTAAGAGAACTAACTGATGAAGCAATTGATAATGGACTTTTCGCTGTGATGATTCGTCCTGATTTTGTTAAAGAAACCAAAAATTATTTAGCTCAAAAAAATGCTAAAGTAGTATTGGGTACTGTAATTGGGTTTCACGAAGGTACAGCGAGTATAGAATCAAAACTAAATGAAGCTCAAAAAGCAATAGAAGATGGTGCTGATGAACTAGATTTTGTTATCAATTATACTGCTTACAAAAACGGCGAAAATGATTTAGTTAAAGACGAATTTTTGCGTTGTACAGAACTTTGCTTAAATCACAAAAAGATAGCAAAGTGGATTATTGAAATCGCAGCTCTTACAGATGCTCAAATAGCGGATTTGACTAAAAAAATAGCAACTTGGGCTACAGATACTTTTAAGGAAGAAGACCTAGAAAATATTTTTGTAAAATCTTCCACTGGTTTCTATCAAACAGAAGGTGGCAAACCTAATGGTGCTACTTTTGAAGGCATTGAAATAATGCTAGAAAACGCAGGGAAACTTCCTGTGAAAGCAGCAGGCGGTGTAAGAACTCTTGAGGACGCTGAAAAAATGATTGCTTTAGGCGTGAAAAGAATAGGTACTTCTTCAGCAATGGCTCTTGTAAAAGGCGAAAATACTTCGGAAGGATACTAAGAAATAAAAACATATTATTAAAAATAACCTCTGCTAAGAAGCAGAGGTTATTTTTTATCCTAAATACAAACTATAAAAAAACTCCATATCCTTTTGATATGGAGTTTTATTTTTATTAAAGTATTTGCAAATATTAAACTAATAATGCAAACGGATTTTCTAGGTAAGTCTTTAATGTTTGTAAAAACTCTGCACCAGTAGCACCATCTACCACACGGTGGTCACATGCTAAAGACAACTTCATAGTATTACCTACTACAATTTGTCCGTCTTTAACTACAGGCTTCTCTATAATAGCTCCTACCGAAAGAATACAAGAGTTTGGTTGATTGATAATAGAAGTAAATGTCTCTATTCCAAACATTCCAAGGTTGGATATTGAGAATGTAGAGCCTTCCATTTCATTAGCTTTAAGACCTTTAGATTTTGCTCTAGAAGCCATATCCTTAACTCCTGCAGAAATTTGACTATAATTCATAAAGTCTGCATTCTTCAATACAGGTACTACTAATCCGTCTGGAATAGCCACTGCCACACCAATATTGATGCTACCATGGTGAATAATCTTATCTCCTGCCCAGCTACTATTGATTTGAGGGTGCTTTCTAAGAGCCATAGCTGTCGCCTTAATCACCATATCGTTAAACGATACCTTAGTGTCAGGAAGTGAGTTAATTTCTTTTCTAGCAGTGATAGCTTTATCCATATTCACCTCTACCATTAGATAGTAGTGAGGTGCTGAAAACTTACTTTCAGAAAGTCTTTTTGCAATTACATTTCTAACCTGAGAGTTAGGTGTTTCTGTAGTTTCTCCAGCTACAAAATTCATAGCTACTTGTGCAGCTGGTGTTACAGAGGCAGAACGCTGTTCTGTTGCGTTTGGCTGATAGTTTTCTATATCTTTTTTTACGATTCTTCCGTTCTCTCCAGAACCTTTTAGATTTGTAATATCTATACCTTTCTCCTCTGCCATTTTTCTAGCCAATGGAGAAATAGCCACTCTATCTGTTGAAACACTAGCATTAGATTTTGAAACATTTTCTGCTTTTGTGCTAGAAGCTACACTTGACTGTTCTTGTTTAGTTTGAGGTGTGCTAGATACTCCACCATTAGAAACAATAGCAGAAACATCTGTTCCAGCAGGTCCTATAATGGCTAATATTTTATCTACTTCAGCCGCTTCTCCTTCTCCTACACCTTGGTATAAAAGAGTTCCGTTAAATTCTGATTCAAAATCTTGAACGGCTTTATCTGTTTCAATTTCAGCTAAAATATCTCCTTCTTTTACTGTATCTCCTACATTTTTATTCCATTTAGCTACTTTACCTTCTGTCATTGTATCAGACAGACGAGGCATATTAATTACCTCAACACCCTTAGGTATCTCTACTGATGATGTAGTTTCAGTTACCGTATTTTCTACAGAAGTATTTTCTGATGAAGCTGATTGAGACGTACTTTGATTACCGCCCACAAGCCCTGAAATATCTTCGCCTTCTTTCCCTATAATTGCCAAAATAGTATCTACAGGAGCGGCACTTCCTTCACTTACACCTACATAAAGTAGTGTTCCGTTAACCTCTGATTCAAAATCTTGAACGGCTTTATCTGTTTCTATTTCTGCAAGAATATCTCCTTCCTTTACAGCATCTCCAACCTGCTTATGCCATTTGGAAACCTTACCTTCTGTCATTGTATCAGAAAGGCGAGGCATTGTAATTATTTCTGCCATGTTGTTTTATTTATTATGTTTTAGATTTAATTTAAAGAATAAAAAATATTCCTTAAAATAATCTTCACTTAAATTTTAGTTTTCTAATTTATCTAAAAAAGGATAATCTGGTGTAGAATAGACATATTCATAAACCTTCTCAGCATCTGGGAAAGGAGAGCTCTCCATAAATTCCACACACTCCTCTACAAAAGCTCTAGAATTTTCATCAAGTTGTTCTAGCTCTGCTTCTGTAGCCCATTTGTTGTCTAAAATTCTTTGTTTTACAAGCTCAATAGGGTCTTGCTCTTTATGAATGGCCACTTCCTCTTTAGTTCTATAAGGCTCTGCATCAGACATTGAGTGTCCTCTGTAACGATAAGTTCTAGCTTCTATAAATGTAGGTCCGTCTCCTCTTCTTGCTCTTTCTATAGCTTCAAAAGCAGCCTCAGCAACTTTCTCAGGATCCATAGCATCTACTGGTAAACAAGGCATTTCATAACCTAAACCTAGTTTATAGATGTCTTCGTGGTTAGCAGTTCTTTTCACAGAAGTTCCCATAGCATACTGATTGTTTTCACAAACAAAAACTACTGGTAGTTTCCAGTTCATTGCCATATTGAATGTTTCATGTAAAGACCCTTGACGAACGGCTCCGTCTCCCATAAAACAAATATTAACTGCTTTTCTATCAAAATATTTATCAGCAAATGCAATACCTGCTCCCAAAGGAATTTGCCCACCAACAATACCATGTCCACCATAGAAACGGTGTTCTTTACTAAAAATATGCATAGAACCTCCCATACCTTGCGAAGTCCCTGTAGCTTTACCACATAGTTCTGCCATAATTCTCTTAGGGTCTACCCCCATCGCCATAGGATGTATGTGGCAACGGTAAGCAGTTATCATACTATCTTTAGTTAAATCCATAGCATGAGTAAATCCTGCTGGTATCGCTTCCTGCCCATTATAAAGGTGTAAAAAACCTCTAATTTTCTGTTTTAAGTAAAGAGAACGACACTTATCTTCAAAGCGTCTCCACATAGTCATATCTTCATACCACTTAAGGTAAACTTCTTTGGAAAATTCTTTCATAGCTATTTTCAAATATATTGCAAAAGTAAGAAAAATCTCATTTAATATAATACTCTTTCAAAAAGTTTATTAAACTGAAACTATGAAACTCACTTACTTCAATACAAAAAAAACAAAAACCCTTATATTTTTCACATTAGACATAAGGGTTTTAGCTAACATTTAGCTATTTTTGTAGCAAACTATTCATCAATGATAACACCACTCACTACCGCTGAGGAGCAACTTATGCAAGTTGTATGGGAATTACAGGGTGCATTCCTTAAAGATATTGTGGAAGCCTACCCAGAGCCCAAACCTCACCAAAATACCATTTCTACCTTCCTTAAAATATTAGTAGAAAAGGGATTCATAAGCACAGAGAAAGAAGGTCGAATTTTTTTCTACAAAATAGAAATTTCTAAACAGGAATATGAGCTTTTCTTACTCAAAAATTTTGTAGAAACTTATTATACCAATAACAAAAAACTACTTATAGAAAGGCTTTTAAACGAAGAACTCATCACTACCAAAGACCTTTCTAAATTCTGTAAAAAAGAAAAAAAGAAGAAGAAAAAAAAGAAAGAAAAATAAAACCTACCTCGATGTTAGCTATATGAAATATACCACAGAACTCAAAAACTTCTTTTCTAGTCAATATTTATATGCTGGGGTAAGGATTTCTTTAGCTATCATTATACCGTCTATTATTTTTAGCTATTTAGGAATTTTTAAAGATTTCTTCCTATTTCCTTTAGGTACGAGTTTTATTGCCTTGGTGGATTTACCTGGCTCATTCGTGAGAAGACGAAACACTTTAATTGCTGCTATTATCGCTTTTTTAGTGGTATCTGTTACCGCTAGCTTACTCAAAGATTACAGCCTACTAGTGTTTTTGGAGATTATCATTTTTGGAATGTTTTTCAATATGATAGGAGTCTATGGTGCGAGACTGGCTTCCGTTGGTGGACTTTCTTTGGTGGTATTAGCTATTTTTATTGACGGACACCTTACTGGTAATCATATCATTAAAAGTTTATTCATCTTCACATTAGGGACGCTTTGGTACTTACTTTTATTACTATTACTATCTAGACTACAACCTTATAAACTCGCCAAACAACTCGTAGGCGAAAACTACTTAGAACTCGCTAAGTTCTTAGAGCAGAAGTCTAAGTTCTACTCTAAAGATTCAGATTTAGACCAACTGGTAACACAACTTACCACACAACAAATTTTCATTAAAAATATTCAAGAGGAAACAAGGGAACTCCTTTTTAAAACCAGAAAGTTTGTTAATGAATCTACCACTGCTAGCCGACTTTTAATGATGAGTTTCATTAGTAGTATTGATTTGTACGAAAAACTCCTCACTTCCGATAATGATTATTCTAAAATAAGACAATTTTTCGGCAACGAAGAAGTATTTAACAAGATACAGAGAATGTTGCTTATACTCTCCATTGAGCTTAAAAATATTGGTATAAGTATACAAACAAGCAGCACTCCAAAACCAAAACACGCTCTTACGCTAGAGTTAGAAAATTGCTTTAATACCTATTTTGATTTAAGAAACCAAAAGCTATCGGCAGAAACTTTAGACTATTTCTTACTCCTACGACAAAGTATGATGAGACTAGCAGAACTTACCGAAAATATCAATCAGATTTACAAAGTCTCGTCTCAAGATACTAAACTCGCTAAGAGCCTATCTTCGGGATTGGATTTATCTAAATTTCTACCAAAGGAAAATCCTATCAATTTCAAGGTATTTAAAAATAACCTTTCCTTAGATTCTGCACAATTTAGATATGCCATTAGGGTAACTGTGGCGATGCTAATGGGTTATGCTGTTTCTAAAATAGAAGCCCTCAACATAGGACACTCTTACTGGATTCTCATTACTATTGTCGCCATTATGCGTCCTGCGTATAGCATCACTAAAAGTAGAAACCTCCTTAGACTCTATGGTACTTTGGTAGGTGCTTTTTTAGGGACAGCGGCTATCTATTGGATTACTCACCCTGTTGCACAGGTTTCCGTATTATTTATTTCTATGGTATTCTGCTTTGCAACTTTTAGGACACGCTATTTTTGGGCAGTTCTTTTTATGACGGTTTACATCTTTTTGGCATTCAATTTTTTAAATCCAAGCAACTTTGAAACTATCTTAAAAGACAGAATTATAGATACTATCATCGCTGGAATTATCGCTCTTTTCACTTCGTACTTTATCTTTCCTGTTTGGGAGCATACCCAAAACCAAACCCTTATGCTCAATGCCATCAATCATAATAAAGCCTATTTTGAAGAGATTATAAAAACGCTACAACATAAAAACATCACCGATGAAAAATACCGTTTACTAAGAAAAAATGCGACCATTGCTTTGGCCAATTTATCCGACAATTTTCAAAGAATGTTATCTGATCCTAAAAATCAACAGAAAAAGCTGGAACATATTCATCAATTCGTTAATACCTCACATCTATTAACAGCTTATATTGCTTCTTTATCGCAATACGCTAAAACCACAAAAGATTACCCTGAAATAGATTTTGAAGCGTGGGACACCAAGATAAACGCCGAACTAAGCAAAATAGAGATTGCTCTAAATAATGAGTTCTACGATGAAACATTAGACAAGCAAAGCCAACTGACACCTGAAGATTATGTACACCAACTTCTAAACAAAAGGAAAACGGAAATTTCCGAAAACGAATTTTATAATACACGAGATTCCAAAAAGGTAACTTACCTCACCGAACTCAAAAACATACAAGAACTCCTAGAACTGATTTTTAGTACTGCAAAAAAACAAAGAAAAGTAAGTTTAGAACTAAGAAAATACTACGCTTCCTCTACTACGGCTAAGTAATAATCTTCATCTATAATTTCCAACTTTGCTCTGTATGTATCCGCGTTATCGGTTGGGTTATTAAAAACCTTACATTCCACCGAAGATAGATTATCCAAAGAAAAAGGAAGTACTTCATAATGCTCTCTAAAAGACCAATATTTAGCCGAATGGATTTTATATAAACTCTCCTTAATCGTCCATAATGCCGTCAGGTAAGATTCTTCATCTTGGGAAGAAACCCAAATTTTTTCAGAAGGATAGAGTATTTTCTCCTTTAAACTAACCAATTTATCAGATTTCTTTTCTATATCCACGCCTATTTTTTTAGGAGATATTGCCAAAACCGCATAAGGATATGAATGACTGATTGAAATAAACGCAGAAGAAGGCTCCAAGTAGGGTGTTCCGTCTTCCAAATAAAACAACTGATGGAGAGGCAATGCCGAATTGAGCATTCTCCTTACCATCAGTCGTTCGTATTGTTTTTTTATTGAAATTTTAGATTGAGTATCTATTTCCTCATGCCATACCTCCTTTTGTTCATCGTGTTTCCAAACAAGAACAGCTATTTCTTTCGTAGAAAACTCTTTGTAAAGAGGCATTTATCAATTTTGTATTTTTAAAACATTATCACAATAAGGTACGTAATCCCTGCCACTATCGCACTAATTGGGATTGTAAGTATCCATGCCCAAAGCAAACTCACTGTAATACCCCAACGCACTGCAGAAACCCTCTTTGTAAGCCCAACTCCGATAATAGAACCCGTAATCGTATGGGTAGTAGATACAGGAATACCAAAGTGGTCGGTTAAAAATAGAGTAACCGCACCCGCTGTCTCTGCACTTACACCTTCTAATGGTGTTACTTTGGTGATACGAGTTCCCATTGTTTTCACGATTTTCCAACCACCACTCATAGTTCCTAACGCAATAGCCACAAACGATGCTAACGGAACCCATACATAATCTTTCGCAAAATAGTTGAACCTATCAGTAGGAAGCATTTGTGCGTATATATCTGTACCACCTACCATATCTACATGGTAGAAAATCACTGCTGCTCCGATAATCCCCATCACCTTTTGAGCATCATTAAGCCCATGCCCTAAACTGAACAAAGCTGAAGAAACCAACTGAAGTTGTTTAAATGCTTTTTCCGCCTTGTGAGGATTAGACTTTTTACAAATATTGATGATAATGAGTGTAATAATAATAGATACTACCATACCAATAAAAGGAGCCATAAAAATGAATAAGAATATTGGTATTACCTTACTATACTTTACTACATCTTGAGAAAACAACTGTTTAAAAGCCAGTTTCATTGTTTCGAAGGTAGACAACTCTGGTTGTGCCGATACAATCTCGTGATAATCCAAAACCAAAGCGTGCATAAGAGCGGCTCCTAAAAACCCACCTATAAGCGTATGTGAAGAAGATGATGGTATCCCAAACCACCAAGTTAGAAGATTCCAAGCGATAGCCGCCATCAATCCTGAAAAAATAACTTCTAGATTGATGAAGTCTTCGTTCACCGTCTTGGCAATAGTATTACCTATCTTAAACTCTCCTACAATGTAGAAGGCTATAAAGAAAGCGGCGAAATTCCACACAGCAGCCCAAAGTACTGCTTGAAAAGGGGTTAAAACTTTAGTAGAAACAATAGTCGCTATAGAGTTAGCGGCATCGTGAAAGCCATTGATATAGTCAAAAATAAGTGCTAACGCAATAATGACAATGAGCAGTATAGGAAATTCCATACTTTTTTTGTTTTAAGTTAAATTTAAAAAACCTCTAAGCGTATTTGATGATAATATTATCCAAGATATTAGCTACATCTTCTGCCTTATCTGTTACCTCCTCTAGGTAATTAAGCACTTGGCTTACCTTAATAACATTGATAGGGTCTCCAGACTCAAATAGTTTTATCATCGCTTGGCTATGCACATCATCAGCAATGTTTTCAATGCTATTGATTTTGATGGTAGCCTCTTTAACCGCCGCAGGATTTTTAAATTCTTTAAGATTTTCTATCGCTACTTTTATTTGTAAGCAAGATTTATGGATGAGTAGCGAAAGCTCTTGGAACGCATTAGTTTCAGGACTTTTATATAAGAATATATACTTAGTAGAGGCGTAGATATAATCAGCTATATCATCTAAAGCACTCGCTAGATAATGGATATCTTCTCTATCAAAAGGGGTAATAAAGTTTTTACCCAACTCCACATAGATTTCGTGAGTAATATCATCATTCTGATGCTCAAAATCACTTATTTTTTTCAATAGAGAGTCATCATTTATATCAAAATCTTTAATCCCTTCGTGGAAAATCCTAGACATTTCCACCAAATTATCAGCTACTTTTTCAAACAGCACAAAAAACACTTTATCTTTTGGCTGAAAAACTTTGAATATGTTACCTATTCCCATTTTATTTTTATTTTATAGGTGGCAAATATCTGCATAAACTCGGAACTAGAGAAATTCTAATGTTAATTTTTCTTAACATTTGATAAAAATCATTACATAATCATTTTAAGATACGTCTTATTTTTCCAATTCCTAAGGCTATCCGCCACAAACATCACTTCGATAACTTTCTAGCTAACAAGTATCTTCTGAATTGATAAATGGAAGCTATCATAAATGCTTAATAAAAATTTAATCTACTTATAAACATATAATGCTAACTTTGGCAATAAACATTAAATACTAACAGATTATGAAAAAAATTCTTTTAGCCTTATTTCTAATAGCAACGGTAACAGTGGGTAAAGCCCAGTCAATTTTGGGAAAATATGAACAATCTGCATTAGATGCTCCTGATGAATATAAGCACAGTGAAGATGATGTAGTAATTACTAGAGATGCCAAAGCATCAAAGAAAATATGGATAGCCAACCTCATTCCCAATAGTAGATTTTATGCCATACTAGATACAAAAGGTGAGAGAGGTTCGAGCTACTCTGTACCAAAACAAACTGCAGGTTCGTATAGAATAAACTTAGGGTGCATCGTTTTTAATAATGATGACGAAGATGGTGGAAGATTAACCATATCTCTAAACAATAAAGCGGATTGTTTAGATGATTATGGACCTGTAAGTGTGGGAAAAGATGGCGTGAGTGTAGGCGGAATAAAAATTGGAAGTAATGGAACCGTACGTGCCAAAGGTGTGGATATAGGAAGAAATCGCATAAAGGTAGATGCCAAAGAGGTAATAGTAGGAATCCAGTACATAGGGCATAAAAAATAGAGTATAAAACAAAATATTGCCACCTAATAGGGAATTATTATTTATTATCCCTAGAAAGGTGGCAATATCTTTTTTAGACGGATATACTTCTGTCTGTACTATTAGTTAGAATACTTCGCTCTTAATTCTTTCGCTGTTTCTACCATCGCTACAAGAGCGGCTTTGGTTTCTTCCCAATGGCGTGTCTTAAGCCCACAGTCTGGGTTTACCCAAAGTTGTTCTTTAGGGACTACCGCTACTGCTTTATCCATCAGTCCAGACATCTCCTCAACCGAAGGTACACGAGGCGAATGGATATCGTACACACCAGGACCTATCTCGTTAGGATACTTAAAATCTGCAAATACATCTAAAAGCTCCATTTGCGAACGAGAACACTCTATCGTAATCACATCGGCGTCCATATCAGCGATATTAGAAATAATATCGTTGAACTCCGAGTAGCACATATGCGTATGTATCTGGGTAGCATCTTGAACTCCCGAAGCAGAAATACGAAAAGCTCTAATTGCCCACTGTAGATAATCTTGCCAATCCTTTTTTCTTAACGGCAAACCTTCTCTAATTGCAGGTTCATCTATCTGAATCACTTTAATACCCGCCTTTTCTAAATCTACCACTTCGTCTCTAATTGCTAAAGCAATTTGGGTACAAGTAGCAGAACGAGGCTGGTCGTCCCTTACAAAAGACCATTGCAAAATAGTAACAGGACCCGTAAGCATACCCTTTACAGGAACTTCCGTTAAAGACTGGGCAAACTTAGACCAACGCACCGTCATTGGTACTGGGCGAGATACATCTCCAAAGATAATAGGTGGCTTTACACAACGAGACCCATAGCTCTGCACCCAACCAAACTTAGTAAATACAAAGCCTTCTAGCTGCTCTCCAAAGTATTCCACCATATCATTACGCTCAAACTCCCCGTGAACTAGCACATCTATACCTGCGTCCTCTTGAAAACGGATAGACTCTTCTATCTCTTTCTCCAAAAGCCCATCATACTCTGCTTGGGTTAGCTGTCCTTTTTTAAACTGTGCTCTCCAGCTACGAACTTCTGGAGTCTGCGGGAACGAGCCTATAGTAGTTGTAGGGAACAATGGTAAATTTAATGACTGATGTTGTAGCTCTCTACGATGAGCAAAAGTACTATTACGCTGTGCCTCTTTATCTGTAATCTTAGAAAGACGCTCCTTAACCCCTTTGTTATGAATAAGCTCTGATACCTTTCTACTTTCTGCGGCTTTTTTATTTTCTGCTATAAGTTTTTGTGCCGATTCTGAAACTACCCCATTAACGATAGAAGTAAGTGTAGCCACCTCGGTAACTTTCTGCTTTGCAAACGCTAGCCACTGTTTAATTTCTGGAGTCAGGACAGCTTCGTTATCCTCCAGCTCCAAATTACAAGGCGAATGTAATAATGACGACGAACTTGCGACAAATACACGCTCTGCTCCTAACTTTTCTTTAGCTTTATTGATAAGCGTAAGCGAATCTTCAAAATCATTTTTCCATACATTTCGTCCGTTCACCACTCCTACCGATAAAATCTTATCCTCTGGAAATTTGTCTAAAACAAGCTCTAATTGCTGCGGTGCTCTCACCAAGTCGATATGGAGTGCCTTTGTAGGAAGAGAAAGTGCCAACTCTAAATTATCTCCCACGGCTTCAAAATAAGTAGTTAAAATAATCTTAAGCTTAGGAAACTCTTCTTGAAACTTCTGATAAACTTCTCTATAGGCTTTCTGTGCCTTCTCATCTAAATCTAATACCAATAGAGGCTCATCTATCTGCACCCACTCTACCCCCGCCTCTTGCAGCTCGGCTAAAATCTTACGATAGACCTCCAATAGAGAAGGTAATAGCTCCAAACGGTGGAACCCTTCCTCCTTCTCTTTACCTAACAAAAGATAAGTTACAGCCCCTATCAAAACAGGTTTAGTTTCAATCCCTAAATCTTTTGCCTCTTTGTAATACTCTAGTGCAAAGTTTTTACGCAACGAGAACGATTGGTCTTTAGTAAATTCAGGAACGATATAGTGATAATTAGTATCAAACCACTTGGTCATTTCCATTGCAGTAATATCTATCCCCTCCTTCTGATACCCCCTAGCCAAAGCAAAATACAGTTCTAAATCTGTTTTTTTAGCTTTTTCTAACTCCAAATAACGCGTAGGGATAGCATTAAAGCTAAAAGTAGCATCTAATACTTGGTCGTACAACGAAAAATCGTTAGACGGAACCAAATCTACTCCTGCCTCTTGTTGCAGTTTCCAGTTGTTAGTACGAATTTCTTTCGCTACCTTCTGTAGCTCGTCTTCGGTTATCTTACCTGCCCAAAATTGCTCATTAACCTTTTTGAGTTCTCTTTTCTCCCCAATACGAGGATACCCTAAAATGTTTGATTTTACCATGTTATCAGTATTTATTTCCATTATTATGCGAACAAAGTTCTGTAAAAAAAATAGAATAAAAAAAATTTTTACTGTAAAATTTAAAAATAACCCTATTTTAACACATTATAGACACTAATATACAGATGAAAATACATACATATACCCCCAAATAACAGTAAAATATCTAACCTTATTTATTTAGTAAATCTGAAGATAGTTCACTCGTACGAGTGAAGAGGCTTCGCCTTATAAGAGGAATGCCCTTCCTTATCACTAAGGAAGGGCATTCGTTATTAGAAGTACCAAAAATACATTACACAATAGTAATAGGCGTGTTTAGAGTTTCGGTTCTTGGCTCTTTTAATAAAACAGAACCTTTACTACTTTGTGTGGTGATGCTTAGCTCGTAATTACCTGCCCCCAAATCCGAAGACACAAGGATAAGTAGCCTTGATGGCTCGTTGATTACGATACTATCTTTAGCCAACTTGACCTCGTTTTGAGTGTCTAAGTTTTTAAAGATGATGCCGTTCTTAGGGTTGTCCCCGTCTATTTTAATGAATATGCCTTTGATTTCCGCATTCTTACCTTTGATGAGTGTACCATCTGCTTTGCCAGTGGCTTTGTAGGTAATGCTAAACAAACTCATTGGGCTGGATTGCTCGCCTAAGATCTCTACTTTGGTATCGTTGGTATAACGATTTTTGTTTTAATGATAAAAGCCTAAAAAATTTTCTAAATAATCTAACACATACCTCCCTCTCAAAGTCTTTATAACACTAATTTATTTATCAGAAAATATTTGCCCCAAAATAATCCCTGCCGCCATAGACACATTAAGGCTTTCCGTAGCTCTGTGATTGCCAAAACGAGGAATCGTGATATTTCGGTTCATCAGTAGTTCTATGTTAGGTCGCATTCCATTACCTTCATTTCCTAACACCAGATTGAACTTTTTGGGAAAATTAGTTTTATATAGATTTTCGCCCTCCATATCTGTACCTATATTTTCTGCAGGAGAATTTGATAAAAACTGCTCTATATCACTATACACCACATTAACTCTGGTAAAAGAGCCCTTGGTAGCTTGTATCACTTTAGGATTGTAAACATCTACGGTATCTGTACTGCATACTATCTGTTCTATACCAAACCAATCTGCTAAGCGGATAATAGTCCCTAAATTACCTGGGTCTTGAAGCCCATCTAAAACCAAATTTATATTACTATCTTCTGTGATTTTTGGAGTAGGCAAATAACAAACGGCTACACTATCTTTAGGTGTTTTAAGAAAACTTATCTTCTTTAGCTCTTTTTCTGTAATGGGAACTAAAACATCAGCTAAAAATTCTATTCCATCACTATTTACAGAGTAAACAGACTCTATTTCTATATTAGTGTTTTTTAATTCTTTGATAATTTTGTTACCTTCAACCAAAAACAAATTGTATTTTTGTCTGAATTTTTTCTTATCCAAAGACTGTAAAATTTTAACTTTATGACTCGTAAGCATATCAGAAAATATTTTCAAAAGTATTATTTATTTTCCGCACTCACAATTTTACTTGCTTTTTTGTACGCTTGTAGTAGCACCAAAAAAGTACCTCACGGCGAAGCCTTACTTACGAAAAACACTATAATTTACGAAGATAAAAAGCTATTTGCCAGCGAAATATCTAATTACACACAACAGAGACCCAATAAAAAAGTTCTTTTCGTAGTTCCTATAGGATTATGGTTATATAATGCTGCTAACCCTAAATATGACACTATTCTTACAGAATATATGACCTACCCTAACCAAATGAGAAATCAAAGTTTAAGAGATTCTCTATTTATTAAGTATGGTCACCCTGAATATGTAGGGAAATCTTTAACTAAAGACCGTTTTCTACACACTGTAGGCGAAGCTCCTAAAATATTAGAACAAGGAAAAACTACAGCTAGTGCAAAAAACATGAGACAGTTTATGCGTTACAGAGGCTATTGGGATGCTAAAGTAACTTACAAACAAGATATTGATACCGCAAAACAGAAAGCTCAAGTAACTTATAAACTTACCTTTAACGAACCTACTAGAATAAAAAACTATTATTATTCTATCCCTGATAGCAATATCAGAAGTATATATGAAAGCGAATTTGATAAAAGTAAAATAAAAACCGGTGATATTCTTGACCAAAAGAACCTAGAAGAGGAAGTAAAAAGAATTACCGAGCGTATGCGTGAGGTTGGTTATTATAGCTTCAACAGAACTAATGAGGAAATTTACTTTACAGCTGATACACTAGAGAGTAACAAAAATGTGCCTCTCACTATGGATATACATAAGAACGACAAAGACAGCTCCTATAAAAAAACAACTATAGGCAAGGTAGATGTATTTGTTGTAAACCATATTAGTGATACACTAAGCACTAAACCTTATCGTTTTGATAGAATACCCGAGGACGACAGTGTAAGAGTACACCAAGTTGACAAACAATACTCTACCCGCTCTCTATGGCTTCCTATCATTCTTAAAAATGGAGAGGTTTACAATCAAAAGTTTTTAGACCTCACCAAAAGGAATGTTAATGCAATGAATAATTTTAGCATCATAGATTATAAAGAGAGTCTAAGAAAAAATAACGATAGTATTTTAGATGTAAGATATATTCTGAAACCACTTTCTAAATATGAGTTCAAAACCGCTTTTGATGCTCATTATTCTCAGATATTAAACTTTGGTTTTTCTCCATCTGTTGAGCTAACTTCAAGAAATGTCTTTGGTGGTGCAGAAAACCTATCCACAAGTTTCTCAGGTATCATAGGTACTACCAAAAACGCTAAAGACCCTGGTAAAATATTCAACGCTTATGAGCTTTCTGCCCAAGTAGCTCTTAATGTTCCGAGGCTTTTACTACCTTTTAAACATTACAAATTGATTCCTAAACGCTACTCACCTACCTCCTCCATTATTTTAGGCACCTCTATCCAAAATAATATTGGTATGGATAGAATTAACTTTAATGGAAGTCTAAACTACACTGCCAATGTTAACGATGTAGTTTCCCATAGGCTTTCTCTATTCAACACACAGCTGAGTTTAACTAGAAATAAAGACAGCTATTACGACCTATTCCGCGGAGATAATGAGGTAAGGCAAAATATATTTAATCTTTACCAAGCCTTTAATCCTTCTTACGATGTTAAAGCTTACTCCTATGATGATGTTTCTAGGACAATAGTTTCTGACGGGGATTTTTTAAACTCTTTAACTACTGAAAATAGAGATATTTACAACACTTTCTTACAATCTCTACTCAATAGAGATAGACAAACGCAGAATGTACTTATTTCTTCGTTAAACTATCAATTTTTGTATAACGAGATTGGTAAAAAATATTTTAGACACCCATTCTACTTCAGTGGAAAAATGGAATTAGCAGGGAACCTCATTAGCCTGTTTGGAAAAACTAAAGACTCCCAAAGCATCTTGACCAACAATGAAAAAACAATATTCAATATTCCTTATTCTCAGTTTGTAAAATTTGATGCAGATGTCAGAAAGCATCTTAGTATCAATAAATCAACTCTTGTCTTCAGACAGTTTATCGGCGTAGGTATTCCTTACGGAAATTCATCAAATATGCCATTTGTAAGATCTTATTTTAATGGTGGCTCTAATGATATCCGTGCGTGGATTGCCTTTGGAGGTCTTGGACCTGCCGATTCTCAAATAAATGAAAAGGTAAGGTCTTTTATTATGGGAAATGTAAAACTAACTTCTAATATAGAGTACAGATTTCCTATCAATAATATGTTTGAAGGAGCTTTATTTACAGATGCAGGAAACATTTGGTCACTTAAAGATACAGGGTTAGGAGATGCCTTTAAGTTCAATAAATTTTACAAGCAGTTAGGCGTTGGTAGTGGCTTTGGCGTAAGAATAAATGTTGCCTATGTTACCCTTAGAGTAGATTTTGCCTACAAAATGTACGACCCAAACCAACCAGAAGGAGAACGCTGGAGAATCAGCCATATAAAACCACTTAAGCCTACACTTAACTTTGCCTTTGGTTATCCGTTCTAAAGACAACAGCATATTTAATAAAAAAATCGGTTGTGTAAATAATGACAACCGATTTTTTATTTATTTTTCGAAATTTATTTTGAACCTATCATTACTTTATTTTGAACCTCGATAGACTCTTCGTGGATAGCTTTAAATATTTTTTCTATAAAATCCTGACTCATACCCGTTTCATCAGCCTTTTTTCTAGCATATTCTGTAATCTCTTTCCATCTTTCAGGTTGGAAAATAGCAATATTATTTTCTTTCTTTAGAGTTCCTATTTTCTCCGATATTCTCATTCGGTTAGAAAGAAGCTCCATTAACTGAAAATCTATATCAGAAATTAAAGCTCTATGTTTTCCCATATCATCTTCGTAGCCAGAAATATCCGAAGTTCTTACCTTTAAGCGACTTATCATTTCATCTAAAACTGATGGTGTAATTTGTTGCGAAGCATCACTCCAAGCCTTATCAGGAGTACAATGAGTTTCTATCATTGCTCCTTCATAACCTACATTAAGTGCTTCTTGAGTAATGTCAAACAGCCCTTCTCTATTCCCACAAATGTGTGAAGGGTCTACAAACATTGGTATATTAGGAAACTGATTTTTAAAATCTAATGCGATATGCCAGTTAGGTATATTACGATATTGAGTTTTCTGATAAGTAGAAAACCCTCTATGGATTGCGCCTAAATTTTTAACATCTTGTGCCAAAAGCCTCTCTAAAGCACCCACCCACAAAGCTAAATCTGGATTAACAGGGTTCTTAACCAACACAGGTTTATCTGTACCTTTGAGAGCTACTGCAATTTCTTGTACCGTAAAAGGATTTACCGTAGAACGAGCTCCTACCCAAAGAATATCTACATCTGCCTCCAAAGCCGCATACACATGGTGAGCGTTAGCTACTTCGGTAGCCGTTTTAAAGCCAAATTCTTCTTTAACTTTTTTAAGCCAACTAAGCCCTATTACACCTACCCCTTCAAACGAGCCTGGTTTAGTTCTTGGCTTCCAAATACCTGCACGGAAAACATCTATCTTTGCATTAGCTTCTTTAATTCCTCTAGCTGTTTCTAGCATCTGCTCCTCACTTTCTGCACTGCAAGGTCCTGCTATCACCATTGGTTGCGGATAATTTTGCAACCAATCGTTTTTTAAATCTCTTAAATTCATTGTATTTACACTTAATTAAAATCAAACTGCATCAGTTCCTGCAAGTCTTTCAATAATGGATTTACCTCCACCATTTTATTAAATAAATCTCGTTTTGTATCTTTTTTAATGATTACTTGCTCCGCTTTTTCAAAATCAAACTTTACACGATAATTGTTAAACTTATGCTTAAAATCATTAAAAAACTGAGGGCTAACCTTTTCAAACTCCACCTTAGCAGATTCAGATGTGTATCTAATACAAACTCTATTTTCTTCTGCTTTTTCTATGGTAAAATTTTGTACGGCATTAAAGGTTACCATACCCTCACTATCACTAGCTAATTTTTTCAAAAAATGCTTCCATTCTTTTTGTAAATCGGTCTCACTAAAATGTCCATCGGGAAGCTCCTCTTCTTTTATTTCCTCTTCTACCTGTAACTCTTCTGTTTTGTTTATAGCCTCTTTAATGCTAAATGAAGACTTTACAGACTCTTTCAAAATAGGTTCTTTAGCCTTTTTGACTTCTATCTCTAGTGTTTCGGAAATGTGTTTGGAGGTTTCTTTATGAACCGAGGAAGCCTTTTCACTAGCTTTCTGAACTGCCCCTTCTTTAACGAGAGGTGCTAAAATCAGAAACTTTTTTTTTTAGTTCCTTCTGTCCCGTGGGTAAGACTAGCCAGTTGCATCAGGGCTATCTCCACTGTAAGACGAGGATTTTTGGAACTCTTGTAATTGATGTCTGCATAGTTGCAAATTTCTATCGCATCTACCAACTGCTGAGCTGTCCATTTTTGGCTTTGTTCTGCATATTTGGCTTTAGTTTTCTCGCCTACCTCTATCAAGTTTAAAGTAGATGAATTTTGAGCCATCATTAAATCTCGGTAGTGATTCCCCAACCCTGCAATGAAAATATGAGGGTCAAAACCCTTTTTCACAATTTCGTTGAATGCTACCAAAACATTAGGAATATCATTAGCGTGGATTAAATCTACTATTTTAATGTATTGGTCATAGTCCAAAATGTTAAGTACCTCCGCTGCTTTTGCAAGGGTAATATTCTTTTGGGTAAATGTTACCAATCTATCAAAAATAGACAAAGCATCTCTAAGAGCTCCATCTGCCTTTTGAGCAATAAGGAAAAGTGCATCGTCTTCGTAGCTAATGCCTTCTTTATCTGCTATTTTCCTAAGGTGTGCTTGGATATCCTCTATAGTAATTCTCTTGAAGTCATAAATTTGACATCTAGACAAAATGGTAGGGATAATTTTGTGCTTCTCCGTAGTTGCTAAAATAAAAATAGCGTGTGCAGGTGGCTCTTCTAAAGTTTTAAGAAATGCATTAAATGCCTGTGAAGACAACATATGCACCTCATCTATAATATATACCTTATACTTGCCTACTTGCGGTGCATAACGCACTTGGTCGGTAAGTTCTCGTATATCATCTACAGAGTTGTTAGACGCGGCATCTAGTTCAAAGATATTATAAGAAAAACCATCTTCGCTCGTAGCGCCGTCTTTTTCGTTAATCTTTCTGGCTAAAATCCTTGCACAAGTTGTTTTACCTACGCCACGAGGACCACAGAATAACAATGCCTGAGCCAACTGGTTTTCGGCAATGGCGTGCTCCAAAGTATCTGTGATATGCGACTGCCCCACAACAGTGTCAAACTCTTGTGGACGATATTTTCTCGCAGATACTATGAAATTTTCCATTGGTCAAAAATAAGTAAAAATGAATTTATAAAACAAATATTTACTCGTTTATTTAAAAATATAAAAAGAACCTCCACCGAATATTATTCAGTTTTAGGTTCTTCTTCTTTAGTTTTTACTATGAGTCTTAAAAATTATTCTCCGTAGTTTGTTTGATAATCTTTAATAGACGCTTCTACCACTTTTTTAGCGTGTTCTGCCCCATAAGTTTCATCTATTCTGCAAGATGCTTCTTCGTAAGGCAGGTTTTTGTAAGTCAAAAAGTAGTGTTTTAGCCTTTTTATTTCTGCCTCTGGAAGTTCAGAAATATCTCTAACGTGTCCGTAAGACTGGTCGCCCACCATTACTGCTATGATTTTATCGTCAGCCTCACCTTTATCTATCATTTTAAACCCACCGATTGGAATAGCATCCATCAACAAGTTTCCTGACTGTATATTGTGCGAGCTCAACACGCAAATATCAAGTGGGTCGTGGTCTCCCATTGTAACATCTTTAGCACCGCTTTCTACTGCCAATTTCTTTACTTCCTCATCGCAATAAGTTCTTGGGATAAAACCATACAAAGCAGGAATAATGTTAGAAAACTTCTGTGGTCTATCTACTTTTAAATAACCACTTTCTTTATCCACTTCGTATTTAATAGTATCCGAAGGTACAATCTCTACATATACTGTTACCACTTCTGGTGCTTTTTCTCCCGCAGAAATACCGTGCCACGGGTGTGCTTTAAAACTTGGAATCATTTGATTATATTTAATTTTATTTTGCTTTTAATATTTCTTTCCTCAACTCGTCTAGGCAAAGACCGATGTAATCTTCGCCATTGATATAACTCATCAGAAAAACAGTCTTAAACTCCTCTAAACTAGCCTCATTAAGCCCTTGATAAGTATCTTTGAGTAGCTTAATTATACTATTTTTAGCATCGGTTATATTTTCCCAAATCACTTTATCTATATAGATTTGTTGAGAGATGTTGTATTCAAACTCTTGATTGATGTTTTTCTCTGTTAAATACAAAAACTCGTGGGTAGCTAAGTTTTTATCAAAATTTTGGATAAGATAAGCGGGTTTTATACGCTCCAAAAAAATCGCCATTCTCTCATGAGCCTGTGTATTTATTTCTTTTCCTTTTTTTAAAGTTAAAAGTTCCAATTCCTTTGCTTTTGCTTTCATATAGTAATGAAGCCCCTGTCTAATAAAAACTAAAAAGGGAAACGCCAACACCAAAGCAAATGCATACGGCAAAAATTCTTTATAACTCATTTTTCAGAAAAAATAAGGGCAAAGTTAGTGATTTAAACTGATTTTAAAAACAGTCTTTCTAACGCAACCCTATAAATTGTAAAAGAAGTTGTTTTTTGGATTGATGATAGACTGTATATTTCTCTAAAACCGCTCCAAATCGCTGATTAAACTGCTCCACAGAAGGAATATTACTCCCAAAGAAATTAAACTGATGAGTTTCAATAAATTGTTTGATGATTTCATCTAAAACTACTGAAGGAGCATTTGTCTTTTCGCCCTTATTATTTATAAAACAGAGCAAAGCCTTCTCTCCACTCAAATTAGAAATTACTGCTACGGAAAGCAAAGCCCCTTGCAAATCTCTAACTGCATAAATTTCTAGTAGATTTTTTCGTTCTAGATATTCTAAGTATTTGAAATACTTCTCTTTCAATCTATCTGACGATAACCACTCTACAAACTGAAAAAAGAAAGGTTTTATTTCGGATAAATTTTCTAGTGAGGAAGTTTTAATTTCATTGTTTTTTGGAGACTTAAGATTTCTCTTTCGGCTGTTGGAATAGTTACTAAACACTTCTGCGTAAGAGGATTTATGAAGTCTATAATTCTTCCTCCATTGCTCTGAATTCAATTTATTTTTAGCATTAAATGCATAATAAACTACCTTATAATTATTTTTCAAAAAGCTAAAAAACAACTCGTTAATCTCCAAATTATCCTTTTTTGAAAAAACGCCCAACTGCTGTAAAAACGGAGGAAACAACACCCATTTAACCCCAAACTTTTTGACAATCGGCACAGGCATTACGGCTTCATAATCTCCTAAGACTATAACTTCCCAACTTCCTCTATTTAAAGCATTAAGGTAAATCGCTTCAGCTTGAAAATGATACTGTTCGGAAACTCTTAAACATTGAGTGTATTTTTCAATATCAATCTGATGATTTTTCAGCAACCTCATCTTATAACACGCCTTCATCTGCGAAACTGAAATATTTATTTTTAGCAATAATAATATGGTCTAGCAATCTAATATCCAACAAGGCTCCCGCTTCTTTTATTTTCTTAGTGATTTCCAAATCTTGCTCACTAGGTGAAATACTCCCCGATGGGTGATTATGCACCACTATAATCGCCGTAGCGTAATGCTCTAACGCCATTTTGAACATCAATCTTACATCTACTACCGTACCTGATATTCCACCTTTGGATAAAGGTTTCTTCTGCAAAACTTTATTGCTTTGATTAAGAAATATCACCCAAAATTCTTCATTGGGTAAATCGCTTAAAAGCGGCGCCATCATTTCAAATATATCCGAACTTTGCGTAATCTGTAACCTTTTGGGCTGTTCCTGCATTGCTCGCCGTCTGCCTATTTCGAGAGCCGTTGTAATACTAATGGCTTTGGCTTCTCCTATGCCTCTAAACTTCATCAAATCCGCAACACTTACCTCGCTCAACGCATTCCAATTATGCCCATAAGTTTGCAAAATTCTTCTCGCCAAATCTACCGCCGACTCTTCCCTATTGCCACTCCCCATAATAATCGCTAATAGTTCTGCATCAGATAAAGCATCTCTACCTTTGGTTAAAAATTTCTCTCTAGGGCGGTCGTCTTCCGATAGATTTTTTATGGACATGATGACTTGATATTTATTTAATAATAAGAATAAAGCAAAATAGGTTTTTCCGAAGTATCTATATAATTTTCTAATCGATTAAAAAACAAATGAGAAACCATAGGACAACCCAAACTCAAAGAAATCTCTCCATCTATTTCTTGATTCGGAATACTATGATAACTGTGTAAAACAATAGCTCTACGAAGGGCATTACTATTAGATTTATCTAACCCTACCAGCCTATAAGATTTGCCAAACTGACCTCTATAACTATTGCCTATTTTAAATTTACCCAAAGAAGATTGATACGAATTTTCTATATTCGAAAATACAAGAGTATTATCTGCTTTATTTACCGAACCTGAGCCGTGAGCTACCAAGCCCCTATCTACGATTTTATCCGTTTTAAAACTATAAACAAAGAAGCGATATTTTCCTGATGGAATTTTATAATCTATCAGCATCACAATATCCTGATTATAATTTTTATTTTGGATATATTTCTTTACAATTAGAATTTTCTCTTTAAGTCTTTTTTGCTGAAAAGAATCATCTAGAACCGTTGATTTTTCTGAATCTAGCGAAACATTCTCTTTATCACAAGAATGCCAAATACTTAAAAACAAAAAGAGACAAAGCGTTCTCATACTTTTATAGTATCAACCCATCTTTCATAACAAGTTTTCTATCCGTACTATCGGCGAGCGTGTTGTTATGCGTTACAATGATGAATGTCTGCTGATATTTGTCTCTAAGGTCAAAAAACAGTTGGTGCAACGCATCAGCATTTTTGGAGTCTAAATTCCCTGTAGGCTCATCAGCAAAAATAACTTTGGGACTGCCTATCAACGCTCTGATTACCGCTACTCTTTGGGCTTCTCCCCCAGAAAGTTGCTTAGGTTTATGGTTAAGCCTCTCTGCTATTTTGAGCTCTTCAAATAATGCGTGTGCCTTTTCTATATAATCTTTTTCAGGCTTCCCTGCTATTTTAATAGGTAATAGAACATTTTCCAAGGCGGTAAACTCTGGCAACAACTGGTGGCTTTGGAACACAAAACCTATATTTTCGTTTCTGAATTTAGACAAATCTTTGTCGTTCATCGTGAGAAAAGATTGCCCAGCGATGCTTATTTCTGTACCATATATCCCCACATCAGATGGCATATCCAGCGTTCCCAAAATATGTAATAGTGTAGATTTACCTGCACCAGACTCCCCAACTATAGATACCACCTCTGCTGGTTTTATCTCAATATCTACTCCTTTTAGCACTTCTAAATCACCGTAGTATTTATGTATCTTTTTTGCCTTTATCATAGCCCCAAATTTACATAATATTTAGCAACTTACAAGGCTTCATAATGCTACTTTATCAATACCCAATATTATATTGTATATTTGCCCTACTTGTAAAATCTATAAAAAGAATTTATGATTTTAGCTAGATATTGTGCCATTATTTTAGGATTTTTAGCGTTGGGAGAATTAGTAGTTTTCCTTACCGAAATTAAATTCCCTTCAAGCCTTATCGGTATGTTTCTACTGACTTTCGCTCTCCACAAAAAATGGATAAAACTAGAATGGGTCAAAGGCATTTCGGATTTTCTTTTAGGCAATTTAGGGCTATTTTTTATCCCTGTGTGTGTCGCAATAATGCTCTATTTTGATTTGTTATGGGATAATATTATTCCTATTATGGTATCCATTATTATTAGTAGTGCTTTGGTAATTTTAGTAACGGGCAAGGTTTATCAGTTCATTCGAAAAAAATTAAAATAAGTATGATGGCTTTTTTAGAGAATCCAATCTGGTTGTTAGGGCTTACTTTTGTGATATACTACGGCACCATTATGCTCAACAAAAAAATACAATCACCTTTTCTCAATCCAGTACTTATTGCCTCCGCTGTCATTATCGGCTATCTAATGGTATTTAATATCCCTTACAATACCTATGCTGTGGCAGGTAACTATATAGATTTTTGGCTTAAACCTTCTGTAGTTGCTCTTGCAGTGCCTCTCTATTTACAACTAGAAAGAATTAAGAAACAACTCCTCCCTATCCTTATCTCGCATTTGTTTGGAAGCGTAGTGGGAGTGATTAGTGTTTGTTCTATAGCTAAATTACTCGGAGCCAATAGAGAAATAGTAATTTCGTTAGCTCCGAAATCTATTACCACACCACTTGCCATAGAAGTTTCTAACACTGTTGGCGGTATTGTTCCGCTTACGGTTTCTGCCGTTATCATTACAGGATTAGTAGGCGGTATTATAGGATTACAAGTTCTAAAATACACCAAAATTAACAGCCCAATGGGGCAAAGTATTTCGCTAGGAGCCTCTTCGCACGGATTAGGCGTAATGATGGCAATAGAAATGAGCGAAAAACACGCTGGTTTTGCAAGTGTAGGACTGATACTTAATGGGATTTTCACTGCATTACTAGCTCCTATTGTTGTAAATTGGCTATTCTAAAATAAATTATTATTGATGAAAATTCATTCTATCAACTGTCGGGGAAGACTTGTAGATTTTTCTACTCCAAAAATTATGGGAATCCTTAACCTTACCCCAGATTCTTTTTCTGACGGCGGAAAATTTAATACAGAAACTTCTGCTTTAATTCAAACTGAAAAAATGCTTAAAGAAGGGGCTTCGTTTATTGATTTGGGAGCTCAATCTACACGCCCTAATGCCCAATTAGTTTCAACACAAGAAGAAATTAAACGCATAGGAAACCTCATCAGTCTTATAAAAAAAGAATTCCCCGAGGCACTTATTTCTTTAGACACCTTTTATAGTGAAGTAATGCGTTTTGGTTATGAGGAAGGTATAGACCTCATCAATGATATTTCTGGTGGACAGTTTGACCCCAAAGTATGGGAGACCGTAGCCCAGCTAAAACTCCCTTATATACTAATGCACATTAACCCAGAATATCAAACTATGCACGAAAAAATAGCTTACGATGATATTACTAAAAGCATCAATTTCTATTTTTCTGAAAAAATAAATCAGTTGAAAGCTCTAGGCATTCACGATGTGATACTAGACCCTGGATTTGGGTTCGGCAAAACCATAGAAGACCAAATGACAATGATAGACGAGGTAGAGCACATCGGATTTGGAAGATACCCTATACTAATTGGTATCTCTAGAAAATCGTTTATCTATAAACCTTTGGGAAAATCGCCCTTGGAAATAGACGAAGAAACGCAACAACTGCATCTAAAAGTCCTCCAACAAGGGGCTAGCATTCTGCGAGTACACGATGTTGCTTCGGCTAAGAGAACGCTAGACCAATACTTATCATAAACACAAAAGAGAGGAAAAACCTCTCTTTTTTATTTTTTAATATAGCTTAGGATAGCTTCTATTGTCTGCTCTTTATCTAAATTGGTATTGTCTATACAAATAGCGTCTTCTGTTTGGACTAAAGGAGCTACCGCCCTCTCCGAGTCTTTTTTATCTCGTTCAATAAGGTTGGTTCTCACTTCGTCCATTGTAGTTTCCACCCCAGAAGCCTTTAGTTCTAGAAATCTTCGTTTAGTTCTTTCCTCAACACTCGCCGTGAGGAAAAATTTATAATCAGCATTCGGAAGCACCACACTACCTATGTCCCTACCGTCCATTACCACACCTCCGTTAGCCGCAATGTCCCTTTGGGTTTGTAACAGAAAGTTTCTTACTTCGGGCATTTTAGCAACATCACTCACTTTTTGATTCACCTCCATAGAACGGATTTTCTCTGCCACATTCTCTCCATTAAGGAAAAGTGATAACTGATGCTGTTCTTCTTTAAATTCTAAATGAATATTAGGCAACTGTTCCACCAAAGCAACAGTATTAAATCCATCAGTAGAAGGACAGTTCTGAAGGGCAAAATAAGTAATGGCTCTATACAAAGCCCCTGTATCTAAATGGATAATCCCCAATCTTTTGGCTATCTCTTTAGAAATAGAACTTTTCCCTGTGGAAGAATAGCCATCTATAGCGATTACGGGTAATTTTGTCATCATAGTTGTTTTTAATTTTTATTATCTTCTGTAGCCACTTAACTCTACTAAATCCAACGAAACGCCCAACAAATTAAAGTTAGACGCATTGTGATAACGACTGTGGGTATAATCAAAACGGAAATAGGATACCTTTAATCCAAATCCGAAAGATAATCCTGTGAAATTCCTTTGTTCCTCTATACTTAGCTCGTTACCTCGTTTCACATTATACCCCAAACGAAGGTTAAAACTTTGCTCAGGAAATAGCTCTGCTCCAAATGAAAAGTGGTCAAACAATTTCCTCGTCCATTTAGTTTCTTGTCCGTTTCTGTTGTAATCTTGAGAAACATTCCATTTTTGGAGATTTTGTGCGGTAATAGTAAATGCTAAAGGAAATTCGTCTAATTGTTTGGTATAGCCTAAATCTATCCTTAATGGTAACTTTTCTCTAACACCATTATAAGTCTTGAATTGATAGCCAAAATTTCTTATTACTAGACCTACTGTTTCTTTAGATTTATCATTATGATAAGCCACTCCTAGACTCCCAACTACCGCCATAGAATTATAATTGTCTATTTTGGAAGTTACTAGATTAAGATTAGAGCCTATCGTCCAATTGTCTTCAAACTGATAAGCATAGCCCAGACCTAAAGAGGCATCCATCGCAGAAAAATCACCATTGATATTCCCAAACTCATCTGTTCTAGGCATATTACCATAATCCAAATACCTTACATTGGCAGAAACTAAATGTCCATACTCCAAGTCTTTAGTATAACTTACTGTACCATAATGAGCACCAGCCAAATAACTAGCATAGTTTACGGATAGTCTAGAATCCATCTCCACATTGAGCAACGCTGGATTAACTGCCGCTAAGTTTTGGTCGTAATCTCTTACCGAAACCACCTCACCTAAAACAGCTTGTCTCGCAGAAAAAGGCATATTGAGGAAGTTATAAACCGTAGTACCGTCTTGAGCCGACACCAACACATTTATAACTAATCCTAAAAATAAAAATACCTTTTTCAAAATATTAAATCATTATTTGAATGCTATTTTCTTAGCCTTCGCTAACATAGGAATTGCGATAAGCCCCATTACTAGCATAATTACCAACTGCATTGTATGAGATATAAACGCATAAGATAAACCTACCTCGCCACCTTTTTCTGGCGATAACCCAAACGATAGAAACAATGCCATAAATCCTATCTTAAGTGCGAAATGGAAAGCTCCTATCCCACCACTTGCGGGAACCATCATTCCTAATGTTCCTACCACAATAATAAAGAAGCCATCAGCTATACCCAAGTTAGAAGTTTCGGGCAAAGCAAAACAAACCAAATACGCCGCTAGATAGTAGCATACCCAAATCCCCAAAGATAAAAGGATAAACTTCAACCTTTGCCTGATTTGAAAGATGGTCTTTAATCCATCTATAATTCCTTTAATAAAACTTATTACTTTCTGATATATTGTAGTCTGCTGTATTTTTTTTCTAAAAAGAATTAAAGCCAAAGTACCCAACATCAATAAAACTAAAGAAATAATCATACTATATGAGTTCCCTTCTTGTAAGGATTGCTGTTCTTGTTTTTGTGCCGATGCCATTTTGTAGAAAGAAAGTATAGCATCGTATTTAAACAATAGAGTCAATGCTAAAAAAAGCCCCATACACACTAAATCTACCACTCTCTCTAGAATAATAGTCCCAAACGATTTATCCACAGGCACTTTTTCAACACCATAGAGGGCGGTCGCTCTTGCTACTTCGCCACTTCTAGGAATGGTAAGGTTCATTAAATAACCAAAGGATAAAGTCCAAAGTGCATTGGCATTAGAAATAGTGTATCCCATAGGTTCTAGCAGTAAATTCCAGCGTATCGCTCTTACCCAATACGCCAGCACTCCAAAAAAAGCGGCCACCGCTACCCAAAAGTAATTTGCTTTGGCAAGAGATTGCTTAATACTTTCTAAATCTAACCCTTTTACAGCCAACCACATAAACAATCCTGCAAAACCAATAGATATAACTATGGTAAGTAATGTCTTAAGCGGATTATGATTACTTTTAGCCGTCATCTAAGTAAGTAGGTTAGTTTCTTCGTTAGGGAAAACAATTTTAGGTTGGAAATTCTGTGCTTCTTCTGGAGTCATCTGTGCATAAGAAATAATAATGATGATATCTCCCTTCTGCACCTTTCTCGCCGCAGGACCATTGAGGCAAACCTCTCCAGATTTTCTCTTACCTTTAATTACATAGGTATCAAAACGCTCACCATTGTTCACATTTACAATATAAACTCTTTCACCAACTACAATACCTGCCGCTTCTATAAGCTCCTCATCTATTGTAATACTACCCATATAGTTAAGGTCAGACTCTGTTACCTTTACTCTATGAATCTTTGATTTAAATACTTCTATTAACATGCTGCAAATTTAAACCAAATTATCAAAACAGTCTCTATTTTTAGATGTGGTATTTTTTTGTATTATTCAATTTAACAACAATTAAATTAAATATAATTAAACAACTATAAAACAACTACTTAAAAACAAAACACCATATGTAAAGCCTATATAAAACAAAAAAATGAATTTAAAATATTTAGAAGAAAAAAGGTATATTTTATCAATTTAAAATTATTTTTCTATAAAAAATTTGTAAACTTCAAAAAAACTTTTATATTTGCTATCAATAAGAACTTAACTTTTAATTATAACATTATGAACAAGTCTGAATTAATCGACGTAATGGCAAAAGATGCCGAAATCACAAAAGTAGCAGCTAAGAAAGCTCTAGAATCTTTCGTTAACGCTGTAACTGAAACTCTTAAGAAAAAAGATGGTAAAGTTTCTTTAGTTGGTTTTGGAACTTTTTCTGTAGCTGAAAGAGCTGCTAGACAAGGTATCAACCCTGCAACTAAGAAAGCTATTAAAATCCCTGCTAAAAAAGTAGCTAAATTTAAAGCTGGTTCTGAACTTGCTGACGCTGTAGCAGGTGCTAAGAAAAAATAATTTATTTCATCAACGAAATAATAGGTCGCTTTTGTTTTACAGAAGCGACTTTTATTTATAAGTTTTTTATATAAAGTTTAGTTTTTAACACTACCTGATAGACCTCCTACATAATCACTTTCAAAAATCAGAGGTAATCTATTAGATAATAACTCTTTTAAATTACAGTTTGTACCCCATAAGAAATTAATTTTCAAATTACACCAACAATATATACCTACATTATTCTGCTTGGGTACTCAAAATTTTTATGGTGCTAACCTAACTATTTGCCAATCAAAATCATCAATTAATTTATAGACTATTCTATCGTGTAACCTGTTAGGTCTTCCCTGCCAAAACTCTATTTCGTAAGGTTTTGCTAAGTAGCCACCCCAGTTTTCGGGTCTTGGGATTTCTTTTCCTTCTAGTTCTTTTTCTAGTAATTGAAGTTTATTTTCTAGAAAATTTCTATCAGGTATCACTTGACTTTGTGGCGATACTACCGCTCCCAACTGGCTTCCTCTAGGACGAGAATGGAAATAACCATCACTTAAATTTTCTGCCAAGCGTTCTATATTGGCTTTAATTGTAATTTGACGCTCTAACGGTGGATAAAAGAAATGTAAACACGCTTTATGATGCTCCTCTATGGCTTTCCCTTTTTGGCTATCATAGTTGGTGTAAAAAATAAAACCTTCCCAAGTGTACGCCTTTAGCAGTACCATTCTCGTTCTAGGACAACCGTCTTTATCTATGGTAGAAATACTCATAGCATTAGCCTCAGCAATGGCAGGGTGTTCTTCAGCATCAGAAAACCAATCTCTAAACTGCTCTATTGGGTTAGGTTTCACTTGCTCTTCTAACAAAGCACCTTTATCATAAACTTTTCTTTTATCGTGTAGATTTTCCATAAATTTTATTTATTTTTGGGTTATGAATCGGTCTTACAAAGGTAAAATTTTAATTTCTACTCCTGATGTTTCTGGGGATATATTTTCTCGTTCGGTCGTTTTAATCATCAATCATGACGAGGAAGGAGCATTCGGACTTATTCTCAACAAGAAAAACCCTGTGTTAAGTCACCATTTTCAAAAATCCTTATCACCACAACTAGAAGTTTATTCAGGTGGTCCTGTGGGTACTACTCAAATGTTTTTTATTATTAAAGGAAATGAACCTGCCTTAGACGCCGAAAAGATTACAGAAGGTTACACCTTTACAGAAAATGCCTCTAAAGTCATCGGTGCAATCATGATGGGAACTATCGCCCCTGAGGATATAAAAATATTCTATGGTTATTCTGGTTGGGGAGCCATGCAATTGGACACAGAAATAGAGAATAAATATTGGATTCCTGTAGAAAACTATGAGATAGATTTAACTGCAAGTTTCAGCCACACTCTTTGGAAGAATATTATGGAGAACTTGGGAGGGCTTCACTTAATTTGGGCAAATACGCCCGAAGATGTTTCTATGAACTAACCGTTTGATATCTTCTCATTTCAACTAGAACATCTGGACATCAGCGGATTTTTTGTAACTTTGGAAAAATAAAAAAAGATATATCAATTATGAGTTTATCACAAATAGAACCACAAATAATTTGGAAAAATTTCTCTGCTCTTAATGCAGTCCCTAGACCTTCAAAAAAGGAGGAAAGGGTTATAAATTTCATCAAAAATTTTGGAGAAAACTTAGGCTTAGAAACTTCTGTAGATAAAACAGGAAACGTCATCATTAGAAAGCCTGCCACACAAGGTATGGAGAACAGACAGCCTATTGTCCTCCAATCTCACTTAGATATGGTTTGCCAAAAAAATAATGATGTTAATTTTGATTTTGACAACCAAGGGATTGAAATGTATGTAGATGGCGATTGGGTAAGAGCTAAAGGAACCACTCTAGGAGCAGATAATGGTCTAGGCGTTGCAGCAATGATGAGTATTCTAGAAAGTACAGATATTGCCCATCCTGCATTAGAAACCCTATTTACAATAGATGAAGAAACAGGTATGACTGGAGCGTTTGGACTAGAGCCTAACACTCTAAACGGAGAGATTCTCCTCAACTTAGATACAGAAGAAGACGATGAGATTGATATAGGCTGCGCTGGAGGGATAGATGTTACCGCCACTCAAAAATACAATACTCAAAAAGTAACAGAAAACGGCTTCAGAATTACAGTAAAAGGTCTTAAAGGCGGACATTCTGGAATGGATATACACAAAGGTTTAGGTAACGCTAACAAGATTTTGGCAAGGTTCTTAATGTTAGCCATTGCTCACGAGCCTAGATTAGTAAGTATAGACGCAGGAAGCCTTAGAAACGCTATCCCAAGAGAAGGTAGCGTGTCTATTTTAGTCGCTAATAAGGAGGTATTTGCTACCGAATTTGAAACTTTAAAGTCTGAAATATTAGAGGAATTTGCTACACTAGAAAAAGACTTAAACATCAGCATAGAATCTTGTGATATAGAAGGTAACGCTCTAAGCGTAGAGGATAGCACTAAAGTTATTTTAGCACTTAATGCTGCTCACAATGGCGTTTACCGTATGTCTCCAGATGTAGAAGACTTGGTGGAGGCTTCTAATAATATCGCTAGAGTGGAACTCAAAGATGGAGCTTTACAAATCCTCAACCTTTCTCGCTCATCTGTGGAGTCTAGCAAGTTGGCAGTAGCCAACCAACTCCGAGCAAGTTTTGAACTGGCAGGAATGGAAGTAAAATTCAGTGGTTCATATCCTGGGTGGAAGCCAAAGCCAGGAGCTGAAATCATTAAAGTAATGGAAGAAATCTACCAAAGAGAATTTAATTCTAAACCTAATGTAGTGGCTTGCCACGCTGGTCTAGAGTGCGGAATTATTGGTGCTAATTACCCTAAAATGGAAATGGTAAGTTTTGGACCAACCATCAAAGGGGCTCACTCTCCTGATGAAAGAGCAAGTATTTCTTCAACACAGAAGTTTTGGAAGTTCCTGAAAGAAATTTTAGCCAATATCCCAGAAAAGAAATAATCAAACTAAAAAAAAAGCTCTCGATGATTTGAGGGCTTTTTTAAACTTTTCACTTAGTCATAAGACCACAAAAGTCTTTAAATAATGAACATAAAAAAAGAAATTGTTGCTTTTTATAATGTGGAGAATTTTTTTCCGCCACACACGACATATTTGCCTCACTGGGATAATTACAAATACCACAATAAACTCCATAAAACCGCACACATTTTTGAACTTATAAAGCAATATAATAATACCCTACCGATGCTAGTAGGACTAGCTGAAATAGGAAATAAAACAGTGCTAGAAGACTTATTGGCGAAACCTGTTTTCGGAGGAAACTATCACTACCTGCACTACGAATCTCCTGACGAAAGAGGCATAGATGTCGCTCTTCTTTACGACAAGAACAAAATCACGGTGAAGCACTCTGAACCCATCAGGTTTAAGTTTGAAATGAAAAACGAACAAGGAGAGCTTTATGAAGACACCACCAGAGATGTTCTACATTCTGTATTAGAATATAACGGAGCAACATTCCATTGTTTTGTGATGCATCTACCTTCCAAAAGAGAGCAAGACATCAACCTCCCTAAACGAAATGAAATTTTAGAAAAAATCAATACTTTGATAGAAAACATCATCATCAAAGACAAAGAAGCGGTACTCGTATTGGGAGATTTTAATGAAAACCCTAACGAAGACAACCTCATTCAATTTACTTACCACGAGGGGATTTTAGAACTATTACACAATCCGTTTTCAGCATTATATTATTTAGGAGACTACTCCACTTATCACAAAAAAGAAGGATTGCTATTTGACCAAATTATGTTTTCAAGAGATTTTTTTCAAACTTCTTTCGGGCTAACCTATAAAAAAGCAGAGATATTTAACCCAACCGAGATAAAAAATTGGGATAAAATGAAAAACAGACCTTTCAGAACCTACTCTGGGACGAGGTATTTGGGCGGTTATAGCGACCATTTCCCTGTATTAGTAGAATTTGAATCTTTAGCCAAAGGATAAATATCCTTAATTATAACCTTATAAAATATTAACTTTGCAATATGCATAATCAATTAGGTAATTTTCTTTCTTTGAATACCTTTGGAGAAAGTCACGGTTTAGCTTACGGAGGCATCATCACCAATTTTCCTGCGGGAATAGAAGTAGATTTAGACGCCGTACAGAGAGAATTAGACAGAAGAAAACCTGGGCAGTCTGCCATTGTAACCCAAAGAAAGGAAAGCGATACAGTGAAATTTCTGTCTGGTATTTTTGAAGGTAAAACCACAGGCACTCCAATCGGCTTTATTATAGAAAATGAAAATCAAAAAAGTAAAGATTACGACCACTTAGCGGCAGCTTATCGCCCTAGCCACGCCGATTTTACTTACGACCAAAAATTCGGACATAGAGACCACCGTGGTGGTGGCAAATCATCGGCTAGAGAAACCATCAATTGGGTAGCCGCTGGAGCTTTAGCAAAAAACATTCTCCCTAAAGAGGTTGAAATACACGCCTATGTGTCTTCCGTAGGAAATATCTTTTGCGAAAAACCTTACCAAGATTTGGATTTTTCTAAAACAGAAAACAACGAAATCCGTTGCCCAGACGAGAATGTCGCAAAGAAAATGATTGACCGAATTAAAGAGATTAAAAAAGAAGGCAACACCATAGGAGGCACCATTACTTGCGTGATTAAAAATCTACCTGTAGGCATAGGCGAACCTGTGTTTGGCAAACTTCAGGCAGAACTTGCTAAGGCAATGCTCAACATCAATGCAGCTAAAGGCTTCGAGTACGGCAGTGGGTTTTGCGGAGCCTCTATGACGGGTAAAGAACACAACGATTTATTTAACACTGATTTTTCTACCAAAACCAATCTATCAGGTGGCATACAAGGCGGTATCTCCAACGGAATGGATATTTATTTCCGTGTGGCTTTTAAGCCTGTGGCAACTATTTTAAGACCGCAAGAAAGCGTGGATAAACTAGGCAATAAAGTAACAGTGGAAGGTAAAGGCAGACACGACCCTTGCGTACTTCCTCGTGCAGTACCTGTGGTAGAAAATCTTACCGCTTTTGTACTTGCCGATTTATTTTTAATTAACCAAATAAGAAGAAGGTAACTATGAAAAACTATTGGGATAAAGCCGTTTCTTTTGAGGCTTATTTAGAAGAAACTTACCACAGAATAGACCACCCCAAAACAGAAGAAGAGGCAGAGAAAAAACCTTACTACGAACTGGGGCTCCAAAGAATGAACCGGATGCTGAAGGTATTTAAGCCTACGGACGAAGATTTTAAAACTTTAGAATCCAAAAAATTCAATGGTAAAATACTCATTATTTCGGAGCCTTGGTGTGGAGATGCCAGTCAGCTTGTGCCTGTATTGGCTCGTTTTTTTGAAGGTAGAAATGATGTAAGACTATTTTATAGAGATTCTGACACTTCCCTTATAGACCAATTTTTAACCAACGGAGGCAGGTCTATCCCGAAAGTCTTAATCTTAGATGAAACCTTTAATGTGATTAAAACTTGGGGACCTCGCCCTAAATATGGTGTAGAGCTATTTGAAAAGTTTAAAACCTCTCCTGAAACTTATTCTAAAGAGCAATTCCACAACGATTTGCAAGTCTATTACGCCAAAAACAAAGGTAAAGATACCCTAAACGAAATTTTAGAACTGCTATAATTTAATTAAATATACCTGCTATGAATTTTCTAAAAAAGAATTTCATTTTCTTACTACTTACCGCCTTGCTATTGTCGGTGTTTTTATTTCCTAAATTTGGAGATTTTGTAAGGAGTCAGCTTCTTATGAAACCTGCCATAGAAAAGCTAGACAATGCTTTACTCATTACTGATGAAGAGTTTGACATTAGTCTAAAAGGCGTTAATGTACCCGATACCAATCTAAAAAACTTTAAAGGTAAAACGCTGTTTCTTAACTTTTGGGGGAGCTGGTGCCCGCCTTGCCGTGCAGAATGGGGTTCTATCCAAAAACTCTACGATAAACAAAATGACAAAATGAGCTTTGTACTTATCGCTATGCAAGACGATGAGGAAAAAGTGAAGCAATTTCTAGCGGATAACCACTACACCGCTCCTGTCTATATTGCCCAAAGCCCTATTTTAGACAAGCTACTGCCCAAATCTTTCCCTACCACTTTTATTATAGACAAAATGGGGAGAATTGTAGAAAAGGACGATACCGCCAACGATTGGAACTCTGCCAATGTACACCAACTGGTAGAAACAATAGCCAAATAATATTTTGGAACGGATTTTGAGTATTCTGCTCCCGAATTATTTAATCATATAAAAAATGAAATCTAGATTAAAGTTTTTGGGATTGGCTTTGTTTCAAAACAAAGGGCTTTTAAGAAGAATGCCCGAGCTTTTGCGAATGATAAAAGCCATCATTAGCAAACAGTATAAACCTTCGGTTAAGAATGTTTTACTTCCTGCCATAGCCTTAGTTTATATTATTTCGCCTATAGACATTTTACCAGATTTTATACCTGCTATTGGTGTTGTGGACGACTTGGGTATTTTGGCATTGGTGCTTCCGCTCTTAATGAAAGAACTCAACCAATTCTCCGAATGGGAAAGCAATAAAAAAATAGTGAAAACTATTGAGATAAACTAAAACAAAGGCTACCCCAAAGGTAGCCTTATTTTGTGGAAGTATTTCTTATAGAATTATCCCTATTGTCAGAGGTGTTCTGCTCGTACGAGCAGAACACCTCTGCTAGATAAGGCAGGACCTCTCTGCTCGGTAAGGCAGAACGGAGGTGGTAATAGTACCCCATTGACCTTATCCGTTGGGATGTTGGCATTTCATTTTATTTGGAGGGGGATAGCCTTGTCCCAAACGGAAGACGCTTCGCTCGTACGAGTGAAGCGTCTTCCCCTTACCGAGGGAAGAGGCTTCGCCTTAGGCAGTGAGGTGTCTTCCCCTTATAAGGGGAATGCCCTTCCTTAATATTAAGGAAGGGCATTCGTTATTAGAAGTGCCAAAAATACACTACACAATAGTAATAGGCGTGTTTAGAGTTTCGGTTCTTGGCTCTTTTAATAAAATAGAACCTTTACTGCTTTGCGTAGTGATGCTTAGCTCATAGTTACCTGCTTCTAAATCCGAAGGCACAAGGATAAGCACCCTTGACGGCTCGTTGATTACGATACTGTCTTTAGCCAACTTGACCTCATTTTGGTTGTCTAGGTTTTTGAAGACGATGCCGTTCTTAGGGTTATCGCCGTCTATTTTAATGAATGTACCTTTGATTTCCGCATTCTTACCTTTGGTAAGTGTGCCGTCTGCTTTGCCTGTAGCTTTATCGGTGATGCTGAACACACTCATTGGGCTGGACTGCTCGCCGAGGATTTCTACTTTGGTATCGTTGGCGGCTTTTCTTAGGTCGGTGCCTTGGTTTACATTGACATAAACGGAGTGCTTCTCTTTATCCCAAGTTTTGTCGTAAAACACACCCTTAATGGCAGGACGCATATAGACTAACCCAGTATTTACGCTATAACCGTTGAGTACCAGCTCTGAGGCTTTACGGTTAAAACGGGTGATAATATCCTACCGCAGTTTCGGTTTTTATCTCCATACCTTCTTTTTTAAGAGCTTCTACAATTTCTGTAATGCCAAGGCTGCCGCCTAGAAGTGGCACGGCTACAAAATCGTTAGGGTCGTCTTTGGTGAGTAGGTTGGGACGCAACCACGCTTTTAAAGTATTCATAATATATAGTATTTAAAGGTTAAATATTTTTTATCATAAAGTCTAATTTATAAGGTTGGCTAATCCTTAACGCAGCGGATTGTTCGTGGGTACTTTAAATAATAAGGACCCGCCGCATCATAGTTAGCATATGAGGTTTGGTAAAATATAGTCAAAGATTGCCAAAACTTATTCTCTCTCACAGTTGATGAGCCATACCTAGCCCACAATTCATAGTTACCTGGAGTTAGCATCCATCCCCCAGGGTAGTCTGCCATACCAGTAGCCGTCAGTTTTAATGGGTCGTTAAACCAAACAGGGGCATTGGCTGGTGAAGGAAGTAAAGCCCTATATGCATTCCATTCGGTTGTGGTAGGCATACGATAACCATTAGGGCAAGGATTATTAGTATAAGTCCACAACTGGACCTCATCATACAACGGAATATTAGGATACACTCTATTTCCTGTGGTTTCCGTTGGATAAGTTACCAGCTCGTGCCCATCAGCATCACGCCCCCACTGGAAGTGAGAACCATAAGCGTTTTTATCTCTTATACTAGTGGCTTGCTGTAAAGGGTTAAAAACAGGAGAATTGAGGTTAGCATAGTCTGCCCCTAAGTTATTATTAAGCCACGTTCTACCATCACTCCCTTTTATAGGAATATAGATAAACTGATGCTCTAATTTTCCGTTGGTTAGGACATTAAACTTCTTATCTGGAACACCCCCAATACCTTTAAGCACCACTTCGTAATTATTACCATTAAGCGTGTAAGGTATGGTAGCAATAATGTACTCTTCCCCTGGTGGTAACATTTTTACGAGATACTCCCCATCGCCATCTACACTTATAGTGGCTTCTAAAACCCCATTCACGCCAAAGTTTCCTGCTGGGATATTAAGTGTAAGCGTATTGGTATCATTACCTTGTCCTGCAGTGGTAGCTACTGGTTGAGAGGTTACGGCATTATAAGAACCACTACCATTTTCGTAAGGTATTTTTACAATGAGTTTATTGGAGGTATTGTTGATTTTGCCTTGAACTTCTGTTTTTGGGGTCGTTCCGTCATAAGTGAGCGAAACCACATACTCCGTTTTAGGGCTGGTAATGGTGGCAGTGCCTAAGCCTACTTGGGTCTGTTGGTCGGCTTGAGCTCCCAACTTGCTAAAGTTTGCCGTCAAAGTACCTGTGGCTGGCGTGCCACTCATCGTATACGTTAATAATGCCGACTCCCCCGAGTTCAAAGTGATAAGGTTGGGCGAGGCACACGATGCCGCACTACCTATGAGCGTAGAACCATTGAGCTTTTGCCATTGGCAATTACCTGCCGAAATAGTAGCCATACCATTCTGCACCGTAACCGCATCGGCAAAAGACGAGCTAACAGTAGAAAACGAGTTGTTCTCTAGTTTAAATTTGGCTTTGTTGGCGCCAGTAAACGGAACGCCTCCCACATAAGAGCCCTCAAAACCTGCCGCCGTTACCGCTACACTTTGAGATTTTGCCGATGCCACATCGGGCAAACACGCCCAGTGGGGCACGCCTGAGACTAGACCCAAGTACATTTCTAGACAGCGTTTCTCTATGTTGTAGATTATAGTTCCCTCTTCGGCAGTCCCCGAAAATTTCGTACGCTCCTCCGAGGTAAATTTAGGAAATAGCACTCCCTGTGCTTTAGTGGCAGGCATTGTGGGGCTTACTGCCACCTTAGAAATTTCTAAAGTAGCTTTGGGCTTATCGGTATTGATGCCCACTCTGCCACTGTAATCTTGGGCGTTCAGCACCAAAGGCAGAAACACCGCGCATAACAAAGTTTTTTTCATAATGTTAAAGTTTATAGATGTTAAGTTGTGAAATTGTTAATTGCTAGTTGTTGGTTGTGAAATTGTAAAATTGCTAATGGTGAAGTTGTAAAAAAGTTTAAAGTTCTGGGGGCGTAGTTCAATAGCTCCGATGATTCCTTGAATTTTTGAACTTTAAACCTTAAACCCTTACCCCTTGAATATTTGAACTTTAAACCTTGAACTCTTGAACCAATGAGAAAACGCCTCCCCCCTCTAAACACACACAAAACGAGGAGGAAGGCTAAGACAGAAAGAGCATAACGCTCCCCCTGAACACTAAAAGCACCCAACAAGAACGACCATGTTTTAAGACAAAACAATGGTGCTTTTAGTAGATATTTATGAAAGCTAAATTTAGAATGGTGTAAATACGAAAACCCGCCAACGAAAGTTGGCGGTATTATATTTATAATTAACGATAAAAGTTGAAGTAATTTTCTAGATAATACGACGCATACCCACGAAACTATTTGTGTGTGTGTGTGTGTGTGTGTGTGTGTGTGTTTATGAAATTATTTGAAATAGCCAAATAATTCGGGCACTTTTTTATACTTGTTTGTATGTAATTGGTATCGTGTGTCATAAAACTGGAGCAAACTTATAACCTTTTAAGCAAGTATGCAAGTTTTTGAGAGAAATTTTATGCAAAACTCTCTTAATTTTTCTGTTAGGTAGGTTTTATAAGGTCTATATTATTCTTAAATTTGTAGAAAAATATTTACTATGAAAAAATATATCCTAATGACTGCTATGGCAGCAGCCCTAATGTCTTGTAACAGAAGTGAAAATGATGAAACCGTAACCGAAAGTATCCCTATACTTCCTACTAAAATTCATTCTACATCAGAAGACGGCGACGATTCCACTATCACTCTTACCTATAACGGAAATAAACTATTAGAAATAGTTGGAGCTTATGGTTCAGATACTAACACTATCAATTTTGAGTACTCTAACAACCTTATTTCTAAAATTATTGAAAAAAAAGATGTAGATATTACTACTACTACCTTTGAATACCTCAATGGTAGACTTACCAAAACCATATCAACAGGAACTAAAAACAACAAACAATATAGTTTAAAGATAGAAACTAATTATACCTATAATACCGATGGTACTGTAACAACTGAAGAAACTCAAGTTTATACCTATCCAAGTGGCACTTACACTAGTAGTGGGTCTTATGTCTACACACTCACAGACGGACAGGTTTCTAAATATGTAAGTACACATACATCTCAATATTCCACAAGTGTTTTTAATAGCACTATTTCTTATGATGATAAAAATGGTATTTTCAAGAATATAGCTGGGTTTAAGGAAGCTCTATTAGGTCTAAATCTTATTATGGAGGGCGAATTATCTTTTACACAAAATAATTATACTACCTATACCTCAATTGATAGCAACGGCAATACCTATAAAACAACATATCAAAATACCTATAACTCAAATAGCTACCCTACTAATATAGTTAGTACTTATACTTACTCAAATAACAGCAATGGCAGTAGCAGTGATACTAATACCTATACCATCACCTACAATAAATAAATTGTTTCTAATAAGCATAGGCTACCCTTAAAAGGTAGCCTATTTTTATTTAAGTGTCTAGCAACATCTAATAGCCACAACTATTGCTATCATCTTCAATACCTATTTTTTCTAAAATAGTTTTGAGTAAACACCAGTTAGTTACAGAGGATTGTAATAAGTTAAGCCCCACAAAACCTGTAAGGAAAAACCAATTTTCGTGCACATAAAGTCCCAGTAGTAAGCTGGTTAAAACCATAGTTCCTGCTACAGCGTGTATTATTCTTGTTTTCATTTTTTAACTAATGTATTTCTGTTGTTATTTATCTCTTAAATTAGAAAACATTGCTAAGTTATTTTAAAAAACACCTAGCAATGTTTATGTGAAAATTTGTTTTAAAGTTACTCTGGTATTTCTGCAGATTGTTCCGATTGGATTTTATCCCATTTCTTTTTCTCTGTCATATAATATACCAAAGGGACTACAAGAAGGGTAAGAACTGTAGAAACTATAGCTCCAAAAACCAATGATATTGCTAGACCTTGGAAAATAGGGTCAAAGAGAATAATTACCGCTCCTATCACAACTGCTCCAGTAGTTAACAAGATAGGCGTTGTTCTTACCGCTCCAGCTTCTATAATTGCTTGTTTCATAGGTACACCTTCTTTCAATCTAATTTCTATAAAGTCTATTAACAATACTGAGTTCCTTACCATTACACCAGCTAAGGCTATCATTCCGATAAATGAAGTGGCGGTAAAGAATGCTCCTAACAACCAATGCCCTAGTACAATACCCACTAAAGAAAGAGGTATAGCAACCATCATAACAATAGGTGTTTTAAAGTTCTGAAACCAACCTACAATCAACATATAAATAATGATGATAACTACTAAAAAAGCAGCTCCTAAGTCTCTAAATACTTCTAAAGTGATTTGCCACTCTCCGTCCCATTTTACGGTAAAATCGCTTTCATCAGAAGGCTGTGCCATATACAACTCATTGATGCTATATCCTTCAGGGAGATTCATTTTTTTGAGTTTTTCTTCCATACCCAATATAGCGTAGGCTGGACTTTCTAAGACACCTGCCATATCAGCTAAAACATAAACTACTCGCTTTTGATCTTTTCTATAAATACTCTTCTCTAAGGTGTGTTTTTCCACTTTAGCAATATCGCTTATAGGAAGCATGTTACCCATTTGTCCCTTTACTTTAAGAGCAGTGATGTCTTGTAGCGTAGCTTTTTCGGCATCATCTAGCTTCATAACCATATTAACAGGCTGATTGGACTTTTCATCGTACAATGTAGAGATAGGATACTCTCCCATAAGATAAGTAAGGTTACCCACCAACTGCTGAGGTGCGATGCCATTTAGCATACTTTTCTCATTGTCAGGGATTATTTTAAACTCTGTTTGTGGAGCTTCTACCATCCAATCTACATCTACTACATCATCTGCTTGTTTTAAAATTTGTTGTACTTGGTCGGCAATTTTTACCTGTTCCTCATAATTAGGACCATAGACTTCAGCTACTATGGTAGAAAGCACAGGTGGACCTGGTGGCACCTCTACAATTTTGATATTAGCACCGTACTTTTTCGCTATCTTTTGTATTTCTGGTCTAATGGTTTTAGCTACATCATGACTTTGTTTGGAACGAGCCGATTTATCCAAAAGATTCACTTGAATATCTGCGGTATTGCTTTGCCCTCTCATATCGTAGTGTCTTACTAAACCATTAAAGGTAATGGGTGATGAAGCTCCAATATAATTTTGATAGTTTACTACTTCAGGGACGGTTCTTAAATACTGTGCAACATCTTTGGTAACAGCTGCCGTTTTTTCTAAAGGTGTACCTTCTGGCATATCTATTACAACCTGAATTTCATTTTTATTATCAAAAGGAAGCATCTTAACCGCTACCCATTTGGTGAAAAATGCCAATACAGAAATCAGCAATAATACTGTAGTAACTCCTAATATTGTCCATCGTTTCTTGGAACTATCTAATAGTGGCTGTTCTATTTTTTTGTACCATTTATAAATTAAGCTCGTTTCTAGACCTTGTTCTTCTTTATGTTCCTCATCATCTTTTACTTTAAGCAGATGATAGCCTAAATAAGGAGTGATTGTAAGTGCCACAAAAAGTGAGAGTAACATTGCTATAGAAGCTCCTATTGGCATTGGACTCATGTAAGGTCCCATCATTCCAGAAACAAAAGCCATTGGTAAAATAGCAGCAATTACGGTAAAAGTCGCTAAGATAGTAGGGTTTCCTACCTCGTTGATAGCATAGATAGCCGCTTCTTTAAATGGGAGCTTTCTCATGTGGAAGTGGCGGTGCATATTTTCTGCGATAATAATACTATCATCTACCACGATACCCACTACAAATACTAATGCAAATAGTGTAATCCTATTAAGAGTGTACCCTAAAACATAATAACTAAACAGTGTAAGTGCAAATGTAAGAGGTACCGAAAGGAAGACCACTAAACCGCCTCTCCAACCCATAGCAAGCATTACCAAAATAGTCACTGCTAAAATAGCAACGCCTAAGTGCATGAGTAGCTCGGATACTTTATGGGAAGCTGTTTCACCATAGTTTCTAGTTACTTCCACATGTACATCTGCAGGAATAAGATTTTTCTTTAAATGTTCTACTTTTTCTAGAATTTGTTCTGATATTTTCATAGCATCAGCCCCCTTTACTTTAGAAACAGATAGTGTGATGGCTGGATATTCCGAAGGGTTTTTCTGTCCTTTTTCAGTATTTTGACCAAACCCCATACTTACATAATTGGCAGGAGAAGAAGCACCATCTTCTACCTTAGCAATTTGCTTTAGGTACACAGGCATATTTTGAGAAGTCCCTACGACAAGGTTTTCTACATCTTCTTTAGAGGTTAAAAATTGTCCTGTAGTCAGTAAATATTCCTGATTATTATTAACAAAACTTCCTGTTTGAGAGCTACCATTACTCGCTTGTATCATTTGCATTACAGAAAGAGCATCTACACTAGATTCTGCCATTTTAGCTTTATCTAAAATTACTTTGAGTTGGCGGGCTCTTCCTCCAATAACATTCGTAAGAGAAACATCTTTTACTTTTTTTATTTCTGAAGCTAATTCCTCTGTTATTTGTCTTAACTGATAATCATTGTAGTTTTCGCTCCAAAGTGTAAGCCCTAGCATTGGGACATCATCTATAGACCTTGTTTTAACTATAGGTTCGTAAACTCCTTTAGGAAACATCATTTTATGTTTCATAAGCTCGTCATAGAGTTTTACATAAGAGCGTTCTGTATCTTCACCTACATAAAATTGTACGATAAGCATGGCTTTTCCATTCATTGCCATAGAATGTACATGCTCAACTCCTTTGATGTTGGATATTATCTTTTCAAGCGGTTTTACCACTCTATTTTCTACTTCTGTAGGGTTAGCTCCAGGATAGCCTACCATAACATCTGCCATCGGAACTATAATCTGTGGTTCTTCTTCCCTAGGTATTAGGGTAGAGCTATATACGCCTATTATCATCAATGCAATCATCAATAAAATGGTGAGTTTGGAATTGATGAAAAATTCGGCAATGCGTCCTGCAAATCCTTTTTCCATATTTTTAATTAATTTTTTAGCGGTTTAAATATTAAATTTATTCCGCTGTTAAACGCTTTATTTTATACTTACTTTAGCACCGTTATAGAGTTTTCCTTGAGAGGAAATAATATAAGGCTCTTGAGAGGATAACCCTGAAAGAACTTCTACTTGATCTCCCATTACTTTCCCTACCTTTATCCAACGGAGCATTGCGGTATTATTAGCACTTACGGTGTAAACTCCTGTAAGCTGTCCTTGTTCTACTAGAGCTGATTTTGGGATACTTACAGACTCTGGTAAATCTTGGTTAAGTTTTCCGTTCCTTTTGAATGGAAACTGAACATTCACAAACATACCTGGTAAATAACTGCTACTTTGTGGAAGGTTGATTTTTACTAAATATTGTCCACCTGTATTCGTAGCGGAAAGGCTCACATCTGCCACGGTGCCAGCTATTTCTTGGTTGGTAGATTTCATTAAAACTTTAACGGGCATACCACTCTTAACTAAAGTAATATCTTGCTCCGAAACTAAAACCTGAGCTTGTAAATCGCCTGAACTTTCAATAGTTAAAATAGGCATTCCTGGGCTTGCCATATCTCCTTGGTTAGCATATTTAGCAGTTACTACTCCAGAAATAGGAGCAGTGATATTGGTATATTTGTATTGTGAGTTTACTTCAGACTTCATCATTTGGGCTGCGTCTAGTCCTGCTTTTGCCATATCGTATCTCCCTTTCATATCGTCTAACTCTTTCTGAGAAGCACTCTGGTTTTTGTATAGATTTTGAAAACGCTGATAGTCTTTTTGAGCGATTTCAAAATTGGCTTTGGCTTGTGCAATTTGGGCGTTTACCTGTCCGCCTTTAGCTTGGATATCAGTATTGTTAATACTTACGAGACCTTGTCCTGCTTTTACGAAATCACCTACTTCTACCGTTAGACCAGTAATGTAGCCCATCATTCTTGTAGAAATATTTACTGATTTTTTGGCAACCAGCTTGCCACTTGCCATAGCGTAACCCAAATTGTTTGTAACTGAAGAGTTACTGAGTTGTACCTTAATAAGTTGGCTGTTATCTGTAATTGTTTTTGAATCGGAAGAGCAACTGCCCAAAACGGCTACTGCCACCACTAAGATGCCTGTTTTTATTTTATTCATAATTATTTATTTAAAAAATTAAAGTATTCTAATGCGATGTTATATTCAAAAATAGTTTGTTGGTATTCTAATTCTTTTTTAGACATTGCGGTTTCGGTATTCAAAAGGTCGGAGACCTTTTCTAGACCTTGTTCGTATCTATTTTTTCTGATTCTGTACGCCTCTGCACTTTGCTCCCATGCTAATTTGGTTAGATTCACTTTATTATCAGTATCTTGTACTTGCCTGTAAGCTTTCACTAATTCTAATTCTGCTTGTTTTTGGTATTGTTGTATTTCGGTTTGAGTTTTTAATATTTCGGCTTTTTGCTTAGCGATTTCGCTATTAGACTTCATGCCATCAAATACATTCCACGATAACTGAACGCCTACTAGATAGCCGTTGGCATCAAACTGATAAGGCTTATTGTCATACATTTCAAAACTTCCGAAGGCATTTAATCTAGGTAATAGTTTGGACTTAGCTGATTTTATCATATAATCGTAAGCATCTAAAGATTTTTGATAGGCTTGTAAATCTTTTCTATCTTTTTTAAGCTCTGGAGTATTTACAAGAGCATCACCTTTATAGTTTAAACTTTCTGTTGGTTTTAATACTTTGCCTTGGGAATTTTCATTTAATAAAAAATAAAGATAATCTGAAGCGTTTTTAACATTGGACTTTGAAAACTGAATTTGGCTCTCTATTTCAGCAACTCTCACATTCATATCCAAAACATCAGATTTTTGTAGCATTCCGTTTTTATAATAGTTATCAATAACTTTTTTATTTGATAAGACGGTTTCTCTAGCTCCTTCTAGCACCGCAACTGCTTTATAGGCCATTTGTAGTTGCATATAGGCTTTTTTAATTTCAAAGAGAAGATAGTCTTTAGTTCGTTCTTGCTTTAGAGTTAATGCCTCTACTCGCACTTCTCCAGCTTTTTTTTGATAAATCGCATCTTGATTAAAGATGGGTTGTTGCACCTCTAGCTTAGTAGCAAAATTGAAAATATTATCAGGGTTATTGAGTCTTTTAGGCTCAAAATCTATCATAGTGACACGCTCCTGATTAAGCCTTGAACCAAATGCCATTAAAGGATTATTGGTAGAAATACCCGTATAAGAAAGGTTGACATTAGGCAAATACATCGCTCTAGACATAAGTAAATCTGCCTTGGCAGAATTAACTTCTGCTTCTGCTAGTTTTAGCTGTAGATTCTGCTGTCCTATTTTTCTTTCTAAATCCTCTTGGGAAACACTAACCACTTCTTGAGAATACATAAGTGATGAAGCTAGTAATGTTATTCCTGTAAAAAAGAATCGTCTCATATTATTTTATTTTAGGACAAAACTATCCTTATTAGTTGGTCTAGAGCGTAACTTTAGTTACATATATATTGTAATATGAGTGTAAAAAGAAAAACCGCACAACACTGTGGTTATGCGGTTAGATTAGCTATAAAAAATATATTACTTAATTATGAATTTTATAGTCTTTGAGTCTGCTTTTAATAAATAAACTCCTTTTGGAAGATTAGAAACATCTATTTCATTAGAAGACTTAACTGATTTCACTTTCTTCCCTTCTGTACTGAAAATATCTATTTTATCATAATCGTTCCAATTAGAAAAATACAGTTTTCCTCCAGTTACTGGATTGGGATAAATACTCAAAATATTGTCTTTTTTAGACACTTCTTGGGTGGAAAGCTCTTTCTTCCAAATTAGATTAACCCATTCTGGGTGGTCTATAAAAGGGTTTCTATTCCCCTGATAATTGTAAACAGCATTATTTCTGTCTATTTCTCTTTTACTCACAGGGTCTTGGTTGTGCCAAGTGAGTAAAACTGCTAACTGCCAATCTTCTAAACCTTGTGTAGTGGTCCCATTAAGCATATCACCCAACTTGAAGTTAGGAATTCGTTTTTCGTACATTGTTACAAAATAGAATACCATTCTTGCCACATCGCCTTTAAACTCATCTATGGGTTCAAAAACAGTTCCTCCATACCCACTAGTGCTACTTTTGCCTAGTTTAGAACCATTCTTGGAAGTCCAACTAGCGTTGCCTACTACTCCAAATGGATAATCACTTCTTTTACCATTAACATAACCATCTGTAGGAATCACGAAATGAGCATCATTTCTCATAGGAGCTGCTTTACTAAACAAACTTTGAGGCACTATATGTTCTCTGTTATAGCAACTCCCTTCTCCAGAATAATTGCCACATTGGTTAGTTCTATATCTATACGAATAAGGGTCTTTCCCACTAGGATTTTCAGAGTAAATATCTAAGATGGTATTGTCGTTTTCATAATATTTATCTATATCTGCCGTAGCATAAGCCGTCCAAAGTGCATCGTATCCTTTGTCTTTGTGTTTGTCATTGAGAATTTCGCTTAATTTACTTTTAAGAGTGTATCCCGAAAGTCCTTCTGCACTGTCATAATAACCATCTGGGATTTGAGCCAATCCGAATCCTCCTATCAGAAAAGCTACTATTAAATAAATATTCTTCATAACCTATTGAATTTAATCTTGTACAAATTTAGTGATTATAAATTACTTATAGTTTAAGTAGTTCTTATTTATTTTTGAAAATATAAAAGAGATTAGCAATCCAAAAAATAAGGCTATCCCTGTAACTATCAAATAGTTTCTTAATTCTATTTTTACAGGGAAAGGTAATAATTCCCCCGCTTTAAACAATCCCGTTTGGATTTGAAATAAGCAAATTAAACTTCCTATAACAAGCCCCATAATAACACCAAAAATAACTACAAGACTTCCGGTATAGAAGTAAATTCTTCTCAGTTCCTGCTTGGTCATTCCCAAAGAAACTAAAGTTCTAGATTGTTCTTTTTTATCTAACTGAAGAATAATAATAGCTCCAGCCAAATTGAATGTTGTAATGAAAATTACCAGCCCGAAAATGAGATAAATCATCAATTTTTCGGTGTTTATCATCTTCCAAAAAGCTGCATTTTCTTCCTCTTTGGTACTTATTTTAACATTTGTAAGTCTGCCCTCTAAATCTTTTTTAATAAAGTTAGCATCAGTACTATCTTTCAGTTTAATCACAATGCTATAAGCGGTACCTTTGGGCAGGTTTAGAAGTTCCTGAGTCAGCTCTATAGGAGCTATAATATAACTATTAAGTTGGTCTTTACCATTAAAAACCCCCGTCACAAAAACTTCTTTTTTGTTAAATATATCAGACTCTTTGTTTATAATACCTTTCCCAGGTTTAGGCATAAAAAGCTGTGCATAATCTCTATCAGACCCTACAGGAATGGAAAGCCTAGAGTTAAGCCCATTCTCCATAACAATATCATTGGTATAATCAAACGAGAGATAGCTTCCGAAAAAAATACTATTCTGTATAGGATTAACTTTAGTGTAAACCGAATCTACGCCTCTTATATAGGCTATTTCTCCATTATTATTATAGTCTAGGTAGACCTTTTCTTCTATAATTTTAGAAAAAAATAATATGGATTGGTTCTGTTTTAATGCATCTGTGATTTTATCTATATTCTCTAAAGTCTTTCCACGAGTGCTAGTAATGGTTAAATCGGCGTGTAAATCTTCTACTAAATCCTTATTGAGTTCTTCTAAACCTGAAAAAACAGACACAATAATAAACATAGCTGCTACCGCCACCATCATAGCTATAGCTGCCAAACCAGTAATAAAACTTACTGCTTGGCTACCTTTTTTTGCCAACAAATAACGCTTTGCTATATAAAAAGGAGTGTTTTTCAATGTTTTACTTTTTAGAGTATAGGGTTATCACCTTCTCCTTTTAGTTCTTTTTCTATTCTTTCTACTTCGTCTAAACTAGTGTCTAAATAAAAGCTTAACTGAGGAATTACACGAACCTGCTTTGCCATTTTATTGCCTATAAAATGACGATATTGAGATTTATTCGCCTCTATTTCTTTCATTATTGCTTCGCGATAATTCTGAGGAAAAATGCTTAGATAAATCTTAGCAATTCCTAAATCGGCTGTTACCTTTACATCAGAAACAGATATTAAAAATTGTGCTTTACTATCAGCCGCTTGTTTTCTAAAAAGCTCGGAAAAATCTTCCTGTATAATTTGAGCTATCTTTCTTTGTCTATTACTTTCCATAACTAGTGCAAAGTTAGCATATTTGTTTTAAATATATGGAAAATCACCAAAATGAACCTACAATAACAAAACGATTGTTTAATATATAATTTTTATTTTAGCCACAGCATCAAATAAAAAACTGATAATAAAATAATTATATATTTATTACTTATTATGCTTATAGATTTTCAGTAAAAACACATTAAATAAAGTAATAAAAAATTTGGAGATTAAATAAAAAAGCGTATTTTTGCAAACACAAAATTCAACCACTGAATTTTATAGGTCCTATAGCTCAGTTGGTTAGAGCACCTGACTCATAATCAGGTGGTCCCTGGTTCGAGCCCAGGTGGGACCACATATAAAGCACCAATAATTAGTTGGTGCTTTTTTCATGTTTGAAAATCAAGCTTTTATATATTATCTTCTAATATTTTCACCTTACTTCTATTATCAAACTTTACCTAAAAAGGCCTACAATTAGGTTACTCATTATTAATTTTAGATTACCCACTTTTTACTAAGTCTACAAACATATACAAGAACCAAAAGTCTCCTTATAATAAACAAGGAGACTTCTGAACACCAAATCACAAAATATTAATATGAAAAAAATTTACTTTTCAGCAAATTGTGACTCGGCTGGGATTCGAACCCAGGACCCATACATTAAAAGTGTATTGCTCTACCAGCTGAGCTACCGAGTCTAAGTTTTTTCTGTGTGCCTGCGACTGGACTCGAACCAGCACATCCTTAAGGATACCACCCCCTCAAGATGGCGTGTCTACCAATTTCACCACACAGGCAAAAATCTTTTATTAAGATTTTTATCTTGTGACTCGGCTGGGATTCGAACCCAGGACCCATACATTAAAAGTGTATTGCTCTACCAGCTGAGCTACCGAGTCATTTGAGTTAGGATAATTCCGTTCTCAAAAGTGGTGCAAAGATACGGCTTTTTTTGTTTTCTCAAAATTTTTCTGCAATTTTGTTTAAAAATAAATCATGATTATTTCTCTAATAGGCTACATGGGAAGTGGTAAATCACTAATTTCCAAAAAATTATCAGAAAAAATAAATTTTAATTTATTAGACCTAGATAAGGTAATTTCTGAGCAAGAAATGAGAGAAATTCCTCAAATTTTTAAAGAAAAGGGTGAAATTTATTTCAGAAAAAGAGAAAAAGAAACCTTAGAACACCTACTCAACACTCAAAAATCTACTATCCTTAGTTTGGGAGGTGGCACACCTGTTTATTATAATAACATAGATGCCATTAACGCCCTTTCTGAAAGTATTTATCTAAGAACTTCTGTGAAAAACCTTCATAAAAGGTTAATAAAAGAAAAAAGCAGCCGACCACTTATAGCTCATATAGAAGACAGTGACCAACTGCTAGAATTTATTGCAAAACACTTGTTTGAAAGACAAGCCTACTACTTCAAAGCAAAATATATTGTAGATACTGATGATAAATCTCCCGACGAAATCGTTAATGAAATTATTAGTCTTCTAAATCTTCAGCTTCATTAAAAAACGAGTCCCAATCGTCTTCATCGAAGAAAGTCTCATCATCTGTATTGATAAATTCGGTCATATCTCTACGGTCTTTCTTCGTAGGTCTTCCCTCTCCTTTTTGGCGATAGTAGTCCTGTGATAATTTTCGCATTTTTAGGATTTCGTACTGCTCTTTATCCGTCATATCTTTGATGTGAAGTGGAACTAACTTAGCTCCTATCCTACTTTTAGGGATTTGAATTACCTTTATTTTATAATCAATTTGGTTTTTTCTAATTTTAATTATATCGCCCTCCATCACTTCTCTAGAAGGCTTTGCAACTTGCTCTCCTACTGAAACTCTATTCTTTTTTATTTCTTCTGCCGCTATACTTCTTGTCTTAAAAAACCTCACACTCCACAAAAATTTATCTATTCTCATATTTTATTTATATTTTTGTCGTTACTAAAAAATAAAATCGCAATTTAAGAAAATTGCTTATTAAGCAAAAAGATATTCTAATGAAAAAAAGCATTGCACTCAGCCTTTTGGCTATAGGACTTACCGCTACCTCTTGTAAAAGAGACACTACCACTACTACCACTACAACAGTAGATATTAGTGTACAAAACGATTATGATGCACAAGCCATTCAGCAATTTCTAAAGGACAATTATTTTGATTCTAGAGGAAATATTGTGGCTTTCGACTCTAGTAGTACAACTGATGATAATGAGAAACCTTTATCTGATTATAATCCTCAAACTTTAGAATCTGGAGTGGTATACATTGTAAGACCAAACGCACAACCTGACAATGGCACCACTATAGGTGCTACAGACAACATAAGCCTAATGCATAAGACAATGACCTATGTTGCTACTAAAGAAAATGAAAGTGTAAAACTCAGAAGTCCATATACTTTCTACAACACTATTAGTGGTACAGGGACACCACAAGAAGATCCTTCTTTCTATTATGTTAAAAACTCGGTGCTAACAAGTAGCGGAAAGACTAGAAGTTACTACGAAATAGAAGGTTTCCAGGAGGCTTTGAAATATTTTAAAAGTTTTAATCAAGGAGCTGAAGCAGCTTACAACTTACAAGGAGTAATTATAGTGCCATCAAAAGCGGCTTTTGCTAGAGATGCTCATTTTAATTATGCTGGTTACTCTTTAAACGACAGAACTTTTGTATTCAACTTCCAAGTTTATAAAACTTCTGCTAGAACTAGCGATTAATTTTACAAGAAATAAAACACTTAATACTTGGGGAAAAATCAACTAATTTTTCCCCATTTGTTTTTACCCTTATATTGCTTTATGTAGTAATTTCTTAATTGAGCGTGTGCTGGGTGAGTTAAATTAGGGTCGCTTTGTACCAATAGGGTTACTATTTTCTGTGCTACTTTAATTACCGAAGCATCTTTAGTTAAATCCAACTTTTTAAAATCTACAATACCACTTTGCTGAGTTCCCAATATATCCCCAGGACCTCTAAGTTGCATATCTACCTCCGAGATTTTAAACCCGTCATTGGTTTCGCACATCGTTTTAATTCGTTTTCGTCCTTCCGTGGATAGTTTGTCCGAGGACATCAAAATACAATAGCTCTGCTCTGCCCCTCGCCCTACTCTACCTCTAAGCTGATGCAACTGCGAAAGCCCAAACCTTTCGGCACTTTCTATTACCATTACCGAAGCATTGGGTACATTTACCCCAACCTCTATAACCGTAGTAGCCACCATAATTTGAGCCTTACCTGAAGCAAAATAATTCATCGCTTCATCTTTTTCGTGAGGTTTCATTTTGCCGTGTAGCATCGTAACCTCGTAATCTTTAAAATAGTCTAGTACTATTTCAAAGCCTTCCATCAAGTTTTTATAGTCTAAAGTCTCAGATTCTTCTATTAGTGGATACACAAAATAAATTTGCCTTCCTTTTTGGATTTCTTCCTTTGCAAACTGGTAAACCGAAAGCCTGTCTTTTTCTCTCCTATGAGCTGTAATGATAGGCTTTCTCCCCATCGGCAACTCATCTATTACCGAGACATCTAAATCCGAATAAAAACTCATCGCTAAAGTTCTAGGGATAGGCGTTGCCGTCATAATTAAAATATGTGGTGGAATTTTATTTTTAGACCAAAGTTTCGCTCTTTGTGCCACCCCAAAACGATGTTGCTCATCTATAATGCCCAAGCCCAAATTTTTAAACTTAACCGCATCTTCTAATATCGCGTGGGTTCCTACCAAGATAGATAATCTCCCAGATTCTAATCCCTCGTGAATGTCTTTTCGTTCCGATTTTTTTGTAGAACCTGTTAAAAGTCTTACTTCGATGCCTGTTCCTTCCAAAAGTTGAGCGATGCTATTATAATGTTGTTGAGCCAAAATTTCCGTAGGAGCCATAAGGCACGCCTGTGTCCCATTATCCAACGCCAATAGCATTGAAAGCAACGCCACCATAGTTTTACCCGAGCCTACATCGCCCTGCAAAAGCCTGTTCATTTGGATAGGCTTTTTCATATCATTCCTGATTTCTTTTAGAACTCGCTTTTGGGCATTAGTGAGTTCAAAAGGTAATTTATTTTGATAAAAACTATTAAAATAATCTCCCACCAACGGAAAGGGAATCCCTACATTGGATACTTTTTGATATTGCTTTTTAAGACCATATCCTAGCTGAAAGAAAAAGGCTTCCTCAAATTTCAGTCGTTTATTAGCCTCATCTATCCAATTTATATTTTGAGGAAAATGGATATTTTGATAAGCCTCTCTTCTACCAATTAGTTTAAGCGAACTAAGGATATTACTCGGCAAATTTTCTTCTAAAAAGAAAGAAGTCTGTTTAATAACTTCCCTAATAATGGTTTGGAAAAATTTATTATTAACCCCTCTTTTAATGAGCTTTTCACTCCCTGAATAGATGGGTAATAGAGTTTCTGACAAGGCTTTTTTCTCGTCCAGCTCTATCTCTGGATGAGGCATAGAAAAAACTCCATTAAACCAATTGACCTTACCAAAAATAAATACTTCTTTATTAAGGGGCATCTGCTCCACCATCCATTTGGTATATCTAAACCAAACCAGTTCTATCACGCCTGTTTCATCGTAGAATTTTGCAGACAATCGCTTTTGTCCCTTACCATAAACCACTTCTTGTAATTCTCTTATCTTACCCTTTAATTGCATCTCAACATCTGCATCTTTCTGCAAATCTGCTACTCTATACAATCGGCTTTTATCTAAATATCTTATTGGGTAGAATGTAAGCAAGTCTTCCACCGTACTTATTCCCAGCAGATTTTTGATGAGTTTTGCCCGCTCTGGACCTACTCCTTTAAGGTATTCTATGGAAGTTTCTAAAGTCAATTACAAGAAAACTATTAGACCGCTAAAATAGGGGTTTTACAACTAATATGAAATTTCAACACTCAAAAACCTACAATAACCTCATCTCCGAAGGTAAAAATCCTTACTTTTGCCCTTATGTTTTTAGAAATAAAGAATCTATCTTTTTCGTATCATTCGGAACGCTCTATTTTCACTAATTTCAATTGGAGTTTTGAGAAAGGGAAAATCATTGCCATAGCTGGAGAAAGCGGTTGCGGAAAATCCACTCTCCTAAGCCTTATCTATGGTCTTATGGATTGGCAAGAAGGGCATATCTATTTTGAAGGCAAACCCTTATTTGGTCCAAAAGCCAACATCGTCCCTGGTGAAAAAGAAATGAAATTGGTGGCTCAAAACTACGATTTGATGCCCTACGGAACGGTGTATGATAATGTGGGTAAATTTATTTCTAACATCAATCTTGAAGAGAAAAAGAACAAAGTCAATCAGCTTTTAGACATTGTGGGTCTTAGTAATGAAATAGATAAAAAGCCTAAATTCCTCAGCGGTGGACAACAACAGAGAGTTGCCATTGCAAGAGCCCTTTCTCTATTACCAAAACTCTTATTACTAGACGAACCTTTCAGTAATTTAGATGTTTCTAGAACGATAGATATTAGAAAGAAATTGTTTAATTATGTTAAAGAACAAAACATCACGCTTCTAATCTCTACCCACGATTTACAGGAAGTAATGCCTTGGCTAGATGAAATTTTAATTTTAAAAGATGGGCAAATTGTTCAAAATGGCACACCACAAGAGTTATATAAAAAGCCTAGCAACAGCTATGTTGCCAAATTATTTGGAGAGGTAAATATCCTAACCGAACAACAGAAAGAAATTCTACAATGTTCTAAAAACTTCTATTATCCTAACGAAATCAAAGAATCCCCAAACGGAACATACACCGCCACAGTGCTAGAAAGTAGATTTTCTGGAGGATTCTATTGGAATAAAATTGATATTATGAATGTAGACCTCATTATGTATTCCGAAGCAGAATTAACTGTAAAAAAAATCAGTGTGAGTCTAGATTTTTAGTTTAGTTAGAGTAGACAGGTAAATAGTGTAGCCAAACCTGTCCCCTTTTAGCTCCTCTTTCAATAATCAATTAGAAGTGGGTATCATTAAAATTTCTCTCAAAAATTTGCATACTTCCCCAAAAGGTAATAAGTTTGCTTCAGTTTTATGATACACGATACCAATTACATACAAACAAGTATAAAAAAGTTACAAGATTATTTGGCTATCTCAAATAATTTCGTAAACACACACAAATAGTTTCGTGGGTATGCGTCGTATTATCTAGAAAATTACTTCAACTTTTATCGTTAATTGTAAATATAATTCCACCAACTTTTGTTGGGGGCTTTTTGCGTTTATACCATTCTAAATTTAGCTTTCATAAATACATGCTAAAAGCACCATTGTTTTGTCTCATAACATGGTCGTTTTTGTTAGGTGCTTTTAGCGTTCAGAGAGGGAGTTTTTACTTTCTTTCTGCTTCAGCCTTTCCTCTCGTTTTGTGTGTGTTTAGAGGGGAAAGGCATTTTTTTAGGTTAGAGGTGAGATATGAGAGGTTAGAGCTTAGTATCTCCTCAACCTTTAAGTCTAGAATACAATCTCTAAAATCTAAAATCCAATATCTAACATCTATAAACTTTAAATATCAACTTTTAAAATTAAACATTATGAAAAAAACAACCAAACTAAGTGTAAGTGCCTTTTTAGGTCTAAGTCTAATAGCTTACGGACAAACCGATGGTAAAGTGGGGATTAACACCTCATCTCCCAATGCTACTTTAGAGATAAAACCCAATACAACTAACTTATTAGGCGCAACTAACGAGGGCATTATTGTGCCTAAGTTATCTAAAACAAGAGTCGCTAAAATGCCTTCCCCTCAAGAGGGAACATTAGTCTATGTAGTAGATGATGCCAATGCAGAAGATGGAGGTGGCACAATAGCGTCTTACACTGGTACCGATGTTAGAGTAACAGATATTACAGAAAAGGGCTATTACTTTTATAATGGGACTAAATGGGTTAGACCAGCCACTGCCACAGAAACAAAATCTTTCACACGAAATTACAGGGAAGACGATACCCCTATTCCAACTATAAAAGATGACGATTATTTTGTCTATTTAACTAATCCTAGTAGTTTAACTTTACCTGCTCCTACTGCAGATAATAAAGGAAGAATGTTATGTTTCTTTAGCCCTGAAAATGATGTTTCTATTTCCCCACAACCTATAGGGCAACAACAATCTTTAACAGCAGGTTACTCTTCTTGTTATATATCCACAGGAACAAAATGGCTCAATACAACAGGTCTTTAATTTTATATTATTATGAAAAAACAAATATTCATATTAGTGGCATTAAGTATCAATATTTTATCTTATGCTCAAATTAAGACGAACAAAACAGTATCTCAAAATGTAATTCCTAATCAGACTGCTTTTTTAGACGCTTCGTCCACCCCTCAATGGAATACCTCCACCAACATAGGAAAAGGGTTAGTTTTTCCGAGAACAGATTTAACCCAACTCAATACCTTAATTGCAACTCCAAATGGAGTTTCTTTAGCTTACCCTAACCGTTTAGACGGTATGATAGTATATAATACAGCAACGGGTAAATCTGCTATCGGTAATGTAGATGTTACCTCTGGGTTTTACTATTATGAAAATAAAAGCAACACGCTTAGTGGGGGTACTTGGAAGCCTCTAGGAGGAACCTCTCCAATAACTACCAATATCTATACTGCAGACGGCACACTAGCAGGTAACAGAACGGTAACTCTAGGGACTAATAATCTTTCGTTTATGGGAGATGGCAATGTAGGGATAGGCACCCAAAGCCCATCACAAAAACTAGAGGTCAACGGCAATGCCAAAATCAACCAAATGACTGATGCTACACCGCTAGAAAACGAATATACTAAAGCCGTAGTTGCAAAACCCGATGGTACTTTAGGAGTGGTAAGTAGAACCAACCCTACCATACCAAGTAATGTAGATATCGTTTACGCAAATACTTTTGAGTATACAGATATAATGGAAGGGCAAACTTTTTATGATGTAGAGAAAAATCCATCTAATCTTGGATTGTTCTATTTTAGATATACAGGACAATCTATCACTTTACCTCCTGGGAAATGGATTGTTTATGTAGCTTACTTAGCAACAGCAACAGAGGCTCTAAAAGATGGACAAAATGTTTGGATTAGGGCAATTATTTCTGAAGTAAAGAAAAATCAATTAGAGGATTTCCAAGGAGCAGCCATGCAAGGCGGTCCTACATTGGTATCAGTAAATTTACCACGTTCCGGTAATAGTGTAGCAAATGGAATATGGATGGTCAATAATGATAGTGCAATATCTAAGACTTACTATGTAAAAACTTCTTTTGACATTTCGGCTAATAATAGCTTCAGTAATAATCCTACAGCAACTCTACACCCCGCAATGGCATTTAGAGAAAACTATTTATTTGCTTTAAAACGAAACTAAAAAACATCAATATTATGAATACTTTAAAAGCATGGTTGCGTCCCAACCTATTGACTAAAGATGACCCTAACGATTTTGTAGCCGTACCCCTTCTAGGTGGTAGCCTTGGCATTACAGAAATTATAGAAGCCCTTAAAAAAGAGGGTATGGAGATACAAACCGAGACTGCAGTAGATATTATTACTCGTTTTAATCGTAAAGCCTCGGAGTTGGTACTCAATGGCTATAGTGTGAATACGGGGCTGGTGTATATGCGTCCTGCCATTAAGGGCGTATTTTATGATAAAACTTGGGATAAAGAGAAGCACTCTGTTTATGTGAATGTAAACCAAGGTCTAGACCTTAGAAAAGCGGTAGCCGACACCAAGGTAGAAATCCTCGGCGAACAGTCCAGCCCAATGAGCGTGTTCAGCATTACCGACAAAGCTACAGGCAAAGCAGACGGCACACTTACCAAAGGCAAGAATGCCGAAATCAAAGGTACTTACATTAAAATAGATGGCGACAATCTTAAAAACGGTATCGTCTTTAAAAACTTAGACAACCAAAACGAAGTGAAACTCTTAGCCGAGCATATTGTGCTTAACGAGCCATCAAGATTACTCATTCTTGTGCCTTCGGATTTAGAAGCAGGGAACTACGAACTCAGCATTACCACGCAATACAGCAATGGTAAAACGCTACTTAAAGAGCCAAGAACAGAGGTATTATCTACGCCTATAGTGATTGGTTAATTAAAGGTCATAAAAACGGAACACAAATTTGTGTTCCGTTTTTTAGCAGTTCGCCTCTGCTCGTACGAGCAGAGGCGAACTGTCTTATCTAGCAGAGGTGTTCTGCTCGTACGAGCAGAACACCTCTGACAACAAGGATATACCATAAGACTTCTATATAAAAGCCTCCAAAGTTATTTGGAGGCTTTTGTATCATTAAATAAAAACACCACTAAAACTTATTTTCTACTTCAGCAGCGTCTAGTAAGAATGTATGTATATCTGTATTTCTCATCAGCGGTTTTAAGCGTTCGCTTCCTGGTCCAAACATCGCAAGTTCTGTATAGTCCGAGGAGTGGTCCATACTTATCCACCCCACAGAGGTATAGTCTTTTTGCATCTCAGAAAGGAGCTTAAACGGCAAGTGGCGAGGGTTATACAAACCATCTTCTTGCTTTGCTTTAGAGTAGTAGGATAATAGCTGCTTCGCTTGGTCATCAGACAACACCATATCTCCACACGCCTTGGCTATTCTCTCTTTAACGAAAGAAACAGTGCTATCAGGCTGTATCCCTTGCAATATCCATTCGTTAGAGTTTTTAAAGTTTTGTATATGGTCAAAATTATCATTACAAGTTTTACCATAGATAAGCCCTGGGTTGGCATTTCCGTGGTCAGAAGTAAGCACCACCAAAGTATTACCGTCTTTCTTTGCAAAATCCATAGCGACCTTCACCGCCTCATCAAAAGCCAACTGGTCGTATAGCAGAGCCGCCACATCATTACCGTGTGCCGCCCAGTCCACCTTACCGCCTTCTACTTGCATTACAAAGCCTTTAGGGTGGTCTTTCATCTGCGATATAGCCTTCTCCGTCATCTCTGCTAGAGTAGGGATATTGGCTTTCATTTTATCACAGCTATTATGGTCTACGGTATAGGGCAACGCCTCCTCATCAAAAGTACCTAGGATAGGTTTATTTTTAGGAGCGGACAACATCTCTGCTTTATTTTTTACCACCGTATAACCTTTAGAACGGAACTTAGCATCTAAGTCTACGGCGTCTTTTCTTTTATCTGCTTCAAAATATTTAGCCCCACCTCCCATCATCACATCAAAACCTAAATCTAAATAGTCTACCGCAATATCCTCCATTGCACTTCTCTTTTTAGAAGTTACACAAAACCCCGCTGGTGTAGCGTGGTTGATAGGAACCGTAGTTACACAACCTACCTTTTTACCTGCCTTTTTAAACTTTTGGAGTATCGGCATATTTTCTTTTCCATCTGGGCTAATGTTAAGGCTCCCGTTATTTACACGCACTCCCCCACCCCACGAAGAACTTGCCGCCGCAGAATCGGTAACAATAGAACTCGCCGATGCCATATCCATTACTGCTCTTTGTACCAAATTATTCTCATACAGACCCAGCCAATGGGAAGCTCTACCTAGTTTTCTTCTAGAGTAGATATCTGCCATATGTAGAGTACCTACACTCATACCATCACTCACCATAAAGATGATGTTCTTGGCTTTTTTCCCTCTAAACTCTTCTTTTATTGTATTGGCTTTTAAACCAAATGGGCTGATAAGCATACCTCCTAAAGCCGCTATAGACCCACTCTTTAAAAAATCTCTTCTTTTCATTTTTTAAAACCTTATAGGGGCAAATATAGGACTTATATCTTATACCATTGTAAACTTAAAGTTAAAAAAACAAACGCCTCCTCCTCTTTTATAGTTTAGTTTCCTCTCGTTATTCACTAACTTTGTGTTTCGTAAATACTAACTAAATATGACTGTAACAAATGCCGCAATCATCATAATAGGTGATGAAGTTTTAGCTGGAAATACCATTGATACCAATTCTAACTTTATTGCTAAAGAACTTCATAATATAGGGATTAAAGTCGCCGAAATCTTTACCATTTCAGATGATGCCGACTGCATTAAACAGGCTTTAAACGATGCCTTCAAAATCACCAACCTCGTGATAACCACAGGCGGTCTAGGACCTACCAAAGACGACAAAACGAAAAAAGCCATTGCTCACTTTTTTGATGATAACCTCATCACAGACCCCGAAACTTTGGCTCATCTGGAGCAAATTTTAATCAAACGAAACAGAGTGCATCTCTTTGATATTAACCGCCCACAGGCAGAAATCCCTTCAAAAGCCAAAGTCATACAAAATCATAATGGTACCGCTCCTTGTCTAATGATGGAAGAAAACGAAAAAATTGCCTTTGTTCTCCCTGGTGTACCTTATGAAGTAAAGCCCTTGATTAAAGACCAAATCATTCCGCTACTAGCTGAAAGGTTTTCTTTATCACATATAGTGGTAAAAATCATCTCCGTGGTTGATTTCCCCGAAAGTCTTTTAGCCCAAACCATAGAAGATTGGGAAAACCACCTGCCCGAAAACATAAAACTAGCCTACCTCCCCATAGGAAACCGAGTAAAGCTAAAACTCACCGCCATCGGGAATAATAAAACCGATTTAGAAGCCCAACTCAACCAAATTATAGAACCGCTAAAACCTTTAATCCAAGACAAAGTCATTTCTTGGGATAACGAGGATATAGCGTCTATCCTTAAATTTATTCTTACCCAAAGAGGGCTTAGCATCTCTTCCGCCGAAAGCTGTACTGGGGGCGGCATTTCAAGGTTAATCACCTCTATATCGGGCAGCTCTGCCTATTTTCAAGGAGGCATTACTGCCTATGCGGTCAATCAAAAAATCAATATCTTAAAAGTTCCCGAACAACTGATAAACCAACACACAGTAGTTTCGGAACAAGTAGCCGAAGCAATGGCGAGAGGTTGTCAAGAGTTGTTTAAAACAGATATTTCTATCTCTACCACAGGCGTTGCAGGTCCACAAACCGACCAATATCAAAACGAAATAGGCTCTGTGTATTATTCCGTAAGAGTAAAAAACAAAAGCTACAACTACCATTTGCACCTGCCTCATCTAGATAGAGAGGACTTTATGAACTTCGTTTCTCAAAGAGTTTTACAGTCTGTTGTGGAAGTTCTTATGTTTAATCCCAATGAGCCTTAAACACTTTTTAACAAAAAAAATTGTAGCTTTGTAGAGTCAGCTTAAAAACTGTTACTATACTAAAGTTAAAAATAAACGACAAAAATATCTATTCAAATGAAGAAAATTACATTAAGCCTATTGGCACTTTCTGGAGCATTAGCTTTTCAGTCTTGCTCTGTGAATAAGAAAGTAGCTCACACGGAGCATACTTCTCACGCTGGACATCACCACCACGAAGAACACGGGATTAGCCTAGAATATATGGATACCAATGTTCGCCCTCAAGACGATTTTTACAATTTCGTAAATGGAGGTTGGATGCGTACGGCGGTTATTCCTTCGGATAAAGCCTCTTGGGGAAGTTTCAACGAATTGCGTGAAAAAACAGACGAGGCATCTCTTACAATTCTTAAAAATATCCTTTCTGAAACCTATGCTGAAGGTACTGAAGGTAAAAAAATCCAGACCCTCTACGCTTCTTTTATGAATATGGATAAAAGAAATGCAGAAGGCATCAGCCCTATCAAAAATGATTTAGCTAAAATTGAGGCTATCAAAAACTTAGCAGACCTACAAACTTATCTTATAGCGGCAGTTCGTACAGGGGACAACCCTCTTTACAGTTGGTACGCCTACACCGACCTTAAAAACTCTAAGATGAACACCATCTATCTAGGTGGACCTCGTCTAGGTTTAGGAAGAGATTACTATCAAAAAGAGAACGCAGAGAACACAAAAACACTCAACGAATACCAAAAGTATGTGGCTTCTCTATTAGATGTTTTAGGATATAAGAACTCTAACGATACCGCTAAAAAAATAGTAGATTTAGAGAAAACAATGGCAAAAACGCTACTTACCAACGAGGAAGGTAGAGATGCCAACAAACGCTACAACCCTAAAAACACTTCTGAATTGCCAAGTTTAGTGAAAAATGTAAACCTTTCTACTTATCTTAAAGAGGCTGGTGTAAATACAGATAGAGTCATTTTAGGAGAGTTAAGTTATTATCAAAACTTGGATAAATTCATCAACAATGCTAATCTACCTCTAATTAAAGATTATCTTAAATTAAGATTACTTTCTAGCAATGCAGATAATTTAGATAAGAAATTAGACGACATCAATTTCAACTTTTATAGCAAATACCTTCAAGGGCAAAAAGAGCAAAGAGCTATGGAAAAGAGAGGACTTAGCCTCATCAATGGAGTTCTTGGCGAAGCTTTCGGTAAACTGTATGTAGATAAATATTTCCCTGCTGAAGCTAAAACAGAAATGGAAACGCTTATCAGCTACCTTAAAAAGTCTTACAAGCATCATATAGAAAACCTAGATTGGATGTCTGCTGAAACTAAAGTTAAAGCGTTAGACAAACTAAACAAATTTACTGTAAAAGTGGCTTATCCTGACAAATGGGAAGACTACTCTAAACTTAACTTCAATAACGGTTCTTCTCTTTATGACAACTTAAAGCAGGTTTCTCTTTGGGCTTACGAAAAAACTTTAGCCGAAAAAGTGAATAAACCTGTGGACAAATCTAAATGGGGAATGACACCGCAAACCGTAAACGCTTACTATAACCCAACCAACAACGAGATTGTATTCCCGGCAGCGATATTGCAACCGCCATTCTTCAACTTTAAGGCAGACCCTGCGGTTAATTTTGGAGGTATTGGTGCAGTAATCGGTCACGAAATTTCTCACGGATTTGATGATGGTGGTTCTCGTTTTGATGGTGATGGAAACCTTAGCAACTGGTGGACAGATGCAGACCGTAAAAACTTTGATATTAAAGTAAAACAGCTAGCAGACCAATACAGCAAGTACGAGCCTGTAAAAGGAAGTTTCGTAAATGGAGTCTTCACTAGTGGAGAAAACATTGCAGACTTAGGTGGTGTAGCCATTGCTTACGACGCGTTAAAAATGTATCTTAAAGATAAAGGTAACCCAGGGGAAATCAGTGGTTATAACCAAGACCAAAGATTCTTTTTGAGCTGGGCAACTGTATGGAGAACTAAATCTACCGAGCAATATATGATTAACCAAGTAAAAACTGACCCACACTCTCCAGGTTACTTCCGTAGTTTTGGACCGTTGGTAAATGTAGATGCTTGGTATGATGCCTTTAAAGTAGAAGCAAAAGACAAACACTACAAAAAACCAGAGGATAGAATTAAAATCTGGTAATAAAGTTTACAAAACGATGAGTGGGGCTACCTTAAGAGGGTAGCCTCATTTTTATTTCTTAAAAGACACCTTCAAAAGAAATCCTTATCTTTGCTCTATGAATTTTATTAAAAATAATCTCGCTAATGCCTTTACTTTAGGCAATTTGTTTTCGGGGTGCGTAGGAGCTATCCATTTAGTTAACGGAGCTTACGAAATTACCGCTATATGCATCATTATTTCTTTAGTATTAGATTTTTTTGACGGATTTATAGCCCGTGCCTTACACGCCAATTCGCCTTTGGGTGTTCAGCTAGATTCTTTGGCAGACATGGTAAGTTTTGGGCTAATACCAGGGTTGGCAATGTATAAACTCCTAGAACCTTATGGCGTAAACATTGGCAGTTTTGCCTTTCCATTTGAAATAAAATACTTGGGGCTTTTCATTACCCTATTCTCCTGTCTAAGACTGGCTATTTTCAACATTGATGAAGAACAAAAATACTACTTTAAAGGACTGAATACACCTAGTAATACCGTTTTAATTTTCGGTATTTACTATATCGTGGCTGATGTATTTTCGTTAAAAATATTAGAGCAACCTCACTACGGTTGGGGACTTTTAACTTTAACTGCACTTAGTTCGTGGCTGCTAGTTAGCCCCATTAAAATGATAGCAATGAAGTTTAAATCTAAAAAACTAAGTGATAATTACCCTAAAATAGCTTTATTAGCAGGTGGATTGCTCATTCTAGCATTCTTTAAAATATATGCCATTCCTTTAATCGTGGTGTATTATATTTTAGTTTCTTTAATATTTCAAAAACAACTCAACTAATTTTACAATAATGAATTTAAAACTACATAAACCCCTGTGCATATTCGATTTGGAAACCACAGGTACCAATATTTCTAAAGACCGAATTGTAGAGATTTGTATTTTAAAAGTAAATCCAGACGCTTCTAGAGAAACCAAAACTTGGCTTGTGAACCCAGAAATGCACATTCCGGCGTTTGCAACTGCAGTACACGGAATTTCCGACGAAGATGTAAAGGACGCTCCCACTCTGAAAGAAATTGCTCCAAAAATTATGGAAATGATTTCAGGAGCAGACTTGGGCGGATTTAATTCTAACCGATTTGATGTCCCACTTCTTGCCGAAGAAATGCTAAGAGCAGGAGTAGATTTTGACCTTAGTAAAATGAAACTAGTAGACGCTCAAGTGATTTTCCATAAAATGGAACCTAGAAATTTAAGTGCCGCTTATCAGTTCTATTGTAACAAAACCCTAGAAGATGCTCATTCTGCAGAGGCAGACACCCTCGCTACTTTTGAAGTGCTAGATGCCCAAGTAGGCAAATATGAGGAGTTACCTAAAGACATCAATGGTCTAAGTGAGTTTTCTTACCATCAGAAATTTGCAGATTTAGCAGGTTTTATTGCCTTTGATGATAAAGGACAAGAGATTTTTACTTTTGGGAAATATAAAGGACAACTGGTAGAAGAAGTTTTAGCCAAAGATGCAGGTTATTTCGGTTGGGTGCAAAATGCTGACTTCCCGCTCTACACCAAGAAGGTGCTTACCAGCATACAGCTAAGACGAAAATTTTAATCGTTCAATCTAAAATAATTGATTTATGAAAATCCTTTGCATCGGAAGAAACTATACCGAACACGCCAAAGAACTTGGCAATGCGATACCCGAGGAGCCTGTTATTTTTATAAAACCCGACACGGCACTACTTAAAGGAAACGATTTCTATATCCCCGAATTTTCTAACGAGATACACTACGAGCTGGAAGTCGTTCTAAAAATATCTAAAGGTGGAAAGTATATCCAAAGGGAAAATGCCCACAAACATTTTGAGGAAATAGGTTTAGGGATAGATTTCACGGCAAGAGATTTACAATCTAAACTCAAATCCAAAGGACTTCCTTGGGAGCTTTCCAAAGGGTTTGATGGCTCGGCAGTGGTAAGTTCGTTCTATAAAAAGGAAAACTTTGATTTAAACAATATCAATTTTTCTCTTTTCCAAAATAAAATCCAAAAGCAAAACGGAGCCACTCGACATATGATGTTCGGCTTTGAGGATATTATTGCCTTTGTATCAAAATATTTTACTCTAAGAGTGGGCGACTTAATATTTACAGGAACGCCCGAAGGTGTAGGCAAGGTGCAAGAAAACGACCTTTTGGAAGGCTATCTGGAAGACCAAAAAGTTTTAGATATTAGGATATTGTAGGCTTTTAGGCTTTAATAATTCAACATTTTTTTGTAACTTTAGAGAACTAAAAATCAGTAGTTATGACTAATATTATTCTTCCCGTTGATTTCGGCGAAAGCACAGATTTCCTTCTTGATGAGACTGTAAAGTTTGCAAAAAAGACCAATGGTAAAATATTCCTCATTCATGTAGCACCTTCGGATATAGGCTTTGCGATTGGCGATATGGGCTTCCAGTATTTCCCTGAAATTGAGAAAAACGAAATACAGCAAGAAGCTCTACAACTCAACGAGCTACAACAGAGAATCATTGCCCAAGATGTAGACTGCGAGCATATCCTAAAGCAAGGCATCGCCAAAGAGGTTATTTTGGACTATGTGCAAGAGAAAAAGGCAGATTATATTGTGATGGGCTCTCACGGTAGAAGCGGCATCTATGATGTTTTTGTAGGCAGCCTGACTAAAGAACTTACCAAAAGTGCCCCAGTGCCTGTTTTGGTAATTCCTTGCCACCAGCATAAATAGCTATTACATAATACCACAAAAGGAGTTTTTAGAAATTTAAAAACTCCTTTTTTATTTAGTCTAGTGGTTCATTAGGGCGTGTCCCAAGCCATTGCTATTCCCTAGGCTAATGGGTCGGTCTTCGGGCAGTCGCTCTTTTTTGCCAAAGCCTTCTCCCCTTGCCCAAAAAAGGAGCTCCAACAATGCCCTCCGCCCTCACGCAAATGCAATATCCTTGTGAGATAATAGTTTCCCAAAATAAAATTCCCCAAAACTATTTTAATAATAATTTTGGGGAATGATTTTTTTAAGTTCTTATTAACTCCTTACAAATTTAGCAATACTCTCCAACAACTGCGGACGGTCTTCCAAAGCAATTTTAGCAATACTATAGAACTCTTTCACCCATTTTTCTAAATCAGAAAAAGCAGCATTTTTTTGCTTAGTAGCGTCTTGGCTTTCCCCTTTTTCTTGGGTATAAGTCGCATAGGCTTTTTGAGTCTTTTGCAATTGGGTGAGTTGTGCCTCTACGCTTTCTTCCGTAATCTTCAGTCGGTTAAGAGGGCTTAGCAGGGCACTATCTTCTTTTAAACTATGGTAAAAAATATTTATTTCATCTAGCAAATTCGCCATCTGGCGAGAACTTTGCCCCTTTAGACGAAGGTTTTTGAGCGTTTCGGGCTGGTCTTTGTAGATGATTTTGGCTTTTTTTCGGTCGGTTTTATAGGTTTTGAGCAGTTGTTCAAACTCGGTGGTGAATTGTGCATAAGCAGTAGTTTCTTCTTGCCCTTCTTTGATGTTTTTCTGATACACTTCCTGTGCTTTGTCGTAAAGAGCTTTGCCTTTTTGCACTTCGGCATCATCGTAGCCATACTCGGCGAGTTGAGATTTTAGTTCGGTTTGGGTCTTGATATTTTCAAATAAAATACCGTAGTCTTGCAGGGTTTGCTGGTTAGAAAAATACTTTTTCATAGAATTTATTTTTTAGGATTGATGTGTAAATATACTGATTTTTGTCATATATCTGCTCAACTTCCCAACGTTTTATCGTTGCTTTTTTGTTTCCCCCTACCGTATTTTTGTTTTTATCCTTTACAGTTGTATTTTCTCTTATTACATTTCTATTTTCCCCCGTTACAATTCGGTTTTCCCCCACTGCAATTCTATTTTTACTTATTACAATTTTATTTTCCCCTGTTGCAATTCAGTTTTTACCCTTTACATTTCTATTTATACTCATTACAATTCAGTTTTACACCGTTACAATTAAATTTCTACCCTTTACAATTATACGTGTCTCTGTTACTATGAGATTTTTCCTTACAGCTTTGCTATTTTTTCTCGTTACACCGATGTATTAGATAAAAAAGAAGACAAGACACAAAATAAAAACTCGCTTTCTTAAGTGATAAGAAAACGAGCAAAATAAAATGTGATTGAAAAACTTATTCTTTCTTCACCGTTTCATAGATGTGGTGTATAAGCCCATCAGCAACGGATATTTTAGGGACAAATATTTTAGAAATATCCGCCCAGTTTAAAATATTATTAAAAATTTTAAGGGCTGGTACAATTACATCGGCTCGGTCTTCACGGATTTTGTACTTTACCATTCTTTCCTCTACGCTTAGTTGAGAAAATTCTTTGTAATATTTCTTCAGTTTAGAAGTTGCCAAAGCCTTACCATCTTTAGTTTTACTCATAGAAAATACCTTATTGATATTTCCTCCAGAGCCTATCGCTACTATCGGTTTTTTGCCCGTAATATGGCTCTTGATTAAGTTTTTCATCTCCTCCCAATGGGCATCGGTTACCAAATGATTTAGAAGCCTAATTGTCCCTATATTAAACGAATGAGAGAATTTAGCCTTTCCGTTTTCATAAAAGGTAACCTCCGTAGAACCTCCACCCACATCTATATAAAGATAATCGTAATCTTCGTCTAAACCTTCGGCAATGTGATTTTCGTAAACCAAATTAGCCTCTTCAGTTCCTGAAATAATTTCTATCTCAATCCCAGAAGTTCTTGCCACTTGTTCTATTATTTCTTGTCCGTTTTTAGCATCACGCATTGCACTTGTGGCACAAGCACGGTAATGTTCTACCTTGTAGATTTTCATTAAATCGCTAAAAACTTTCATCGTATCTACCACCATTTTAGACCGCTCCTCTCCTATTTCTCCTTTAACAAAGACGTCCATACCTAGCCTCAACGGAATTCTCAACAAATTGAGTTTGGTAAATTCGGGTTGATGATTGGCATTTAAAACCACTTCGTTGATGAGAAGTCTGGCGGCATTACTGCCTATATCTATAGCTGCTAATTTCATACGATTTTAATATTTTTTGTTTTTAAGATAATGATAAATCTCTATCTGTGAACGAATTTTATTCTTCTTGGCTCCTTTTTTCACATAATCGTTATTGAGAGCGTTATCTAAAACTCGTGCTTTAACATTATCACTTAACTGAATTTGGAGTAAATCTTTCAGTTCTTCTTTTAGTTCTGGTTGGTTAATTTTAACGGCGGCTTCCACTCTATAATCCAAATTACGCGTCATCCAATCCGCAGAAGATATGTAAATATCCTCGTTGCCTTTATTGTAAAAATACATCACTCTAGCGTGTTCTAGATACTCATCTACAATACTGATGGCTTCTATTTTAGTTTTAAATTTTTTCTGTTGCACCACACAGAAAATCCCTCTCACTATGGCTTGTATTTTCACTCCAGCTTCGGCGGCTTGGTAAAGTTTTTTTATCAAACCTTTATCACTTAACGAATTGACTTTAAGTATAATTTTGGCTTTTCTTCCCGCCTTAGCTTCTGCTATTTCCCTATCTATTAGTTCTTCTATCTTTGCTCTCATATAATGAGGACACACCAGCAGAGTTTTGCAATTTTTAAGGGCTAGAATAGGGTCTTCCGATGGTTTCCTAAAGTAATTAAACACTTTATTGATGTCCGCCATTATCGCTCTATTGCTAGTCATTAAAAGATGGTCTCCATAGACTTTGGCTGTTTTTTCGTTAAAATTACCTGTACTCACAAAACCATATTGAATGGTCTTACCTCCCACCCTTTTTTTAATTACACAAAGCTTTGCGTGGACTTTTTTATCTGGAATACCCACCAAAATTTTGATACCTTCCACCTCTAGGCGTTCTTTCCATTTGAGGTTAGCTTCTTCATCAAACCTTGCTCTAAGTTCTATCATCACCGTAACCTCTTTCCCGTTTCTAGCAGCATTGATGAGCGCGTTGGCTATTTTAGAGTTTGACGCCAAACGATACGCTGTGATTTGAATAGATTTAACATCTGGGTCCATAGCCGCCTCTCTAAGTAAATCTATCACAGGCATATAGCTATGATAAGGAAAAGTCAGCAAGACATCTCTTTTGGTAATCACATCGGTAACCCTCTGTTGTCCTTCAAAGTAAGGGTGGTTAAACGAAGTTCTTTCCTCTGGTGTTTTATATGTTTTAAAGACATTAGGAAAATCCATAAAATGTTTGAAATTATGAATTTTATGCCCTGGTATTATACTATCTTTCTTCGTAAGTTCTAGCTTTCGGATTAAAAGCTCTAGCAAGGCTTTATCCATATCCTTATCAAACACAAAACGAGTGGGCTTGCCTTTTCTTCTACTTTTAACACCTTTTTTAATTTTCTCCGCCAAAGTAGTGTTAATATCATTATCAAGGTCAAACTCGGCATCTTTAGTTACTTTAAAGGAGTGAGCTTCAAAAACATCGTACCCAAAATACGAAAAAATATGAGGAAGATTAAAACTAATCACATCTTCTAGCAACATCACGCTAGTTTCCTCTCCTTCGGAGGGCAAAATCACAAAACGCCCCATTACCCTAGACGGCACTTCTATAATGGCATAATTGCTCTCATATTGCCACTCTTTTTTACGCATCGCCACTCCTAAATAGAGGCTTTTGTCCCTTAGATAAGGCATCGGTGTCTCTTCCCGAAGAAGGATTGGAATTACATTAGCTTCCACCTCTTCATCAAAATAATCTTTTACAAACTGCTTTTGGGCTTCGGATAAATCCTTCGGAGTTCTGATAAAAACCTTTTCGGCAGCCATTTCTTTTTGGATTTCTTCCCAAGTGGTATTGAAATCGTTTTGTTGCTTAATCACCACTTTATTGATTTTATCTAAAATCTTTTGTGGTTCATCAAAAAAAGAATTTTCTCTGTATTTAGGTTTAAAACTCATTGCTCTTTTCAGTCCCGCCACACGAACGCGAAAAAACTCATCTAAATTATTAGAGAAAATTCCTAAAAATTTAATTCGTAAATGGAGCGGAACAGTCTTATCCATAGCCTCTTGCATTACCCTTTCGTTAAAGGCAAGCCAAGTAATATCTCTAGGATTAAATTGTGGCATAGCGAAACATTTTAGTAATTCCAAAAGTAAGAAAAACAAAGCACAAAAAAAACTCTTTGGACTTCTCCAAAGAGTTTAAATTATTAAATACTAAAATTATCTTAGTTCTGTATCATCTCTTGAATTCTTTCTTGTAAAAGTTCTTGGTCTGTTAAAGCTTCAAAGCCAAACAATACTATCAATACTACATAAGCTAAAACATTTAAGGCACTCAATACAATACCGATAATAGCCAATATACGCCCTGTAGTTAGATTGCTATAATTAGCATACAATTCTGGGTTAGCCCAATAAAGCTGATTGTCTTTTTTGTACATCACTAAAGCAACTACTCCTAAAATAATCCCCGGAACTCCATAACAACAACAACCTAGAATAGATAAAATCCCAAGGACAAGCACTAGTGTGGCGTTTGGTAAATTTTGTTTCATAGTAATTTGAATTTTTAAGTTTAGAAATTTTTACAAAAATAAGAAATAATCATAGTGATTACACTAACAAGAGCCAAAAAAATCATTACCTTACCATAATGTCTCTTTTTATCTATAAAGTTAATAGCACTCACTAACACAAATAATATCAAAGGATAAATGGCAGGAAACATATAAAACGCCTCTACAAATTTACCTTCAGAAATAAGCAGTAAAGCCCTCTGTGAACCACAACCAAAACATTCCATACCAAATATTTTTTTGTTAGGACATGAGAGCATGTAATCTTCTATAGCCATTTAATCATCAGTTATTTATAACTGCAAAAATAAAAAAATAGACTACAAAAAAGTAGTCTATTCTTAGTCATATTATTATTTAATCTTCATCGTCATAATACTCATCACTAAAATCATCAGCAAAGCCTTCATCATCATCAAAATCGTTTTCAAAACTATCAAAGTCGTCAAAATCATCACTCATCATAGTAGGTGAAGGTTTTGATGAAGTGTTTTTACTAGGAGCCTTTAGTGGCATATTACCGTATCTAAATACAGTTATAGGGTAGTTTACTGCAGGTTTTTCTTTTATCACTTCTAAAAGTTCACAATAGAATTCCCACAGGTCTATAAAACCGTATTTGAATAACATTTTGCTACCCTTCTCTGGAAAAGCCTCCGTGATGTATACATCGGACATGATTTCCCCATCTCCATCATCAGACATATCTTCTAGTGGTATCGCATTAAGCTCCGTCCACTCATCATCAGAAAAGTAAAACGAAGACAACTCGTCTCCCTGAAGGCTGAACGCACTTTTGATACCGTTATGCAAATTCCACAAGGTTTGCTTTCCTCTCACCTCAATGTCTCTAAAAACATTATCCTTCGTGTCTAAAATAACTCTGATTTTATAAACCATAACCTTAAATTCTGCTTAAATTCGTTTCTTTAGAAATTTGCCGCAAATATAAAACAAATGATATTCGAAGTAAATTTTTTTATTAGTTTTTTTTTTCTTAAAAAGAAAAACACCATAACTAATTATTTTACAATAAGTTAAATTTTACATATTTTTAAATCATCAGTCATTTTTATGGGCTAGAGATTATCTAACACTAATCTTTTAAGTTTAGTAGGAAAACCTTATTTTTGCACCCAAATAGAAAACGAAGAATGTTAGAACACATCGAAACATATCTACAAGAGGTAAAACAATTTCAGTCTTCAAATAAAGATGAAATAGAACAGTTCAGGATAAAATTTAACGGTAAAAAAGGAATTTTAAACGCCATCTTTGATGAGTTTAAACAAGTTCCGAACGAACAAAAAAAAGCTTTTGGACAAAAAATAAATGTTCTAAAACAAGCTGTTGCCGAAAAACTAGAAGAGCTTAAAAATGCAACTGCCTCTAATATTGTAGTAGAAAAAGAAGATTTAACTCGCCCTGGGTATCCTTTGGAACTAGGAAGCAGACACCCTATCAACTTAGTCAAGAATAGGATTATTGAGATATTTAAGTCCATCGGGTTTGCGGTATCAGACGGTCCTGAAATAGAGGACGACTGGCACAACTTTACTGCCCTTAACCTGCCTGAATACCACCCTGCTAGAGATATGCAGGATACCTTTTTTATAGAGCAAAACCCTGATATTCTCCTTAGAACGCATACCTCATCTGTACAGATAAGACATATGGAGCAAAATGAACCTCCTATGCGTATTCTATCACCAGGTAGAGTATTTAGAAATGAAGCTATTTCTTCTCGTTCGCATTGTATTTTCCATCAGATAGAGGGGCTTTATATTGATGAAAAGGTGAGTTTTGCGGATTTAAAGCAAACCATACAGTTTTTCACTACGGAGCTTTTTGGAAAGTCTAAAATTAGAATGAGACCGTCTTATTTCCCATTCACCGAGCCAAGTGCGGAGGTTGATGTTTATTGGGGGCTTAACTCCGAAACAGACTACCGAATTACTAAAGGTACAGGTTGGCTAGAAATTATGGGCTGTGGTATGGTAGACCCTGCCGTACTTAAAAATGTAAATATAGACCCTGACAAATACAGTGGCTATGCTTTTGGTATGGGAATAGAGCGAATCGTAATGCTTCTCTACCAAATGAGCGACATTCGTATGTTCTTTGAGAACGATGTAAGAATGCTAGAACAGTTTAAAACGCTATAAGTAACAAAAAAGGAAACTTAAGATTTTAAGTTTCCTTTTTTATTTTTAATGAGTATATGCCGCAAAGGCTTCTTCTAAGGAAGCATTCTTGCCTTTGAACTCTTCTATTGGAGAATCTTGTACAATGTTACCCTTGTGTATCAATATCACTCTACTGCACAACGCCTCCACCTCCTGCATAATATGTGTAGATAAGATAACCGTTTTTTTACGCCCAATCTCTTTAATCACTTCTCGTATCTCTAAAATTTGGTTAGGGTCTAGTCCGTTGGTTGGCTCGTCCAAAATCAACAAGTCTGGTTGGTGGATAATGGCTTGAGCTAATCCCACCCTCTGTTTATACCCTTTGGATAATTGTCCTATTTTCTTAGATTTCTCTGGTGTTATCCCTACCAAATCTATCACTTCATCTATCCTCTGTTTAGATATATGATGAATATCTGCCACCAACTCTAAATACTCTCGCACATACATTTCCGTATAAAGCGGATTATTTTCTGGTAAAAAGCCTATCTTTTTCTTAGCGTCTAATGTTCCTACTAACGAAGAGCCATTGAAAGAAATTTCCCCTTCTTCTATATCCAAAACCCCAGAAATAGTCTTCATTAAAGTAGATTTACCTGCCCCATTAGGTCCTAACAAACCTATAATTTCATTTTTTTGTATGGTAAGGTTAATTTGGTTTAATGCAACCTGCTCCCCAAACTTTTTAGTAAGATTTACAATATCTAAAATCATATATCAATAATATCAGTAACAAATGTATAAAAATAACTATTCTTTCTTCGTCCCAAGTTGAGATTGATACAGCAAGGCATAATAACCATTGAGTACCAGCAATTCCTGATGTGTCCCCTCTTCTACTATTTTACCTTTATCCATCACCAGAATTTTATCCGCCTTCTCTATGGTAGAAAGCCTGTGAGCAATGATGATAGAAGTTCTATTTCTAGTAATTTTCTCCGTAGCTTTTTGTATCAATTTTTCACTTTCGTGGTCTATGGAAGAAGTGGCTTCATCAAGAATAAGAATTTTAGGATTAGAAAGATACGCCCTTAAAAAAGAAAGCAATTGGCGCTGCCCCAAAGAAATAGAAGCCCCTCGTTCACTTACCACATAATGATAGCCATTAGGCAAACTTTCTATAAAATCGTCCACCTCTATTTCTTTTGCTATGGTTTTAATTTGCTCTAGAGTGATGGTTTCATCGCCGAACGTTAAATTTTCGTAAATGCTTCCGTGAAATAAGAAAACATCTTGCAATACCACTCCTATATGTTGCCTTAAACTATACAAGTCGTAATCTCTAAGGTCTTTACCATCTAGTAAAATTTGCCCAGAACTCACATCATAAAAACGAGTAATAAGATTGATGATAGTAGATTTACCCGCTCCTGTAGCTCCTACAATCGCCACAGTTTCTCCTTGGTTTACTTTAAAATCAATCCCTTTAAGCACTTCCTGTTTATCATCATAAGAGAAATGCACCGCCTTAAAGTCTATCTCTCCTTTAATATCTGTAATAATTTCTTTCCCTTCATTAGGCATCGCTTCGTCTTGATCCATAATCCCTAGAACTCTCTCTGCTCCTACCAATCCTCTTTGAATATTGTTAAAACGGTCAGCAATTTGGCGTAGCGGTCTTATCAGCATATTTACAAACTGTATAAACGCTATCACTTCCCCAGGCGTAGCATTTTGATTATACAAAGCATTATAACCCGCATAGAACAAAATAAGCCCAATGAATAAAGAAGTAATAAGCTCCACCACAGGAAAAAACAAGGAGAAATAAAACACTGTTTTTAGCAACGCTTTTTTAAGACTTGCATTGATGGATTCAAACTTTTCAAATTCTGCATCTTGCCTATTAAATACTTGAATAATAGACATACCCGAGAGCCGTTCTTGTACGAATGAATTTTGTGTTGCCGTCCATTGCCTTTCATCACCAAAAGATTGTTTAAGTTTCTTTTGAAAAAAGCGAGTGATGAGTACCATAATTGGCAATATCGCTAACGCCACGAAACTCAACTGAACATTCACATTAAACATCGCTACAAGCACCATCACTATCCTTAGCACATCTCCAAAGACCATTAGAAAGCCATCTGTATAGACCGTCGCTATGGTTTCTACATCTCCCACTGCACGAGTAACTAATTGCCCAATAGCCGTTTTATCAAAAAATGAAGTCTTGAAGTAAATCAGTTTGTGGTAGAGCTTCTCTCTTATATCTCTCATTACATTTTGAGAAATATAATTGGACAAAAATACCAGCAAAAAATTAAGAATAGTCTCCGCAATCACCAAACCAACTAACCAATAGATACTCTGCATCAAAAGCGTAGTACTTTTCAGCTGCATAATATCGTGGTCAACAATATTTTTGGTGAGAATAGGACGATAGGTAGAAACCACCGCCAAGATAATGGATACCAATAACGCCAACAGAAACCATCGCCTAAAATTCATTCCGATGAAAAATAAGCGTTTAATAAGCGTTCCTGTAGTTTGTTTCTTCATACCGTTTTAATTTCTGAAAATCTGCTCCCAATTATACCCTACATCTACCAAAAATAACCCTTGTGCAGGAGCCGAAGTTCCTGCGGCATTTCTCTCTTTGGCTTCTATTACCTTTCTTAAATCTTGTGGTGCTATTTTGCCACTCCCTATATCCACCATCGTCCCTACAATAGCCCTCACCATATTTCGCAAAAATCTATTGGCAGAAATGGTAAACTTAAGCTCCGTACCCTCTTGCACCCAAAAGGCTTTATAAATTTCACAGAGGTTGGTTTTAGTATCAGTATTTAGTTTAGAGAAACTTGTAAAATCGGTATATTCAAAAAGGATTTTGCAAGCCTCGTTCATCGCTTCTAAGTTTAGCGGACGCCTCCAATAGCCCCACGCCGAATTTTGCGTAAACGGATTTTTCTCTAACGAAATATAATATTCGTAAGTTCTGTAAGTAGCATCAAACCTTGCGTGAAAGTCATCAGATACTCTAAACAATCGTTTCACCGAAATATCTGGTGGCAAAAAACTATTGAGCCTTTTAGGCAATAACTCTTCTTCTAAAACTAAATTTGTATCAAAGTGAGCAAACATTTTCTTTGCGTGTACGCCCGTATCGGTACGCCCTGCTCCTGTGGTTTTTATTTCTTCTCTTAAAATAGTAGAAAGTGCTTGCTCTAAGGTTTCTTGCACAGAAATCTGCTTAGGTTGTATCTGATAACCAAAATACTTTTCGCCGTTGTAAGAAAATTCTATGCAATATCTTGACACTTGTATCTTATTTTTAGACCACAAAAATCGGAAAATATATTGACTTATAATCCCTATAATTAAAAGAAATCTTATAAATTAGCCCCGTGAAACAGATATTACTTCTTTCGGATACACATTCTTACCTTGACCAGCGTATTTTAGACTATGCTAAAAATGCAGATGAAATTTGGCATTGTGGCGATTTTGGAAATATGGAAGTGGTGGAAACTCTAGAAAAAATAAAACCTCTAAAGGGCGTTTATGGCAACATAGATGGTACCGAAATAAGAAAGATTTTCCCTGAAGTATTAAGATTTAAATGTGAAGAAGTAGAAATTCTGATGATTCACATTGGTGGTTACCCCAACAAATATAGCCCTCTAGCAAGAAAAGAAATTCTAGAAAAAACACCTCAACTGTTCATTAGTGGGCACTCACATATTCTAAAAGCAATGTACGACCAAAAGCATCAACTCCTACACCTCAACCCTGGAGCAGCAGGTACTCAAGGGTGGCACCAAGTGCGAACTATGATGCGTTTTAAGATTGATGGAGCAGAAATCAAAGATTTGGAAGTGATAGAACTCGGTAAAAGATGAAAATAGGAGATAACGTTTCTGTAATTGATGATGACTTGTGGGGCATCGTTACTTCTATACACGGCAACGAGGTGGTTTTCCGAGACGAATACCATTTTACTCACCGCTATCCTAAGCATCTACTCACTTTAAGAGATGCTTCTCTGTATGAACAAACACCCATCGTACGAAAACCAGAAGCCAATCACACCTCTAAACTACCTAGAAAGAAAAATCAGCACTTGATATTAGACCTTCATTTTGACCAGTTGGTAAATACCCCTGACCATTACGATAGTTTTGAACGGCTATTTATTCAAAAACAAAAACTGGAGGAAACACTTGATTTTTGTAAATTCAATAAAATAAAAAAGCTAGAAATAATCCACGGCATTGGAGATGGCGTTTTGCAAAAGTTAGTCTTTGATACCCTTAAAAGCAAAACCAATATTGAATTTGAAGAAAGCGATTTTTTCTATCATCAATCGGGGTCGGTTATGGTTAATTTCATTTAGAGTTTGTATTTTTACGCTTTAAATCAATGTAAATGAAATCCATCAATCCAAAAGAACTTCCTCCATTTGAGGTTCAGATGCTACTGCAACACGCCATTGCTCCTAGACCTATTGCTTTGGCATCCACCATAGACAAAGAAGGGAACATTAACCTATCGCCTTTCAGTTTCTTTAATCTTTTTAGCTCTAATCCGCCTATTGTGGTTTTTTCTCCTGCCAGAAGGGTAAGGGATAACAGCACTAAAGATACTTTAGAGAATGTACTGCAAGTCCCTGAAGTTAATATCGGTATCGTAAATTACCCTATCGTGCAACAGATGTCTCTTTCTTCTACGGAATACGATAAGGGCATCAATGAGTTTGTGAAAGCAGGGTTTACAATGAAAGATGCCGACCTAATTGCTCCCAAACTTATAGAAGAATGTCCCGTAAACCTAGAATGTAAGGTCTTAGAAGTAAAACCTCTAGGCACAGAGGGTGGTGCGGGGAACTTGGTAATTTCGGAAGTGGTTAAAATACATATCCGAGAGGAGTATCTGAACGAAAATGGCACGCTAGACCAAGCCAAACTAGACCTAGTAGCAAGATTGGGAGGCAACTGGTATTCCAGAAATAATGCAGACAACCTATTTGAAGTACCAAAGCCCCTAGTAACTAAAGGAATTGGCATAGACCAACTGCCTTGTGAAATAAAAAATAGTAAAATATTTACAGGGAATGATTTAGGAATGCTCGCCAATGTAGAGCAACTGCCTAAAGGAAACTATACCGATGATGAAGCCACTCATCTGAAGGCTCAACGCTTACTTACCGAAGCAAAAATAGAAGAAGCGTGGCAATGTTTAATCTATTAAAAATTACCCCCCCTTTTCTATTTTAAGAAAAAAAAAAGGGGGGGGGGGGGGGGTCGTTTATTCTCTCAAGACTTTTATTCTGTTGTCTTTCCATATTCTAATGACCGAAGACCCTGCCCATTGGGATACTTTATCCTTTTGTTCTTCTACTACAAAGTCTACGGCGTTTATGAGTTTGGGACTAATATCCGAAAATTGCTTGGGACTTTTGTCGCCACTGAAGTTGGCAGATGTGGAAACCAGCGGGGCGTTGAGCTTACCAATGAGTTTTTGACAAAAAGCGTCTTTTACGAGCCTAATTCCTATGCTGCCGTCCTCTGCCAAGAGTTCTTTGGGTAAGCCTTTGGGAGCATCGTAGATTATCGTAACGGGTTTTTCGCTAAGGTCTATAATTTCCCACGCCATTTCTGGTACTTCTACTAAATCTTGCAACCTTTTTTCGGTATCTACCAAAATAATGAGGGATTTATGTGGCTCTCTTTTTTTGATTTTGTAAATCTTTTGTATAGCTTCTGGGTTTGTGGCGTCGCAACCTAGCCCCCAAATGGTGTCTGTAGGGTAAAGCACTGTTCCCCCAGACTTTAAAACTTCTACTATCTCTTGCATTGGGTTAATTTTTTAAAACGCTACATTTTAATGGCTGATTTTACGGCAAATTCTTCTGCTTTCTCCTCTAGCCATTGGGCAACATCGTCTTCCCCTGTGGCTCTCTGGTAAGTGTGCCCCAAAGAAACTAATATCTGGTGGAAAAAACGTTTCATATGGTCCACAGGCATATCTTTAGTCCAGAGGTCTATTCTAAGTGCTTCCATCGTTTTGTCGTCCCAAACAGAAATCATTGTGGCTTTGGTTTCTTGAGCTTCTATCCCGCCATCTTGGGCGTGCCAAGTCATTTTCTCTGGAATATGGTTTTCGTCTAGCTCTACATTTACTGTTATCTGTGTTTTTCTCATAATCTATCTTTAATTTTTTTTAATTGTATGCTACTTACCTTGATATTTGGATTGGTTAAAAATCTCCTCGCCCTTCATATTCAAGAATTGAGGAAGTGGTGTTTCTGGCTTTTCTTTAAAGAACTTTCTGCCAATCTCCCACCCTGTATAAACGCCTACTCTAGGCGAAGACTCGTTATCTACTTCTGTATAAAACTTAGAGAATGGTGCGGGTGCTAAAAATCTCCCCGAAAGCTGCATATCGTCGCTAAACAACAAATCGTTTTCTACAAAAAAGTTCCAAATGTTACTTTTGTTTTGAGTCGCCCACTCGTATTGTTTAGGTGTGTAACCTATCTTTAAATAATCGGCTGTGTTGGGTAACAGAGCGTCTTGTAAAAGCATTAGTTTTCCTTCGTACATCATTTTGTCTATGAATTTTTGTTCGCTCCTATCCATCGGCACGATGTGTTCCGACAACGCTAAAGCAGCTTTAGGTAATAAGTTTTGAGGGTTCATAGAAACTTGTAAATACTGATTAACACCTCTATAATAGCGGTTGCCCTCCCCCATAAAGGCGGCAATATCTATAAAGAGCCAATTTTTTTCGGCGTGATAAAAGACGGGAACTTCCACATCTTGCACAGCAGAAGAATAAAGGTAAACCACAGGCGTTTTGAATTGAGGAAAATAGTGCTGCACACGGGCAAAGAGTTCGCTCAAACCTTTTTCTAACTCTGGCACATTCACTTTTTTGAGGGCTTCTTTGTAGATGTTTATCTCCAAGGTGTCTTTTCTTCTTAGCATAAAATCTTCATCGGAAACCGTCCCTTGAAACCAAGGGTATTCCTTCTTAAAATCTTCCAAAGAGTAATTTTCATCGTAAAACTGATGAGAAATATCTACGGTTTTTACCTTAGGTAAAGGTGCTTTGAGGTCTATATTCCAGCCTTTGTCTTCCTTTTGGCAAGAAACTAGCACTCCAAGTAATAGGATTAACCAACTAATGTGTTTCATCATTGTTCTAAAGATTTTTCTAAGTCGCAAAAATAATCATTTTTAAACGCTTATTTTAGTCCATAATCCAAAAACTTCTGTATTTTTACACTTCTAATTTTAAATACCACAAAAAACTATGCAAACAGATAAAGTAATTCAGCACATTGTAAATTGGTTAAAAGATTACGCCCAAAAAGCTAATGCAAAAGGCTATGTGGTGGGAGTTTCTGGCGGTGTAGATTCTGGAGTAGTTTCTACACTATGTGCGATGACGGGACTTAAAACCCTACTACTAGAAATGCCCATTAGACAACAGCAAGACCAAGTGAGCCGTGCGTGGGAACATATAGAAGACCTCAAAAAACGCTTTCCTAATAATGTGGAAGCAATGAGCGTAAACCTCACTCCTGCCTTTGAGGAGCTTTATAAGACCTTTAATGTCCAAGATGACCTCTACCCTAACGAAAAATTGGCTTTTGCTAATACCAGAAGTAGATTAAGAATGCTTACGCTCTACTATTACGGACAAATTAACGGACTCCTCGTGTGTGGTACAGGCAACAAGGTGGAAGATTTTGGGATTGGTTTCTACACCAAATATGGCGATGGTGGCGTAGATGTTTCTCCAATCGCTGACCTTTACAAAACGGAGGTTTACCACCTTTCTAAAGCCTTGAATCTCGTGAAAAGTATCCAAGAGGCAATTCCTACCGATGGGCTTTGGGATACAGACAGAACCGATGAGCAACAAATAGGAGCTACCTACCCAGAACTTGAAAAAATACAGAAAGAATACCCTACCAAAACCCTAGAAGATTACACAGGAAGAGACCGAGAAGTCTATACCATCTTTGACCGAATGCACAAAGCAGCCCAGCACAAAATGAACCCAATCCCTATATGTGATATTCCTGAAGAATGGAGGTAATATCGTAAAAATAATGATAAAGAATACCATATTTTCATAAAATGTTTACAACTCATAGATTAAATTTTACGGAGAATAAACTAATCTTTTCATATAGTCCTAGTAAACTGAATTTGCTTATTGCCATTCTGTTTTCGGTATTATGTTTTGCACAAAATGATAGTTTAAAAATCGTACAGCCTCACAGAAAAAATACCGAATGGGCAATGAAACAGCCTTATGTTATTTTGATTTCTGCCGATGGGTTTCGCCACGACTATCCCGAAAAATATAATGCCGAAAATATCATCAATCTTGGTAAAAGTGGCGTTCGTGCCAAAGCTATGATACCCTCTTATCCTTCTATTACAGGTCCCAACCACTATACTTTAGTTACGGGATTGTATCCTTCGCACCACGGTATGGTGGATAATCATTTCTATGATGAAAAAAGAAAAGAGGCTTTCTATTTTGGTAATCCCAAAAATATTCGTGACGGCTCTTGGTTAGGAGGTTATCCTATTTGGGGTTTAGCGGAACGAAGCGGTATGCTTTCTGCCGCAATGATGTGGGTTGCAAGTGATGGCGATGCTGGTGGTGTAAGACCTACCTACGCTTATAAATATAGTGGAAAAGTAACACCCAAAGAAAAAGTAAACCAAATTATAGATTGGCTAAAACTACCTGAAGAAACTCGTCCGCATTTTATCACACTATACTATCCCGAAGTTGACCACGCAGGGCATATCCACGGAACAGAAGCTCCTGAAACACGAGATGCCGTACAACTAGTAGATAAAAGCATTGGCGAACTGATACAACGCGTAAAAGAGCTAAATCTACCAAATGTGAATTTCGTATTTGTATCGGACCACGGAATGACGAATGTAGATATTAAAAACCCTTTAGAAATACCCTCTTTTTTGAAGGATAAAAATCAATACCGATATGTTAATTCTCAAACATTAGTCAGAATTTCTGTTTTAGACAAACATAATATTAACGCAACTTATAAGAAACTAAAACAAGAGGCTACTCCAGAGTACAAGGTAGTTTTAGCCAAACGACTACCCCAAAAATTGCATTACGCTACTCGTGATGACCGTTTTAGCAGAATGGGAGATATTTACCTTCTGCCCAAAGCTCCAAAAATATTTTTAGAACAAGGACAAAAAACCACTTTGGGAAAACACGGCTACAATCCTTATCTAGTAAAAGATATGAACGCGATGTTCATTGCTAATGGAGTTCAGTTTCAATCAAACAAAGAGATTTCGGAATTTAGAAATGTAGATGTTTACCCTTTTATTTTAGAAATTTTAGGCTTAAAACCTTTAGACCAAATTGATGGTAAAAAAACTTTGATTAGAAAAGTGCTGAAGTAATTTTCTATTTTTCAAATTACAATCATATAAAAAGCAAAACAGAGAGGAATCCTCTCTGTTTTTATTTTGCATCTATTTATCTTTTTTAATCTACTTTATGCCAAACTTGGGTACGCCCAGCTATAGAGATACCTATGTAACCTCTCACATTTAGCTTATTACCTTCCCTTTCGATAGAACATTTGTAAACTTTACCGTTTTTAGGGTTAGTAATAGTTCCTCCGTCAAAAGTATTACCATCTTTTTTGATTCCTCTAATCACTTCCATTCCTAAAATAGGTTTTCCTTTTCTATCATCTTTACATAAAGAGCAGTTAGGGTCAGCTGGCTTAATAAGTAGCTGTACTACTTTGCCATAGTATTTTCCATCAGACTTTTTGAAAATTTCTACAATAGATTTAGCTTGTCCTGTTTCATCATCAATAGTTTTCCATTTTCCTTCTATTTGAGCATAGGACATCACACTAAACATTAGAGCCATAGTGGCAAACATTAATTTTTTCATAGCTTTATTAAATTTAAATATGGGTTAAAGATATAAAATTTAATTAAACAAACAATATAACATTCCGTTTTTACACATATAAAACAATATTTTATATTGTTAAAAAAAATTAAACGGTATTTAGTTTAGCTTTCTATTGATAACTCTATACATATAGTCTTGATACCACGCTTTGCAGAGTTTTTTACCATAATCTATTTCAGTCGAACTAACCTTGCTTATAAGATTGTTTTCTAACCCTAAATCGGTTTTGTCGTAGATGCCTATAATATCTTTACCATTGAAAAGATAAATGTAATTGCCAATAATAAATTGTTCCTGTATTCCATCTGAATTTATAATGATAGCTTCTTCATTTTTAGGAGAAACTAAACTTCTTCCCCAACTTCTTATAGGTTTGTTATAAGCTATTATATCGGCTAATGTAGGGTAGATATCAGACTGCTGTGCTAATCTTTCATCTATTCCTTTTAGGTTATATTTAAGATTAGGAGAGTAGAAAATGAGGGGAAGTGCAAATCGGTTCATCGCCTTTTCGTACTCTGGGTAGAACGTTTGATTGGTATGATCCCCTGTGATTACGAAAATGGTATTCTGAAACCAAGGTTGCTTTTTAGCCGTTTCGAAGTATTTTTTTATGGCATAATCGGTGTATTGTATAGGCTCGTGCATTGGGATATGCCCTTTTTTAAATTTCCCATTGTATTTTTCAGGGATTTTAAAAGGGTGATGAGATGATGCCGTGAATACAGTTGCCATAAAGGGTTTTTCTGGACTTTTTTCCTGCACATTTTTAGCAAAATATTGTAAAAAAGGTTCGTCCCAAATTGCCCACATACCATCAAAATCATCATCATTATTATATTCGGTTTTGCCATAATATTTTTGAAACCCAAGGATATTCCCAAATCCCAAAAAGCCCATAGAACCATTAGGCGCACCGTGGTAGAAAGAAGTGTCGTATCCTAATTCGTTACACACAGATACAATAGACTGTATTTTTTGATTAGAATATGGAGAGCTTGTAAAAGCATCTTTTAAACTTGGGATACCCGCCAAAATACTACTCATACCGTGTATAGATTGCCTTCCGTTAGCGAAAGCATTGGTAAAAATAAGACTTTCTTTCGCTAAGCTATCTATAAAAGGAGTATATGAAACATAGTCTTTGATTTTACTAGAACTATTAAATGCACCAGAATATTCTTTACCAAAACTTTCTACAATAAAAATCACAATATTGGGTCTTTCTTTAGGCACATCTCTTTGGTATAATTTATAAGGTTTTATATGCTCTTTAATAAAGTTTTCCTCCACAAAATGAACCTCTTTAAAGTTGTTAGAACCTAAAGTTCTCAAAAACGAAAAAGTGCTATTAAGCACAACATTAGCGTGAATTGGGTTTTCCGTATGTCTATTAGCATCTACCAAATTAATAGGTCGTGTACTGTGTTTAAAATCACCTCTTATACCACCCACCGTAAGTGTAGCTATCACACACAAAGTTACAATAGAACCGATAAAATAAGCTGGTAATTTTTGAGGTTTTTGGTAAGGTATATTTACTTTTTTATAAAGCCATATCCATACCGCTAATAAAACAACAAAAAACAAAGGAATCAATGGATTTTCTATTAAAGAAACTCCAAATACTTTTAAAAGATTAGACTCGTGTTCTACCACATCTAGCACCGCAGAGGTTAATCTAGATTGACTAAACCGATAATAAATAAAATCGCCAAAATTCATAGAATAAGCAATGCCATTGGTAATAAAATATACCCAAAAGAGTAATTTTTGATATCCTTTTTTAGTATTGATAGTGAGCGGAATAAGGCTTAGGAATATAAATAACGAATTAACATACAATATTGCCGTAGTATCAAACGCGGTACCGTAATATGCCAATTTAAAATATTGAGAAAAGCTCTCGATTTTTATTAAATCTTTATTGAAAATCCAAAATAAAAATCTAGCAATTTGAAAGAAAACAAATACCAGTAAAACCCTATATAATAAAACCAATATTTCTCTTACGCGGAGATGTTTCATATTTATTTACGAATTGAATAATGTTTGCAAATTTATGAAAAACGAAAGTACTGCATCATATAGTCCTCAGTAATAACCTAAAAAAAATCATAAATCAAAAAATTCCGTCCCTAAAAATCGTTTTTCTCCAAAAATAATTTCTATATTGCGAGACTTTATAATAAGACGATATATTATGGCGAAACATAAGGTAACTTACGAGTTTGCAATGCATTGCTTATCAGAGATTTTGTATGAATATCTAGCGACTGCGGAAGGTTTAGCGGAGTGGTTTGCTGATGAGGTAGAAGAGAGAGGAGATGATTTTTATTTCAGTTGGGGCGGTGGTCCTGCTGAAAAGGCGACGCTTATAAGATATAAGCCTGAAAGTTTTGTTCGTTTTAGATGGGAAGAAGATGAAGGTACTAAGAGTTTCTTCGAAATGTCTATTGTGATAGATGAAATAACGGAAGACCTATCTCTTAACATTACAGACTTTTGCGAAAAAGGAGATGAGGAAGAAAACCGTCTTTATTGGGAAAACCTTGTAGAAAACCTAAAAATAAAACTAGGTGCAGCTTAGTTTTTTAATACTTAACAAATTATAATGAGCGGTTTTTATCGTTCATTTTTTCTTTATTAAAATAGAACAACATGTATTTAGATGGCAATTTACTTTCTCAGGAACAATCATTAGCCTATGCCAATAGAGCTTTTATGAACGGAGACGCTGTAAAAGTTTACTTTTTTTTCAAAAATAAAAAAGTGCTTTTAGCAGAAGATGTTTATTTCTTTCTGATGTCTTCTATGAGAAAAATGAGAATGAACATTCCATTAAGTTTTACTTTAGAATTTTTCACAGACATTTTTTCTCAAGCTATCCAAAATCTCCCGTTTGATAATGGTTATATTAAAGTGTTAGCATTTAGAAAGATAGAAGATACTTTTTCCGCTAAAACCCCTGTTCATTTTGTTTACGAAGTGGTTAGAGAGGACAACTTGTTTCAAATAAAGAAAAATATAGAACTAGATATCATTAAGGAAATAAGCGTTAATACACATATTTTAAGCAATATACATACGCATTGTCCAGAAAATATCTATGCTGAAATTTACGCTCAGGAAAATGATTTAGATGATGTTATTCTCCTCAATCCTAGTAAGCGTATTGCTAGAAGTATTTACGGCAATCTTTTGTTTTTAGAAGGCAACACAATTAAAGTCCCTAAGCAAACGGAAGGGGCATATATTTCCCCATTGATGGAAAGCTTTATTACCTATGTTCATAAAAATCGTTTGGCAGAAATAGAACAAGTGGAAATGATTGCTTTTGAAAGCCAAAAAGCTGATGAAATTTTAATGATTTCTGACGAAAAGGGTATTTTCTCAGTAAATAAAATCAGAAATAAAGAATTTACTAATTCTCGTTTCTCTGAAATGATAGAAAAATGGAATTTGACTTTGGTTTAAATCAGAGTCAAATTCCAATAATATTATTTTACTTTTTGGGATATTTCACTACAAGAGCTTGTAATATAGCCCAAGTTTCTGCATCTAAAACACCATCACATTTCTCTGGACGAAAATGGTATTGAAAAGCCTCAATAACCTGTTGAGAAGATTTATCCCAAGTTCCAGTAGGAGTAATATCATACCCAAAACTTCTTAAAGTATTTTGCACTTTTGAAATAAAAGTAGAATTGTTATAATTAAACTCTAAATCGCTTAAAGCAGTTTCATAAAAGTTTTGCTTAGTAGTTGCATCATACCACATTCCTAGATTATACTCATCATAGAGGCGTTTCCAAGGGAAAAATGGACCTGGGTCTTGCTTTCTAGTTGGAGCAATATCAGAGTGGGCTAAAATTTGGGTTGGAGGAATATTATAACGCTCTACAATATCTTTTGCCAAAGCGGCTACTTTCTTAAACTGATGTTCAGGAAATGGATAAAAGACTTTCTCTCCTGCTGTACCAACAGTATAACCTTTATTAACTATTTCTATCCCTATGGAATTATCATTCATTTCGGTGGTGTTTCTCCAAAAGCTAATACCTGCATGGTAGGCTCTTTTATTCTCATCAACAAGTTGCCAAATATCATCATCAGGTAAATCACTTACAAGATAGTGGGCGCTCACGCCTCTTTGAGTAAGCACTCGTACTGATGTCTCGCTATCAAGAGCTGTATAATGAAGAATAAGAAAACGCTGTCTAAAATTCTGAGCTACAGATGGGAAATTCTCATAATTTACCTTATAGCCTTTAGGTTTAGCCGTAACTACAGAACCATAGCTAATAGTATTATCGTTTTTTGTAACATCGCTAATATTAGTTTTATAATAAAAATCCCCCTTAGTAGATTGCTCCATTTTAGGTTTTTGAGGTGCACTTGCAACTTTTGAATCTAATTTTGGTTGAGGTGCAACTATTTTTTGCTGAGTGCTACAAGAAGTCACCACAGCACCTAAACTTATAATAAACAAAATATTACGCATTATTCACTTTTATTTTTAAAATTGACTGCCAAAGATAGTGATAAAAATTTTAGATTTTTTTTGTATTTTATTTGGAGGTTTCAAAAAAACGCTCTATATTTGCACTCGCAATTACAGAACAGAAGTACTTAAAATAATAACGAAAAGGAGGGTTGCCGGAGTGGTTAACGGAGCAGTTTGCTAAACTGTCGACTCGCAAGGGTCGCATGGGTTCGAATCCCATACCCTCCGCAACTCAGAGAATAATATTCGGGGCGTAGCGTAGTCCGGTCATCGCGCCTGGTTTGGGACCAGGAGGTCGCAGGTTCGAATCCTGCCGCCCCGACAATGTTTTTCGGAATTTTACATTAAAAATTCTAAATGGGTGCGTAGCTCAGCTGGATAGAGCATCTGCCTTCTAAGCAGACGGTCCCAGGTTCGAATCCTGGCGCGCTCACAGAAACCTCACTTTTTCAAGTGAGGTTTTTTGTTTTTTATTCATTAAATAAACTCATAAATTTGTTTTTTGATTAGAATCTTATTATTGTTATCTGTTTATGACGAGATTGCTATTTCTTTTTAGGTGTAAGAAAGTAGAATCATATAACAAGAACTTTATAATAGGAAAATTACTTTTGTAAAAAATGCATTTTTGTTAATAGAAACTTATCATATTTATCTTTTTGAAATTTAATTATGGATAGAAAATTTTTAAGAATGATTTTTTTAGTAAGAACGGTACTCCGAGAAAATGGAAAACTTACTTCCTCTGAAATTCGTAAAAAGATAGAAAATTCTTTTAAAGCTTATAAAGATTGTGAACATTTGTATCTAGATACTTATCCTATTGACACTTTTGAAAAAGATAAAAGAGCTATTAGAGATGCGTGGAAGATAGATTTAGTTTGTAACAAAAGGAAATACACTATAGATATTGATTTAGAAAGTGTTTTTCAAAATGATTTGCTCAATTCTGCTATTTTCTTATCCTCTCTTAATACCGATATGCTTTTGCCCAGATTTGTATTACCAGAAACTCGGAAAAACACAGGATTAGAGCATTTTCATTCTATTTCACAAGCAATAGAGAATCATTTAGAAGTCAATATTTCCTATTTTGATTATAGTACAGAGAAAATAAAAATAAAAACCATTCAGCCTTATTTATTAAAACAGAAAGATTTTAAATGGTATGTACTAGCTGTAGATAACTCAACCCCCGAAATTCAATTTAAAAGTTATGCATTAGAACGAATAGGAGAAATAACTACAGGGAAAAAGTTCAAATCTCAGGTGATAGATTTTCAAACACCCTACAGAGATGCACTAGGAATGTTTACCAATGGCGAAGCGGAAAGAATTATTCTTCAATATGACCACAGAGATGGGCATTACCTAAAAGCTAACCCATTACATAATTCTCAAAAAGTAGTTTCAGAAGATGATAAAACCATTACTTTTGAATTTTTTGTTAAACCTAACGAAGATTTACTAATGGAGCTAATGAAAAGAAGTTGGTCCGTAAAGATTATTGAACCAACTTCCTTAAAATGTAAAATGATTTCTCTATGGAAAGATGCTTTGAATCGGAATTTAAGTTAGCTAGTTTTCAGTATTCCATTTAGTTAAAAATGGAATTTGATTCTTAAACCAATGATTGGAAAGTATAAATTTTTTACTGATTTCATCTTGTTTGCCTATTCTTTCTAAAAGTAAATTCTCAGGAGAATAATATCTCTGCTTCCCTTTATCATCATAAATATCCTTTTCTGTACGAAATTCCTTAAGTACACTGTAACCAATTCCAAAGCATAATTTACAATAGGTCTCATCTAATAATTTTAACAACACCTCGTCAGAGATTGTATTTATCTTATTAGAAAAAATTTTTTGAGCGAGTTTTCCTGGTTTAATTTCCTCAAACGGTTTTAGAATATCCTCTTCAGTGATTACATCTGCATCAATTTCTATTTCTTCATCAATTAATGGAACTATTTCTTGAAACTCATCATTGTCATATTTTCTATGGCAATCAAAACATAAAATTTTTATAACTTTATCATATGGTGTATGTGCTTCAATAAATCTTTTTTCAAAATCGTTTAAATCAACCTTTATATAGTTATCACCTAGACTACAACTCATATCATCTAAAATACTTTTTATAATTACTGGTCTTTCACTTCCTTTTATATGAGCTGCTTGTAATCTTGAACGATTTTTACACTTAGGTGAAGAACAAGTTCTATTCTTTTTAACTTTCCTAGTTAATTTTTGAACCAAATTTCTTGTGTAGCCATCAATAAATTTTTTAAAATCTTCTATTGTTCCTTCGTAAGTAGCCATAAGCATTTTTTTCAAATTTACATTTTCCTATTTAAAAATACAAATAAATAATTTTCTCTATTTATGTAAGACTAATTCTTCAAAATTTTTATCACTCTTATAATCAATATAAAGCTTTACTGCCTGTTTTAATGTAGCTGTTCCTGTTCTTATCTTTCCATTTATTGTCACACTATGTTTAGGGATTAAGTTGTTTCTTTCATCTTCTGCTGAATATGATAACTTATACAAAATAATTGCTCCATAGTCGTTAGCATAATGTTTGTCTAAACAACCTTCATATCGTTCCACATTTTTACAATTAGAGATCCTATTTTGGATTGTTTTTTTTGACTTACCTTTAAATTCTAACCAAAGTTTAAATTTTTGTAATTCCATAATATATTCATATTTTAGCATTAACTTTTCTAAGACTTTCAAATAGTGTTGATATTTTTTCTTTCCTAAGTCTTCATTTTAAATAGTTTGATATAAATGCCTTATTCCTATCTTTATTTATCCAAGTAAGCATTTTTATTCCGTCTTAGGTAATTTTACAATTTTTTGTATAAAAATATCCTCTCTTCAATTTTTAACAACCTCCATAAACTCTTTAAGGTCTTTATCTAGAGGAACTTGTGCTAGATTCTCTATACTAGTTTGGTCATCTACTTTCACAATACCTTCAAGATTTCGGTAGAAAAGTTGACCTTTATGGTTATATATGAACTTACTATAAGTTTGATTTTTACCTTTTTTATGAAGTTCAAAAAGTATATACTGTTTTGCCTGATATGATATTTGTTTTTTTATCTTAATCCTAACATTAGTTTTATATGTTTGTATTAATCTTTGAAGAATTTCTTCTGTATTAGATACTTGTTCTTTAAAGACATAAATATAATTAATCGTAGAGAGATTATTCATCATTGATAGAAATACACTCTCTAGTTCAAAAAAATAAGGCTTTTCTAAAATAGCTTTATTATAAAAATTATTTGAATGGAATAAATCTAGATTCATTCTTTTTTTCAATTTAAGATTAAAATCGTACTGCTGGAAAAATTCATCCTGATTTAGAATTGAATCTATTCCTATCCTTTTAAATACTTTCTTTAGATTTGAATAACTTTTATAGTTCGTTTGATTATCAAATGACATTAAATTTACTTCACTATGATTATTCTCTAGATAAAGACTTAATTGAACTGAGCCCAATGACTCCAGAAAATTGTTTATTTCTTTGTTTTTTATTTTTGATTTAAGCAACTGAAATACAAAATTATCAGAATAACGATACTTAATTTTACATTGGAATAACTTTGGAAAATTGAGTAATCCATTATCGTTAATATAAGGTTTTACTTTTAAGCAATTTACTCTTTCAAGAGTAGCTGAGTTATCTGTAAAATCAAAAATTTGTATACTACCAATTTCCACACTCCTAATAATAACTTCCGATAAATATTTTAAAGCCGCGTCTTTATTTTCTTGAGAATTCCCATCAGAAAATAGTTTGGATTTTAATCCGACAAAGACTTCCAAAAGAGCTGGTACTTTTACTTTAAATTGAATATTTTCCATACTAAAAAATTTACTGATGCAAAAGTAAACTTATAGACTGTCAAAAACAGGCAGCTTTAAAATAAATCTTAATAAAATTTTCTCCAGCATTTAACAATAAATGGTGCTGAATAGCACCATTTATAAATCTACAACTAAAAAATTCCAAACCTTAAAATCTATACCCTATTGATATTCCTCCTCTAACACCAGCCCAAGGTCCATTTACTTTAACATCAGCCCCATTAGCATTGGTAGTTACACTATAATCAACTAAAGGTACATCTAAGCCACTCAACTCTTTCTTTAATTCTGCTTGCTCTTGCTCATTTAGCGTTCTATTAGTAAACCCTTGTAAATCTCCTCTAGAAGCTCCATAGTGAGCTCCAATAATCCACCAATCTAGCACCCAATCTTTCTTTTTACCTAAGAACCACTGAGTTCCTAACATCAATCCAGCAGAATGAGCATTCATCTTCCCCTGAACATTTACAGGTATGTTTTGATTATTTTGATCTTCGATATTTACTGTAATATTACTTACATTAACATTGGTGTATCTATAATATGGTGCTAAGTAAAACCCTTTGCCATAACCTTTACCTAGATAAAATCTACCTTCTAAAGTAAACGCCGTAGTAGACATTTTAGCATCATTTATAGATTCATCTAGATTAAATTGTCTAGCGTAAGGCACACTTCCTTTTGGCACAAGATTAAGACCTCCAGTAACCGAAAACCACTTATTTATAGGACGCTCATAAGTAATATTAAAATTTCTAAACAATAAGCCCGTAACATTGGTTTTCAAAATATTCATTTTTTCTATGGTAGGAGCCTCCTCCGTTTTAACCACATTTTCTTGTGAAAACACAACCGAACCCGCTACCAAAGTGGATAACATAAATAGTTTTTTCATAGTTATATAATAATTAAGTTATTGACTATAAAGTTAACCAAATTCGCAGAAACGAAAAATAAGAATCATCATAAAGTCTCCAATATCTTTAATTGTAACTTTTTATTCTACGTTTTGCTTATATAAAATTCTTCCTATTTTATTTTGAAAAATTACAAATACAAAACCAAGTAAAGTTTTGATAGACTCAACTATTATTTCAGAATTCATTCCTATTGTTGTTAAATCATCATTTATATTTCTATCCATATTTTTCAATTTAAAAAAAATAAATAATTTATTTATCAATTCTGGAAGTGAATCAAACAAAACCAGTATCCCAATCGAAAGGATTGCTATTTGTAAAAGATTTTCGGAGTCAAGATTCCCAAAGTCTATTTTTTCATCAAGAAATTTTGAAGGCTTGAGTCTTTTTATAATTAAATCTGGATTGATAATTAAAAAGTAGAATACTAAAACTGTAAAAACTAAAGTGATGAACAAATAAATCCAAGTTTGTATAATTCCATTTTCTACATCAAAAGGAAAGAAAATATCAGCATTTATCAAATAATTGATTGACTGAGGAAAGAAATTAAACGACAAATTCACAACAGAGTACAATCCAAATACTCTAAAAATAACTCTTAATAAATTTCTGATTTCCATAGTGATATTATTATTTCCTACTATTAATCCAATTTGCTAAATGAAAATTTATACTATCCTCAACAGAAATAAATTCGTATTGAAGAAGATTTTTTATCTTTTCGTTAGAAATAAGCGTTTTTGAGTTTAAGGCATCAGTATTAGCTTTATTAAACAATTTTAACACAGGCAAAGCCCACCCTATGATTTTGGATAGAAAACACCCTAAACGCCATAAATAAGATGGGAATATTTTAGACGAAGACAATCCTAACTTTTTACGAACTAAATTAGCGACTTCAATGTAAGTTTTATTCTCGGAAATGAGTATAAACCTTTGCCCTAATGCTTTAGTATCTTCAGCGATAAGTTTTATAGCAATATCAGCAACATCTCTCACGTCTACATAGCCTGTATTCCCCTTAAAGCTAAAGGGTAATTTTTTAATATTATTAAATAAAACGCCACTACTCTGCTCCCAATTTCCAGAACCTATGATAACTCCTGGATTTATCACCACCACATTCATTCCTTCCGCAGAAGCACGCCAAACTTCCATCTCAGAAAAATGCTTAGAAATAGCATAGCTAGAATGAGCCAATTTAGGATTAAAGTTAGATTCTTCATCAATGGCTTCAAATTCATTCGCAGCGTCTAGAACAGCAATGGAACTCACATATAAAAATTGCTCTACACTTTTCTCTTCAGCAATGTAAAGAAGATTTTTAGTCCCTTGTATATTAGTCTTATACATAGACTTTTTATCCCTAGGATGAAAACTCACCTTTGCCGCGGTATGATAGACTTGCTTAACACCATCTAAAGCCACTCTTAAAGAATCTAAATCCTCAAAATCTACCTCTACCCATTCTATTTTTTGATAATAATAATCTGCTTCATTCGTATAAAAAGAAAAAATATCTTTCAGTTTTTCTACTTGAGAACTACAACGCTTGGTGGCACGAACCTCCTGCCCTTGCTGAAGAAGTTTTAGAACAATAAGACTTCCCAAAATCCCTGTAGCTCCTGTAATTAGTACCATAATTTCTATCTATATTAAACTAAAAATTCCTTAACCACAGCGACAAAGTCTTTAGGATTTTCGGCTTGTACCCAATGTCCTGCATTAGAAATTTTAATAATCTTAGCCTTTGGAAATTGTTGTTTTATCAAGAATTCATCTTGAGGCAAGATATAATTAGACAATACCCCTCCAATGAAAAGCGTTTCTCCCTCAAATACACCAAATTTAATAGCGTTCCCCACAAAATCGCCATACTTTTCTGCTAAAGTAGCCAAATTAAACCTCCAATTAAGTTTTTTAGCTTCTGTCCAATAAAGGTTTTTAGCCAAGAACTGTATTACTGGTTTTTCTTTGATGTATTGAGCCAAATGTTCCTCCACCTCTTGGCGTGTACTCACTGTATCAAAATCTACTGTTTGTAAAGCCTTAATAATCCCTTGATGATGTGGTGGATAAGATTTAGGAGCTATATCTACCACAATAAGTCGCTCCACTTTTTCGGGATATTTTACGGCAAACTGCATCACCGCTTTCCCTCCAAGAGAGTGCCCTAAGAGATTTACTTTCTGTAAATTATGAGCAGACATATAGTTAAGAATATCCTCTGCCAAATCATCGTGAGACATATTTTCGGAATGAAAACTTTTGCCATGATTTCTTAAATCTATCAAATGGGTTGGCATTACTTCACCAAAATCTCTTCCGAAACCACCCCAATTATCCAGCATTCCAAACAAGCCATGGAATACCAAAAGAGGTGTTGCTGATAACTCTCCGCCGTATATTTTAGAATGTAATATTTCTATTTGATTTACCATTTTGCTAATCTTTTAAGGTAACTTTGAATTGTATTTTCTAGTCCCAAATAAAGAGCTTCTGAGATGAGTGCGTGCCCAATAGAAACCTCTAATAAATTAGGTATTTCATCTGAAAAATACTTTAAGTTTTCTAAACTTAAATCATGCCCTGCATTGATTCCCAACCCATTATTTATTGCTTCTTCTGCTGTTTTGATATAAGGCAATATGGCTTGTTCTCTATTTTTAGTATAACCTTTAGCATAAGCCTCCGTGTAGAGTTCTATTCTATCCGTACCTGTCTCGGCTGCGTATTTTACCATCTCTGGATTAGGATCTAAAAAGATAGAAGTTCTTATCCCTTCTGCTTTAAATTCGGCTATAACATTTTTCAAAAAATCTAAATGCACTTTACAATCCCACCCTGCATTAGAAGTAATAGCATCATCTGCATCTGGCACCAATGTTACCTGCTCTGGCTTTACCTCCAACACCATATCTATAAACGGACGATGAGGATTACCTTCAATATTAAACTCAGTGGTTACCAGTGGTTTTAAATCGTACACATCTTTTCTGGTAATATGTCTTTCATCTGGTCTTGGGTGTATGGTAATTCCTTGTGCTCCAAATTTTTGAGCATCTACAGCCACCTGAGTTACACTCGGCACATCGCCACCTCTAGCATTTCTCAGAGTGGCTATTTTATTTATATTTACGCTTAGTTTGGTCATTATTTTATATTATTGATATTTAACATTATACTTTGATACTGACTTGCATTACCTCCAAATCAAACACCTGTGCCGCTACGAGAAGATGGTCAAAAATATCTGCTTGTATCTGCTCGTAATTCTCCCACTTAGAGTTATTCGTAAAACAATAAATTTCCAGAGGAAGTCCTTGGGCTGTAATTTCTAGCTGTCTTACCATCAGCGGACTTTCTTGTTCTATATTATCATTATTTTTTAAATAGTTAAGAGCGTACACTCTAAATGTACCAATATTGGTAAGTTGTGGCCCATTGATAATCTCAGAAGAGTTAGCAATTCTCTTTTTTGCTTCTGAAATTTTAGCATTTTTTTCTTCTAAATAGTCTTTAACTAGGTTAATTTTAGACAACTTCGCCATCATTTCATTATCTATAAACTTAAATGATTTAATATTGAAAATAATAGCTTTCTTTATTCTCCTAGTATTGGTTTCAGACATTATCTGAAGATTTTTAATCTCCGTAGAAAGCAAGTCGTAAGTAGGTATGGTAGATACTGTTTTATCAAAATTCTGAATTTTTGTCGTCAATAGGTTAATATCTTCTATTGTACCTTCAATGTTATACTTTGGAATTCCTATCCAATCACCTACTTTTAGATTTCTAGAGGTAGAGACATGAATACCTGTAACAAAACCCAAAATAGTATCTCTAAAGACAAGAAGTATCACCGCCGTCATTGCCCCTAAACTACCTAAAATAGTAGACGCTTTGATATGAAATAGCACCGAAACTCCCACAAAAATAAATATAATATAACCTAATATTTTGAGGGATTGTGTAACGGCTCTAATACCTGTAATTCGATAAAAGTCACCTTTAAAAACATAATATTTTTCGGTAGTTTTAAGCAACCTAAAATACAGTATAGCAAACGCTAGTACAAACATTAACGAAAAGAATGTTTCTAAAATACTATGACTTTTAGGGTGTCTATAGAAAATAGAATAAATCATTTCCTGAGTAATTCTAATAGCAAAAAAATGAGCTACCGAATTTAAAATTTTACTCTCATAAAAAGCCCTAAGAATTGGTTTTTGTGTGTACTTTCTAAAAACTAAAAATAAGGCGTTAAATGAAATTTTAAATAAAAAATCCAAGGCAACCAATATCACTAAAAGTAAGAATAGTTTTGCTGCTATTTGACACAACAAAATAATTCCATCAGGCATCTCTGCCTTTATCCAAAAATGAATTTGATCACTTATTTTTTGTAAAAAATCTTTAGTGTCTTTTATCTCCTCATTCATATTGGCAAAAATAAGAAAATAGGTTTGTTTAGATGGTACTAAATATGTACTTTTAACCAAATTTTATAGTATTATGACAACGCAAGATTGGGTAACTATTATTAGTATCATTATGGTCATTATTGGTATACTAGGCACTATACTTCCTGTATTACCTGGTATTTTATTAAGTTTTGCAGGAGTGCTGCTCTACAAATTTGGTAATGATGCCAATCTATCCATGATATATATTTGGACTTTTGGACTTCTATCTTTAGCCTCTTTAGTTTTAAATTACCTTATTCCTGCAAAGCTAAACAAACGCTATGGAGGCACTAAATGGGGCAGCATTGGCTCTATTGTAGGAACTTTAGTAGGATTTTTTCTACCAATTCCTTTTGGATTTTTAATAGGTATGTTTCTAGGGGTTTTTATTGGAGAAATGTTACACGACAGCAAAAACTACCTCAAAGCCTACAATTCTACCAAAGGGGCTTTTATAGGATTTCTTGCGAGTAGTTTATTTAATTTCTCGCTTGGGGTAGCTATGCTATTTGTAGTGCTATGGAATTATTTTAAAGGCTAGATTATATAAACCTTTATCTTTTTATTGTTTTTTTAAAATTAGTAGGACTTTCATTAAGAAACTTATTAAAGTTTCTATTGAAGTAGCTCACACTGTTAAAACCTACCATATAAGCTACATCAGAAATAGAATAGTCTTCAGCTAAAAGTTTACAAGCTTTATCTACCCTATACCTATTAAGATACTCTGTAAAAGTAAGATGTGTTGTTTTTTTAAAAAAGTTACAAAAGGCTGGTAAGGTCATATTGGTTAGCTTAGCTATAGACTCTATTTCTATGGGCTTATGATAGTTTTCCTCTAAAAATGTAAAGACTTTTTCCAACTTATCTTTATTTTTTGTAATAAGCTGATATGGCATTATTTTATCATTTAACAAGGTATAATCTTTTTCATTAGACATTTGATGCAAAATTTCTAAGAGAAGAAGAAAACGCTTCATACCTCTTTTTTGAGTCATTTTATAAAACTTAGGAAGTATTTTATTTTTAAATTCGGTAGTAAAAGCAATACCTAATTTTGCTTTATCTAGAAGATTTTTAATAGGTATAAATTCTTCCGTATGAGATAAGGAAAGAATTAACTTTTCATTAAACTGAACTACTATCTCCTCATGAGGATCCGTAGAATCTATTCCAAACCCTGAATGAGGTATATTTTTACCAATCAATACCAAATCTCCATCTATATAATTGCTCTTATTATACCCAACATGCCTAGTACCTGTACCTGATATTACACATACTATTTCTACTTCTGGATGATAGTGATATTCCCAATTTACTTCCTTTATAGAAAAGTCTATATGTTTTACTTTAAAACTAGAATGAGGATCTGGCAAAATAGTCTCAAAATTTATTTTCATTATATTTTATATAAAAACTATGTAAATATATTTAAATTATTAATATAGTACAAAAAATGATTTATATTGTTAAAACTATCTTAAATTACTCATATTACTTTAGCAAAAAAAAGAATGTCTACTACTAGAATTAAAATAGCCCTATTTTTAAACTACTTTGTTTTTGCTATATTGCTTAACTCTGTAGGGAGTGTCATCTTACAAGTACAAAGAAACTTTGATATTTCCAAAGCCAATGCTAGTGTATTAGAAGGGTTCAAAGATTTACCTATTGCAATAGGCTCTTTTATCCTCGCTTCTTTTTTACCCAAAATAGGCATTAAGAAATCTATGCTTATAGGTTTAGCATTAGTCTCACTACTATGTTTTTTAATGCCTTTTAGTTCTTCTTTTTGGATGTTCAAACTTTTATTTTTAATAGTAGGACTGTCCTTTGCTCTTATTAAAATATCTGTGTTCACTTCCATTGGTTTAGTAACCTCATCTACAAAAGAACACACCAGCCTCATGGGATTTCTAGAAGGTTTCTTTATGATAGGTGTTTTATTTGGTAATTTATTGTTCAGTTTCTTTATAGATGATGCTGATTCAAAATCACTTAACTGGACTAATGTTTATTGGATTTTAGGAACAATGTCTCTTATTTCGTTCGCATTTTTATGGTCTGCCAAATTTGACGAATCAGAAGCTAAACTTAAATCAAATTCCTTAATAGATGATTTAAAGTCTAGTATCAATCTCTTTAAAATGACTAATGTTCTTATATTTTTAGCATCTGCTTTTTTGTTTGTGCTTGTAGAGCAGAGTTTCCAAACATGGACACCGACATTTTACAACGAGATATTAAAAGTTCCTGCAAGTATGGGAATACAAGCTGGTGCTATTTTAGCAGGAGCTTTTGCTCTAGGCAGGTTCTTATCTGGTTTTTTCTCTCAAAAATTCTCATGGATTAGTATTGTTATTTTTTGTATACTAGGTTTTACGGTAAGTCTGTTACTTGTACTTCCTCTTACGCAGAATATAACTCACTCCGAAAACATTAGCTGGCTTAACGCTCCTTTAGTCATCTATCTCTTCCCTCTTATGGGCTTATTTTTATCACCAATATACCCTTGTATCAATTCTATTGTACTAGCCTCCACTCCTAAACACTTACATAGCTCTATGTCTGGTCTTATTGTTGTTTTTTCAGCTATAGGAGGCACCATAGGTTCCATTATTACAGGCTCTGTATTTCAAGCATTTAGTGGACAAAAAGCATTCTATTTTTCATTGTTTCCTTTGTCTTTATTGCTTATATCAGTAATAGCATTCAATCAAGTTAATAAAAAAGTAAACTCGTAAACCATGTTGCACTATATAGATTCTATATCAGATATATTTCACGCTGTACAATCTCAAGAAATATTCAAAGATCAGAAAACCATGGCTGATGCTATACCTTTGATGTCTATAGAAGAAATTAATGCCGCATACCTATCAAGTAAAGATTCTAAGGATTTTAATCTAAAAGAATTTGTTACCAAATACTTTCGCTTGGATATGCCTGTAGTTTTTGAAGTAGAAACAAGTAGCCATTCCCTATTACCCATAGAGCATCACATAGAACAACTATGGACAAAGCTTGAAAGAAGTACAATAGAAAATACTGGAACAAGAATAAAATTACCCAACACCTACGTAGTACCTGGAGGAAGATTCAATGAGTTTTTTTACTGGGACAGCTATTATATTATGCTAGGTTTAGAAGAATATGGAAAAAAAGATATGATTCTAAATATGCTAGATAATGCGGCTCATCTCATTAGTGAATATGGTTTTGTTCCAAATGGTAATAGAACTTATTTTTTAGGAAGATCTCAACCACCTTACTTTTCGCTAATGCTTCAACTTTATGCCAAATTAGAAAGTAATGAGAATGACTTGCTTATAAAATACCTTGAGGTTCTAGAAAAGGAATATAAATTCTGGATGAAAGGCGAAAATGAAGACTTTAAAACACATTTCTTAAGATTAACAAAGATGCCTAATGGTGAGTTACTTAATAGATACTATGATAACTATGACACTCCTAGACCAGAAAGCTATATGATAGATTTAAAAGAAGCTCAAAATACAAATAATAAGAGTAACTTTTATAGAAATATAAGAGCTGCTTGCGAATCTGGTTGGGATTTCTCCAGTAGATGGTTAGAAGATTCTAAAGATTTGAAGTCTATTTATACATTAAATTTAGTAACCCCAGACCTCAATGCCCTTTTATGGAATGCAGAAAATCTATTATCTAAAATTTATCTCTTGATAAATGACAAAGAAAAATCAGAAGAATACTCCATTAGAGCTGAAAACAGAAAGAAAGCTATCCATAAATATCTATGGAGTGACGAGTTTAAGACCTATGGTGACTATCACATCACGAAACAAAAAATAGTAAACACCAACCATCTAGGTATAGCATATCCTCTATTTATCGGGGTAGCAAGCCAATCACAAGCCGAATGTATAAAAGATATTATAGAAAATAAATTTTTATACAAAGGAGGGCTAGTTACCACTACCAACAATAGCGGTCAACAATGGGATTCCCCAAATGCTTGGGCTCCTCTACAATGGATAGCTTGCAAAGGCTTAATGAACTACGGTTACGACCAAACAGCTAAAGAAATAGCTCAAAAGTGGTGTTCTAATGTAGAGAACACTTATAAAAAAACTGGAAAACTAATGGAGAAATACGATGCTATAAACACCGAGAATATAGCTACAGGTGGAGAATACCCAAATCAAGATGGCTTTGGTTGGACTAATGCCATTTATGTTAAAATGAAAAAAATATTTAACCTATAATTTTTTTGATATGAAAAGAAAATCCTTTTTACTACTAGCAGGTGTTGCTACTTTTTACTTCAACAATACCTTTGCTCAAACTACACAGAAAGATTCTGTTAAAGTAAATAATGTTGAAGAAGTAATTATTACAGGGAGTGCCAACCCTAAGAAAAGAATTGAGTCTAGTATTGCTATCACAACAATGAAAGCAAAAGACATTCAACAGAAAGCCCCTCAATCTACTGCAGACATATTACAATATGTACCAGGGTTTTTAGCTGAAAACTCAGGAGGTGAGGTTGGAAACAACCTTTTCGCAAGAGGTATCCCTTCCGCAGGAGCTTATGAGTATGTTCAGATTCAAGAAGACGGGCTTCCTATATTTGAAGATGGAGCCTTACAATTTGCTAATATTGATAACTTCCAAAGGTTAGACCTTACCCTACAAGGTGTAGAAGCTGTTAGAGGTGGTACAGCATCTGTATTCGCATCAGGTGCTCCTGGTGGTATTGTTAACTTCATTTCCAAAACAGGACAAAATGATACTAAAGGAACCTTAAAATTATCTACAAGTACATTTGGATTATTCAGAACTGATTTTAATATTGGTGGTGCTTTAGTTCAAGATAAATTATTCTTTAACGCTGGAGGTTTTTATAGGGAGGATAACGGGATGAGGTCTCCTGGATTTAAAGCCAACAGGGGTGGACAAATTAAACTAAACCTTACTTACAAATTTGATAAAGGTTACGCTAGAGTATATTACAAATATCTTAATGACAGAGCAATGTTCTACCAAGTAACTCCCTTTATTAAAAATGGAAACGGCGTAAAAGCTTACCCTGGCTTCGATCCTAACTACGGTACTTTCGCCTCTATGGAAATGGCACAAATTAGAGTACCTCAGTATGGTGGAGGCTTTTTTGAAACTGATTTAAGAAATGGAGTACACCCTGTCTCTCACGCTATAGGTACAGAGCTCAAATATAAATTATCCGATGTTGTTACTGTTCATAATAACATGAAATTTACATCAATTAATCAGGATTACAATGCTATTTTTGCACCTTCTTGGATGGGTTCTATTGTCTCTCAAAATGAATATTCTGACAACTTAAATATTGACAGAGCAAACGCTTTCTTTACTTATGTAAATGGTGGAGGTGTTCTAGATCCTAACGAAAAGCTTAAAAGAGCTGACCTTTGGTTTATAAGAAAAAACATGCAAAATTTAGCCAATAATCTTAATTTCAATATAGATTTAGATAAGGTAAAATTAAATGTAGGACATTATTACTCCAACTGGTCATCTGACCACTATTGGAACTGGAATAGCTTCCTTGTTACAGCTTCAGATAAACCAAGGCTAGTTAACTTACAAGACACTTCCACAGGTACCAACTATACTTACAACGGTGTTTCCCAAATCACTTGGTTAGAAAGACAAGCTGGACTTACAGGAAATGTAAATGCTTTTTTTGCTAATGCTGATATAGAGATAAACGATAAATTCAATGCCAATGTAGGTGTTAGATATGACATCAATAAGTACAAAGGCTATAGAGACAATGCTAGATTTTCATCAGAAAACTTAGGTGTATTACCTAATAGCACAGCTGATGATAAAGTAACTACCGTTCAAGGAGCTCCGTTTACTTATTGGTCATATAACTTAAATAAAGTAGGCTACACTGCCGCCCTAAACTACAAAATCAATAATAAAATGGCAGTATATTTTAGACAGAGCCATGGATTTAGAGCACCTATTGAGGAGGCTTTCTATGATAACGCTAATAAAAACCTTTCTCTAATAAAGCCTACTACAGTTAACCAAAGTGAACTAGGATACACTGGACAAATAAGCCATAACTTTGCCCTATATGGTAGTGCTTTCCTAATGAATTTGAAAAACATTTTCTACGGAGACATTGTAGCTGGAGGTAAATCTGAAGCGTTACTTGCTGATGTTAGAAACCTAGGACTAGAACTAGAAGCTCAATACAGATATCATAATTTTTCGGTTTCTGCCAATGCTACATTTCAAAAACCAGAATATACTAAATTCGCATCTAATGCGTCTTATGTAGGAAATCAGGCTAGAAGAATCCCTAAAACATTCTTCTCTATAAGACCTTCTTATGATATTACTAAAGGGCTTAATGTTTACGCTAGATATTCTCACTACGGAACAAAATATAACGACGAAGGAAATACTTTTGTATTGAAAGGATTCGGAGTTCTTGACGCTGGTGCTTCCTATCAAATTAAGAATATTAGATTTGCTCTAGACGCTACCAATATAACTAATAATATAGGACTTACAGAAGGTGATGGTACTTTCGGTAATAAAAAAGATGGTGATATTATCTTTGCAAGATCTATTGTAGGTGCTTTAGCTAGATTCTCTATCACACTAGATTTTTAATTAAAAAATAGTTTTTTTCATAGTAAGAGAGGCTGCCCTAAAATTTTGGCAGCCTCTTTTTATCTTATTTTTATCCAAAAGCCCGTTTTAGTAAACTTTCAACTTTAGGCTCCCTCCCTCTAAAGTTTTTATATAGAACCATAGGGTCTATAGTACCTCCGCTGGATAAAAGTTGTTTGTATTTTTCAGCTAACTCTTGATTAAAAATTCCGTTCTCTTTAAAGTACTGAAACGCATCTGCATCTAAAACCTCTGCCCATTTGTAAGAATAATAACCCGCTGCATAACCTCCTTGAAAAATATGAGAGAAGCTAGGGCTTACTGCTGTTTCGGAATGAATTGGATAAAGCTGAGTAACCGCCATTACTTTATCTTCAAAATCTTTTATTTTCAACTTTTCCTCGTCCGAAAAAAGAGTTGTATGATAATGCATATCCAGCAATCCAAAACCTAACTGCCTAAGCGTCTGATAGCCTTCCATAAAGTTTTTAGATTGAGCTATTTTTTCAATCTTTTCATTAGATAGAACCTCTCCTGTTTTATAATGTTTAGCAAAAGTTTTAAGAAACTCTGCCTCGTAACAATAGTTTTCTAAAAACTGAGATGGTAACTCTACAAAATCCCATTTCACGGAAGTTCCAGACAAATTAGGGTATTGTGTATTAGCCAAAATACCGTGCAAAGCGTGCCCAAACTCATGGAATAAAGTAGTAACCTCTTGAAAAGTAAGCAAACTAGGTGTGTCAGCCGTAGGTTTAGTAAAGTTACACACTACCGAAATATGTGGACGATGATTCTCATTTCCCTTTTTATATTGATTTCTATAACTTGTCATCCAAGCTCCAGCTCGTTTGCCTTTTCTTGGGTGATAATCTACATAAAGAAGTGCTTTATATTCACCTTGCTCCGTAACTTTGTAAATCTTTACTTCAGGGTGATACTTTGAAATATTGGTTATTTCTTCAAACTCTAACCCAAATATATTTTTTGATAAATCAAACACCGCTTGTTCTACTTTATCTAACTGAAAATAAGGTTTAAGTTCCTCATCACTCAAGTCAAACTTTTGTTTTCTCAACTTTTCAGCATAGAAGGCATGATCATAGCTTTGAATATCAGTAATCCCATCTTTCTCAGCTAAAGTTTTTAATTCTTCTATTTCTTTTAAAGCGTAAGGCCTCGCCTTTTCTAAAAGCTCATTCAGAAAAGAAAAAACCTCTACTGAAGACTTAGCCATTCTTTCTTCTAGAACATAGGTTGCATAGTTTTCATAACCCAATAGCTGTGCTTTTTTCTGCCTTAGAAGAACAATTTCTTCAATCAATTTTTGATTATCAAACTCTCCACCATCAAAAGCTTTTTTACCATTAGCTACAGCTAACTCCTTTCTTAAAGCTCTATCTTCTGCATAGGTCATCAGTGGTAAATAACTAGGATATTGTAATGTAATTACATAGCCTTCCAATCCTCTACTTTTAGCCTCTTCTTGATACTGATTTAAAATATCATTGGGGATTCCTTTCAACTTATCTACATCTGTAATATGTTTAAAATAATTGTTAGTAGCTGCTAATACATTTTGTCCAAATGTTAAAGATTTTATCGCCAAATCTTTATTGATAACCTCTAACTTCTTTTTATCTTCCTCACTCAATAAAGCTCCATTACGAACAAATCCCTTATAGGTTTGTTCTAACAACATCGTTTGTTCCTCATTCAAATCTAAATTCTGCTTAGAGTCATACACAGACTTAACTCGTAAAAAAAGTGTTTGATTTTGAAAGATTTTGGAAGAAAACTCTGTAAGAAGAGGAGAAACCTCTTGTGCTATCTTTTGTAACTCATCATTTGTTTCTGCCGAATTAAGATTGAAAAACAAATTAGATACCACATCTAACTGTTTCCCAGAATAAGACATAGCTTCTATTATATTTTCAAAGGTAGAAGATTCACTATTTTCAGCGATATTTTTTATTTCTTCTTCAGTAGATTTTATCAGCTCAATAAATGCTGGTAGAAAATCAGCTTCTTTTATTAAATCAAAAGGTATTGATTGGTAGTTTGTACTAAACTCTTTTAAAAGTAGATTCATTTTTATACTATTAATTCTATTGCTACAAAGTTACAACTAAAAAAGAAAAGCTGCCTCACAATCGTGAAACAGCTTTCTAATATTAGCAAATTCTGCTATTATTTTGCTTTAAAGTAAACTCTTCTGTTAGCTTCATTTTTCCATTCTGGACACTTAGTGTATGGGTTACATTCTGGATATTTTAAATCCTTTTTACCTCTACCTTCAGCAATTAACATAGAGCTAGGAACACCTTTTCCAACAAGGTATCTCACAACAGACTCAGCTCTTCTTTGAGATAATTTTTGGTTGTAAGCATCAGATCCTCTAGTATCTGTAGCACCGATTACCAAGTACTGCTTATCAGTTCTTAAAGTTTTCATGATAACTACTGCATTATCTAACTTATCAAAAGATATAGCTCTAATGACATCACTATTAAGATCAAACTCTATACCTTCAAAGTTTTTGTTAATCGCTACTATTTGTTCATCTTCTTGCTCTAACTTTTGTTGTACAATTTGTTTTTCTTCTGGACAACCATTATTAGAAACTGGACCAGGAACAGTTACACACTTGTCATGTAAATCAATTACACCGTCTAAATCTGTATCCAAAGCAACACCCGCACCATCTACTCTAGCCCCTGCAGGAGTATCTAATTGTCTATCCCAATCATCACAAACACCATCATTATCAGCATCTCCACTCTTACATACTTCAACTACTGGAGGTACTGAAGCCAACTCTATTTTGTTATAAAGTTCTTGATAAGGGTCATGCCACATTAGATGAGAAATATGCTTTCCAAATTTATAAGAAACCCCTAATGTTGCATTGAAGAAATTATCAGACACTTGATCCTCTGTCATATTTCTATCACTATATTGAGCTCCTCCTCCATCAAATTCATCATCTCCTGTCACTACATACATTAACCTAGTTTCAAGATCTACTCTCCTAGAAACCTTAAACTTAACCCCTGCTCCCGCTTGTCCAAATAAAGATGTAAATTTAAACGGTTTAACTTCAGTCATCAGTGTCTGTGGTCCTCCATTAGTCTCTGCATAAGCTCTATAAGCTAATGTTCCAATCCCTGCATAACCATGGATAGCCCATCTATAGTTAGAATGATTATCTACTCTTCTGAATAGATTAGAAAAATTAATATCTCCTAATAAAGATATAGCATCATACTGAGTTCTAGCAGCATATCCCGTACCACCTGTTCCTGTTCTATATGATCCTTGTCTAGTTTCTCCTCTATCATACTGAAGATTTAACCCAAAAGCATGAGTTATTGCTCTATCTACACTAAGGTACATTGAATAACCATACAAATTTTTACCATTACCATTCTTGATAGAAGTAACATCTGCAGATTGAATAAAAGGTATACCTACACCTGCCGATACTGACCAGTCATTGAATCTTTTTACATCTTGTGTAAAAGGAACAACATTTGACGACCACGAAGAAAAAGTATTTGGGTACTTACTACCTGTTGTATCAGTTACTGCTTGAGCATCTAAAATAGCAGGAAAAGATAGTACCAATGCTATACTTGCCAAATTTAATTTCATAATATTTTTTTATATTTTTACTCCTATTTTTCTGAAAAATACACTCTTCTATTAGCTTCATTTTTCCACTCAGGACATTTAGTATAAGGGTTACACTCAGGATATTTCAAATCATCCTTACCTCTACCTTCTGCTAATAACATATAAGGATCTACTCCCTTATCAACTAAGTATTTAACTACAGCATCTGCTCTTCTTTGTGATAATTTTTTATTATAAGCAGCCGAGCCTCTAGTATCTGTAGCCCCTATTACTAAATACTGAGTTTTAGAATCTAAACTTTTGATGATTGCAGCAGCTTTATCTAGCCTATCAAAAGATATAGATCTGATTACATCACTATTAAGATCAAACTCTATTCCTTCAAAATTCTTATTGATCTCTACAACAGATTGCTTTATATCAATCTTATTTACATTTATTTTGAGTACTTCAGGGCAACCATTATTCGAAGCTGGTCCTGGTACAGTTACACATTTATCATATAAATCAATAACACCATCTAAATCAATATCAAGTGCCACACCTGCTCCATCAACTCTGGCTCCAGCAGGAGTATCTAATTGTCTATCCCAATCATCACACACACCATCATTATCATTATCTCCTTTTTCACAAACAACAAAATCGATAGGTGCTCCCAGTTTGCTTATTCTATTTTCTAGATATTCTAGCGGATCATGCCACGCCAAATGAGAAAGATGTTTACCTAATTTAAATGTAAGTCCTAAATTAGCAGTAAACATATTATCAGAGTTAGTATTCTTTATTCTATTATATGGATACTCTACAGATGTATTATCCCAACCACCACCATCAAATTCATCATCACCAGACATAATATACATAAGTCTTGCCTCTATATCTAACAACTTGGAAATTTTATATTTAATACCTGCACCTGCTTGATAGAAAAATGAAGCAATATCTAAATCCTGATTCACCTCTAACACACCTCTGCCATTCCACAAAGCAGACTTATCTTGTAAATAGGTCTTATATCCTTGCAACCCTAATCCCGCATACCCATGCAAAGCCCATCTATATGTAGAGTTATTATCTACTCTCAGTAGTAGATTAGAGAAGTTAACATCTCCAATCAAAGAAACCTGTTTATACTTAGTATTAGCATTTGCAACTCCGTAAATAGGATTTATCATCCCTTGCTGATTGGTTTGACCCTGCTGATATTGTAAACTCAGTCCGAAAACATGAGAGATTTGTTTATCCAAACTTATGTAAGTGTTCCAACCCAAATTGACACCCTTGCCATAAAAAGAAGTTAAATCAGCTGATTGCATGAATGCCCCACCTCCTCCAACGGAGATAGACCAATCATTAAACAATCGAGATTTATTATCAAACTTTTTTACATAGGTAGATCCTGAAGAAAAGGTATTTGGATACTTCTCCGTGTTTTGTGAATACATTACAGCAGGAATAACCAGTAGCGACAATAAATTAATTTTCATATATATATTTTTTCTCTTTTTGTTTCACTTTGTGATTCCTATTTCTCTCAACAGCACTTGAGAAAAGTCACGTTCGTGAACATGTTTATAATGAGGTATATCCAGTCTTCTTGACTTGTAGGTGATATTACCAATACTCACCACATCAATATCTATTACTCTATCTTCATATCCTCCTAACTCTTTAGAATCACTAATCCTCCCCATAGCTTTTTCTATACTTTTCACTTCAGTTAAAATCTGAATAGGTGAAATTTGTGTTTCTAATAAGACTGCAATATTACAAAATATATTAGAACTAGCAAATTCTACAGGCTCTGTTTCTAACATTTGACTCTTTTTTATTATTTCCCCTAGTCTTTTCTCTATCAACGAAATAGCCTCTTCTATATTTTTTTTAGGATTTTTTATATTGCTTCCTAGTAACAAAATAACCTTTCTTTGCGACATATTAACAAAATTATTTACAGTATGCGTAGTTTTATTAAAAGTGTATTAGCCAATATCACGGCTATAACCATCGTTTTTTTTATTTTCTTTGGTTTCATTATTATTGCTATAATTGGCAGCGCTATTGGAGACAAAGATAATGTAAAAATTAAAAGTAATTCAATATTAACACTAGATTCTAAATTAAGAATCATCGAAAGCGAAACTGAAAAAGACCTAAATGTTTTTGATTTTAAAAACCAAGTACGAGATGTTGCTCTATACGATATTATCAGAGCTATAGAGAAAGCTAAAACGGACGACAATATTAAAGGTATTAGCATAGAAAATGATAACATCAACGCAGGTATCACTCAAATTGAAAGCATAAGAAACGCCATAGAAGATTTCAAAAAAAGTGGAAAATTCGTGTATTCTTACGGCAATTCAGTTTCTCAACCATCCTATTTTTTAGGTTCTGTTGCAGATAAGTTCTACCTCAACCCCGCAGGAGGAATAGAACTTAAGGGTATGGCATCAGAAGTGGTATTTTTAAAAGATTTTGCTGAGCAATACGGCATCGGCATCAATGTTATAAGACACGGCAAATATAAAGCCGCTGTAGAACCTTTTTTAAGAAATGACATTTCTCCTGAAAATAAAGAACAACTAAGCACCCTACTTTCCGATTTATGGGGTAGAGTTTCTAACAAAATTGCTTCATCTAGAAAAATTAACATAGAAAACTTCCAATCCATTACAGATGGTCTTTACGGAATGATACCTGATTTTAGTTTGAAATATGGTTTGGTAGATAAGCTAATGCAAAAAGGAGAATATGAACTATTATTAAAACAAAAAATAGGTATAGACACAGATAAGAAACTTAATAAAGTATCTATAAGAAAATACATTAAATCCATCAAAGACGAAAGCAAATCTAGTGAAAAAATTGCAGTTTTATATGCTTCAGGAAACATTATCAATGGTGATGAAGTTACCAATATTTCTGACGAAAAATACATAGAGTACATCAGAGATTTAAAAGATGATGATGACATCAAAGCAGTAGTTTTAAGAATCAACTCTCCTGGAGGAAGTGCCAATGCTTCTGACCAAATACTATTTGAACTACAACAGCTTAAACTTAAAAAACCTCTCGTTGTTTCCTTTGGAGATTATGCTGCCTCTGGAGGTTATTATATCGCAATGGCTGGAGACAAAATCTATTCAGAACCCAACACTATTACGGGGTCTATTGGTGTATTTGGTATGATACCTGACTTTAAAAATTTGGCTAACAAAAACGGAATTCGCTCTGATGTGGTTTCCACAAACGCCAACTCACAAATGATGTCTCCTATAAGCGGTATTACCGATGGCACCAAAAACATGCTTCAAAATAGTGTGGAACAAACTTACAAGAGATTCGTCTATTTCGTAACTAAAAACAGAAATAAAACTTTCGAGCAAGTGGACGAAATCGCAGGTGGTAGAGTTTGGTCTGGTAAAAAAGCAAAAGAGCTAGGGCTAGTAGATGAACTAGGAAGCCTAAATGATGCCATTAACTTTGCTGTTAAACAATCAAAGGTAAAAAATTATAACATAGTTTCTTATCCTTCAGAAATAAATCCTTTAGAAGAATTTTTTAAAGGTATGGATGAAGAGAGCATCTCCACTTATTTTATGAAACAAAAAATGGGAAGCGAGCAATACTATATTTATGAAACCATCAACAACTTCAAGAAAAATAATTCTAAAGTAATGATGCAGTCCCCAGTAAAAATAGCTTTCTAAAAAACTAATAGCATCAATATATAACAAAAACGAGCGAAATACATAAGTGTATCCGCTCGTTTTTCATTATTTCTAGAAACCGCTATCTTATTTTAGAGTCCATAATTATAGTTACTGGACCATCATTAGTTAAGCCCACTTTCATATCCGCCCCGAAAATGCCAGAACTAACAGTAACGCCATATTTAGCCATTTCTGATTTAAAATATTCAAACATAGGAACCGCCAAATCTGGTCTAGCTGCAGTAATAAAAGAAGGCCTATTCCCTTTTTTATAGTCCGCCATAAGTGTAAATTGGCTCACACAAAGCACCTCTCCACTAACCTCTTTTATAGATAAATTCATTTTCCCCTCATCATCACTAAAAATTCTAAGGTTAACTATCTTTTTTACAAGCCAATCCGCATCAGCCTCTTCATCAGTTTCTTCCACGCCTACTAATAATAAGTATCCTTTGTTTATTTTTGACACCTCCACTCCTTCTACCACTACAGAAGCAGAGGAAACTCTTTGTACAACTACTTTCATTTGTGTTAATTTCTTATAGTTAAAACATTAGATACAGTATCATAATAAGTGAAATAAGTCTTAGGCGGAACTTGCGAAACTTTAGTAGGTTGTCCAGATAAGGAAGCTAAAAGATACCATTCTGCTCCATCTTTAGGGCAAACTATTTTAATATCATCTTTAACTTCTAATGTAGTATCAGATGCTGGGCAAATATGTGGAGCATTTCTATCATACGCCTTAAATGTAGCAGTTCCTGTTCTTACCACAATCAATCCTCTAGTACCCGAGTTTTGCTCATTTACATAAATCCAACCGCCAACATTCATTAGCTTTTGATACAAAGGTAAATTCAGGTTAAGAGTAACATTAATCATTGTATTAGGAAAACAAGATACCGTTTCTTCTCTATTTTTACACGAATTAGTAAAAACTAAACTACTGATTACTAATATTTTTAAAACCAATAATCCCCAAAAAGTTCTTTTCATTTAAAATAAAATTTATATATTTGCACCAAATTATTAAACACAAAACATTGTCCGGCAAATGTCGGATTATTTTTTTATACTAACGCTAAATTAACGAAATTATGGCATATGTAACGAAAGAAGGCTTAGAGAAAATGAAAGCCGAACTAGAGCAACTAGAAAGCGTAGAAAGACCAAAAATAACTCAACAAATAGCCGAAGCTAGAGATAAAGGTGACCTTTCTGAAAATGCTGAATACGATGCTGCTAAGGAGGCTCAAGGACTTTTAGAAATGAAAATTTCTAAACTAAAAGATTTAATAGCTACTTCTAAAGTTATAGATGAAAGTCAACTAGACATTTCTAAAGTTTCTATATTGACTACTGTAAAGCTATTTAATAAAGTAACGAAAAAAGAGCAAGTATTCACACTGGTTCCAGATAACGAAAGCGATTTAAAGTCAGGGAAAATCTCTGTAAACACGCCTATCGCTAAAGGTTTGTTAGGTAAAAAAGTGGGTGAAACAGCCGAAATTACCTTACCTAATGGCAACCAACTGACGTTTGAAGTCTTAGATATTTCTCTATAATTTTAAAATTTAATAGTTATGGCTTCTATTTTCACCAAAATCATCAACGGAGAAATCCCTGCGTATAAAATAGCAGAGGACGAAAACCATTTAGCCTTTCTAGATGTAATGCCTTTAGCTGAAGGACACACTTTGGTAATTCCCAAAAAGGAAGTTGACCTTATTTTTGATTTAGATACGGAGGAGTTTAAAAATCTTTGGGCATTTGCACAACAAGTAGCTAAAAAAATTGAGAAAAACATTCCTTGTGAAAGAGTGAGCATAGCAGTTATCGGACTAGAAGTACCTCACGCTCACATTCACTTAGTACCTATCAACAAGATAGAAGACCTTAATTTTAAGAAAGAGAGAGTGAAATTTTCAGCAGAAGATTTCAAAGAAATACAGCAAAAAATTTTAAAATAAATTATCACTCATTCACCTACTCATTCAACACTAAAATATGAATAATAACCAGTGTTCTTTTTGCGGAAGACATCGTAAAGAAGTTCAAATGCTAGTTTCGGGACAAAACGGACTCATCTGCGAACATTGTATAGAACAGGCTCACGCATTTGTTAAAGACAATATCCAGAAAGAAGAATTTTCTCCCGTAAATACCCTCTCCGAACTAAAGAAACCTAGAGAAATTAAAAAAACTCTAGACGAATATGTCATCGGACAAGACCAAGCTAAAAAACAACTTTCCATCGCAGTCTATAACCATTATAAAAGACTCCTACACTCTTCAACAAAAAAAGACAATGATGTTGAGATAGAAAAATCCAACATCATCATGATAGGTGAAACAGGCACAGGAAAAACCCTTTTAGCAAAGACTATCGCTAGAGAACTCAATGTACCTTTTTGCATTGTAGATGCCACAATACTTACCGAAGCTGGTTATGTAGGCGAAGATGTAGAAAGTATTTTGTCTAGACTTCTTATGGTCGCAGATTACGATGTAGAAAAAGCCGAAAAAGGCATTGTATTCATAGATGAAATAGATAAAATAGCGAGAAAATCAGACAATCCAAGCATCACAAGAGATGTATCAGGAGAAGGTGTACAGCAGGGTTTATTAAAATTATTAGAGGGAAGCATCGTAAATGTACCGCCTCAAGGAGGAAGAAAACATCCTGATCAAAAATACATACAGGTAAACACTCAGAATATTCTATTTATTGCAGGAGGGGCTTTTGATGGTATAAAAGAAATTATAGAAAGGAGACTAAACAAGCAAGCCATAGGATTTAGTAAAGAAAAATTAGACTCCGAAAAAGATTTGGCACAGATATTGCCACAAGTAAACTCAACGGATTTGAGAAAGTTCGGATTAATTCCAGAACTTTTAGGTAGATTCCCTGTAATTACTTATTTAGACCAACTAACCAAAGAGACCATGGTAAGAATAATGAAAGAGCCAAAAAACTCTATTGTTAATCAATTCAAAGCTCTTTTCAAGATGGACGGTGTAGATTTAGAATTCACAGACGAAGCCCTAGAGAAAATTGTAGATGAAACTTTTGAAAAAGGATTAGGTGCAAGAGGGCTCAGAGGTACTACAGAAAAGGTTTTAGAAGACTACATGTTTAATGTAGATTCCATTGATAGTAAAATATTATTGCAGTAATCTATTGATTGTAATAATATTTTTATATCTTTGCTTGGTTATTTGTACAATATTATAATAAAAAACTCATATATGAAAAAAGGTGTATTCTCTGCAGGGTTGTTAGCTCTAGGATTAATGTCCATCAAAGCTCAATCCTTGACTTATGTAGCAGCAACGGCGAATTTATATGTAAAACCCGGAACATTAATGTACAATGGGGGTACTGTAGAGGTTAAAAATACAGGATTAATAGAAAATCAAGGTAATATACAAATAGATAAAGGAGGTCTTCTTACTGATGATAGTACGGGTAGTAGCTTTGTAATAAAGCAAAATACACCTACTGTTACTGGTGACCCTTATGGCAACTACGGACAGCTATGGATAAACAATGACAGCCAAAGTAATATAACAGGTGTTGTTAAGAAAGAATTCCAAACTACAGATAACGGGCATTATCAACAGTTAGCTCTTCCTTTTGAGAATAAAGTTTTTAACGATTTATCTTCAGGATTAGGAAAAACCTTTTCTACTTCAAGATGGAGTAAGAATGAAATTTTAGTATATAATAATACTTTAGTAAGATCTGAGCATGTTACGGATTTATCAAGTCAGAATAGTGGCATGAATGCAACCTCTGGAAATTATAGATCCGCTTATTATATGCTAGGTGCTGATGGTACTAGTTTTACTTCCGTAAGAACAGTAACAGGCACACCTTTCGCTTCTGCTACGAGTATGCACACTGTTTCATTACAAAATGCAGGTAATGGCATTAACTTCGGAGCAGGAGGGAATGGTTTAAATATTTATAGAGAAAAATATAATACCTATATGTATGATTCTTTCTATAGCTATCCTACTGCATGGGAAGGAACCTATGGTAGAAATATTTATCAATTTGGAAACCCTTTCTTAACCAATTTAGACTTAACAAAGATACCTACTGATTTACAAAGCAAAATTCAAGCTATTAGAGTTGAGGTTAAATCTGTGGCTTATAATAGTACTTCAGGTACAAGTTATTCTGGATATAAGTATATTTCTTTTACAGGAGGAGGAGTAATTGTAGGAGATATTGATTTAGCTATTGTAAGACCTATGGGAACTTTCGTTATCAAAATGAAAGACGGAGAAACAGGAAGTCTTGATTTGGCAACACTTAGAACTTTTGACAACAGAGCGTCTGTTCTTAACACTGAACAAGGAGAGGGGACTATGTCATCAGCTACAAATGCAGGTAATTTAAGGGTACAAAATAATGGCTTCAAAAGTTTAACAGCTAGTACTTCTAACTCTGTAAAACAGTTAGGTGTTATAGCTTTAGATAATGAAGGTAATGAGATAGGAAGAACTTATTATGCTGTTTACCCTAATGCTCGTACTGGAACAGGAGTTACTTCATCTACTCAAGTTACAGCAACTTCTTCTGATGTCATAGGAACATTTGAGGAAAGCCCTGCAGGTGGATATGACCAAGAAGCAGCAAATGCTTATTGGTTATATATTAATGAAGCTAACGAAACTGATTACAAAGGAAAAGATATTTTACTAGGACTCTATAGTGATAAAATAAAGAAAGTTAAATTTGAGATTAGAGAGAATACTGAGTTTCTTCCAAAAAACACAGAAACTCTTTCTAATGGAGAAAGTTTCTACATCAGTTCTGGTGAAGGCAATTTAGTTGCTTTGCAACAAGGAGCAGAATATCCTGTATCTCAGCAATACTATAATCTGTACTACGGAAAACCTGAAAATAAAACTTTGGCTACATCTAATATCCAGAAGCCTTCCGACTGTGTAGTGTTATATGATAATAGCATTAAAGCTCATAGATTAATATTTGATTCTAACTGGACACAGGCAAGTGTAAAAGTTTATGATATAAGTGGAAAGCTAATTATATCAGAGCCAACTGTAAAAACAGATTCTGACTTTATAATTAAATTACCTGAGCTACAAGCAACCTATGTAGTTACAGCAATATCCAAAGATGGACAAAAATTCTCTCAAAAAATAGTAAAGTAATAGATTATGTACAACAATATCAAACTAAGATTATTATTTCTAATCATAGCTTTTCTTAATACAGATTTAGTTTTTGGTGCTGGTGTTGCTGGCCCTGGTGCTCCACCAACAGGAGGAGCACCAGGCGGTGGAGGTGTCGCTGGTCCTGGTGCTCCACCACAAACTCCAATAGATTTATATTCCACAGAGCTTGTTTTATTAGCAATAGGATTTATATTGGTTACTTCTTATTACTTAAGAAAAAAACAATTAAAAAGTTTATAATATCTAGAAACTCATAGAAAATTCTATGAGTTTTTTTATTTTTGTTCTTATGAAAAAAACAATTTTATTAGGAACGTCATTTCTATTTGGAGTGACTTCTGCTCAATTTAAAATAAATATAGAAGCACCTGATACTTTCAGTAATCAAGAGGTTATTTTGTACACCCTCAACGGTTCAAAAGATTATATAGCAGGAAAGGCTAAAAAATCTAATGGTAAATGGAGTTATACTATTCCTAATAATTACATAGGTATGATGCGTGCCTATTTTCCTGAGAATGGCAAATCATTCAGTTTTATTTCTGAAAACAAAGATGTAAATGTAAAACTGGATACTGATAACAGTTCTATCAACAAAATCAATTTCTTAGATGAAGCCAATAGTACCATGCAGTATCTCATCAAAGAAAAACAAAAAAAAGAGAAAGTATTACCTGTATTGGTACAAATTAGAGATATTTACAATGATAACTCACCTTTTAATGAAGCTCTAAAGTTAGAAATAAAAAAGCTAGAACAAAGTGATCTTAAGGACTACTCTAATCACCCTTTTATAAGCTACTATTGGGATAATGTAAAATACACCAATCGAGAAATCCCTAAAACTACTGATGATTATATCAACTTCTTAGCTAATACGGGAGAGTTGTTAGAAACCTCCTCTTTACTAAAATCTACATTAATTAACTTTATTTCTTCCGTCCCTAGGAATCAAGTTATTTCTCAAACAGATGCTCTGTTGGATAAAGTAAATATAGAATCCCCTAGAGGGCAAACTATTTTATCTGAACTATTGAATCTATTTGATGCCTATGGTCTAGACGCTGAAAAGGATAAATATTACCAACAAGCCTCTAATTTAAAATGTTCTATAAACAAAAATTTAGAAGGCAGACTGGAGGCAATGAAAAGCACTATGGTTGGGAGTACCTTTAAGGATTACACCTTCTCAAAAAGTGTAATAAATACTAAATCAAAAAAACTAAGTGACATTAAATCAAATAAAAAACTCATCTTGTTTTGGTCTTCAGAGTGTCCTCACTGCGTTTCAGAATTGCCTTTAATTTTAGAAAATTATAACAAATTAAAAAGCAATAATATAGAAGTTATAGGTCTATCATTAGATACCAATGCAGAGTCTTATCAAGAGACTGTAAAAAACCTCCCATGGATTAACGATTCTGAACTAAAAGGTTGGAACTCTAGCTATACAGATACTTACAATATCAACGCTACACCATCTTATTTCCTATTAGATAGCAATAATAAAATATTGAGTAAACCGAACAGTTTTGGTGCATTTCTACATGAAAATAATTTAAAATAATTTTGTAGTTATTGTAATTATTTCTATATTTGCACCACTCTAATGGCGAGGTAGCTCAGATGGTTAGAGCGCAGGATTCATAACCCTGAGGTCACGGGTTCAATTCCCGTCTTCGCTACTAAAAACACTCCTTTTTCGAGGAGTGTTTTTTTTATTTTCTATTCAAAAATTACTCTATCTATTGAAAGCCTAATTTTTCTTATTTTTGTGCCGTGCATATTACTAAAGACAGTTTACAAGAATTAGAGTTTCCGCAACTATTAGCGGAAATTGTTCCATACGCCTATTCCTCAAAAATAGCTCAAAAAATTTCGGATTTAAAACCTCTTAAAAAAGAGGAAGCCTTAATTTCATTAAAAAAAACTTCTGAGTTTTTAAGTAGCTTTGAAAGTGAAAATGCTATTCCTTTCAATGAATACGAAGATGTAGAAACAGAACTAAAATTGATGCTTATTGAGAATTTCCGATTAGAAAATAGGGCTTTTATAAAGATTAAAAATATCACTTCCCAAATCGGAAAACTCCAAAAGTTCTTTCCACAGTATTCGGAGATTTTCCCTGAATTATTGAAAGGCATAGAAACTCTTGATTTCAAAAAAGAAATTATTGAGAAAATAGACCAGGTTTTTAACCGATTTGAAGAGGTTAAAAGTGATGCCTCCCCTACTTTAAAAGAACTCCGAGATGAAATACAAAAAGCTAAAAAAGCCATAGATGAAAATTTCAATAGGGCTTTAGGAGTCTATTCTCAAAGTGATTTTTTAGACGAAATCAGAGAAACAATTATAGAAGACCAAAGGGTATTAGCTGTAAAATCAGGTTTCAAAAAAAGGGTGCAAGGTAGAGTTTTAGGCGTTTCAAAGACAGGTTCCATCACCTATATTCAACCAGAAACTGTAGTAAAACATTATTTTAAACTAAAAGAAAGTTTAGAAGAAGAAAAAAAGGAAATAGACCGTATTTTAAGAAAGCTAACCACTGAAATAGCTGTATTTCAACCTGAAATAGCGTCTTATCAAAACTATATTTTTGACCTAGACCTTACGAGAGCTAAAGCTAAGTTTGCGGAAAAAGTAAATGCGACGCTTCCTAAAATTAATGAGCACCAAACACTAAGGCTAAAAGAGGCTTATCACCCTCTATTATGGTTACAAAACAAGGCTGAGAACAAAGAAATTTTCCCACAAACCCTTGCCCTTACTGAGCACAATAGAATCATTTGTATTTCTGGTCCAAATGCTGGTGGTAAATCAATTACATTAAAAACCGTAGGGCTGTTACAGCTTATGCTCCAATCAGGAATTTTAGTTCCTGTACACCCTAAATCTGAAATGTTTTTCTTTGATAAAGTAATGACGGATATTGGTGATAATCAATCTATTGAAAATCACCTTTCTACCTATTCATCTAGACTTAAGAAAATGTCGCACATTATCAGAAAAGCGGATAAAAACACATTGCTCCTTATAGATGAATTTGGAACTGGCTCCGACCCCGAACTTGGTGGTGCGTTGGCGGAAAGTTTTTTGGAGTTTTTCTACGAAAAAAAATCCTTTGCTATTATTACTACTCACTACACCAACATTAAGCTGGTAGTGGAGCAACTCCCTAACGCCCAAAATGCAGCAATGCTTTTTGATGAAAACAGTCTAGAGCCTCTTTATAAATTAGAGATAGGACAGGCAGGAAGTTCGTTTACTTTTGAAGTGGCAGAAAAAAATAAAATTCCACCTTTCATCATTCGCTCGGCGAAAAGAAAAGTAGAGAAAGATGTGGTTAATTTAGATAAAACCATCGTAAAACTTCAACAAGAAAAATTTGAGGTGGAAAAACTAAAAACAGATTTATCTCAGAAAAAAGAATCGGTAGAAGATAAACGGGACAATCTGCAAAAACTTAACGAGCAACTACAGCAGAAACTTTTTAACTTCCAAAAACTCTACGAAGAAGAACACCGAAAATTACAATTTGGGAACAAAGTAGAAAATTTTATTAAAGACTACATCAATGGGCGTTCTAGAAAGGAACTTGTCAAAGATTTTGTAAAAATATTAGAACAGGAGAAATACCGAAAGTTAGGCTCTGATAAAGATGAGTCTAAAAAATTACAAGTAATCAAACGCAAAATCACTCAACAGCTCAAAAGGAAAGATGTCAAAGAGAAAATAGAAGAAACCAACCAAAAATTGGAAGAAAAAAAACAGAAAGAAAGAGCTGTTTGGCTAAAAGTAGGACAACGAGTGAGAATTACAGGAAGTACCAGTGTAGGCACTATTGAGAGTATTTCTAAAAATAAAGTAACCGTAAATTATGGGTTATTTAAAACTCAAATCAATCCTGACGAACTAGAACGCGTATAAAATTCTATCTTTATTTCAACCAAATAATTGACTCGGTTGAACCTCAATCAAAAAATAAAAAACAATGACTCTAGTACAATATATACAGTCTCTATCACAACTACAACCCAAATCTATAGAAAACACACTAACTCTTCTTGCCGAAGGTGGTACTATTCCCTTTATTTCTCGCTACCGAAAAGATACAACAGGCAATTTAGACGAAGTTGCCATAGAACAAATTCAGAAACTTCAAAAACAATACGAGGAAATCGTCAAGAGAAAAGAAAGTATTTTAAAATCAATAGAAGAGCAGAATAGCCTTACGCCTGAACTTCAACAAAAAATTGAACAATCATTTAGCCTACAAGAATTAGAAGATTTATATTTACCTTACAAAAAACGAAGAAAAACTAAAGCGGATACTGCTAGAGAAAACGGATTAGAAGCTTTGGCTAAAATCATTATGGCTCAAAACGCTAATCACTTAGAACACAACGCACAAAAGTATATTTCTGATAAAATATCTACCACTCAAGAAGCCTTAGATGGTGCTTGTGATATCATCGCAGAATGGATTAACGAAAATCTATTCATAAGAAAACGCCTAAGACAAATGTTTCAGCGACAGGCTAAAATTACTAGTAAAATCACAAAAAAAGCCAAAGAAAATGAAGAGGAAGCTCAGAAATATCAACAATATTTTGATTGGAGCGAAACACTACTCAAAGCTCCTTCCCATAGGTTGTTAGCTCTATTAAGAGCAGAAAACGAAGGCTTCATCAAGCTTAAAATTGAAATAGATAATGATGAGGCAATTAACTTCATAGAAAAAAGTATCATTAAAAATAATAATGAAACAGCTCACTATATCAGCATCGCTATAAAAGATGCTTATAAGCGTCTTTTAGAACCTTCTATTGCTAACGAAATTTTACAAGACGCTAAAAGCAAAGCAGATGATAAGGCCATTAGTATATTTTCGGAAAACCTTAAGCAACTGCTACTTGCTGCTCCACTCGGTGAAAAAAGAATTTTAGCCATAGACCCTGGCTATCGTACAGGTTGTAAAGTGGTGTGTTTAGATGAAAAGGGAGATTTGCTTTACAACGAAACTATTTACCCTCACGCTCCTCAAAATGAAATAGGAGTCGCTATGAAAAAAATCCGTAGTATGGTTAATGCCTACCAAGTAGAAGCCATCGCTATAGGAAACGGAACTGCGAGTAGAGAAACAGAAGCATTCATCAAAAAAATAGCCTTTGATAAAGATTTACAGGTGTTTGTAGTATCAGAAGCAGGTGCTTCAGTCTATTCAGCAAGTAAAATCGCTAGAGATGAATTTCCTAACTATGACGTTACTGTTCGTGGGGCTGTATCCATCGGAAGACGACTTTCTGACCCATTAGCAGAACTCGTAAAAATAGATCCAAAAAGTATCGGAGTTGGGCAGTATCAGCACGATGTAGATAGTACCAAACTTAAAGAAGAGCTAGACAGCACGGTAATCCACTGTGTAAATGCCGTAGGTGTTAATCTAAATACCGCCAGCCAATCTCTATTAAGCTATGTGTCTGGCATTGGAGAAAAAATGGCTGAGAATATCGTAAAATATCGCTCAGAAAACGGTGCTTTTAGAACAAGAGCCGAACTGAAAAAAGTTCCTCGCTTGGGAGAAAAAGCATTCCAACAAGCGGCAGCTTTTGTACGCATTAAAGACTCGGAAAACCCGTTAGACAATTCAGCTGTACATCCAGAATCTTACGCTACCGTAGAAAAAATGGCTAAAGATTTAGGACTAAAAACCAAAGAACTCATTGCCAACAAAGAACAAATCCAAAAAATAATCCCCGAGAAATACACCACTCCAGAAGTAGGAATTTTAGGAATTAAAGACATTTTGAAAGAATTAGAGAAACCAGGGGTAGACCCTCGCCAACAAGCTAAAGTATTTGAGTTTAATCCTAACATTAAAACAATTACAGATATAAAAGTAGGTATGTCTCTACCTGGAATTGTAAATAATATTACGGCATTTGGCTGCTTTGTAGACATTGGTATTAAAGAAAGTGGGCTTATACATATCTCACAGCTCACCGATGGTTTTGTATCTGATGTTAATGAAGTAGTAAAACTTCATCAAACTGTAGAGGTACAAGTTTTAGAAATAGACGAAGCACGAAAAAGGATTGGGCTAAAACTTATTAAGTAGATAATGTTTACAAAAATTTCCTTATCAAATAAAAATAACTATTTTTGCATATCAATACTTAAAGACAATGAAAGAATATACATTTAGAGAAGTCATCGCACAAGCTATGAGCGAGGAGATGCGTAAAGATGAATCTATCTACCTTATAGGAGAAGAAGTAGCTGAATACAATGGAGCTTATAAAGCATCTAAAGGAATGCTAGATGAGTTTGGTCCTAAAAGGGTAATAGATGCACCTATTGCAGAAGGTGGTTTTGCGGGGATTTCTGTGGGTGCAGCGATGAATGGTAACCGCCCTATTGTAGAATTTATGACTTTCAATTTCTCTTTAGTAGCTATAGACCAAATCATCAGTAACGCTGCTAAAATGTATCAAATGAGCGGTGGACAGTGGAATATACCAATCGTATTTAGAGGTCCTACAGGTTCTGCGGGACAGCTAGGAGCTACACACTCACAAGCATTTGAAAGCTGGTATGCTAACTGCCCTGGTCTAAAGGTAGTGGTACCTTCTAACCCTTATGATGCTAAAGGATTACTTAAAACTGCTATACAAGATAACGACCCTGTAATTTTTATGGAGTCTGAACAAATGTATGGTGATAAAATGGAGATTCCAGAGGAAGAATACTATATCCCAATAGGGAAAGCTGACATCAAAAAAGAAGGTAAAGATGTTACTTTAGTTTCTTTCGGTAAAATCATGAAATTGGCTTTACAAGCAGCTGAAGAACTAGAAAAAGAAGGTATTTCTGTAGAAGTGATAGACTTAAGAACTGTTCGTCCTTTAGATTATGACACTGTTTTAGCATCTGTTAAAAAGACCAATCGCTTGGTAGTATTAGAAGAGGCTTGGCCATTTGGTTCAGTAGCTTCAGAAATCACTTATATGGTTCAGCAAAAAGCGTTTGACTACCTAGATGCTCCTATCAAGAGAATTACAACTCCTGATGCTCCTGCACCATATTCGGCAGCGTTATTCGCGGAGTGGTTCCCTAAATTAGAAAAAGTAAAAGAGGAAATTAAAAAGGCTCTTTACATTAAGAACTAATATATAATTTAGGTACAAAAAAGAGAGGTAGTTTTAAAAATCACCTCTCTTTTTTTATTATTAAAAAGTAAAACTTAAGCCTTTCTTACAAACTCTGACTTTAAGCCCATAGCTCCAAATCCGTCTATTTTACAGCTGATATTATGGTCGCTATCATAATTTAGTCTGATATTCTTTACTTTAGTCCCTGCCTTTACTGGTTTTGGTGCTCCTTTTACTGGTAAGTCTTTTATTACTACTACAGTATCACCATCTTGTAACTCATTACCATTAGAATCTAATATTTTCTCTCCATCAGAAGCAGAAACCTCCGCTGGATTCCACTCGTGAAAACATTGTGAACACACCATCAAATCATCTTGTGGATAAGTAAACTCTGAACCACATTTAGGACATAAAACTACTTCACTCATAACTCTTTATTTATTTTACTGCAAAGATAATCATTTTTATCTGTTAGAAAATTTAATTCTATTTACAAAAAACAAAGAGAGACTCAATTAAAAGTCTCTCTTATTAAATATTTATTCTCAGCAAGTTTTATATCGGCTTAAATGAAAATCCTTTTTCTTCCAAAAGTTGTTTTTCTTGCTCCTTGTAGTAACCTTTTACCAACTTATCGTGTATCGCTTCAAACGCTGCAATAGTTTCATTAATTTCAGCATCTGTATGAGAAGCCGTAGGGATAAGCCTTAGTAAAATCATTCCTTTAGGAATCACAGGATAAACTACTACGGAAGTAAAGATGCCATAGTTTTCTCTTAAATCTTTTACCAATAAGGTAGCTTCCACAGGGCTTCCCTCTATAAATACAGGTGTTACGCAAGTATTGGTATCTCCTAGATTGAAGCCTCTTTCTTTAAGACCGTTTTGTAATTTGTTTACATTTTCCCAAAGTTTAGCTTTAATTTCTGGACGACTTCTAAGTAGCTCTAATCTCTTCAAACCACCTATAACCATAGGCATAGTAAGGGATTTCGCAAAAATTTGAGAACGCATATTATACTTTAAATAGCGGATAATCTCCTTATCTCCTGCTACAAACGCTCCAAAACCTGCCATAGATTTAGCAAAAGTAGAAAAATAAACATCTATCTCATCTTGGCACCCTTGCTCCTCTCCTGCTCCTGCTCCTGTTTTACCTAATGTACCGAAACCGTGAGCATCGTCCACCAACATTCTAAATTTGTATTTCTTTTTAAGAGCGGCTATTTCTTTCAGTTTACCCTGTTGCCCTCTCATACCGAAAACACCTTCCGTAATTAACAAAATACCGCCCCCTGTTTCTTCTGCTACTTTTGTGGCTCTTTGTAGATTTTTCTCTACACTTTCTATATCATTATGACGATAAGTAAATCTCTTACCCATATGAAGACGAACCCCATCTATAATACAAGCGTGAGAGTCCACATCGTAAACAATAACATCATTTTTTGATACCAAAGCATCTATAATGGATACCATACCTTGATAGCCAAAGTTTAGCAAATAAGAAGCTTCTTTACCTACAAACTCTGCTAACTCTCGCTCCAACTGCTGATGATAAGGCGTTTCACCAGACATAGCTCTAGCTCCCATAGGATAAAACATACCATACTCTTCCGCTGCTTTAGCATCAGCTTCTTTTACTTCTGGGTGATTACAAAGCCCTAAATAGTCGTTTGCACTCCAGAAAATAACTTCTTTACCCTGAAATTTCATTCTAGGACCTATGGGACCTTCTAATTTAGGGAACACAAAATAACCTTCTCCGTAATCAGCAAACTGACCAAGTGGACCAGGGTTTTGTTTTATTCTATCAAAAATATCCATTGATTTATTTTTATAAAAATTTTAAGGTACAAATTTAGCTAAAAAATAAAAAACCTCCATAGTATATAGAAGGTTTTTATTCGTATTTTAACACTTAAATATTCCATTATCCTATAGTCTAAAAAACATCAGCTAGATTTTTTAAAAATTTAATTTCCACAGAACCAATTTCTCATAAAAGATAGAGTATAAAAGCTATACAAATAAATTCAAGGATATCCCACCAAATAGCCGTTTATCCCCAAAGTGCTATAAGTAAATATCTTCTAATTCTTTTATCAATTCATAATTATACTTAAATTTCCGTTTCTTTTCAGAATTAAGTAATTGATATTTATACTTATCAACCAAATAGTCTTCAATTTCTAATCGACCGAAGTTAACTTCCATAAACGATACATATAAGTCATTATCAAAATAGTTATCTAATAAAGCTTCTACATTATCATCAAATTTCCCGCCTAATATAGTACCACTAAATCTTTTTTCACCTAGTTGTTTTCTAAATGTATGATTAAAAGTCCTAGTAATATCACTCATCCTCTTAATCAGATTTCCTGTCTCTCCAATGTAAATTAAATCATCCTTTTCAAATAAAGCATAAATTCCAGCAGAATCCATTAAATAATTTTTTCGCCAAGCAATGTCTCTTTCAAATTTAATTTTAGGTAAAGAAAAAAGTGTTTGCTCAGCATCAATTAAAATTCTATAAAGTTCTACTTCAGACAAATTAAACTTCATATTTACACTCCTAAATATATTCCGCTTTAATTATTTTATTAAGGCATTCTTCAATAGCTAAAAATACCTTTCATTTGCCTTCCAACACGCATAGATGTAAAAACTGCTTTTTATATTAAAACTTCCGTTCTATAACATAATCTAGCATCAAATTGAGCGAAGTTTTGGCTTCAGAATCTGGAAATTCCTCTAGTATATCTTTTGCCTTTTGCTGAAAGTCTTTCATAACACCTATGGCATAATCTAACCCGCCCGACTGTTTCACAAAGTCAATCAGTTCTTTAACCCTCTTTGGATTATGATTGTAGCGTTTTATAGTATCAAAATAGTATTTACGGTCTTTTTCGTTGGCATTTTTCAAAGTATAGATAAGTGGGAGCGTCATTTTCTGTTCCTTTATATCTATCCCCACAGGTTTTCCTATGATATTTTTAGATAAATAATCAAACAAGTCATCTTTTATCTGAAACGCCATTCCAGTATAAGTCCCGAAATCTCGCATCTTTTTAGCCATAGTTTCATTTACACCATTGGACAAAACTCCTATCTCGCAACAAGCCGCTATCAGAGTGGCAGTTTTTTGTCTGATGATTTCATAATAAACTTCCTCTGTAATATCTAGTTTTCTGGCTTTTTCTAACTGAAGTAACTCTCCTTCGGACATTTCTCTAATAGTAGTGGATATTACGGATAGCAAATCAAAATCTTTATTATCAGTAGATAACAACACCGATTTGGACAAAAGGTAATCTCCCACCAAAACAGCTATTTTATTCTTCCACAAAGCATTGATTGAAAAGAAGTTTCGCCTTTTGAAACTTTCGTCCACCACATCATCGTGTACTAGTGTTGCGGTATGGATAAGCTCTATCATAGAAGCACCTCGGTAAGTTTTCTCATTAACATCGCCCACGAGCTTGGCACACAGAAACACAAACATCGGACGCATCTGCTTACCTTTAGTAGTTACAATAAAGCGAGTTACCTTATCCAACAAAGGTACTTTACTCTGCATAGATTCATAAAACTTCTGTTCAAAAAGTTTCATTTCCGCACCAATCGGTCGCTTTATTTCCTCTACAATATTTGCCACAGATTACTTAAATATTATTAAATTATGCTACAAATATAAGCTATTTCAGCTTATTGTAAGGCACAAAATACAACGGTTGTTTTACATCTTTTATTTTGGTTTTAAAACGCTCTCCAGAAATGTAAAGACCTTCCTCCGTAGCAGTAATCCCTTCTATTTGACCTAATTTGAAACTCATACCCAAATAATATTTCTGTGGTTTTGCTTCAAAAAATCTGTTTGGAGCTGTTTCTTGAAATACCGTAAGATAAACCTCCGCCTTTTTAGTATAACCTATAATGTAGAGTTTGCCATCTTTGTAAGTAGCATCTGTAGCCAAATAGCCCAATGGATACTCCTCTAAAAGAACCGCAGGTTGTCTTTCTTCCGTATCGGTTTTTATTTCATAATGCCTTGTATTATAGCTAGCCCACTCTTTAGAAAAGATTTGGATATTGCCTTGATGGTAAATCATAGATTCAGCATCAAAGTTATTTTTCCTATTGAGAGGAACGAATTCTTCTTGGTTAGGATAATAGAACCTCATTTTTTTCTCGTACTTGAGAGATGACTCCCCATCGTGAAACGGAATTTTGTAAACCATTAGATTACTTCTAGTCCCCATATTGTTCCCAAAATCGCCAATGTAAAGGTTTTTGCCATCGGTACTAATAGCTTCCCAATCAAAATTGGTGGCATTAGTGGCTATTTTTTTTACATCACCGCTCTCTCTGTCAATTTCGTAAATATCTGCCGAGTTCCCACTATCATTAAAGGACAATAATTTCCCGCCTATTTCTATAAGCCCCGAAGTTTCGTTAAGTTGTTTGTCTAGAGTAGCTACTTTGTATTTTTTAAGTTTTAGAAATTTAAGGTCTTGTGCATTGGCATTATAAAACCCCAAAAATACTAGAATAATAAGAATAACTTGTTTTTTGAACATCGGTAAATAATTTAACTTTGTGGCACAAAATTAAGAAAAAAGCTTCCTAATGAAAATAGACAAAATAAATATTCGAGTTTATGGCATCTGTCTGAATGACGAATCTGAAATTTTAGCTTTAGAGGAGAAATATGCTGGAGAAGACCTCACCAAACTCCCTGGCGGTGGACTAGAATACGGAGAAGGACTGCTAGATTGTCTCCGAAGAGAATTTTGGGAAGAGCTAAATTTAACAGTAGAATCAGCCCAACATTTCTACACACAGGAAGATTTTTTAGTTTCTAAATTCAGAGATAACGAACAATTACTTACAGTCTATTATTTGGTAGAAATAGAAGATTTAACATCGCTAAAAATAAAAGAGCCTAGTATAGAAAATATCAAATGGGTAGCTCTAAAAGACCAATGCCCTTTTAAGCTACCCATTGATAAAAGAGTTTTTGAAAAACTAAAAGTTATTTATTCTTAAACGTTTTACTCTTTCATTGCTTTGTTCAATTTTTTCAGTATTGATAACCCTAACAATGTTGCTAGTAAAAGCAATACAAAATTTACCAAAAAGAAGTTGGCTTTGTTATCATAGCTATACCACATACTAGATAGTACTCCTGAAAGTTTGTTACCTATGGCTGTGGATAAGAAAAATCCGCCCATCATCAGAGCTGTAATTCTAGGAGGTGATAGCTTGGATACTAAAGATAACCCCATAGGAGATAAACATAATTCACCAACCGTAATTACACCATACGCTGCTACGAGCCACATAGCAGAAACTTTTACTAAACCATTATCTCCTGCATATACTGCACCTACCATAACTAAACAACTAAGAGCAGAGATGAATAATCCTAAAACTATTTTAGCTGGAGTTGTAGGCTCTTTTCCTTTCTTTCTAAGCATTACAAAAAAGCCGACTACTACTGGCGTAAGCAAAATTACCCAAAATGGATTGATGGACTGAAATAACTCTGTATTATAAAGGTAAACCTTATCATTAGGGTTAGCCTCTAATTTTTGCTTTTGTACCTCATCTATATTTCTAAAATAGATATCCTTCCCTTGTTCTTTAATAGGGTTACCTTCTGCATCTTTTACTGCCTGATATTGCTCGTCATACACAGGTACTTCTTGAGTTTTGTAGTCTTTAGTATCTACTAAATAGATGTCAGCTAAAGGTTTTTCTACAACAGAAGGCACACTTCTATCAGTATAATATTTTGCCCATCTCGTAAGTGCAGTTCCGTTTTGCTTAAACACAGCCCAAAACATTAGACTTACCGCAAATATCGCTAAAAGCGCACCAATAGGAGCTTTATCCTCCTTATTAGCTTTCACATAAAGAGAAACATAGAAGATAATTACAGGAATACACGCAAAAATAAACGCATCGGTACTATCTGCTCCAAAGATATTCCCTGGAATAAACCAACCTAACACTCCCACTAAAATCGCAGGTAAAAATACTTTTGTGAGTATGGCACTAATCTTAGTATCACCTTCCTGAACAGGTTTAAGAATATTAGCATTTAAAATATGCTTTCTACCCAGACTAAAGATAATAAGTCCCAAAAACATTCCTACTCCTGCGGTAATAAAGGCCTCTCCCCAACCAAATTTATTCCTCATAAACGCCGCAATAATATTACAGACAAAAGCACCAATGTTTATTCCCATATAGAAAATATTGTATCCCGCATCTTTATTAGCTTTATAAGGTTCTTCCGAATACAAATTCCCAAGTAGTGTAGAAATACTAGGTTTAAAAAAACCATTCCCAACAATAATAAGCCCCAATGAGGTATAAAACATGGGCATATCTTTAAAAACTCCTAAGCCTATATAACCTAACCCCATAAGCAATCCTCCTATATAAACCGCCTTAATATAACCTAGCAATCTATCCGCTAAAAAACCTCCAAGAAATGGCGTGAGATAGGTAAGAGCGATAAAAGTTCCAAATATATCATCAGCATTTTTATCATCAAAAGCGAGGCCTCCTGTCTCCGTAGGGTCAATCATATAAAGCACGAAAATACCCAAAATAAGATAATAACCAAACCTTTCCCACATTTCGGTAAAGAATAAAAAAGGTAGCCCTTTAGGATGTTTTGTTTTCATAAAATTATCGTTTTGTTTAATGGGTAACAAATATAGTTATTTTCTATAATAAAGTTCAACCTAATAGAAACGATAAAATAAATGCGATGTAGAAGAATCTACACCGCACATTATTTACTTTAATTAAGTTCTAATTTTACTCTCCTAACGGAATGTTATAAGAGAATCCTGCTCCTATACTTCCTGTATCGAAAGCTTGATTACCAATCTTACCGTTATCTCCTGTAAATACCTTAGTATATTGGATAAAGAAATTCCAATCTCTATTATGGTAACCAATTTCTGGTCTTAAGTAGAAACCACCATCAGGCATTGCTGTTGTATAGTTAGAAGCTACTTTATCATTACCTACGATAAATCCATAACCTAAATCAGCACCTCCATAAAAACCAGTTTTTTGTGGATACACTCTAAATAGTGCTGCAACAGGAACTACACCAAAATCATTATTTTTGATATCTCCGTTGTCTTTAGCAAAAAAGTGGTTGTACCCTGTAGCTAAACCTAATCCAAACCCTGGAGTTACCAAATGCTGATAAGAAAGGTTACCACCCAAGTTAGCAGAAGTGTTATCTCCTGTAGCTACACCTGCGTTAATACCCACTTTAATCATGTTCTTCATACTTTTAGTCTGAGCACCTGCCACTCCCGCTGCTAAAATACCAGCTAAAAGAAGTGTTTGTTTAATCATTTTCATTGTAAAAAATTTATTTTTGATTTCATGGGTCTGTATGTCAAAAGCGTGCCAAACTTTTTTCACTAAATATACCTAAAATTAACATTTCAATAATAAAATGAATATAAAATATATTATTTATCATTTTTAATAGTCTTTTTTTGAAAAAACAAAATCAAACAAGTGTTTAACCGCCCAAAATAATTAATTTTATTTTTTTCAACTATTCGTTTAAATGCTTCAAAATAATAGGTTGCTTTTTTATTGAGTTTTTGTTCTTTATATTTGTACGATATTTTCAGTACTGTGGAAGACAAGTTTTTATTAGACCTCATCGAAAAAGCAAAGAATAAGGACCAAAAATCCCAGACCAAACTTATCAATAAGTTTTGGGTAAGCGTTTTTTCTTTTGTGATGAAAAAGGTAAAAAATGAGACAGAAGCTGACGAAATCACAGTAAATGTATTCTCTAAAGTACTATCAAAAATAGACCTTTACGATCCTAATTTCCAATTTAAAACTTGGGTACTTACCATAGCCCAAAATACCATAATAGACTATTGGAGAAAAAAAAGTAGGGATAGTGAAACATCAATAGAATACATGGAGGAATTTAGAAACACTTTAGTAAAATCTCCTGAAGAGTTACTAATTTCCGAAGAAGAAGATAAAGAAATCATCAAAGTTATAGAATCTTTAGAGACTAATTATCAGGAAATTATCAATCTAAGATTTTTTGAAGAAAAAAGTATTAAAGAAATTTCGGATATATTGAATATTTCGGTTTCTAATACTAAAGTAAGAATAATGAGAGCTAAAAAAGTATTAAAAGAACTACTCAAAAACAACATCAATGGAAAATAATATACAAGAAAACAATACCGTAACACAAAAACCAAAATGGATAAGAGTAAAGCTTCCCACAGGTAAAAACTACCGCGAGTTAAGAACCCTTGTGGACAAATACAAACTCAATACTATCTGCCAAAGTGGTTCTTGTCCTAATATGGGCGAATGTTGGGGAGAAGGCACTGCCACTTTTATGATTTTAGGTAATATTTGCACTAGAAGCTGTGGTTTTTGTGGGGTAAAAACAGGAAAACCACTAGATGTTAATTGGGACGAACCAGAAAAAGTAGCTCGTTCTATCAAACTAATGAAAATAAAACATGCCGTGCTTACTTCCGTTGATAGAGATGATTTGAAAGACATGGGCTCTATTCTATGGGCTGAGACGGTAAATGCCGTTCGTAGGATTTCGCCAACCACTACAATGGAAACTCTTATTCCCGACTTTCAAGGAATTACAAAGCATATCGACCGTATAGTAGAAGTGGCTCCAGAAGTGGTTTCACACAATATGGAAACGGTAAAAAGACTTACCAGAGAAGTAAGGATACAGGCAAAATATGAAAGAAGCCTAGAAGTTTTAAGATATCTGAAAGAAGCAGGACAACGCCGTACCAAAACAGGAATAATGCTAGGTTTAGGGGAAGAGAAAGATGAAGTTTTCCAAACTATTGAGGATATTAGAAATGCAAATGTAGATGTTATCACACTTGGACAGTATTTACAACCCACAAAAAAACATTTGCCTGTAAAAAGGTTTATCACTCCAGAAGAGTTTGAAGAGTATGGTGCGTTTGCAAAGAGCCTAGGATTTCGCCATGTTGAGAGTTCTCCACTTGTAAGAAGTTCTTACCATGCAGAAAAGCATATCCATTAAGATTAAAAAAGGCTTACATTTTAATAATGTAAGCCTTTTTACTTTATTGTATTTTCATTCTTTAATTATAAAGAAGCAGAGTGTACTAATAAGTCTGTTAATTTATTAGAATAACCTGTTTCGTTATCGTACCAAGATACTAATTTAACAAAGTTAGGAGAAAGCATAATACCTGCATCTTTATCAAAGATAGAAGTTCTCTTATCTCCAACAAAATCTTGAGATACTACTAAGTCTTCTGTATAACCAAGGATACCTTTAAGTTCTCCTTCTGAAGCCGCTTTAATAGCTGCACAAATTTCATCATAAGAAGCACCTTTCTCTAATCTCACTGTTAAATCCACTACAGAAACATCAGCCGTTGGTACACGGAAAGACATACCTGTAAGTTTACCATTAAGCGAAGGAATTACCTTACCTACCGCTTTAGCTGCACCTGTAGAAGACGGGATAATGTTAAGAAGTGCTGAACGACCACCTCTCCAATCTTTCATAGAAGGACCGTCTACCGTTCTTTGTGTTGCAGTAGTAGCGTGTACTGTAGTCATTAACCCTTCTACGATACCAAAGTTATCGTGAACTACCTTTGCTAAAGGTGCAAGACAGTTAGTAGTACAAGAAGCGTTAGAGAATATTTTTTGGTCAGCAGTTAAATCTTTATGGTTAACTCCCATTACAAACATTGGAGTATCATCTTTAGAAGGAGCTGAAAGAACTACTTTTTTAGCACCTGCATTGATGTGAGCCTGAGCAGTTTCTTTAGTTAAGAACAATCCTGTAGATTCTACGATATAGTCAGCACCTACTTCATTCCATTTTAGATTGTTTGGGTCTTTTTCTGCAGTTACTCTGATTCTTTTACCATTTACCACTAAATCATTCCCCTCTACAGAAACTTCTCCATCAAATTTTCCGTGAACAGAGTCGTATTTCAACATATACGCCATATATTCCGCATTGATAAGGTCATTGATACCCACCACTTCGATGTTATCTCTTTCCATCATTGCGTTGAACACTAAACTTCCGATTCTTCCGAAACCGTTAATTCCTACTTTGATTGTTGACATTGTTTTCTATTTTTTAAAATTAAATTTTCGTATTTACTTCTTTCTAAGTTTATTGGGTATAAAGGTACATTTTTTTTACCGTATCCCAAAAATTACATCGCCAAAATTTCTGATATCTTCAGTAAATCTTGATTGATTTCGTTGTGCTTTTTAATAGCATCTTCTATTGGAGTAAAAACTAGCTGATTGGCTCTGATACCTGCCATCACATTAGTAAGACCTTTTCTAAGCCCTTCTACCGCACCATACCCCAATCTACTCGCCAGCACTCTATCAGCACAGCTAGGCATTCCGCCTCTTTGGATATGCCCTAGAATAGCCACTCTAATGTCATAATCAGGGAATTCTTTTTGAGTTTTCTCGGCTAACTCATAGGTAGAAGCCAACTGCTCACCCTCTGCCACCACAACAATAGACGATGTTTTGCCTCGTTTTTGAGCATTATGGAAATTCTCAAACATTTCCTCTAGGCTATCCTTTCTCTCTGGTATCAAAATGTCTATAGCTCCCGAAGCAATACCGCTATTAAGTGCTATAAAACCTGCATCTCTCCCCATTACTTCCACAAAAAACACTCTGTTATGAGAGGTTGCTGTATCTCTTATTTTGTCTATAGCTTCCACAGCCGTGTTAAGAGCCGTGTCATAGCCTATTGTAAAATCTGTACCGAAGATATCATTATCAATAGTTCCAGGTACACCCACAACCTTGATACCATGCTCTTCGTTGAAAACTTTTGCTCCTGTAAAAGTACCATCTCCACCAATACAAACCAAAGCTCCAATTTCATGCTTTTGGCATTGTTCAAAAGCCTTTAGTCTACCCTCTACTGTTCTAAACTCTTTAGACCTTGCTGATTTTAGAATTGTACCACCTTGGTTAATAATATTCTTAACAGACCTAGGTCCCATTTTAATCATGTTCCCTTCTATAAGCCCATTGTACCCTTCTCTAATCCCCATACATTCTATACCATAATAATGAGCCGTTCTTACCACTGCCCTTATCGCCGCATTCATACCTGGAGAATCCCCTCCAGAAGTAAGAACTCCTATCCTTTTCAACTTTGATTCTGACATAATTAAATACTTTTTAGCCTAGCAAATATAAGAAATTTTAACTACATTATTTTAAGATTTATATCATATTATTACTCCTACATCTATTCATTATAGCTGATTTATACCCTAACTAAATAAAAGTTTTTTTTACCTTTGCAAAATGTTTTCAGGGAAGCCTTTTTTTAGAAAAGTTACAAGTGTAAGCCTTGCATGGGTTTACACATTGGCTTTACTGATGGCTAGTGTATTCCACTCGCACCAAGAAACTTTTAATAGTAATTACAGTTCTTCCCAAAAACAGAATCACAAGATAATCAGTTTAAAGGGAGATGATTGTTCTATCTGTCATTTTTTCATTTCAGGACATTCTCTACTTCCCGAAAAGGTAAATTTTGAGGTTTTAGTATCAGTAGCTACTGCACTTATAATAGGCTACAAGACACTGGATATCCTTCAGAATCAAATTGTTTATTTCTTACTTAGAGGACCGCCTTCTATTTAACAAAATAATATCGTTTTTTCTAGGTGTTCTACCATTGTTAGAACACGGTTTTAACCTTTTAATTTTCATATCTTTAAATGAAATCAATTTGGATTGGAATGATGCTGTTTTTCAGCACCGTTCTAAATGCACAGCTTTACTTCATAGAAGGACAGGTAAGAGATTTGCACGACAATACACCTTTGGCTAATGCCAAAATAAGTATTAACGGAAAACTCATTATCACTTCTGATACTCAAGGAAATTTTAGTTTTTCTTACAAAAAAGGCACTCATCATCTTTTGGCAACTCACTTAGATTGTGAACCTTTCACTAAAAAGATAATACTTGATAGAAATATTAAAATCAATATTTTCCTTGAACATCATACTAATGAAATAGAAACCGTAGTAGTACATGGCATTCATAAAAAGTCAGGGACAGCGGTTATCAAAACATTAGAACAGTCTTTTTTAGAGCAAAAAACTACCGAAAATTTAGGCAATATATTGTCTGAAATTTCTGGAGTAAATAGTATTAAAACAGGGAATAACATTTCTAAACCTGTTATACAAGGGCTTTACGGTAGTAGAGTATTAGTGATGAACAACGGCATCAAAATGGCAGAACAAGAATGGGGCATAGAACACGCTCCTAGCGTGGACCCCAACGCTTTTGACCATATAGATGTTGTAAAGGGAGCATCTGCACTAAAGTATGGTGGAGATGCCATAGGTGGCGTTATACTACTAGAAAGCCCTAAACACCCTAAGAAAGACACCCTTATGGGTAAAGTAGCTTTATCAGGCATCAGCAACGGTAAAGGCTTAGCTCTGAATACGGATATTACAAAGACTTGGCAAAACGGTTGGGCTTTGCGTACGCAAGGTTCTGCCAAAAAGCTAGGAGATTTGGAAACACCCAATTATAGTTTACAAAATACAGGTGCAGATGAAAACGCCTTCCACTTTTCCCTACAAAAAAGGGAATACGAATACGGAATCACGGCTAAATATTCTTTCATCAACCAAAATTTTGGAATTTATAAAGGGGCTCATATCAGTAATGCAAGAAACTTTGCCGATGCCATCAATAACGGACAATCCTACTTTACAGGTAATTTTGGTTATAAAATAGAGAACCCTAAACAAGAAGTTAGTCATCATATTGCTAAATTGGAGGCTTACAAAAGATTAGGAAAGTTAGGGAAATTTACTTTAGAGTATGCCTTTCAGCAAAATCATAGATTTGAATATGATATTCGCAGAGGAGCATACAATGATAAACCTGCTACCGACCTACTACTAACCACCCAAAGTTTGGCTCTTTATCATCTATTAGAAAGACCCAACTGGCAGTGGGAAACAGGCTTATCAGGAAATTATCAAGTTAATTTTCCCGACCCAAAAACGGAGCGTTCTCGTTTAATACCAGATTACCACAGGTATGATACTGGTGCTTTTTCTATTTTCAAGTATCAAAAAAATCTTTGGAAATGGGAAGCAGCTTTGCGGTACGATATGAATTTCTACGATGTTTATAAATATTACCTTAATAAAGATTGGGCAGCTTATAACCAAGCGTTTCAGCAGTTTGTAATTGAAAGCAAAGGCGTGAAAACATTGGTACGTCCAAAACTTTATTATCATAATATATCAGCATCGCTAGGTATGGAATATCAGCCCACTCGCTTTCTTACTACCAAATTTAATTTGATAAGAAATAGCCGAAGTCCTAATGTTGCAGAATTATTTGCTGATGGGCTACACCACGCTGCTGCCATCATTGAAAAGGGAGATATGATTATCAAAAACGAGGAAACTTACCAAGCCCACCTAAGCATTGGTATAAAAGCCTCCGTTCTTAATGGTTTTAAACTTAATCTTAATCCGTATTATTTCACTTCCGATAGTTTTATTAACCAAACACCTAACGGAGTGGAAAGTACCATTCGTGGGAATTTTCCTGTATGGCAATATCAACAGATTAAAGCAAAAATGTATGGGATAGACATAGATTCAGAACTTAATATCACTCCAAAATTACAATGGAATGGAGCAATGAGCTATGTGTACGGACAAGATTTAACCCATAAAGAACCTCTGATACTTATGCCACCAATGCAGATTAAAAACGCCCTAAGATATGATAGTAAAGGTAAAAAACCGTGGCATATACAAATAGAAAACCTAGTGGTATTTAAGCAGAAAAGATTTCCTATGAGGCTTTTATCCTACGATGTATATGAGAACAATACAATAACCAAAGAGTGGCTAGACATTAGTACACCACCCGCAGGTTATCAAATTTGGAATCTCAATGCTGGAGCAAAGCTCACTAGAAACATTCAGCTTAATTTAAGTGTTAATAATATATTCAACACAACTTATAGAGAATATCTTAATCGTTTAAGATTTTTCTCTGATGCTTTAGGACGAAATATTATTTTCACTTGTCAATTTAATTTTTAACTATTAACATTTTTAATTAAAACAATTTTAAAACATTATGAAACATTCATTTTTAAAAACCGTAGTATTATCCGCAGTAAGTATTTTAGCACTCAACTCTTGTAGAGACAATGATGAAGCACCTGCTGATGTGCACAACCACGACGAAGTACAATACCTTACCGTTACACTTACCAATACTGCTGACAACAGCACCCAAACCGCTACATTTAATGCAGAAGGAGCTGATAAAGAGTTAATTTTAAAAGAAAACAATACTTATGATGTTCAGTTATCATTAGTAGCACCTCATGACGACCATACCCACGATGTAACTGATGAGATCATCAAACTAAAAGAGGAGCATTTTTTCACTTATAATTTCTCTAATGTAGATGTTAAAGTTACGAGAAAAGATGAAGCTGAAAGCACTAGAAAAGATGGTTCTAAAATAGGTCTAAAAACACAATGGCAAGTAACATCTGCTCCAAAAACAGGAGCTAAAGCCAATATTAGACTTTATCACCTCCCTACTTCTGTAAAAATGAGCGGTGCTAACGGAGATGAAGCAGGAACTGTAACAGGTGGTGAAGAGGACATTGATGCTACTTTTAATGTTAAATAAAACCACATAATCGTAAGTGATTATTGATGTTTTTCGACTTTCGTTTATCAAAATTGCACTTTACAATATCATAGAAGGTCGTTATTCATCATCAAACACAAAGAATGAAATCAGCTCTAAAAATTTAGGGCTGATTTTTTCATACCAATATTGCCCAAAAGCCAGTTATTTTTATTATTTTTGCCATCATAAAAATTTCAATTAATGAAGGTTACGAGTAAAAATCACGATGAAGTAAGCGCTTTGCTTACAGTAACTTTGGATAAAAAAGATTACAAAGACAAAGTTGAAAAACAGTTAATTAACTACGCTAAAAACGCTACTATTCCTGGTTTTAGAAAAGGTAAAGCTCCACTAGGAATGATTAAAAGACAGTACGAAGCTGGATTAACTTACGAGGAAATCAACAAGCAAGTTTCAGAAGGTCTTAATAACTATATCAACGAAAATAAACTAAGACTATTAGGACAGCCTGTACCAGTTCCTGTAGAGGAGCTAGACACTAATCAAGAGCAGTTAGAACTTTCTTTTGAAGTAGGTTTTGAACCAAGTTTCAACATTGATTTAGCAAAATACGAAGCTCCTCACTACAAGATAGAGGCTTCTGATAAAGAAGTAGGGCAAAGCATAGAGAATATGCAAAAGAGATTTGCAGAAAGAGAAGCTCAAGAAAAAATAACTAAAGATTCTTACATCTCTCTAGAGGTTTCTCAAGTAGTGGAAGAAGATGCAGAAGGTGAACACAACCACGCTCCTAAACATGTTGTCATCAACGCAGAGAACAAAGCAGCTTTTGAATTAGTTAAAAAACTTAAAAAAGATGAGTCTGTAAAAGTTTCTAAAGAAGAACTTACAAAAGACGAAGATTTAGCTAAGTTTTTAGGATTTGCTAAAGAAGAAGCAGAACATCTACATCACAATGAGGTTGAAGTAACTGTAAAAGATATTTACAAACTTAACTTAGCTGAACTAAACCAAGAGTTATTTGACTCTGTTTACGGTAAAGATACTGTGAAGTCTGAAGAAGAGCTTAAAGCTAAAGTAAAATCTGAATTAGACGAATATTTCCAACAGAATGCAGATGTACATTTTGTAAATAAGGTATTGGAGCAAATCACCGAGAAAGAAGAAGTAAAACTTCCAGAGGCATTCTTAATTAAGTGGTTAATGTTCTCTAATCCAAATATTGCAACAGAGGAACAAGCTAAAGAAATATTTGAAGCGGAAAAGAACCAAATTAAATATCAAGTTATAGAAGGCAAATTAATGTCTGACAATGATGTTAAGATAGATTATGCTGATGTTTTAGCTCAAGCTGAACAATTAGTAAGAAATCAGTTAGCTATTTACGGTATCCACCATCTTTCTGATGAGGAAATCCAAAAGTACGCTGTAGAAATGCTTAAAAACCAAGAGCAAGTAAGACAAATATCTTCAGAAGTAGCTATGGCTAAACTAAAAGATGTTATCTTAGAGAAAGCTTCTAAAAAGGAAAGTAAAATCTCTCATGATGATTTCTTAAAAGAAATCCAAGGTTAATACTACCCTTGAATTTGATATAATTTTCAAAACCTCGCTTTTATTGAAGCGAGGTTTTTTGTATCTTATAATCAAATACTTAAATAAATACAATATAAATTCTATTCGATGCATTATTAAAATAATTAACATTGAATACTCTTTTTTAACATTTTTTAACAATCTTTCAAAATTGCTTTAAATAAAGGTTTTCAGAAATAATTTAACATTTTATTAACATATAGTTAACTATTATTAACATATAAATATGGTGAGTAGAGAGACTAAGTATAAATTTGCCCCCGTAAAACAAATAAAAATTCAAAATGATGAAAAGAACAATTCTCGTAATCATAATGATTATTTCTTTTGTAGGAGTTTATTCGTTTAAAAGTAATAATGATGAAACAGGCAGTAGCTACGCTTCTTATTACCACGATAAATTTAATGGAAGAAAAACAGCAAGTGGCGAAATTTTCAACAATAACGAACTTACTGCCGCTCATAAGAGATTACCATTCGGAACATTGGTAGAAATAACTAACCTTAGAACGGGGAAAAGTGTAGTAGTTAGGGTAAATGATAGAGGACCTTATGTTAAAGGACGCTCTTTTGACCTCAGCAAGGCTGCTTATAATGCTATAGGAGACCACAGAAGAGGTACAATGCCTATTACTTATAAAGTCCTAAGTGAAGACGAAATTTAATTAAACTTAAAAGAAAAGAAAAAACTCATCTTACTAAACATAAGATGAGTTTTTTTGTTTTAGTAAAATCCTTGCCGTTTTTCCATAGAGAAAAGGTAAGGATTGACTAATTTTAGAATATAGTAGCTGCTAACTGTACCCTAGCATGCTTTAATGAAGGATTCCACATACTAGTTACAGATACTGGGATACTGTAGCTTTCTGACAGTTTGAAAGTCTTTTTAGTAGTGAAACCTACATTTACTAAATCAAACTTATTTTTCCCATAAATATGAGTTTCCCCATTAAGAGAGAATCCTACCCCTACAAATGGAGACACCGTAACCTCTCTACCTGCATCTATATCGTAAGCCGCTTGCACATAAGTTGAGTAACGCTGTTTGGTATTATCATTTTCTCTATCTACCATACCAAACAAGAAAACATCTGCTTCCAAAGTTAGAGGTAATTCTTTACCTAAATAGTAAGAAGTTCTCAAATCTAATATATGCCCAGACTGCCTTGCATTATAGTTCCAAATTCCTTTGCCATAACGGTCATTAACATCATTAAATAAATCCCATAGAGCAACGGTTAGCCCATTCTTGGAGTATTGCACAAAATAATCTATCTCCTTATACTGCGTTTGCTCGCCTTCTCTATTCGCCATCGCCATTCCGCCCCAAGTACCTACTTTAAACACACCTTCTTTATCTAAATTAATTGCTGTATAAACTGCAGTAATTGGCTTATCAGAAATCACTAATCCTCTCCACAAATGGTTAGTTTGAAGATTAGCTGTAAAATCAACTCTTGGCTTTTCTTTCTCTTGTGCTGACATACCTAAAGAAAGAAAAGATATAAGTATTAATACTATCTTTTTCATCTTAATTTAAAATTTAAGTATTTTTACGATAATGCTGTATAACACAATGCTGCCAATGCACAACCAATAATAGGTCCTAACACTGGTATCCACGCATAGCCCCAATCACTACTTCCCTTAATAGGTAATATTGCGTGCATGATACGAGGTCCTAAATCACGAGCTGGATTTATTGCATATCCTGTAGTTCCTCCTAAAGAAAGACCTATCACCCAAACAATAATAGAAACTGGCAATGCACCTATTGAGCCTAAACCAATAGTAGCACTTCCCATAGTATCAGAATTAAAAGTAGGGTTTGCTAAGTAAAATATTAAAAATATCAATAAGAAAGTTCCTATAATCTCAGATAATAAATTACTTAAAGGCTTTCTAATCGCTGGTCCTGTACTAAAACAAGCCAACTTACCACCCTCATCTTCTGTAATATCAAAATGGTCTTTGTAGAAGACCCAAACCAAAAATGCTCCCAACATAGCTCCTAACATTTCGCCAGCTATATAAATAGGCACCTCTTGCCAATCGAATTTACCCGCAATAGCCAGCCCTAATGTTACTGCAGGATTAAGGTGAGCTCCACTTATGGGACCCGCAATAGTTACCCCTGCAAATACAGCAAATGCCCACGCTGTGGTAATAACCATCCAACCTGAGCTATTACCTTTAGTTCCGTTAAGAACTACATTTGCCACTACGCCATTTCCTAATAAAATTAGAACGGCTGTTCCTATAATTTCAGCTATAAATGGTGTCATAACTTTAATGTTTTAAAGATTAATCTTCTTCCCAATTCTGAACTCTTTTTACTGCCTTATGCCAATAGTGAAGCATTTTGTCAGCTTTTTCTCTTTCCATTTTTGGTTCAAATTCTCTATCTACAATCCACTGAGATTTAATATCCTCTATACTATCCCAATAGCCTACCGCTAATCCTGCCAAATATGCTGCTCCCAAAGCTGTAGTTTCTAAAGTTTTAGGACGAATGATTTTAAATCCAAATAAGTCAGCTTGTATTTGCATCAACAAATTACTCGCTGTAGCACCACCATCTACTCTTAATTCTTTTGATTTTTCTCCTGCATCTGCTTCCATTGCTTTCACAATATCATATACTTGGTAAGCAATACCTTCAAGTGTAGCTCTTGCAATATGCCCATCGGTAGTACCTCTAGTAATTCCTAAGATACCTCCTCTAGCATACTGATCCCAGTACGGTGCACCTAAACCTGTAAGTGCTGGAACGAAATAAACACCACCATTATCCTCCACTGTTTCCGCTAAACTATTGATAGCAGGAGCTGTACGCACCAGCATCAATCCATCACGAATCCACTGTATTGCAGCACCACCTACAAACACACTACCCTCTAAGGCATAAGTTGTTTGACCGTTAATCTTCCAAGCAACCGTAGTAAGTAGATTATTTTTAGACATTACGGCTTTATCTCCTGTATTCATTAACAAGAAACACCCTGTACCATAAGTATTTTTTACCATACCAGGTTCTGTACACATCTGCCCAAATAGAGCCGCTTGTTGGTCTCCTGCAATACCTGCGATAGGTATTTTAGTGGAGAATAGTGTAGTAGATGTTTCACCATATACCTCACTACTTTGTTTTACTTCTGGAAGGATTTCTTTCGGAATATCAAATAATGCCAATAATTCATCATCCCATTTCATATCTCGGATATTGAACAGAAGCGTTCTACTCGCATTAGATACATCGGTAATGAACATTTTACCTCTAGTCAGCTTAAACACCAACCAAGTGTCTACTGTACCAAAACAAAGTTTACCTTGCTTCGCTTTTTCTCTTGCACCTTCTACATTATCTAATATCCATTTTAGCTTCGTTCCAGAGAAATAAGCATCTAGCACCAACCCTGTTTTTTCTTTTATCATTTCTGCATGACCTTGCTCTTTAAGTTGGTCGCAGTATTTAGAAGTTCTTCTATCTTGCCAAACAATAGCATTGTAGATAGGTTCTCCTGTTTCTCTATCCCAAACGATGGTAGTTTCTCTTTGGTTTGTAATTCCTATAGCTGCTACTTCTCGCCCAGTAATACCTGCTTGAGCAATAACTTCCGCCGCCACAGAAATCTGTGAAGACCATATCTCGTTAGCATTGTGCTCCACCCAACCTGGTTTTGGGAAAATCTGTTCAAATGGTTTCTGAGAAATCTTTACAATTTCTCCATTGTGATTGAATAAAATCGCTCTCGAAGAGGTTGTCCCTTGGTCAAGAGCTAAAATTAACTTGTCTTTCATAATTCACTTAATATTTGGATTAAACTTTTTATTAAATTCTTTATCAAGAAGATATTTTATTTTTGAGCCGTATACGGAACTAATAGATATCCCTCCGCTAAAGTTACAAAATTTTTCACTTGGTCATCTATCCATTGTTGATTTTTTCCTAACTCTTGTGCTATAAACTGTGCTACTTTCTCAGCTACATCTATCGCTGCACGAGCGTCTAAAAATAGTAATCTTACTCTTCTTGCAAGTACATCTTCTACCGTTTGTGCCATTTCTTGGTGCACAGCCCAATAGACCTCAGCTAAAGTATAAGGGTAGTCTTTGTGTAATTTTTCAGAAAGTCTTCCATCTTCATTCATTAGCTTTTGAATATGAGGAATATCCGAACCATAAACATAAAGGTGATTAGACATATCCACCTTTTCTGCAGGAATGTTACCATGTATAGAAAGATGTTCTGTATTACAAGGTTTCTTTTCTATACTACTATGTACCTTAAGAGCTTCGTCTATGGTATCTTCTGCCATTTTTCTATAAGTAGTCCATTTACCTCCTGTAATAGTGACTAGTCCTGTTTCTGATACTATTACTTTATGGCTTCTAGAGACTTCTTTTGTACTTCCACCTTCTTTGTCTGGAGCAGCAAGAGGACGAAGTCCTGCAAATACAGATTTCACATCTTCACGAGCAGGTTTTTTCACTAAGAATCTTCTAGCTGTTTCTAGCACAAATTCTATTTCTTTCTCCAAAGCCTTTGGTTCAAAACTAGGTTCTTCTATAAGTGTATCTGTAGTACCTACCACTACCTTATCATGCCAAGGCACGGCAAATAACACTCTACCATCTGAAGTTTTAGGTATCATTAACGCATCATTTGATGGTAAGAAAGATTTATCCAAAACCAAATGAATCCCCTGACTAGGCACCACAAATTTTTTGTGTTTAGGGTTATTCATATTAAGAATATCATTGGTAAATACTCCCGTTGCGTTTACTACAACTTTAGCCGAAAGTTCATACTCTTCTCCTGAGAGTTCATCTCGCATTTTTACACCAGAGATTTTACCTTTCTCATCTTTAAGCAAGCCTATCACTCTAGCATAGTTTAACACAGTTCCTCCTTTTTCAACAATTGTCTGTGCTATATTAAGGGCTAACCTTGCATCATCAAACTGTCCATCTTGATAAACTACCCCACTAGACAAACTTTTAGGCTCTACCGTTGGCAGTTTTTTAATAGTTTCGTTTTTATTGATATACTTTGTTTTACCTAAACTTAAACTTCCTGCTAGAAAATCATAGATAGAAAGTCCTATCTTGTAGTAAGGTCCTCCCCACCAAGTATAATTAGGAATAACAAAAGACTGATTTTTAAACAAATGAGCCGCATTTTTCGCTAAAAGCCCTCTTTCTCTAAGAGCCTCCTTTACTAGACCTACATCTCCCTGTGCTAAATATCTAACACCGCCATGCACTAGCTTTGTACTCCTACTAGAAGTCCCCTTAGAAAAATCATGAGATTCTAGCAATAGCGTTTTATACCCTCTACTAGTGGCATCAAGTGCTGCTCCTAGACCACTTGCTCCTCCACCAATCACAATAAAGTCCCACTGAGAAACTTTGTTTAACTCTGAGATAAAACTATTTCGATTCATTTTGAAAGTATTTTTGTTTAACTTCATTTTAATTCACTAACAAATATAAAAGAAAAAAATCGAAACTAAAAGAAATAAATTTTAAAAACTGTTAAATATCATCATCTTAAAAAAGAAATACATACTTACATAAAACAAACTACACCTTTAAATAGCTTAATAAAACATTCAATCCACAAAAAAGCCGAAAGGCAAATGCACTTTCGGCTTTCAATTAACCATTAAAATCTTATTATGAAAACTTTGTTACAATAATCTAAAGCTGTACCATTTCGGTAACTTCTACATCATAACCTGAAATCACAGGTTTCTGATCTGGATTTTGAGTAATTACTCTAAATTTAGTTATCCCTAAATGTTTTAAAATTTGTGTACCTACCCCATACTCCATATAGTTAGCAGAAAGTGTAGGACGCTGTACTTGACCATCTTGATAATCTAAAAACTGCTGGAGTTTTCTCATTGTATTTTCTGCGTTAGAGACATTATTGATAAATATAATAGCTCCCTTACCTTCCTCATTTATCATTTTGGTAACTTTTTCCAAAAGATTTTGCTCTCCAGAAATAAACCTGCTCAATACATCAAAATACGAACTAGAACTCTGAACTCTTACTAAAATTGGTTCTTCTTCCGTCCACTCTCCTTTCGTAAATGCAAAATGGATTTGCTCAGTATGCTTTTCTTGAAACGCATGGAATTTAAACTCTCCGTAAAGTGTCTTTACCGTTCTTTCTTCTATTTTATTTACTAAATCTCCTTTTCTAAGACGGTATTCTATCAAATCTTCTATAGAAACTATTTTAAGGTCGTGTTTTTTTGCCAACTCTACCAATTGTGGCAATCTTGCCATCGTCCCATCATCATTCATAATTTCGCAGATAACGCCACCTTCTTTCAGTCCTGCTAGTTTGGTAAGGTCTATTGCAGCTTCGGTGTGTCCTGCTCTTTTTAGAACTCCTCCTTTTTTAGCTCTAAGCGGAAATATATGACCTGGACGCATAAAATCAGTCGGTTTAGTAGAGCTATCCATAAGTGCTAGAATAGTTTTGGCTCTATCACTCGCCGAAATACCTGTAGAAACGCCCTCCCCCAATAAATCTATAGATACGGTAAAAGCAGTTTCTTTAGGATCACTAGTGCGAGAAACCATAATATCTAGCCCCAACTCATCGCATCTTTCCTCTGGAAGTGGTGTACATATAAGCCCACGACCATAGATAGTCATAAAATTGATGATTTCTGGTGTTGTAAGTTCCGCCGCAGAAAGAAAATCACCTTCATTTTCTCTGTTTTCGTCATCTACAACGATGATGATTTTTCCGTTTCTAAGGTCCTCCAGTGCTTCTGGAATGGTATTGAGTTTTATATCTGACATCTCTTATTTTTAATCGGAAACAAAGATAATAGGATTAAAGGGTTCTGGCAAATTTTTGGAACAGATACTGAATATATACAATACCTACGGTATATCCAACGCATTGCGTGAGGGCGAAGGGCATTGTTGGAGCTCATAATAAAACCCCAAGAAGCTTTTCTCTTGGGGTTTTATTATAGCGACTGCCCGAAGACCGACCCTAGCGGAGGGACTAAGCCTAGGCAAGGGGCACGCCCACATAAAAAATTACAATTGGTCTATTTTTTCGGAGTTGTGCAGTTCTACTGGTTTACCTTTTTTACGGAGCTTCATATTGATGAATTCTACCGCTAATGAGAAGAAAATCGCAAAGTATAAATACCCTTTAGGAATTACACCCACCTCTTGGTCAAACAAGGAGAAATGCCCTAAATGAGAGGCTTCGGCAAGTAACATTACCCCTATTAAAATAAGGAACGAAAGCCCCAAAATCTGAATAGTAGGATGCTGATTAACAAAATTACTTACAGGGCCTGCAAATGCCATCATAATCACTACTGAAATCACTACTGCCAAAATCATTATCGTTAACGCTCCAGCCTCCCCATACTGATTAAAACTTACCAAACCTACCGCTGTAAGGATACTATCAAAAGAAAACACCAAGTTAAGTGCAGCTATCTGTGCGATAGCTGAGCCTAAAGAGGTTTTACCTGTGCCTGAAACTTTAAGTTCTTCCTCCCCTTCTAGTTTATGGTGAATTTCTGATACGGATTTGTAAAGCAAAAACAATCCTCCTATAAATATAATTAAACTTTGCCCCGTAACACTACCATGGAACCAAGACAAATGAACCCCAAACAGCTCACTATTAAGGCTAACCACCCACTTGATACCAAACAAAAGAGCAATTCTAAAAACCATTGCCAATACAAGTCCTATATTTCTTGCTTTTCTTTGATCTTTCGGTTCTATTTTATTAGATACTATAGAGATGAAAACAATGTTATCTATCCCCAATACTATTTCTAAAAAGGTCAGCGTTAAGAGTGCTATCCAAGCATCGGCTGATGAAAATACTTCTAAAAATTCCATTATTTATTTCATTTGAATTAAGGGCGTAAAATTAGAAAAGTTTTTGAGACTTACACAAAAAATAATACTTAGATATTTTGCCGTAAGGTAAAAGCTTGATATTAAATATCGAAATATAGCTATTCAAGCACTAAAATGATTTAGTTAGATTCTCTAACATTGATTTTCAAAGTGAAAAATATAAAAATTTATTCTATTATTTTATTTTTACATTAAATTTGCTTCTTTTTGCCATCATGAATAAAATTCTCAAAAAAACATTGATAGGGTTAGGCATTTTTATTGCCATTATTTTATTAGCTAATTTAGTCTTAAACTTAGCCTTAAACTACTACCTTCCAAAATATATCAAAGATAACACTGATTACAAGGTCAGTTATAAATCTATAGATGTAGACATCAGTACCGGAAATATACGCTCCACAGGCATTAAAATATCTAACCTAAACCCTAAAAATCAAGACATTATAGGACTATCTGGTGACATAGGCACTTTACAGATTAGTAGACTGGGAATGTACGATGCCTTGTTTAATAAAAAAATAAGTTCAGATGAACTCTTACTAGAACACCCCAACCTTAAAATAACCCTTGCTAAACCTGTAGATAAAAAATCTAATAAAGAGAAAAAGCCTATTTTACTAAAAAACATAACTATTAAAAATGGAAATATATCCATAGTAAAACATACACAAAAACCTTTCCTATCTGTAAATGAGTTAAATCTTACAGTATCTAACCTTAGAATGACCAAAGAAAGCATTGAGAAAAAATTACCCGTGGTTTTTGACCAATATTCTATCAGCGGAAAAAACTTCTTTATAAGACCCGATGAAATTTATGATCTGAAAGCCAAACAGATAAAAACAGAAAACGGAGAAATAAACATTCTTGATTTTCAGCTGAAGCCATTACTTACTTACGCTCAGTTTATCAAAAAATTTCCTAAAAAAAGAAACCTTTTCGATTTTGAAACTAGAGAAATGAGCTTCAAAGACATTAAGATAAACGACGAAAAAATAAGCTTATCAGAAGTACGATTTGAACAACCTTTCTTAAAAATGTACACCACATCTGCTCAACCAGAGAAAAAAGAAAAATCCTTCACTTATGAAGTAATGCTACAGAATGTGCTCATGAATCAATCAAAAATATTGATAATAAAGCCCAATGGAAGAAAACTTTTTTCAGGAGAACAACTTGACATGAACCTTAGCAAGCTCGCAATGAACGAAGAAACAGCGAAAGGTAACATTCCTTTTAAGTATGAAAAATTTTATATAAAAGGGTCTAAACTCAATTATATTTCGGAAACACAGGAAGTGAAAGTAGAACACATAACTCTAGATACCAAATCTGCTCAACTTGAAAATGTGTTATTAAAACCAACAGTTACCAATTCTTATAAGACTTTAATAAATGCTAATGCTAAATTAATATCACTAAAACTAAATGACTGGAGTCTTGAAAAAAATAAATTGAAACTAGATGCACAGAGCCTACACATCCTAGGTTTCAATGGTACAATTGACCTTCCAAAACAAAAATATAAATCAAAGCCTTTAGGATTTGGTGGTATACAATTTCCCATAAAACTTAACAATTTTATACTAGAAAAAGCCAATATTAACTTCAATAAAGGAGAACAAAATCAAGCACTTAATACACTTAATATAAAAGCTCAAAATATAGAGTTAAATGAACAGACTATAAAAAATAGAATCCCCTGCAAAATAGGTAATTATAGCATTACTGCAAAAAGTTTTAGTTCTAAAATCAACCAATATTATGAACTAAATACAGGTCTTATAAAAGCAAATAATCAGAGCCTACAAGTCAATCAATTTGCTCTAAAGCCAAGAGTATCTCGTTCACAATTCATTCGAATGATACCTGTAGAAAGAGACATGTACACTATTAGTGTAAACCAAATAGCTGCACAAGGAAACCTAAACCCTGAAACATTCGGTAAATCTTTGGATATTGACCAACTTAATATTTCTAACATTGACGCTAACATTTTTCGTAGTACGATACCTAAAGATGATAACTCTGAAAAACCGTTATATTCTACGTTATTAAGATCCATTAAAATTCCTTTAGTAGTAAGAAACACAAATATTAAAAATTCTGTGCTAGTATACGAGGAAGATACAGAAAAAAGCAAAGGACCAGGAAAATTAACTTTCACTAATTTTAATCTAAATATTAAAAACATTAACTCTGGTAAAACCAAAAATACCAAAATACCCGTTCAAGCAAATGCTCTTTTTATGGGAGTCTCACCTCTACAAGCTCATTGGACTTTAGATACTGCAAGTCTCCAAGATGCATTTACCATAAAGGGAAGTCTAAGCAACTTACCTGCCCCAGAAATCAATCCTTTCTTAGAACCTTATCTAAAAATAAAAACAGAAGGAAAAATAGAGCATCTTATGTTCGATTTTCGAGGTAACAGGAATGGTATTAATGGTAATTTTAAGATTGCTCACAAAGATTTAAAAGTAAATATATTAAATGATGATGGAGAAAAAAGAAAACTATTAACAACCATAGCCAATATCATTATAAAAAAAGACTCAAAACCTAGACCCTCTGATGTAGAAATAGGAGAGGTAAAACATGCAAAACATAGCTCATTCTTTAATTTATTTTGGAAAGGAATTTTAGAAGGCTTAAAAAAAACATTGATATAGACATAAATTTACCCACATCAAATTATAATATTAATCTAAGATAAAGCATCACATATGCATCCATACAACGCTATAAGTGCTTCGGCAGGCTCAGGAAAAACCTATACCCTCGTTATCAGAATACTCTCTCTATGCCTTAGAACGCCAGACGAAAAAGCCATACGCTACATTCTTGCTCTTACCTTTACCAACAAAGCTGCCAACGAAATGAAAGAGCGTATCTTGCAATGGCTAGAAGCATTTACTAGAGAAGATTATCTTCAAAATAATGAGCTAAAAGCCATACAATCTTACCTGGAGACACAAGGGATAAAACTCACTATAGAAGACCTTCACTACCGTTCCAAAAAGGTTTTAGACTACATACTGCATCACTATTCTATTTTAAACATTGGGACGATAGACAAATTTAATGCAAAACTGGTAAGGAGTTTTTCCTACGAATTGGGATTAGCACAGAATTTCAACCTAGAAATCAATAATGAGCCCTACCTCATAGAAGCGGTTGACCAACTATTAGATAAAATAGGAGAAGACCCAAAAGTTTCAGAAGCGTTTATGGATTTCGTTAATTATAATCTAGAAAATGAGGAACGAATCAATGTAAATAAAACACTATACGACCGAGCTAAAACCTTCGTAAACGATGTCCACTACGAAGAACTACAAAAAAATGAAGCTTTTGATTGGGAGGCGTATGACAACCTGAAACTAAAACTTAGAACACAGCTCACGCAACACCACAATGAGGCTCTGCAATATGCAAAAAAGGCTTTAGCTCTCATTAACGAAAATAATCTAGAGATTAAAGATTTCCAAGGTGGAGCAAATTCTGGGCTAGGAAAGTTTTTTGAAGAAGCTCTAAAATTTTATACTGGACAGAGAGATAAATTTCCCTTTCCGTCCGATGAAGAAAAGGCTTTAGAACGCTTCCGAAAAGGTACTGCGTCTAAGGACAACACCGTTATAAATGCTGTATTTTCCATTTTGGGCACCCTTATAGAATGGAGAACACTCATCATTACAAACTATGTAACTTCGGAAAAGAAAGCCAAAATTCTTAAAGAATTGCTACCACTCAAAATCAATAAAGAAATCCGAGAGCAGCTAGAAATCATAGAAAACGAAGACGATTTGGTACTTCTTTCCAAGTTTAACATTCTAATCAAAGAAAATTTACGAGAGGAGCCTTCGGCTTTTATTTATGAGAAAATAGGCACTAGATATCAGCATTATTTTTTTGATGAATTCCAAGACACTTCCAAACTACAATGGGAAAATATTATCCCACTTAGAGACCACACCATCAGCTCCGAAGACCACAGCTTTACCCTCGTAGGCGACCCTAAACAAAGTATCTACAGATTTAGAGGTGGTGATGCAGAGCAGATGCTAGACATCATCAATGGTAAAGAAGCGACGGGTGTAAACATCAACCTTGAAAATCTTGAAAATAACTGGAGAAGTGCCCAAAATATTGTTCGTTTTAATAATGAACTTTATGCCTTTATGGCAAAAGATTTGGAACAGGAAGAACACAGACACCTTTTTACAGAACAAGGGCAACAAATAGCTAAAAGAGAAGGTCTACTAGGGCGAGTAAGAGTAAATCTAGTAGAATACGACCGAAAAGATGAAGTTTTCTTTGACGAGGTAGCCAACCAAATGTTTGAAGATATTAAAACTTGCCTAAACAACGGCTTCCAATTTTCGGACATTTGTATTATGTGCCGAACAAAAGGAGAAATAAAACAACTATCTCAAAGACTAGGACTACTAAAAGTCAATTATAAAAATACCGAAACCTACATCAAAACCATTTCTGAAAAAGGCTTAAGTTTAGATTTATCCAAAACCCTTTTGGCAACCATAGAATACCTTAAATGGGAGAGCGATACTTCTAATTACGACAGCCTTATGAGAGCTTTGTATCACCTCAATAGTTTAGGGAGAATTAACATAAATTTGTTCTCTGAAGAAATTACAAGCCTTCTGGAACTTAAAACTTCCGATGCGATTTTAGAAGAATTAAACAACCGATACGGCATTGAACTTAATCATCAGCACTACCTACATCTCAATCTTTATAACAGAATAGAATATTTGGTAAAACAATTTGCTATACCTCAACAAGAGACCGATTTCATACTAAACTTCTTAGAGGAAGTCTATGCCTTTACCCAAAATCCAGGAAAAACTTTAAAAGATTTTATTAAATATTGGGACGAAGAAGCCTCGGAAAAATCCATACAATCCTCCGAAAATATAGATGCCATCAAAATGATGACCATACACGCTACCAAAGGCTTAGAGTATCCTGTGGTATTTCTCCCAATGAAAAACAGCCATAAAGATAGTTCTTTTAATGATTGGCTATCGGTAGATTTAGAAAATTTAAAATCGGTTAATCTTAGTCAGTTCAAAAAGGAACTTTTGGTGTATGACGATACTTTGAAATCATTTTCAGACGAAAACACCTATAAAAATAAAATTGATCGCTATTGTGTGCAATATGTTGCCACGACCAGACCTGTAGAGCAACTTTTCTTGTATCTCCAAAAGCCTAGTCAGTCAGGAGAAAATAAGCTAGAAATATTAGATTTTGTACAGCAATTTAACGCTACCGAGCATCAGTTTGACCTTTATCCAGAGGAAAATAATTCTTATCAAAAACAAACCCACAAGAAAAAATCAACCGAAATCAATAAACAAAGTGTAGAAATTACATCTAACACTTGTATTTCTAGCAATATCCAAATCGCAACACCTTCTAAAACCTATCAAGAACGAAACGAAAAGGTGCGTACAGGGATTTTCACTCACGAAATTTTGTCCAAAATCAAGACTAAAAAAGACATTACGCCCGTTCTATCCAGCTATCTGATAGACGGCATTATAACCGAACAAGAAAAAGCGGAGATAGAAAAAACCATTCTTTCGGTAGTGGAGCATCACTCCTATTCCTTTTATTTTGAAGATATTGAAGAAGTTTACAACGAAAGAGATTTTATGCTAGACGGAAAGATTTTTCGCCCAGATAGAGTGGTAAAGAAAAACGGCGGCCATTACATTTTAGATTTTAAAACAGGAGCTCCTAACGATAAACATCAAAACCAAATATTAGCATACAAAACAGCTTTGGAGCAATTAGACTTTAATGTACTAGGGACAGAGATTGTTTACATCTAACCTCTAAACCTAAGTATAAGCATAACTCAACCACGAAAATAACCTTGTTTTTTAGCCGTTGTTGATGAGAAAATATTATCTTTGCTCAAAAGTTTTAATTATAGAATTATGTTTAAATCACTTTTCCATTGGAAAGTAGGTCTTAATGCTGTTGCAGCAATAGGCGTGTTGGTAGGGTTAGTATGGCTTACCTTCCGTTGGCTAGAACTACACACCAATCACGGTAAAGAAATCCCTGTACCCAATGTCGTAAATATGAGTATGCACGAAGCCATAAAAGCACTAGATGATGCAGGACTTGAATACGAAATAGACAGCGGAAAATACGACCCAAAATACAAATCTTTTCAAGTATTACAAATCTACCCTTCTCCAGGTTCTAGAGTGAAGGAAAGTAGAGCCATTCGTCTAAGAGTAAACCCTAGAACTTGGGCTAAAGTAACTGTACCTGATGTTCTTAATCGATACAAAAACACAGTATTTACCCAACTAGAAAGAATCGGACTAAAAGTTGGAGATACCATCTACGAACCTAGCATTCAGCCAGATGCTGTTATAGGAATGAGATACAACGGTACTACCCTAGCTCCAGGTACTTTATTACCTAGATTTTCTACGATTGACTTAATCATTGGTAGTGGACCTAGAAGAAACATCGCTGTACCTAATGTAGTGGGAATGACGGTAAAACAAGCTAAAATGATTATAGAGCAAAATTATTTTACTCTAGGATTAGCAGAATATGAAGACGGAAAAAGCGACGACAGCGATATTGTCTATTACCAAGACCCTGCACCGGGAAGCCTTAGAGACCAAGGTATGCAAATAGATATTTGGGCAAGTAAGAAAACTTTAGCTGAAATGCAAGGTAAAATCAACGCTTTAGACCAAATGTATAGAGTAAGGATAGCTCCCGTAACCACACCTGATTTTGGGGAAGACATAACCTATGAACCTGAGCCTGTAAGACCAGAGCCCACTCCTCAGCCCAAACCAAAACCCGAGGTAAAAACAGAAGTAAAACCTACTCCAAAACCTGAAACGGCTAAACCAAAACCAACGGAACAAAAAAAGCCAGAGCCTAAACCTACTCCAAAACCGGTAGAGGAGAAACCAAAGGTTAAAAAAGTAGTAATAGAATAACTTTACAATAAAAACACAAAAGGCTTTGGCAATATGCTAAAGCCTTCGTTTATGATATGATAATGGAAGACTATACAGATTTTGAAGAAGAACATCTACAAAAGCCTCAACAAGATATAGATGAGACCGAAGAACTCTACGAACATCTCAACTTAGTAGTAGATAAGAACCAAGAGCCTTTAAGGATTGATAAATATTTACTCATATTTAGACAAAATTCATCAAGAAACAAAATCTCTCAAACTTGTAGAGCAGGGAATGTAGTTGTAAATGGTACTCCTGTAAAGCAAAATTATAGAGTAAAACCTGGTGATAAAGTCTCGGTACTCCTTACCCATCCTCCTAGAGAAAATGTAATTGTACCTCAAGACATTCCTATCAACATTGTTTACGAAGATGATGATTTATTAGTGGTAGATAAAGAGGCAGGAATGGTAGTACACCCTGGTTTCGGAAATTGGGACGGCACATTGGTAAATGCCTTAGCCTATCACTTTGAGAAAAACGGTCTCAAAACCGATTTAGACCGTGTAGGTTTAGTTCATCGTATTGATAAAGACACTTCTGGACTTTTAGTAATTGCTAAAAATGAGTATGCGATGAGTTTTCTCGCCAAACAATTCTTTGAGAGGACTACCAAAAGGCTTTACTGGGCGTTTGTATGGGGCAATTTAGCGGAAGACACTGGCACTATTAAGGGACACATCGGTCGTGATTTAAAGAACAGAATGCAAATGGCAGTTTATGAAGACGGCAGTCTAGGAAAACACGCCGTTACCCACTACAAAGTTTTAGAACGCTTTAGATATATGACTTGGGTGGAATGCAAACTAGAAACAGGCAGAACCCACCAAATAAGGGCTCATTTCAGACATATTGGGCATACTTTATTCAATGATGAACGCTACGAGGGACATCAAATTTTGAGAGGGATTAACCTACCAAAATACAAACAGTTTGTAAAAAATGTGTTTGAAGTTTTGCCTAGACACGCCTTACACGCTCATACCTTAGGTTTTACCCACCCTACCACAAAAAAAGAAATGTATTTTGAAAGCCCAATGCCACAAGATATGCAACAGGCGGTAGAGAAATGGAGAAATTACTTAAGTGCTAATTAAATTACTAAAAACAACATCACTATTTGATTTAAAAGTGTATGGAAATAGAACTCCAACCATAAAAAGTACGATTGTAATAGGAGAAGATAGAAATGTAATAGAGGAAAACAGAAATGCAACTAGGAAAAATACGATTGCAAAAGGAGAAAATAGAAATGTAACAGAGGAAAACAGAAATGCAACTAGGAAAAATACGATTGTAAAAGGAGAAAATAGAAATGTAACAGAGGAAAACAGAAATGCAACTAGGAAAAACACGATTGTAAAAGGAGAAAATAGAGCAACCTTGTAAAAAGCATTACTAAAGTAAAAAAAACAGGTCATCTTTTCGGACGACCTGTTTTATTTTTGATTTTTGCTACGACATTACAATTCTGGGTTCTTCAGCCTTGCTTCCTTAGGGAAAGGAACGGTATATCTCGCATCGCCTTGCTCTAATTTAAAGGTTTCGCCACCAAAAATATGTGTAATTTCAGGTTGATTGGTTCGTCTTAAATCTTGCCAACGCAAACCTTCAAACGAAAGCTCTCTCGCTCTTTCATTAAGTAATTCCGTGTAATAATCGGTATCAGACAAACCGTTTATTTTGTTTTTAAAATTAGCCAACCCCACAGCGTTGTACCTTTTTTCGGCTAATGAAGTAAGCGTTGCTTTAGACTCGGATACTTTACCTAGCATCGCCTGTGCTTCTGCCTTTATCAAAAGAACTTCTGCCACACGGAATGTGCATTTATACGCACTAGAACCTGCATTATATTTTAAAGTTTGCCAATTGCTTCCGTTTTGTTTAAAATACTTAGAAAAACGAAGGTCATTAGTTTTATCAAATAAAGCAATATGCTCATCACTCGCTCTGGAGAAAGAGTAGGTACTCGGCACTACTGGCAAATCAAGATTCATAATAGATTCCGTAGAAGTATAACCGCTAGGTAAAACGCTGAAATTATTAAAATCCTCCAAGTTAGAATTCAAAGCCAGTGCTTGGTTTGCTTCCTTTAAAGCATTAGCCCAATCTTTTCTGTACTGATACACTCTAGCTTTAAATGCGTGTAAAGCCGTAGTTGTGAATCTGTAATTAAGCCCAGCAGAAAACTTGTCTTGATTTAGTAGCTGTTCCGCAGTGGCTATATCCGAAAATATTTGATTATAAACCGCATCTAAAGTAGCTTTAGGAAAACTGCCTTCCAAATTAACTTCCGTTACCAAAGGAACGGCTAATGTAGAACCATTGCTTCCGTTATAAGCTGGAGCATAAATCCCAATGAGTTCAAAGTAAACATAAGCTCTTAAAGCATAAGCCTCTCCTAATATTTGGTTGGTATTTTCATTTTTACCAACATATTTATAAGCATTTTCTATAATATAATTGGTGTAGAAAATAGTTTCGTATAAAGATGCGTAAGGCACTTCGGTAGAACCTGGCGTCGCATTCGCTTCTCCCCAAGTGAATATCGCTTTTAAATATTCGGAAGAGTTGGCTGCCTTTACCTCATCAGATTTAAGATTGAGTAATGCCTTGTGTTGAGGGTAAATTTGATACGCTCTCGTAAGCAAAGCTCTAAAATCTTCCTCCGTCTGTGGTACTACTTTCCCCGTAGGTACTATATCTAAATATCTTTCGCAAGAAACCACACCCAAAGATAGTGAGGTTGCGATGAATAAAGTTTTTATTGTTGATTTCATTTTTTATTAAATTATTAAGTTAAATTAAAACCCTACATTAAGACCAAACACGAGGGCTTTCTGTATAGGTTGTGCATAGATGTTACCGTAGGTTTCTGGGTCAAAGAAGTTTTTGTGTCCATTACTGAAGACCAATAAATTTCTTCCTTCCAAAGATAATCTCATAGATTTTATCCCTGCACTTTTCAATAAGTCCGCTGGTAGGTTGTACCCTAATCTTATATTATTGATTCTGATGAAGCTCATCTCTTTAGCCCATAAATCAAAATAGTTGTAAGAATTTGTTGGGTCCCAATTAGCAAACCAACCATAAACCACCTCTTGCCCTGGCACAGTATCCGCCCCAATAATTCTTGGCAAAGTAGATGAAGTGTTGTTAGGCGTCCAAGCATTTAGAATATCCGCAGAAGCATTAAGCCCTCTATCTATAGCCGTAAAGTTGTACGGAGCTCTACCCAATACCGTTTGTTTGATGTTGAAAGATGCCGCAATATTCAAATCCCAATTACCTATATTGAAAGTATTGGTAATCCCTCCAAAGTATTTAGGGTCTCTATCTCCTAGATAACTAAACCAATTTTTCATTTGGTCTTGAGAATACTCACTCGCCACATAGCCTATTCCCCAAGGGTCTGATATTTTGTAGAAGTCCACAGCAGACACTACATTTCCGCTCTTATCATAGAATAACGGAAGTCCATTAGCATCAAGACCTGCCGTTTTAATACCGAAAACTGCATTTACAGGATAGCCTTTCCCCGAAGGTAAGAAAGTATATCTACCATCATTTACTTCATCAATATTACTTCTATTCGCGGAAATATTGAAGGTAGTTGTCCATTTGAATTTATCGGTATTGATGTTATTAGTTATGAGTGAAAATTCAAAACCTCTATTCGTTAGACTTGCCCAATTGACATTAGACAAAGAAAAACCTGTTTCTAACGGAAGTTCTTTAACTCCCATAATATCAGTCCCCTTTCTCTCGTATAAATCTAAAGTGAAATTAACTCGGTTGTTCCATAATCCAAAGTCTAATCCCACATCTTTAGTGGCTGTTCTTTCCCATCTTAAAAGTGGGTTTGGAGCTCCATCGTGTACTATGGTAGTTTCCGCAGTATTTAAAATTCTAGTGTTACCATAAGTACCTCTGAAATAAGGCGAAGTACCTCTATCAATATTTCCTTGAAGACCATACGACCCTCTTAGCTTAAACATACTAATGGTAGCGTTGTCTTTTAGGAAGTTTTCATTCTTAACATTCCACGCCACCGAAGCTGCCCAGATAGGGTTCCATCTCTTGTTGGTTTCTGCACCAAAGAAGTTAGTCCCGTCATATCTCACACTACCAAAGAAAGTATATTTTTTAGCATAAGTGTATGATAAAGTCCCAAAGAAAGAGGCAAAAGAGTTTTCTACTTCGGTATCTCTATTAGGAATATAGATTGGCGAAGTAGCTTGGCTATCTGGTAAATTTACAGGAACCGATGTTTTAGTCCTTGGATTGTAGCCATACATTTGGCTCATCATATCGTAGTATCTGGTTCTTCTGATTTCAGACCCTGCCAATACATTCAAATCGTGATTGCCAAATCTAGGGCTGTATTCTAGTATATTTCTGAAATTATATTCAAAATCATTAGAGTTGGTTCTTTGGAAATAATCTCCATTCGGTAAAAACGAAGTATTGGTAGACGACTGGATACTTTCTGCTATTCGTCTTCTCATAAGGTAAGTTTCTGCCGAAGCGTAGCGTTCAGTTTCGCCTGTACCTATCAATAATCCGAATTGAGAGCGGTATTCTAAACCTTTAATGATTTTATAATTAACATCTAAAATAGTTCTTAACGATTTATTCGCTAATGAATATCTGGTATTCTCTCTTTCCTCTATATAGTTGTACGGAATTCTGGTATCATTACCCGAAAAGCTTTCCACATAGTTTATATCTCGGTCGTAGATATAATTTCCGTTAGCATCTCTAGGGGCTAAGTAAGGATTAGCGGTTCTGGAGTAATAAGTAGGTGTAGTGTAGCTCCCCGAATCCGACAAAAACGAAGTCTGTTTAGTGGAAGTTCCGAATATAGATAAGCCTAAATTAAGTTTATCGTTTACTTTATAATTATTTTTTAGGGTAAGGTTAAATCTATTAAATCCTGAACCTATCACGGTAGATTTTTCGTCGTAATATCCAAAAGAAGCATAGTAGCTGTAATTATCTAAACCACCTGTGATACTCACGGCTTGTTGCTGATTAACCACATTTCTATAAAGCAAATTGCCCCAATTGGTATTGGTATTTCTAAGCTCATTGATTTGCTTTTGCGAAAGAGGACTAAGTGCCGAGAAGCCTCCATTTCTAAAAGACACCCAGTCGTTATTAGCCGTTAAAATTCTAGACACCGCTCCATTATCTTTTCTATAATTGTCTAGGTCGGCTCTTTCCGCCATCATCAATTCCATATCTACTTTTTGAGAGGCATTCATCAGATTAAGTCTAGAGAAATCTGGTCTTAAGCTCACAAAAGTATTTGATGAAAAATTGATGCTCATTCTTCCTTTTTTACCACTTTTAGTAGTTACCAAAATAACCCCATTGGCTGCCCTAGCACCATAAATAGCGGTTGCTGACGCATCTTTAAGCACTGTGATATCTTCTATATCTTCTGGGTTGAACCCTGCGATAGAATAATTTTTAAGCTCATTTATGTCTTGTCCCACATTGTAGGCGGGAGCTTGGTTTCCTTCTAGGGGCATTCCGTCCACCACCCAAAGTGGGTCTGTAGAACCCGAAAGCGATGCCGTACCTCTCACACGCACAGGAGCTATCTGCCCAGGTGTTCCAGAGGCTGGTGTAATCATTACCCCTGCTACTTTACCTTGTAGCATTTGATCCACAGAGGCGGTGGCTTTTTGTTCAATAGACTTCATTTTTACCACACCTACAGAAGAAGTCAGTTTACTTTTTTCAATCTTCTGAAAACCCGTTAAAACCACTTCTTCTATCTTTCTCTCTTTGTTTTGAACCGTATCGGTTATGGTATTCTGTGCGAAGAATACCCCTGGCAAAAGAGTTAATAGTAATTTCGTTTTCATATCTCTTGTTTTTTATCAATTTCAGTTATTACCCAATGCTTTATTTAATCTTACCATCATATCTTGATAATGACTTTGCGTATCGTTATCGGCTTTGTTCATTGCTTTTGAGATGATTGCTCGTACCTTTATCAGCTCCGCTCTCTTGGCTGAACCCACTTCCGACAATCGCTTCATTCCATCAAAATAAAATTCTAGATGTTGTTCGCCTACTTTATCCAAATGAGTATGACTACAAGCATAATCGCACATCATTGGCATTGGGCTAAAGATGCCCTTTTCCGTTTTCTCGTACATTCTCTGCGTATCTATAATGAGAGCATCTATGTAGTTTTTTTGCGTCATTCTCTCAGCGATGTTCAAAGGCTGTTTTTTAATTGATTTACTAAAAATAAATTCTCTTAAATCGTTGAACAATTCAGCTACCGTCATTACTTTTTGATGATTAAGAAACTCAAATTCTAATATTCTTAGGAGTTTATTATCATTCATAAGCCCGTACAAAATAGCGGCTTGTTTCTCTCTAAATACATTGTACGGCGACTGATCCACCAGTCCTTTAGGTGTATTTTTGGCTGGACGGATTTTTTGGTTCAATGGAGATAAAAATAACCATTCTGGCAAAGTTAGTATGTGTTTTTTTATAAACGCCAAAGCCTCTTTTTGTGTTTCGTACGGCACAGGTATATAAGAACTCTGCTGGTCGCCCTTAACGGTAGGATTAAGATAAATCCCTCCAATGTTAGCCAACACATGATTGTTATAAACATACCATTGGTTAATCACTTGGTTGTAAAAAGACTTCGCTTCGTTGTAGTTTTCTCCATTTTTGGTACTCCATTCTATAAGGTTTGGTAGCGTTTTCTTTAGATTGATGATGCCATACTCCCCTGCTTTCATCGCATTATCGCCCAAATCTTCTGCTTGCGAGCGAGGATCTACCGTCTCCTCTTGCTGTGCTCCGTAGAAGTAGAGTGGGTCTCCTTGATGTTTCTCTATCCATTTTTGCGTGATTGGCAATTCTTCTTGAGGCGTCTTTTTACCCGTCCAACGGTAACCCCAGTTAATGGCAAACTCATCATAAACTCCTATTTTTGGAGTGATTTGTTTCACGCCATCACCTTCTTGTGCTACATAGTTAAATCTAGCATAGTCCATAATAGAAGGAGCTGTACCACCCATTTTCTCCGTAAATTCAGGCGAACGCAAAGACTCTACTGGGAACGCAAACGAAGACCCCATATTATGTTTAAGCCCGAAGGTATGCCCTACCTCGTGAGAGGACACGAACCGAATGGCATTCGCCATTTTATCGTCTGGGAATTTATTTCCTCTCACCTGTGGGTCTATAATTCCTGTTTGAACTCTCATCCAAGATTGGAGCAAGGTCATCACATTGTGCCACCATATAATATCAGACTCCAAGATTTCCCCCGTTCTAGGGTCCACTACCGATGGCCCCATAGCATTCGCCATAGAAGAGGCTGCATAAGTGATTACAGAGTAGCGGACATCATCTACATCAAACTCTTTATCGTTAGGGTCTGGCAACTTCGCTGAAATTACATTTTTGAACCCTGCCTTTTCAAATGCTTTATTCCAATCGTGTACTCCATCTATAATGGCTTGTTGCCATTGTTTCGGTGTAGCTGGGTCTATATAATAAACAATCGGTTTTTTAGGCTCTACCAATTCTCCTCTAAGGTATCTTACTTCGTCTTCCGCTTTAGGTTCTAATCGCCATCTAGTAATGAGTTCTCTCTGTTCTACCTTTTGCTGACTATCTGTAAAGTACATCTTAGGCGTCGTAAAATACCCTACCCTATCGTCCGAAAAACGCCCTACCATAGGCTCTGGCAATAGCACAATATTAGTGGTAGTCCCCACCGTTAAATCGGCTTTTTCGGCAGAAGTTTTCCCCTCTGAAATTTGGGTACTGAAATAAGACTTTACCACCACATTATTAGGAAAAGCCTTTACCTCGTCTATGTAAGAATCTTTGGTTCTTACGCTTCCCCCCATACCGATATTATCAAACAGATTGTTAAAACTTTTGGCGTTTCCGTCAAAGACATTATTTACCTGAATTACCGCTGTGGAGTCTTTTCCTAGAGTTTTAATTTCAAAACCTTCCACTATAGACTCTCCGTAATTATCCTTTACCGAAGCCGAAATATTATCTTGTGGATTAACGGTAATTTGCGGGTCAAAAGTTTTTACCCACACCTTTTTATTGGTAGTGTCTTTATAAAATCTGATGATTTTATTCTCATAGTTCATCCCCTTGTTAATCCCAGCATTATTGATGGGAGCGGGTACAGACGATATTTTATTTACGATGAGTAGGTCTTTCCCTAGCACTTCGTTAGGAATTTCAAAATAAATCTTATCCTTTACTCTATGTATTTTGAGTAGCCCTTGTTTGGTTTCTGCTCCTTTCAATAACTTTTCGTAAGACTCAAAGCTCTCATTTTTTTTAGAATCTTCTTTCTCTGTTTTCACAGAATCTTTTGACGAGACTTTGCTTTGAGCAAAAGCTATATTTGGATACAAAAACAACCACGCAGAACAACCTAAAATCTTTAAATTCATAAACCAATATTCTATTTTCATTAAAAAAGAAAGCAAATTTAGCTTTTTATATACTTTTTAGAATGATTTTCTCACAAACAGATACCAAAAACAGACAAAAATCATATTACTACAACAAGTAAAAAGAACTCAAAAAAATATTGATGAAATAAAAAAGCGACTGGTTATGTATAACCAGTCGCTCACTATAAATCTGTAGACCCACAGGGACTCGAACCCCGAATAACAGAACCAAAATCTGCTGTGTTGCCAATTACACCATGGGTCTATAGGTGTGTTGTTTTTTAGTGGTGCAAATTTACAACTTTTTTCATTTCATGCAAAAAAAATATACAAAAATTCATTGATACATATTTAAAATATTGGTTTTCAGATTTATTTTTTATTATTATTTTCTTCTTTGGTGTTTATAATATCAAGTTGTATCTTTGATACCTCAAAATTAAGAGCTATGAATCATCAGCCAGTAGAAGGATTTTCTAAATTAAATAAGCTAAATAAAATAGAATGGATTGTTAATGAGTATTTGGAAGGCAATGAAGAATACATCAAAATACTTCAACAATATTGGAATGACAATCAAGATTTACAAAAACTTCATGATGAGTTCTCAGAGAATACCATTTCTAACTTTTATATGCCTTATGGTATTGCTCCAAATTTTTTAATAGACGGAAAGTTATTAGCACTTCCTATGGCGGTAGAAGAGAGTTCGGTGGTGGCGGCGGCTTCCAAAGCAGCTAAGTTTTGGCTTAATAAAGGGGGCTTTAAAACTACCATTATTGATACTAAAAAACTGGGACATACTCATTTTATACTAAAAGCAGAATCTCATAAGATTAGACATTTTTTCAACTTTAATCTTAGACAAAAACTATTTGAAGCAACACAAGACATCACCAAAAATATGAGAAATAGAGGTGGTGGTATTTTAGACATAGAGTTAGTGGATAAGACTTCAGAAATGAATGATTATTACCAGCTTAAAGCTAGTTTTGATACTAAAGACTCTATGGGAGCTAACTTTATCAATTCTTGTTTAGAGCAATTTGGTAAAACGCTTAAAGAGGAAATTAACCTTTCTGCTGATTTCACGGAGGACGAAAAACAATCTCTTCAAGTGGTAATGAATATCTTATCTAACTTTACGCCTGACTGTATTGTTAGAGCGGAAGTTTCTTGTAAGATAGAAGATTTGAAAGATGATAGCGGTATTTCTCCCGAAGAATTTGCATGGAAATTTAAACAAGCCGTTGCTATCGCTGAAATAGAGCCGTACAGAGCAACCACTCACAACAAAGGGATTATGAACGGTGTAGATGCGGTAGTTATAGCTACAGGAAACGATTTTAGAGCTACGGAAGCTTGTGCTCACGCCTATGCTGCACGTAACGGGAAATATAGTTCACTTACCCATTGTACTACCGATAACGGAATATTTAGGTTTTGGATAGATTTGCCTATTTCAGTAGGCGTTGTGGGAGGTCTTACAAATCTTCACCCACTGGTTAAATTCTCATTAGCGTTATTAGGCAAACCTTCTGCTCAAGAACTCATGAGTATTTTGGCTGTATCTGGGCTAGCTCAGAACTTCGCCGCTCTTCGCTCGTTGGTAACTACAGGAATTCAAAAAGGACACATGAAAATGCATTTGTTTAATATTCTTAATCAGTTTGGAGCAACTGAGGAAGAAAAATCATACTTTGTAAACTATTTTAAAGATAAGACGGTAAGCCACCACGAAGTAATCACAGAACTCAATAAGCTAAGAGGAAAATAAGAAAAGTATGAAAACATTTACACTCATTATAGGCGGTATCTATGGGCTAATGTCTGTGATTTTAGGAGCTTTTGGAGCTCATGCCTTTAAAAAGATTTTAAGCATAGAAAAATTGGCAAGTTTTGAAACAGGAGTAAAGTATCAAATGTACTCTGCTCTATTTCTTTTAGTAATTGGTTTTTTTCTAAAATTCGATAATGGATTAGAAAAATGGACATCATTGCTAATGATAGTAGGGACTTTTTTATTCTCTGTAAGCATCTATTTCTTAGCTTTTCAAGAAGCTTGGGGTATTAGCTTAAGGTTTTTGGGTCCCATTACCCCATTAGGAGGGTTGTGTATGATTATCAGTTGGACAATGCTCATTATGTTAGTAGCAAGGGCTAAAGTAGGGTAAACAAAAAAGATTTCTATCTTCCAAAGATTTTCTTTAAATTTGTAACTGTTTATAAAATCGTAAAATTTAATACAAAAATATATTTATGAATCTTCACGAGTATCAATCAAAAGAGATTTTAGCGAAATACGGCGTTAGAGTACAAAGAGGTATAGTAGCTAGCACCGTAGAGGAAGCAAAAAAAGCAGCAGAACAGCTTTCTGCAGAAACAGGAACTAAAGCGTGGGTAGTAAAAGCTCAGGTACACGCAGGTGGTAGAGGTAAAGGTGGAGGTGTTAAGTTTTCTCCTAACATGGAAAAGTTAGAAGAAAACGCAAGAAACATCATCGGAATGCAGTTAGTAACGCCTCAAACTTCTGCTGAAGGTAAAAAAGTACACTCTGTGCTTATCGCAGAAGATATGTATTATCCTGGAGATTCTGAACCAAAAGAATACTATGTTTCTGTACTTTTAGATAGAGCTAAAGGAAAGAATATGATTGTATATTCTACAGAAGGTGGTATGGATATAGAGCAAGTGGCAGAAGAAACTCCGCACCTTATCCATAACGAAGAGGTAGATCCTGCTTTAGGATTACAACCTTTCCAAGCTAGAAAAATTGCATTTAATCTAGGTTTAGAAGGAGAAGCGTTTAAAGATTTTGTAAAATTCATTACAGCTCTTTACAATGCTTATGTAGGAATTGATGCTTCTTTATTTGAAATCAACCCTGTTCTTAAAACTTCAGATAACAAAATCGCTGCAGTAGATGCTAAAGTAACTTTAGATAATAATGCACTTTTCCGTCATAAAGATTTAGCTGAATTAAGAGACAAAAGAGAGGAAGACCCTACAGAAGTTGAAGCTGGTGAAGCTGGATTAAACTTCGTTAAGCTAGATGGTAATGTAGGTTGTATGGTAAACGGTGCTGGTTTGGCAATGGCTACTATGGATATCATTAAACTTTCTGGAGGTAACCCTGCTAACTTCCTAGATGTAGGTGGTACTGCAGATGCTGAAAGAGTAGAAAAGGCATTTGGTATTATCCTTAAAGACCCTAATGTAAAAGCAATTCTTATCAACATCTTTGGTGGTATTGTAAGATGTGATAGAGTGGCACAAGGTGTAGTAGATGCTTACAAGAGCTTCGGAGAACTTCCTGTACCTCTTATCGTAAGATTACAAGGAACTAATGCTGAAGAAGCTAAGAGATTAATTGATGAGTCTGGTTTACCAGTACATTCTGCAATTACTCTAGAAGAAGCAGCAAACAAAGTAAAAGAAGTATTAGCTTAATTAAAAAAGAGAATACTTTTAAAATATAAAAGACCAGTTCTAACGAACTGGTCTTTTTGGTTTATTATTAGATCACTATTTATTATTGTAATGAATCACTTGAAGATGAAGGAAGAGCATTAGATGCATTTGGCATCATCTCCTTTTTTAGAATTTCTGTTTCCAACGGGAAATCATCAAACAAACCAGATAACGCAACCGCTGAATAGACTCTCCTAGAAAATTTATTACCTATCGCAATAATACTTACCTTAGAATCTAAAAGATGTACAAATACAGAGTTAGAACCGTGCCACCAACCATTGTGATAAGTCAGTTTTTTATTATTATCAAAAATTTTCATTCTAAACCCTAAGCCGTAGTTGTTAATCCCTTTTTTCTCATTACTATAAGGCGTGAATATCTTCTCTTTTAAATCCGAAGGTAAAAACTCTTTAGAGAACATCGCTTGTGAAAACTTTAATAAATCTCTAGGAGTGGTATAAATGTTTTTATCTCCGTAGATAAGGTCTAAATTATTAAGAGGATACAGTTTGTTATTTTTATAATAGAACGATTGTGCCGCCGTGGCAATATCCTTTTGCTGAAATACAAAGGTATGCTTCATTTCAAGAGGTGCAAAAAGCATTTCCTTCATTGCAGTAGGGTAATCTTTTTGGGTCACCTTCTCTATAATGAGAGCTAGTAGAGCGTAGTTGGTATTACAGTACATAAACCCTGTACCAGTAGGTCTAGCTAGTTCTGGTCTATATCTAATAAGTAGATTTAGAACATCTTGATTGGTTAAAAAAGACTGTGATAACTCTTTAGGTTTAGGCTCCAAAGTTTCAATAAAATGTTCATACTTTGGAAGTCCACTTCTATGGCTAAGTAAATCTATAACTCTGATATTAGCATACGGAAACTTTGGAAAAAAAGTGGTAATATCTTGGTCTAGTTTTATTTTTTTTGCTTCTATCAGCTTCATAATCGCCATTGCCGTCATCGTCTTAGAAATAGAAGCAATGTGTAAAGGCGTATTTTGATTGATGGGCATCTGTTGGTTTTCTCTGCCATAGCCCCTGTATTGTTCAAAAATAATATTATCGCCTTTAGCGATTAAGATTCCTCCACTTAAATCACCTCCTACCCAAGTGTTTTGATAGTATTCTTGCAAAAGGTGTTTTAGAGAATCCTCATTAGCTACCGAATTATCCTCCTTTGTAAAAATATCCTCAGCATCTACCTTAGAAAAATGAGGCAAATTAGTTTTAACCTCATCATTACTTTCTTGTTTTTTAGAACAAGAAAATGTTAGCAATCCGAACGCTATAATCCACCACCATTTCATACTTTTAATCTATTATTTTTTAAACTTTGCTAAAATCTTATCTACAATCACTTGGGCTAATTTTATCTTGCTTTCGTGCGTCCAACCTGCAATATGAGGTGTAACAATCACTTTATCCGAGTTTAAAAGAAAAGCTAAATCTTCATTCTGAATTTCTAAGTTTTCAAAAGAGCTTTTTTCGTATTCCAAAACATCTAGACAAGCCCCTTTTATCTTACCGCTTTTAAGTGCCGAAACCACATCTGCAGTTACCACATTCTTCCCTCTAGCTGTATTGATGAGATAAAAATTTTTCTTCATTTTTTGGATAGAATCAGCATTAAGCCAGCCTATGGTATCCTCTGCCAAAGGTAAATGCAGGCTTAGAATATCCGCTTTCTCTTGTAATACTTCTAACGGAACTTGTTGGGCGTATTGATCTGATAGGTTAGTTTTAATATCATGAAATATCACCTCACACCCAAAACCTGATAGTCTTTGAGCTAAGGCTTTTCCCATATTGCCATACCCTATGATGCCTACCGTCTTATCTTTAATTTCCTCCCCTCGGTTTTCCTCACGCTTCCAAATACCTTTTTTGACCTCTTCCGATGAAATAAACAAACGGTTCATCAGTACTAAAAGACAGCCTAAACTGTGTTCTGCCACCGCATCTCGGTTACCTTCTGGAGAATTAAAAAGACAAATCCCCAATTCTTCTGCCTTTTCGGTATCTATATTTTCCATTCCTGCCCCTACTCTAGCAATCCATTTTAGATTTTTAGCTTGAGTTAAAAAACGAGCATCTAGCGGAATTCTACTCCTAATAATCACACCCTCGTAAGGTTCTATTTTATCTAAAATTCCTTCGTAAGAAGAAGTGGTATCTTCATCTATTGTAAATCCATTAGCTGTGAGCTGCTCCGTAATAAGAGGGTGATTTTTATCTAGTTGTAAAACCTTCATAAATGATTAAATGAATAGTTTTTTTAGCTCCACAGAATCTTGAGCCTTCATTCTTCCAGACAGGATAAGGGAAAGTTCTTTTCTTCTAAGAGCTGCCATATAGCGTTCTTTTTCTATATCCGTTTCTGGTTCTAACTCTGGGATAGGCACAGGCTTGTTGAACGCATCTACCGCTACAAAGGTGTATATTCCTTCGTTGGTATGCACTTTTTTCTGTGTAATAGGGTCGTCCATCCATACATCTACATAAACCTCCATAGAGGTAGAAAATGCACGGGTTACTTTGGACTCCAAAACCACCACACCTCCTTCTGGAATAGGGTGATTAAAGGAAACATGGTTTACCGAAGCCGTTACTACCCTCCTTCCGCAATGTCTAGAGGCTGATATAGAAGCACATCTATCCATTTTAGAGAGAAGCTCTCCCCCAAACAAATTTCCCAAATGATTGGTTTCGTTTGGGAGTACAATATTAGTCATTACCGTAAGGCTATCTTTAGGCGTTTTTTTTGTCATATTATTTTAAATTGTTAGCTGGTAAAGAGTCTTGCTTTAAACTATCTATTACCAAAGTATCATTAGTCTTAGTTGTTTTTACAGGCTGAGATGGAGTGGTCTTTTGAGTTTTATCTTTTTCAAAACTTTTCACACCAAATAAAATTTCAGGGTGATAGAAATTCAAATACCCCAATATCCCTGCTGGAATAATAAAAATGAGTAACCAAAGTACCACTTTCCAAGCATTAGATTTCTTAGGTTGAGAAGGTTGAGTTTCTTTTTGGGAACTCATTTCAGAAAGATTGATTGCCTCTAGCCCATAGACATCAGGCGAATCTAAATAAATCCGTTGCCCTACAAAAGAAAACCCTTGAGTGTCTGAATTAAATGCCCCTAGAGCTTCTACCTCAAAAGATTCTCCTGCTTCTATTTTTTTCTTCCAATAGTCTGTTTGTGTTTTTATCTCAAAGTCAGCCGTTTGGGAACTGATGCCTTTAATTTGAGCCACAAAATTGACGAAACTATTCTCTTTTAAAAGGTAGTTCTTTTCTAGTACAATCTGCTTAGCAGGAGGCAGTATATGACCGTCCTCGTTACTGATAACTGCACCAGAGTACTTTAAAGAAAAAACACCAAAGTGAGGCACAGCTACACTGCCATGAGTTTTAAGAGCCTCTAAAATACAACTTGCTATATTCATTATGGAGGCAAAGTTATACTTTTTTTGGCAAAAAACGGGCGTAATCCCTTAGGAATTAACCAAAACTATTGCCCTATAAATAGGTTTAGTTATTAAGATATGAGCCATTTTCAACAGAGAGACTGTCCTTACCGTAACAGGCTATCCGTTAGCCTAAGGACAGACACTCCGTTACGGTAAGTGCGGAGACTCTGTTCCGTAGCACTCGGTAAGAGGTAATAAAATAGGCTACCCGTTAAATGAGTAGCCTTAGTTTTATTAAAATACTTTACTAGGCAATAACCACAGGATTGGGTAGTCGCTCCGTTCTTGGTTCTTTTAGTAAGACAGAACCCGTGCTGCTTTGTGTGGTAATGCTGAGTTCATAGTTCCCTGCCTCCAAATCTGAAGGCACAAGAATAAGCACTCTTGACGGCTCGTTGATTACGATATTATCTTTAGCCAACTTGATTTCATTTTGAGTATCTAAGTTTTTGAAGACGATGCCGTTTTTAGGATTATCGCCATCTATTTTAATGTAAGTACCTTTGATTTCAGCATTTTTGCCTTTGGTAAGGGTGCCGTCTGCTTTACCAGTAACTTTATCAGTGATGCTGAACACGCTCATTGGGCTAGACTGCTCGCCTAGGATTTCTACTTTGGTATCATTGGCGGCTTTTCTTAGGTCGGTGCCTTGGTTCACATTCACATAAACGGAGTGTTTCTCTTTATCCCAAGTCTTATCGTAAAATACACCCTTAATCGCAGGACGCATATACACTAGCCCCGTATTTACGCTATAGCCGTTGAGTACCAACTCCGAGGCTTTGCGGTTAAAACGAGTGATAATATCTACCGCCGTTTCAGTCTGTATCTCCATACCCTCTTTTTTTAGAGCATCTATAATTTCTGTAATGCCAAGGCTACCACCTAGAAGTGGCACGGCTACAAAATCGTTAGGGTCATCTTTCGTTAATAGGTTGGGACGCAACCACGCTTTTAAAGTGTTCATAATGTATAAATTTTTGATGTTAGTGTTAGATGTTTATAATACTTTGTGAAGTATAAAAAAGCCCCATTGCGACACCTATCACAATGGGGAAAAGATTAAATTATTTTACTAATAAAGCTTCTAGCTTCTGTAAACGAGCTTCTAATTCTGCTATTTTGGCATCTTTAGCTTTTAGAGCCTTATCTTGCTCTATGCTGTGTAGATAAAGTTCTTCTATCTTCTCCACATTAGTGAGTTGAGTTGCCATAAGGTCTATATAACCTTGCTTTTTGATAGCTTCTGCAGACTGATACCCTGGTAAATGCCCATTAGTTTTTACAAAATCTTCTACTTGACTTAGGGTTTTAAAGCTATAGTCTGACTTTAGGCTAGAAGTACCTGTGTAATACTTTTGGAACACATAGTCTGGGAAAACAGATCCTGTTTGTGTAGCAATAAAAGTGTTAGCCTTTACTTTGCCTGCCACTTCTAGTTTTTCGGTAGGAGCAAGAACCCCAATACCTACATTACCATCGGTTCCATCTCTTTGCAATAAAAGGTTTTTGCTTGTAAACTCATATACTAGAGGTCTATCGGTAGATAATGTTCCTAATCCGTTTTGGTCAGCAGAAGTCATTAGTAAGAACTTATCTCCATCGTTTCTAAAGATAACCCCCTTGTTGTTATACGCTATTCTAAAACCATTAGCAGCTGTACTTCTCACTTCTCCAGTTGCCATTACATTACCTACAACTTCTAATTTTTCTGACGGTGCAGATATACCGATACCCAATTTCCCTTCTGTTAAGTCAAAATAAAATGGTGTAGCAACCTCACCAGGTACCATATTTCCTGTGTCAGATTTTGAGAATGAAATTATTTTTCTATCTCGAGTATCTACATACGCTGCAATCCTTGCATGAGCATCAACAGAAGTCTCTCTTTTAAAATCTAAGTACCCCATTGTATTTGGTGAAGAAATAGCTGTAGAATTAGGGTCTCTAAAAATCTCAAGAGAGCCCGGATTAATAGCAGTACTTGAGTGACTTCCACTACTTTTTGATTGTATAGCTCCTACAGCTTCTATTTTAGTAGAAGGATCTAAAGTTCCCACTCCTAAATTCCCATTTTCTCTAATTACAGCAAATACATTCTTCCCATAACCAAAGCCTAAACCATCACGTCCTCCAGCAGCATTTGGCGTATCTCCCGAAATACCAAAATCTATAAATCCCATAGGCGAAACATCTACTGTTCTTTGGAGACGCTCTGTGGTAACATCCCAATTAGCTCCAGGCATAAATTTATTTATAGACCATCTTATTTTTGAAGCATTACCTAAATTATCCATACCTGTTCTAACAAAGGTTTCACTATAAACCGTATTTGAAACTTCATCGGACTTTACAATTCCTTTTGGATTAAAATAATACCCGTTTTTATCAGTCCTTACAGTGGCATTTGAATTTCCAAATGTATTGGCGACATTAGATAAGGTAAGGGAAAAGTTACCTCCACTTATTGCATTTCCTGAGGTATCTCTGTAATTAGATAGTATTTGATAAGCCCCCGTAATCCCATCTGGGTTTGAAGTAGCATTTCTATAATCTAACCCCATTGTTCTTATTTTATAACCAGCTCCATCATATTTATAATCTACATATCCCATCACCGCATTAGAGTTTGCTTTATCTCCTCTATACAACACCAACCCACCATCACCTGTTACTTCAGTATAAGAACGAAGCTCTTTATTAGGATTGTAACTAGACACCCCTAAAACTCCACTATTAACACCTAAAGTCTTATTCAAATCATTATAAGCCAAAACTGTATTTGCAGGCATAGAGCGGGTTAAAGCAATAGAATCTGTTTGATGTTCATACCCCGTTGTTGAACCAATAGAATTCTTTCTCCCTGCATAAGTCCACTCATTTCCTACGCTACTCGCACTTCTTACCCACTTAGTGCCATTCCAAAAGTAGTAACCTTTCTCCATGATATCGCCTACCGTAGCATCTGCTCCAGAGTAATCAGAAAGGTTATCTACATAAATTAAAGTAGATTCTTTAAGAGGAGTTTTAGTATTAGTAGTCATTTGGTAGGCTTTATCCTTGCTTACATTAGGGATTACCAAACCCTCCAAAGTATTACTAGAATTAGCAGACTTGCTTTTAATATCCAAAGTAGCATTAGGTTGACTGGTATTTATACCAACCTTGCCACTGTAATCTTGCCCGTAGGTTGCTAAACTTAGCACCAAAAAGGCAAGTACACTCATCAATCTTGTAGTTGTTGCTTTCATTACATTTAATTTTAAAATTGTTAATATTTAATTATTTAAGGTTATAGATATTGGATTTTAGAGGTTGGAGGTTGGACTTAAGGGTTGATGAGACTATACTGAGCTCTAATATCTCACCTCTAAGTTCTAACCTAAAAAAACGCCTTTCCCCTCTAAACACACACAAAACGAGAGGAAAGGCTAAAACAGAAAGAGCAAAATGCTCCCCCTGAACACTAAAAGCACCTAACAAGAACGACCATGTTATTAGACAAAACAATGGTGCTTTTAGTAAATATTGATGAAGGCTAAAATTAACACTAGATAAACACGAAAAGCCCCCAACCAAAGTTGACGGAACTCTATTTATGATTAACGATAAAAGTCTAAAGAATTTTCTGGATAATAGAACGCATATACACGAAACTATCTGTGTGTGTGTGTGTGTGTGTGTGTGTTTACACAATTATTTGAAAGTACCAAATTTTTGTGTAAGTTTTTTTCACTTTTTTGTATGTCACTGATAGTGTATCGCATAAATATGAAGCAAACTTATAACCTTTTAAGCAAGTATGCAAGTTTTTAGAGTCAATTCTCTTATTTTTTCTCAAAATAAGAGAAACAAAAATCACCCTCTCGTGCTGGAGAAGGTGATTGTATTTTTTAATTTGAGAAACTCGCTAACTCTTGTTTTTGGCTATTGTAAACCCTATATTCTAAATATTTGAAAGAGTCTCTCGGGATAATAGTTACCCACTTTTTGTACTTTAAGTACCATTTGGTCTGTATACTCATAAGACCTTTGGTAAGGTAAGCCTCCACAAACGGATGGGTGTGCAGATAAAGCCTTCCTTTTTCTTTTTGCATAAGTCCTTTTAGGACTTCCGTCATTTTCTCTACAATGACTACTGGTGCTAAAATTTCACCGTCTTTATTTGGGTTTTCTTCCTTGGTTTCTATCACCGTTTCAGAACGAACCCTTTGCCTTGTAATTTGTATCAACCCAAATTTACTAGGTGGCAAAATCTTATGTCTTGCCTTATCTCGTTTCATTTCATTTTTAAGATGCTCGTAAAGCTCTCTACGATGCTCGGCATCTCTCATATCTATGAAATCTACTACTATAATGCCTCCCATATCTCTAAGCCTTAGCTGTCTCGCAATCTCTGTAGCTGCCATTCTGTTTACATTAAAGGCATGCTCTTTATTGGCTTGGCTTCCTGCGGTTATATTGTTTCCAGAATTTACATCTATTACATGTAGTGCTTCTGTATGTTCTATAACCAAATAGGCTCCTTTGGAGCTAGGAATATTAACATGCTTACCAAAACTCTGCTTAAGCTGTTTTTCTACATTATAGTATTCTAATAGTGGGATATGATGGTCATAAAACTCCACTATATTTTTTCTCTCTGGTGCAATTACCTCTAGGTAATTTTTCATTTCTTGCACCATATCCTCATCATCACAGATGATGCTTACAAAATCTGCATTAAAATTATCCCTTAGGATAGCAGACGCTTTTTCTTCCTCGCTTAGGATTTTAGAAGGTACTTTGCCTCGTTGTATGTTCTTAAAGCAAGTCTCCCACTTCTGAACCAACTGGTTCATATCATTATGAAGCTCAGCTACTTTTTTACCCTCCGCTACGGTTCTTATAATTACACCGAAACCTTCTGGTTTGATGCTTTCTATAAGCGTTCTTAGGCGTTCTCTCTCCGCCGAGTCTTTAATTTTCTTTGATACCGAAACTTTTTGGTCAAATGGTATCAATACTAAAAAACGCCCCGTAAGAGAAACTTGGGTAGAAATTCTAGCTCCCTTGGTAGAGATAGGCTCTTTGGTTACTTGTAGCAAAACTACATCGTCCTTAGCCAAAACGCTATCTACCATACCGTTTTTATCCAACGCTTTTTCTATAGGGAAATTCTTTAGACTTGAGTCGTTTTTCCGTTTAAATAAAGTCTCGTTGAGAAATTTACGATAGGTAAGATACTGCGGTCCTAAGTCCTGATAATGCAAAAAGGCATCTTTATCATAGCCTATATTTACAAAAGCGGCATTAAGGTTAGGTGCTAGCTTTTTAATCTTTCCGAGGAAAATATCTCCTACAACAAAATCACTCTCTTGTTCTTGTTCGTGTAGCTCAAATAAGCGTCCGTCTTCTATCAATGCAATCTTAGAAGCACCGCCTTCGTTAGATATTAGCAGTTCTTTTTTCATTCTAAAATTATCTTAGATAGTTAAACAAAAATATAGTTGATGTATTTTACCTTGATAAAACATCAACTATATTATATTTAATAAGAGATTATGACTTATTTCTTCTTCTTGTGTCTGTTTTGTCTTCTTCTCTTCTTTCTCTTGTGAGTTGCTACCTTGTGTCTTTTTCTTTTCTTTCCGCTAGGCATAGTTTATATTTTTTATGTTAATAAATAAATTGAATTAATCCTTTACTGGAACTTTAGTTTTTACTCTTTCTGCAAAAGATTTAGATGGTTTAAACGCTGGAATGTTATGTGCAGGAATTTCTATAGCTGTATTTTTAGAGATATTTCTTCCTGTTTTAGCAGCACGAGTCTTAATAATGAAAGATCCAAAACCTCTTAAGTAAACATTATTACCTTCATAAAGAGAACCTCTTATCTCCTGCATAAAAGCCTCTATTACTTTCTGCGTATCATTCTTCTCAATACCCAACTTGTTCGATATGGTATTTACCAATTCTGCTTTTGTCATTTCCTTTTTTGTTTTTATTTTTGGTGTGCAAATATATAACTTATTTTTGAAAACAAACAAACAAAACCCTGATTTTCTAAACATTGGCTTTAGAATACTCCAATGGTACAAACAAAACGCTAGAGACCTACCTTGGAGAGCTACTACAAACCCTTATAATATATGGATTTGTGAGATTATTTTACAACAAACCCAAGTACAGCAAGGGCTTCAGCATTACCTTAATTTTGTAGCCAGATTTCCTGATGTAAAATCTTTAGCAGAAGCCGATACAGACGAAGTACTTCTCTACTGGAAAGGCTTAGGCTACTACTCTAGAGCCATCAATCTACAATATGCTGCTAGGCAAATTATGCAAGATTTTGGAGGAAAATTCCCTACCGAATACCAAGACATTCTAAAACTAAAAGGTATAGGAAAATACACCGCCGCTGCCATTTGCAGTATATCATACCAGTTGCCCTACCCTGCCATAGATGGTAATTTTTACCGTGTCTTCTCTAGATTTTTCGCTGATGATTTTGACATTTCAAAATCTAATGCGTTTGATTATTTTTCGGAACTTACCAAAGACCTCATTCCTAAAGATAACCCTGGGGATTTCAACCAAGCAATTATGGACTTAGGCTCTGGCATTTGCAAACCTAAACAGCCTTCGTGTGAGCTTTGTCCTTTAAGTAAAGATTGTATCGCTTCTAATACGGGGACAATAGATAAATTCCCTGTTAAAATAAAGAAGGTAAAAACCGAAGACATAAAACTAAAATACTACTTTATCCACCACAATGATTTTTTTGTAGTAAAGAAACGCGACCGCTCTTCTATTTGGAAAAATCTTTATGATTTTCCAGAATTTTTACCTAAACATTTAGAAGAATACATCTCCAATCATAATACCGTTAAACACAAACTCACACACAAAAATTTAGAAATAGAATTTATTGCCGTTAGTGTACCCAATATTGAACTATTGGAACAACTTGCTCACGACCATAATTTCAATTTTGTGGATTATGAAAGTTCGCAACAAAAATCGTTTCCGAAACCTTTAGAAAACTACATTGATAAAACTTTCAACAAATAGCATTTTTACCACCTTAATTGGTAAGTATTTTTTATTTTTGCACAATGTTTAAAGTTATCACACTTTCCATTATCTTGGTCTTTACTCTCATCGGATGTAAAGGCGAAACCTTACCCAAACCTAAAGGAGAACTCCGCTTAGAGTATCCTAAAGCACATTATCAACCCTTTAACAATACTTGTAGTTATACTTTTGAGTTCTCGGATTTTGCTAAAGTAACACCTGCTAAACAGAGAGAATGTTGGTTTAACCTCAGCTATCCTAAAATGAAAGCTAATGTGTTTTTAACCTACTTCCCTATAAGAAACGACTTTCAACTACACGTAAAGGAAGCTGAAAAAATGGTTTACGAACACACCATAAAAGCCAGTGCCATAGAAACCAAATCTTTTAGCTATCCTGAAAAAAGAGTATTTGGCAACTTTTATGAACTAAAGGGCGAGTCTGCATCTAACATTCAGTTTTTTATCACAGATAGCACTCACCATTTTATAACAGGGAATTTATATTTTAACTCTCGCCCCAAACCAGATTCTCTTGCCCCTGCGGTAGAATACATAAAAACAGATATACTCCACTTGATAGAAACCTTCCAGTGGAAGAAATAATTATAAAAATTCAAACAGAAAAACAATGAAACTTTTAGCTGTAGGAACTGTTGCTTTTGATGCCATAGAAACCCCTTTTGGAAAAACCGACAAAACACTAGGTGGTGCTGCCACTTATATAGGATTAGCCGCTTCTGTAATGGAAGCTAGTGTAGGGCTGGTTTCTGTGGTAGGAGGAGATTTCCCTCAAGAAGAATTAGATATGATGCTGCGTAAAAACATCAATATTGATGGAATAGAAATTATCCCTAACGGAAAAACCTTCTTTTGGTCAGGGAAATACCACAGTGACTTAAATGTTAGAGATACCGTATCCACAGAGCTGAATGTTCTCGAAAACTTTGACCCCAAAATCCCAGAAAAAGCTCAAGAAGCAGAGGTATTACTATTAGGGAATTTACACCCTGCGGTACAAATGTCAGTTCTTAACAAAATGAAAAAACGCCCCAAGCTCGTTATCCTGGACACTATGAACTTTTGGATGAAGCATACTTGGGATTTGTTATTAGACATTATTTCTAAAATAGACATCATTTGCATTAACGACGAAGAGGCTAGACAACTTTCTGGAGAATATTCTTTAGTAAAAGCCGCTCAGAAAATCCGAAAGATGGGACCTCAATTTGTCATCATTAAAAAAGGAGAGCACGGAGCTTTACTCTTTGATAAAAACCAAATCTTTGCAATTCCTGCTTTACCTTTAGAAGATGTGTTTGACCCTACAGGTGCGGGAGACTCTTTTGCGGGAGGTTTTGCAGCCCACCTTGCTAAAACCCAAGATTACAGCTTTGAAAATATGAAAACCGCTCTAATGATGGGCTCTGCTATTGCTTCTTTTACGGTAGAAAAATTCGGTACAGAAAGACTTGCCAATATATCAGAAACTATGCTTAAAGAAAGAATACAAGAATTTAAAAGGTTAACTGCCTTTGAAGTAAAACTTTAAACAGCTACAAATTTTAAGAAATAATTATAATAAAATATTAAGAGTTATTGTTTAATAATTCTATTTTTGCAACTTAGGTTTTAAATTTAATTAAATATGAACTATAAACATAAAATTACCTTCCTACTGAGTTTTTTTATCACATTACTTTCGTTTAACGCTCATGCACAGCTTAAACCTGGGGATTTAGTGGACGGGATAGCCGCAGTAGTAGGCAACGAAATAGTTTTAGAATCAGATATAGAACAGCAAGAGAATTACGCTCGTCAGCAAGGGGCACAAACAGCTAATAGATGTGAGTTCTTGGAAAAAGTATTAAGCAATAAGCTACTCATCTACGAAGCAAAGAAAGACACCTTAATAGAAAATCACTCTGAAGCTATTAAGCAACAGGCAGAAGCCAAGTATAACGAGCTTTTAGCACAATTCCCGTCAGAAAAGGAGCTTCTAGCTGCTTACAAATTCAGAAATTCATTTGAGATGAAGTCTGCAATAGAGCAAATTGATACTGACCAATATTACGGACAAGCGAAATATCAAAGAATTACTAACGGTGTTAACATCACACCAAACGAAGTTACCGATTTCTACAATACCTATAAGGGACAACTTCCTATGGTGAAAGACGAAATTTCGTTAGCAAAGATTACCCTTTATCCTAAATTAACAAAGGAGCATCAGCAAAAATTAATTGACAAACTTAACCAAATCAAGAAAGACATAGAAGGCGGTGAAAGTTTTGAAAAAATGGCAAGGATATATTCCGAAGACCCTGGGTCTGTTGCTACTGGAGGACTATACAAAAACATCGCAAAGGGAGCTATGGTAAAAGCTTTTGAAGCTGCTGCTCTCAATTTACAGGAAGGCGAACTTTCTAAACCTATAGAGTCTGAGTTTGGGTATCACCTTATACAGCTTGTTAAGAAAAGTGGTAAATTCTACGATGCCAGACATATACTACTAAAAGCAGAACCTAACGCTGAAGAAATAGCAACTGCCAAAAAAGAACTCAACGATATCAAAAAACAAATAGAAGAAGGTAAACTTACCTTTAAAGAAGCAGCTTACAAATACTCTGATGATAAGGCTACCAAATTTAATGCAGGTGTTATCTCTACACCTGGAGGTTCTGACAGATTGGAAAAACTTGACTTACCTGCTACTTACAGCTATCAGATTGTGGGTCTAAAGGTAGGAGATATTACAGATGCATTTGAAGATGTAGCCAATAGAGATAAAAAAGTGGTAAGCATTATCAAAGTTTTAGAAGAGATTCCAGCCCATACACTTGATATAGCTACAGACTATGAAAGAATAAAAAATTATGCTCTAGAACAAAAAAAGGGCAAGGTAATGGAGAAATGGATTGTTGAAAAACTACCAGATACTTTCATATCTATTGATGGGCGTTACAAATCTTGCCAATTTGATGTAGATTGGAACAAACAGGCTCTTACCAAATAAGAAACACAAAAAACAGCTAATTAGTTTTAGCTGTTTTTTTAGACCTATAATTAAAAAAGGATTGTTCTTAGAGAACAATCCTTTTAGTTTTTTATAAACATTGAGCTTTTTCGTAAGCCTTTGGTAAACCTTCTAGGTTTTTACCACCTGCTGTGGCAAATCCTGGGTTACCACCGCCACCACCTTGTATCTCTTTAGCCAACTCTTTCACTATAGCTCCAGCATTATAGCTATCGCCTAAATCGTCAGAAACACCTACACTTATCATTGGCTTATCATTAGCATCGGAAAGGATAACTATTACCGAAGTAGACACTTCTTTTTTAAGCTGAAATACAATATCTTTAACCGATGCTGCATCTAGCGAAGTCATTTTCACTAATAGATTTTTACCTTCCTTGGAAACAAACTGATTTTTCCAATCTGCCGTTTCATTTTTAGCTAACTCTTTTTTAATAGTTTCTAATTCTGATTTCAACTTCTGATTTTCCTCCAACAACTTCTCTACTGATTTCTGAACATCTTTAGTTTTTAATACAAGAGAAAGTTGAGCCATTTGCTCCTCTAACTCTTTAAAATAAGCATTTGCTTTTTCAGAAGAGATAGCCTCTATCCTACGAATACCTGCCGCAGTAGAGCTTTCGGAAACAATTTTGAACAAACCTATCTCGCTTGTAGATTTAGCGTGAGTACCACCACACAACTCTTTAGAACTTCCGAACTGAATCATTCTGACATTATCCCCATACTTTTCTCCAAAAAGAGCCATTGCTCCTTTATCTAGAGCTTCCTGTATTGGGATATTTCTGTACTCTTGTAAGCTAATATTCTCTTTAATTTTAGCGTTTACTTTTTCTTCTACCAAAGCTATTTCCTCATCGGACATTTTACTAAAGTGAGAAAAATCAAATCTTAAATAATCTGCTCCCACGAAAGAACCTTTCTGCTCCACATGAGTACCCAAAACCTCTCTTAGAGCCTCGTGTAAAAGGTGTGTGGCAGAGTGGTTAGCTTGTGTATTTCTACGCAACCTGCTATCCACAACCGCTGTAAACTCTTTCTCTGGAGCTTGTGGCAAATCTTTAATAAGGGAAATATTAAGGTTATTCTCCTTTTTAGTATCTAATACTTCAAACTGACCTTCCTCGCTTTCTATATAACCTTTATCTCCTACTTGTCCCCCACCTTCTGCATAGAAAGGGGTTTGGTTAAACACTACTTGGTAGAATACACCATCTTTATTTTCTAATTTTCGGTATTTCGTGATGAACACTTTATGTTCTAATTGGTCATAACCTACAAAAGACTCCGTTTCATCTTTTAAAGTAACCCAATCGTACACTTTCTGAGCCGAAGACTTTTTAGAACGCTGCTTTTGTTTCTCCATTTCCTCATCAAAGCCCTTTTCGTCCACGGTAAGTCCTTTTTCCTCCGCTATAATTCTAGACAAATCTGCAGGGAAACCATAAGTATCATACAACTCAAAAACTTCTGCTCCAGGTAATGTTTTTTCACCTTTTTTAAGCGTTTCTTGAATAATATTCTCTAACCTTACTAAGCCGTGTTCTATGGTTTTAAGGAATGAGTTTTCCTCCTCTTTAATCACTTCTGTAACCAATTTCTCTTGCTTTTCTATCTCTGGGAAAAATGCTCCCATCTGATTTTTAAGCACCGCTACGAGTTCGTACAAGAACGCCTCTTTCATATCTAAGAAACGGTACGAGTAAGAAATAGCACGGCGTAAAATTCTTCTGATAACATAACCTGCCCCCGTGTTAGACGGCAACTGACCGTCAGCAATAGCAAAAGATACCGCTCGGATATGGTCCACTACCACTCTTATTGCAATATCTTTCTCATTATCTAATAAGCCTTCGTACTTTTTTTGAGAAAGTTGCTCTACTTTAGCAATCAAAGGTGTGAAGACATCAGTATCATAGTTAGAAGTTTTACCTTGTAATGCCATACACAACCTTTCAAAGCCCATACCTGTATCCACATGTTGAGCAGGAAGTTTCTCTAAGCTACCATCAGCTTTGCGGTTAAACTCCATAAATACAAGATTCCACACTTCTATAACCTGCGGATGGTCTTGGTTTACCAAATCTTTACCTGAAACTTTGGACTTTTCCTCCTCACTTCTTAAATCAATATGAATTTCCGAGCAAGGTCCACAAGGTCCAGATTCGCCCATTTCCCAGAAGTTATCCTTTTTATTTCCGTTAAGAATTCTATCTTCAGCAATGTAAGACTTCCAACAATTGTATGCCTCTTGGTCTCGCTCTAGATTTTCGGTAGCATCACCTTCAAAAATGGTAACATATAAGTTTTCCTTTGGGATTTTATAAACCTCCGTAAGTAGCTCCCACGCAAAAGCAATCGCCTCCTTTTTAAAGTAGTTTCCAAAAGACCAGTTACCTAGCATTTCGAACATTGTGTGGTGGTAGGTATCTCTCCCTACATCGTCTAAGTCGTTATGTTTCCCAGACACACGCAAACATTTCTGTGTATCTGCAATTCTAGGAGCTTTAGGTGTTTTGTAACCTAAAAAATAATCCTTAAACTGTGTCATTCCTGAATTAGAAAACATCAGTGTAGGGTCGTCTTTCAATACTATTGGTGCGGAAGGCACTATAAGGTGTTCTTTACTTTTAAAAAAATCTAAAAAAGCCTGTCTTATCTGCTGTGAAGTCATTATATATA